>CAZSFD010000102.1:0-15478 GCA_964606085.1 uncultured Anaerolineaceae bacterium
GCCCATTTCGTGTCCGAATTTACTTTACCACTATAGCGTGGGAGCATACTAACACCATCTGCCCCTACATTGAAAAAGCACCGTGGCGCAAACCGATGGTTTACGCCACGGTGCTTTTTCATCTATCCAGGCAATGCGGCGCGGGGTTTGGCTATTCGTCGGCCAGTTTGGCCAGCTTGCTGAGCCGCCCGCGCTCGTGGGTATCGAGTACACGCTTGCGGATACGATAGTTCAGCGGGGTCACTTCGAGCAGTTCGTCGTCGGCCAGGTATTCGATGGCCTCGTCGAGGCTCATCTGGCGCGGCGGCGTCAGGCGGATTTCCATATCGCCGCGCGCCGAGCGCATGTTGGTCAGATGCTTCTTCTTGCACACATTGACCGACAGGTCGCCTGAACGCTGATGCTCACCCACCACCATGCCCTCGTACACCGGCACGCCAGGGTTGTAAAACAACGTGCCGCGTTCCTCGGCGGCTTTCAAGCCATAGGTGACGGTTTCGCCGGGTTCCCAGGCCACCAGCGAACCATTGGTGCGCGTCGTCATCGCCCCGGTCAGGGGCAGATAATCGTGGAAGAGCGTGTTCATCACGCCCATGCCGCGCGTGGCGGTAAGGAACTGGTAACGGAAGCCCAGCAGGCCACGTGTGGGCGCCAGGTAGATCAGGCGCGTGCTGCCCGTGCCGGTGTCTTGCATATCCAGCATCTTGCCGCGCCGCCCTCCCAGCATCTCGACCACCACGCCCACGGTTTCGGGGCTGGTTTCGATGTGGACTTCCTCGAAGGGTTCGAGCGTTTCGCCGGCTTCGCCTTGTCGAAAGATGACTTCGGGACGCGAGACTTCAAACTCGTAGCCTTCGCGGCGCATGGTTTCGATCAGGATCGCCAGGTGCAGCTCGCCCCGCCCCGAGACCGTGAAGCGTTCGGCGGTCTCCGTCTCAGCGACACGCAAGGCCACATTCGAGCGCAGTTCATCGAACAGGCGCTCACGCAGTTTGCGCGAGGTGTTCCAGCGGCCTTCCTTGCCCGAAAAAGGCGAAGTGTTGACGCCAAACGTCATGCGCACGGTCGGTTCTTCAACCTTGATCGTGGGCAGGGCGATGGGATTTTCCGGGTCGGCCAGCGTCTCGCCGATAGCGATGCCCTCCAGCCCGGCCAGCGCCACGATCTCGCCAGCGGCGGCTTCTTCCACTTCCACGCGGTTCAAGCCCTGGTGAATGTAGAGGTAGCGGGCGCGTTCGGGGATGTTCTCGCCGGTCAGCGTCAGGCGCGCCACCGGCTGCCCGGCCTTCATCCGCCCGGCGAACAGGCGGCCAACAGCCGTGACACCGCGGTAATCATCGTAGCCGAGGGTGGTGACGAGCATTTGCAGCGGGGCAGCGGCATCTACTTTGGGGGCGGGGATGTGGCGCAAGATGGCCTGGAAGAGCGGCTGCAAATCGGGGCCGACCTCGGGCGTGAGCCCGGCCTGCTGCGTGACGGCATTGCTGTAAATGACGGGGAAATCGGCCTGTTCGTCGGTCGCGCCGAGTTCGATGAACAGGTCGAAGGTCTGGTTGAGCGCTTTTTCGGGGTCAGCGCCTTTGCGGTCCACCTTGTTGACGACGACGATGGCGCGGTGGCCCATTTCGAGCGCCTTTTTCAGCACGAAACGCGTCTGCGGCATGGGGCCTTCGGCGGCGTCTACCAGCAGCAGCACGCCGTCCACCATGTTCATCACCCGTTCCACCTCACCGCCGAAATCGGCATGGCCGGGGGTATCTACGATGTTGATCTTGACTTGCTGTTGGGTGGCGTCATCCCAGATGGTGACGGCGGTGTTCTTGGCGAGGATGGTGATGCCGCGTTCACGTTCGAGGTCGTTGGAATCCATCACACGCTCGACGATACGCTGGTTGTCGCGGAAGATGCGCGCCTGCTTGAGCAGGCCATCTACCAGCGTGGTTTTGCCATGGTCAACATGGGCGATGATGGCGATATTCCGGAGGTCAGTACGTTCAGTGAGCATAGGAGGTACAGGTAAGGTAATGGGATAATTGGGTGGCAGGCAAACAAAAACCCCGGTGCAGATGGTGGGGCCTTGCAAAACCATCGTAACCGAGGGCTTCTGGCGAAACGGCGCAAGTGTAACAGAGAGGCGAGGTTTTGAGAAGTGAGCGGTTGCCCGTCTGCCTGAAAACAGTTACAATCCTGCCGCTTGTTCTAAAAATTTACATGAGGTAACGAATGGAAACAACCAATCGAAATATCATCATCACGGCCATCATCCTGGTGGTCATCTTCTGTCTGTGCTGCTGCGTGATCACCGCCGGCGGGCTGGTTGTGTGGAGCGTCTTCCCTGAATTTTCAGGGCTATCCACGCCCGGCGCCAGCGCATACACCCTGCCGCCGACGCCCCGGCCCACCATCACCCCCTCGGCCAGCAGCACCGACGCGCCAGGCGGCGAAATCCCGCCTTATGTGGCCGCCCAAATGGACATCATCGAAGAAGAAGTGCGTGACCTGCGCGGCCTCTCGCCCAGCCAACCGGTCGAACGCGCCCTGCTCAGCCCCGAACAATTGCAGCAGCGGGTGATTGACGACTTCCTGGCCGATTACACCCCCGAAGAAGTCCAACGCGATGTGCTGGTGCTATCCCTGTTCGGCCTGCTCGAACCTGGCTTCGATCTGCTGACGCTCTACGAAAAATTGCTGACCGAGCAGATCGCCGGTTTCTACGATGACGAGACCGAAGAGATGTATGTCGTCCAGGCACAGGCGTTCCAGGGCCTCGAACGAATGACCTACGCCCACGAATACACCCACGTCTTACAAGATCAGGTCTACAACTTCGACGAGGGCCTGCAATACAACGAGGACGCCTGTGAAGCCGACAGCGAACGCTGCGCCGCCATCCAGGCGCTCATCGAGGGCGACGCCACCCTGGCTGAGTTCGAATGGTTTCAGACCTACAGCACCGCTGAAGATCAGCAGCAGGTGATGGATTTTTACAACAGCTATCAAAGCCCGGTCTACGACAGCGCCCCCGAATTTTTGAAACAGGATTTTCTCTTCCCCTATGAGAAAGGGCTGACCTTCGTCCAGGCGCTTCACGACCAGGGCGGCTGGCAGGCCGTAGATAACGCCTATCGCACCTTGCCCACCTCCACCGAGCAGATTTTGCACCCACAAAAATATCCTGCCGAACAACCCATCACCGTCGCACTGCCCGATTTCGGCGCGCTGCTGGGCGATGGCTGGAGCGAGTTGGACCGCGGCGTGATGGGCGAGTGGTACACCATCTTGATCCTGGCGTATGGCAGTGACCCGGCCAGCCGCCTGGCCCAGGACGTGGCCGAAACAGCCGCCGCCGGCTGGGGCGGCGACAGCTATGTCGTTTACCACCACGAAGGAGATGCCCAAAGCGTGATGGTGCTCCATGCTGTATGGGATGCGCCCGCCGATGCCGCCGAGTTTGCCGAGGCCTTCCGCCAATATGCCACCGCCCGCTTTGGTACACCGGCATCCGACGAAGCCTCCCTGGTCACCTGGCAAACCGCCGCTGGCACACACCAACTGCGCATCCAAAACCAGGAGACCACCTGGCTCTTTGCCCCGCAACCCGCCCAGGCCGATGCCCTGTGGCAGGCGATCCAACCCTGATGAACCTGGATATTGCACGCATTCAAGCGCTGTGCTTCGATGTAGATGGCACACTGAGCGACACCGACGATCAGTTCGTGCAAAGGCTGGCGCGCTGGCTGCGGCCCGTGCGCTTCGCCTTCCGCAACCGCGAGCCGCTGCCCGTGGCGCGCTGGCTGGTCATGCGCACCGAAACGCCCGGCACGTTTCTCTACGGCCTGCCCGACCGCCTCGGCGTAGATGGTCTGTTTCATCGGGTGGGTAATTTCGCCTATCGCCTGGGGCTGGGCCAGTCCACGCGGCCCTTCCTGGCGGTGCCGGGGGCCATCGAGACCCTGCGCAGCCTGCACAACCGCTACCCGCTGTGTGTGATCACCGCCCGCGACCAGCACAGCACCGGGCGTTTTCTGGCGCAGTTTGCCCTGCAACCGCTCTTTCGCTGCGTGGCCACCGCCCACACCTGCCGCCACACCAAGCCCTATCCCGATCCCATCCTGTGGGCCGCCCGGCAAATGGAAGTTCCCGCCGAAGCCTGCCTGATGATCGGCGACACCACCGTAGATATTCGCTCCGGCAAAGCCGCCGGCGCACAAACGGTGGGGGTACTTTCAGGCTTTGGCGAGGCAGGCGAGTTGCGCCAGGCAGGGGCCGACCTGATCTTGCCCTCGGTAGCCCACCTTGCAGATGGGTTGGCTTTGCAGATCGGCTAATTGATATATAATCAACCTATGGCACACATCTTTTCGCCCAAATTTTGGATCATTGGCCTGGTGTTGCTGGCCTTGCTGCTTGCGCAAAGCCATTCGCACGCCCAACAAAGCGATTCGACGCGTTACTTCCCCGAAACAGGCCACTGGGTAACTGATGCCTTTCTGCAAAAATACAACGAAGCAGCCAACCCCGAACTGCTCTACGGCTACCCAATCACCGATGCCTTCGACCCGCCCATTGTGCCGGGTTCGCCCGCCCTGCGCGTGCAGTATTTCGAGCGGGCGCGCTTCGAATATCAGACAGATTTTCCCGACCTGGGCGTGACGCTATCGAACATTGGCATCTTTCTTCATGCCAACCTGCCGCCCGGCGAAACCATCACCGCCCAGCCAGGCTTAGCGGCCTGCCAGTATTTTTCGCAGACACAACACCAGGTTTGCTACGCTTTCTTAGATTTCTTCAACGCCCATGGCGGCTTCGAGCAATTTGGCTACCCGCTTTCTGAGGTGGTCATCCAGGATGGGCGCATGATGCAATACTTCCAACGGGCGCGCTTCGAGTGGCACCCCGAACGCCCATCGGGTCAACGGGTGGTCTTGAGCGATGTGGGCAAGATGTATTTCGATATGGTGGAAGACCCCTTCCTGCAGATCGAAAACGGCGCGCCCAATGTGATCGTAGCTATTCAGGTGCGCGCCTTTGTGCAAAGCGCCGTGATCGGTGGCGGTGAAAATCAAACCATCTACGTCATCGTGCAAGATCAAAATCACCAGCCGATTGCCAACGCCGATGTCACCTTTGCCCTCGACCTGCCCGAAGGCGAAATGCGTTGGCTGATGCCGCCGACCGATGCCAATGGCATCACCCGTCTGACATTCCCGGCGGCAGGCGAAATCGCAGGGGTCATTCCCATCACGGTAAAGGTCGATTACAGCAATGGTGCAGACAGCTACCAAAAACAAACCACCACATCCTACCGGGTGTGGTGGTAAGTGGTGAGACCCACAACAAAAAACCCCATCGGCACTGATGGGGTTTTTTGTTGTTGTCTTATCAACCGGCTTCGCTTTTGAGCCGGGCAAAAAGCTGTTGATATTCGGCCAGGTTGGGCGGGTTGAGGGCCATCAGGGCCGAAATGGCTTCGGCGGCGGCGCTCTTATTTTGCCGCTGCATGAACAATTCGCCAGCCGAGTCCAATTGCTCAATCGCTTCTTCGATACGCCCAGCCTGCCGATACAACTCTCCCAGGCGGCGCTTCAAGACGGGCTGATCGGGGTTATCGGCAATCAACTGCTCGACCACCTGAAGCGCCTTGTCGCGTTGCTTCATCCGCAAAGCCGTGCCAATGAACTGATCCAGTTCCTTAATCGCCTGCGCCTCTTGCCCCAGGCGCACGTTCAATTCGATCAGGGCCACACAAGCCACTTCGTCATCCGGCTGAATGGTGCGAATTTGGTCGTAGCCGCGCAGCGCCCGTCGCCAGTCCAGGCTTTGCAGGTCAATATCGGCCAGGCGGTGCAGCACTTTCACCCGCATGGCCTTGTTGCCCGCATCTTGCTGGGCAATGCGCAAGGCCAACTCGCAAGCCGTGCGCGCCGCAGCAAGATCAGCCAGGCTGTAATGGGTATCAGCCAATTGCAGATATTCATCCACCGCCTGTTCCAATTGGCCGTTGGCCACCAGCAGGTCAATCAGCAGGTTGCGGGCATCCATATCCATCGGCGAGAGTTCCAACACCCGCCGATACGAAGAAATGGCCCGCACGGCCTCATTGCGAATGGCATAGCTGCGAGCGATAATTTTGTATTTGTTAATCGCCATCTGGCGCTGCTCCTGGCGCAAGAGCAGGTCGGCCATGGTCGCGTGCAGCGGCAGGTAGACCGGCGATTCCTTCAAGGCAAAGAAAGCCACTTCCATCGCCGTGCGATAATGCCCGGCGCGGGCCAACTGGTTGATGTGCGAAATCGTCCCAACGATCTGGCTGGAACGGCCTTCGGTCAGGATTTCGGCCAGGGGCAGCGGCGGGCTGCCAGCCTCAGCAGCGGGCAACTGCTCGCGGGCCGCGGCCAGTTGATGCCGCCAGTCGCCGCGCACCAGCATCTCGCGGATGTTGTTGTAGAGGCGTTTTTGCAAATCCAGTTCGCCTTGCTGCGCCAGGGCTTCAATCAGGGGGTCATACGAACGCCGCAAGGCTTCGGCTTGCGAGGCCGAAACCATCTGCGCATCGGCCAGGCGCAGGGCTTCCATCATCTGCACGGCGGCTTCTTGCGCTTTCCCCATGCCCGCATAGACCTGGCCCAGCAGCAGCCGGCCCGCCAGCATGTAATCGGCTTGCGCCAACACACGCTGCAAATGCTTGACCGCTGGCGTCAGATGATCGGCTTCCCACATCAGATAGCCCAGGTTGAAATGCGCCGCGGGGTGATCCAGGCCCGCTTCGACAGCGCCTTGCATTTCTTCCAGGGCTTTGGCATTTTTCCCTTTCGATTGCAGGTCAATGGCCTGGCTGAGGTGCAGCACAATGTTGGTGTGGTCCACCTGCTTTTCGTCGCTGCCGGTACTGACCCCATCCATCAACGCTTGCAAACCGCCTCGCCGGGCAGAAGCCGGGGTCGGGTCGTTATCATCCTGGTCGAACAACAAACCCGCCAAAACAGCCAGCGATTTTTGTCGGCATTCGGCAAGCGGGTCGAGGGCGGCTTGACTTTCGGTCACTGGCGAGGATTGGCCGAGGCCGGGCGCAGTTTTGGATGGCGGTGATAACGGCGATGTGACGGCATTGGGGCGGGTGGGCCGCGGCAAGCGCTGCCCTCGCTGGATCATCGCGAGGGCGCGCAGCGGTTCCTCGCTTTCGGGCATCACCTGTTGCGCCCGCGTGGCCGCCTGTACAGATTTTGCCAGGTCGCCTTCGGCCTGGAAGATGCTGGCCACCGCCAGGTATTCGTGCATGGCCTGTTGTGGCTGTTTCATCCGCTCATACACCATCGCCAGCCGCGAATGCGCCATAAGATGATCGGGCTTGTGGTTGACCACTTTGGCCCATAATTCAATCGCTTTGTTCACATCGCGGCTTTGCACGTAGGCTTCGGCAGCTCTCATGCGCATTTCGATGGCCTGATCGGGATTGCCAATCAAGTCATACAATTCGGCGGCCTTCTCTATCGGCACCGGGTCAGCAGGCGTGGCCTTGATGGCTTTCTGATAATACCCCAGGGCGGTTTTGTAATCTTGTAATTGATACAAGGCCAACCCCAGGCTGGTGAGCGCCTTGGAATGTTCGGGGAATTCCTGCAGGGCTTGTTTATAAAACGCCGCGGCTTCTTTCCAATCCTGATCCCAGGCCGCCGAGTGGCCCTGGTTCATCGCCTGCTGAAAAAGGTGTTCGTTACCGGCCATGTGCCAATCCTTACGAAGTAGGTTTCAAATGGTAAAGGGGGTCAATTCGCCCCAGTTCGGCCCGCTGCGAGCTTCGGTCTTGAGTGGGATGGTGAGGGGGTAAGCATTTTCCATCACTTGCTGCACCACCTGGGCCGCCTGGGTCAGTTCGCTTGTCTTACATTCTAGCACAAGTTCATCATGCACCTGCAATAACATGCGCGCCGAAAGCCCAGCAGCGTGCAGCGCAGCCGGCAGGCGCAGCATGGCGAGCTTCATAATGTCGGCAGCCGTGCCTTGAATGGGGGCGTTGATGGCCTCGCGTTCTTCGCGGGCACGCACCTGGGGGTTGCGTTCGGTTTTGAGCGTGGGGAAATAGCGCTTGCGCCCCAGCAGGGTTTCCACATAGCCCTGCTGGGCGGCCTGTTTCCTCATGCCATCGAGATAGCTTTTGACGCCGGGGAATTGCTCGAAATAGGCTTTGACGAAGTTTTCGGCCTCGGCCAGCGTCAAGTCTGAGGTGCGGGTGAGGCCAAAGGCGCTCATGCCATAGATCAGGCCGAAGTTGATCGCCTTGGCCGCCCGGCGCTTGTCTTTGCTCACCTGATCGAGCGGGATGGCGTAGATAGCGGCGGCGGTGGCGGCGTGAATATCTTGCCCGGCGCGGAAGGCCGCCAGCAGCGTCGCATCCTGCGACATGTGGGCGGCGATGCGCAGTTCCACCTGCGAATAATCTACCGCCAGCAGCAGATGGCCCGGCGCAGCCAGGAAGGCCCGGCGCACCTTCTGGCCCAACTCGGTGCGAGTGGGGATATTTTGCAGGTTGGGGTCTGATGAAGACACACGCCCGGTGACGGCAGCCGTCTGACTGTACGAGGTATGTACGCGCCCGCTGGCCGGGTTGATTTGCAGCGGCAAGGCATCTACATAGGTAGATTTGAGCTTGGAAAGCTCGCGCTGCTCCAGCACCCAATCAATCACCGTGTGCTGGCCGCGCAGGCTTTCCAGCACGTCGGCGGCGGTGGAATAATGGCCGGAGGCGGTGCGCTTGGTGTTGCCCGGCGGCGGCAGCTTGAGGCGGTCGAACAGCGCCACCGAGAGCTGCTGCGTGGAATTGAGGTTGAATGGCTCGCCAACAGCCGTATGTACCTGGCTTTCCAGTTGGCGCAGGCGGGCATCCAATTCGACCGACATTTGCGCCAGGAAAGCCGTATCCAGGGTGATGCCGGCCATTTCCATAGCGGCCAGTATCGGGACCAGCGGCATTTCCATCTCGCTGAAGAGCTTCGCTGCCCCGGCATTTTCCATCTCTTCTTGTAACTGGGGGATCAATTGCAGCACGGTGGCGGCATCGGCAGCGGCATAGGCCGCGGCGGGTTCGACCGCCACCTGCGCCATGCTGATCTGGTTCTTGCCCTTGCCGATCAGTTCTTCGATTTCGGTCATCTGGCGGCCCAGGCGCGCCCACGAGAGACCTTTCAACCCCAGGTTGCGCGAAGACGGGTTGACCAGCCATTCGGCCAGCATGGTGTCGAAACTAAGCGGGGTGACAGGCAGGCCATAGCGCGCCAGCACGATGTAATCGTACTTCACGTTATGCCCGGCTTTGGCAATGCGCGCATCGGTCAACGGGCCGCGTAAGGCGGCGAGAACCGCATCGAGGGGCAGTTGGCGTTCGGCAGTCTGGTGGCCGACGGGGATGTAATAGCCTTTGTCGCCTGATACCGCCAGTGAGATGCCAACCAGTTCGGCGGTCATTTCATGGGTGGAAGTGGTTTCCGTATCGAAGGCGATCAGCGCCGCGGCCTGCAATTGCTGGCGCAGCGCTTCGAGGCCTTCGGGCGTATCCACGATTTCGTAGGCGATGTCGCTGGCAGGCGGCGGGGGCGGCGGAGCGCCAACCACGCCCTGCGCCGGGCCAAACAGCGAAAGCTGCTGGCCGTGCTGTGCCGCCGGGGCACTGCTCATGCCATAGACCTGTTTGACCACATCGAGGCGGGTGAGCAACGAGCGAAATTCCAACTCACGAAAGATCGCTTCCACCGCCGCCGGGTCGAACTGGCCGGTGCGGGCAGCCGCCACATCGAGCTTGACCGGGGCATCGGTGGCGATGGTCGCCAACTTGCGGCTCAGGTCGGCCATCTCGCGCCCGGCTTCGAGCCTGTTACGCACGGCGGGTTTGAGGTCATCCAGGTGGGCGTAGAGGTTATCGAGTGTGCTGTAAACGCCCAGCAGAGCGACGGCTGTTTTCTCGCCAATGCCCTTCACGCCAGGAATGTTGTCTGACGTATCGCCGACGAGGGCTTTGTAATCCACAATTTGCGTTGGCTGCACACCCAGGTAGGCGAAGACATCGGCGGCGCGGTAATCTTTGGCATCGGCAATGCTCTTGCCCGGCAGGTTGACCAGCACACGATCATCCACCAGCTGCAGCAAATCGCGGTCGCCGGTGATGATCTTGACGCCATAGCCCTGCGCCACGGCGGCGCGCGCCACCGACCCCAGCACATCATCGGCTTCGTAGCCTTCCATTTCGAGGCGGGGGATGTTAAAGGTATCTACCACCTGGCGAATGCGGGTGATCTGCGGGCGCAGGTCGTCGGGCATTTTGGCACGCGTGGCTTTGTATGCGGGATAGAGCGCGTCGCGGAAGGTTTTGCCGGTATCGAAGGCCACCGCCAGATATTCGGGGCGTTCTTGCTCGAACAGGCGCAGCAAAATGCTGACAAAGCCGAAGGTGCCGGCGGTTGGTTCGCCGGCTTTGGTGCTAAAGCTGCTGCTGCCACTGGTCATGGCAAAATAGGCGCGATAGGCCAGGGCGTGCCCATCGAGGAGATACAGGGTAGGCGGCATGGGGGCTACTCCAATAGCGTGCGAATTTGATGCACATGCTCCTGCTCGTGGGCGAGCAGGCCCAGGATGGCATCGGTGACAGTGCCGTTCAGCCCCCACGGAAAGATCAACGGCCTGGCAAATTGTTCCGGCGTCATGGCGCGCACCAGGTCACAAAATTGCTGGCGGGCGAAGCGCCATTCCTGCAGGATTTGTTCATAAGACAGGTCGGCGCGTTCCAGCACGCTTTGTTCGTTGTAATAGTCGGGGCCGCGCAGGGCGGCTGGCACTTCGGGCGGGTTGCCGGCCAACATGGCGCGCAGCGACCCCAGGCTGCCATCTTCCCAGCCGGTGAGGTGCGAGATAACTTCCTTTTTCGTCCAGCCTGGGTAAATTGGGCGAGCGAGGGCAACGGTTTCGAACAGTGCTTCGATCTCCTGGCGCGAGGCGTCTAACTTTTGCAGGAGGTATTCGCGGTCTTCGTAGGCTACTCCGCGTCCCGAGGGCGATTGCGCGATGATGCGTTCGATCTCGTGGCGGACACGGCTGGCTGGCTCTGGCTGCTGATTTTGTGCTTCAGTCATAGAAGGTTCTCCATGGAGTACGTCAATTCGTAGTTTTCAACCGGCGGAAACCTCCGCTCCCTGGTATCGGCGTGTATTGGCGACAAAATCGGTGACGACATGCGGCGGCGGCAATTGCTGGCTGCTCATGATCAGGTAGCCTGGCGCCCAATAATCACCGGAGGGGTTGTCTTTGGCTAAGGATGGGAACTTCTCGAACAGGCGGTCGGACAGTTGAAAGCGCAGAATGCGCATCAGATAGCTGGCCGAGGTCGAAGGTGGCACACTGACCAGCCATTGCAGATAATCGGGGCGAACGGCGATATGCTCTAAGCGCCAGCCAAACGCCAGGCAGACCTGGCGCATCAGTTCGGGAATTTGATCGGCCATTTCGCCCACCAGGTGATGCTGCGGCAGGCGCGGCACCAGCACGCAGGCAAAGCTCAGGCTGCACACGGTGGGCGAGGCCGGGTCGAGGCGCAGCGGGCGGGTATCGGGATGGCGACGGGAGGTGATCTTGGGGGCTGGCGAGGTTTTTGGGGCGGGCGGTTCGGCGGCGGGAGCGGGAGCGGGAATCCATTCGCTGGGCGAGGTGGGCTGTTCGACGACATCGGGCGGTGCGGCTTCGGGGAGCAGGCTCAGGTCGAACGAGGCCGACACGTTGGCGAAGGATGATGTGTAGGCTGGCGCCGTCTGTGGTTCTCTGGCGGGCCGCGCGGCGGGGAGGGGCGTTGAGGGTGCGCTGCCAGCGGGCTGCTTTGCCCGGCGGGGGGGGATGGGCGGCGGGACATCGCCCAGGTCCAGTACGGGGATTTCGGCATCGTCAGGCGGCAGCGGCGGCGAAGTGGGCGGCGGCTTGGGCGCATCGGAGGCCAAGGCCCGCGCCAGGTCGGCGGCCTGGGCGCGCATTTTGGTAAAGGGCGTGGCGGCGTTGAAAGCCAGGGCCAGGGCCATATTGGCCGCCAGGCTGGTAGCGTAGAGCATGTAGTCGCTGGCGGTGGTCTGCAAATGGACAAAGCGCGCCAGGTCGCTCTGCCCCTGGCGGGCGCCCACCCAATAGCGGCCCAATTGCTGCGCCAGTTCTTGCGCCGCATCCTGGGGCAGATCGCCAGCATAGGCCCACAACTGGCCGCCCCGCACGATCAGCGCCGCGTGCGCCGCCGATTCGAGCGACAGACGGGTGAGATGTTGGGCCGCCCGGTTGACATCTTGCAGCCAGGCCGGAATGACCTCTGGTTCTGCGGGCAAGGCCGGCGGTTGAGCTGCCTCGGCTGCTTTGGCAGAGACCTGGGTGAGCTTATCCAGGGTGCGCACCAGGTCAGGAATATAAAAAGGCTTGGTCAGGCAGCCATCGGCATTCAATTGGGTGAGCAATGGATGGGCGCAGTCGTTATTTGGTGGGATGATCAACAGGCGGGTAGATGGATTTTCGGCGCGTAAGGCCGCGACCAGGTCGGCCAGCGGCATATCAACAATGTCGCAATCTACAATCGCGGCGACAAAGCCATTCTGCCGGGCGGCCCGCACGGCCAGTTCAGCCCGGCCCACGCAAAACGGCTCGTAGCGGCCATCCTCTTCCAGGGTGATCTGGATGAGTTCGGTAAAGCCGGGCGCTTCAGAAACGACCAAAACAGGGTACATCATGCGCTTAAGTCTATCATGTTCAATCGAACATTGACAACCAACTTTGTCCATGATATGTTTGCGCCAAGATGGTAAAGCAGCGTCACTTACTGGTCTGGGCATTGGTGCTGCTCCTGTTGACCGGTGGGGCAATCAGGGGGTCTGGTTCGGCTGCCACACAACTACCACATCGCAAGGTCAAGATCACAGTTCCCTACACGCAATATACCTGGTGGCTGTTACGGTGGAGCAATAACGAAGCCGTCTGCACCGTCACCACCGATCACGAAGGCTGGCCAACCAGCGAAGACATTGCGCGCAACTGCACCCCGGCGGTTTACCAGGAATGGCTCAATACGCCCGCCTGTACGTTGGATGAAAACGCCCCATCTACCGATGCCTGCATCGGGCTATATCTCATGCTTCTCAACCAGCAGCCGGCTGAGAAGGAAGTGATGGTTGAGTTACCGTCTGCCCAGGTGTTGGTTGCGCTGGATGGCTGCCTGCCGACCTCGCTCGAAAATCTGTGTCCGAGCATCCCCACACTCCTTCTCACCGGCGACGAGCCGCTGCCCAACGAACAGATCGCCACCATCTACGCCCTGTATGGCGGGGTGCAATACACCTGCCAGGGGGCTGCGTGCGCAATCCCCCTGCAGCCCACCGGCATCGAGGGTGACACGGTAGAATTTTGGGCCGACTCAACCTTCGGCGACACAACCGCCCATTTCACGGCCCTGGTGCGGGTGATCGAAAGCGGTCCCAGCAGCGCGCCGGTAGATGAATCGGGTTGGTATATAGACGTGTTGAGCGATCAATGGCATGGCGCGCAGGTGGCAAGCTGCGCCGAGGTGTGGCAGGCGTTCCCGCCGGTGGGCGGCCCCCCCGCCTGGCTGACCACGCCCCGCGAAACGTCCCTGCTCGCCTCCGAAGACCCCTATCACTACCTGGCCGGGCGGCTGATCGCCCAGGGCGGCGTGGCCGCAGACGACTGCCCGGCCGGCGGGCTGTTAGCCAATGGATACGCCAATGCCTGCGGCCTCGAAAAAGCCTGGCCGCAAGTGATGGATTGGCAAAACCAGTTCGACCAGACGATTATCACCGCCTCACTGCAAACCAATATCCCCGGCCAATTGCTCAAAAATATCTTCGCGCAAGAGAGCCAATTTTGGCCCGGCGTATTCAAAGCCCCCCAGGAATTTGGCCTCGGTCAGATCACCGATAATGGCGCTGAAACCGTGCTATTGTGGAATCCCACCTTTTATAACCAATTTTGCCCATTGGTTTTGGACGAAAGCACCTGCCAGAGCGGCTATGCCCTGCTCAAGAGCGATGACCAGGCCCTGTTGCGCGGCGCTTTGGCCTTGCAGGCCAAAGCCGACTGCGCCGATTGCCCCCTCGGCATTGACCTGAGTAGCTCCAACTTCAGCGTCAACCTGTTCGCCGAAACCTTGCGCGCCAACTGTGAACAGGTCGGGCAGATCGTCTACAATGCCAGCGGTCAATTGGGCGGCCATGTGAGCGGCTACGAAGATTTGTGGCGCTTCACGGTGGCAAACTATCACGCCGGGGCGGGCTGCGTTTCCTATGCCATCCATCAAGCGTGGAACAACAACCAGACGCTCGATTGGGCTACTGTCGCACAGTATTTCACGCCGCCATGCCAGGGCGTGGTTTCGTATGTCGAAAAGGTAGCGAAATAACCCCCTCGCCAATCAAAAAGCCGCTGGGAATACCAGCGGCTTTTTGATTCTCGGCCCGATCTCAGAGCAAATCTTTAACCAGTTTCTTGAACTCATCCCATTCTTCCTGGAAGAAGTGCAGGGTGACATTGTTGAGTTCGAGATGATAGGTGCTTTCGCCATCGGGTTCTTCGGCATACCAGACAATGTAATTGTCGGTTTCGGCCAGGGTTTCGGTCGTCGGTTCGGGGGATTTATCTTTCGCCATCGGAAATTCTCCTTATCTTGAATGAAATTGCTCGAATAGATTACGGCAGCACATACCAGGGGTTGACCCAGCCGCCGTTGAAACGGACTTCAAAATGCAAGTGTGTGCCGGTGGAATTCCCCGTACTACCGCCGGAACCAATCACACCCCCCTGCGACACGCTTTGACCACAGGAAGCGCTCACCGCACTCAGGTGTGCGTAGAGCGTCTGGTAGCCGTTGCCGTGGTCAATCATCACCATGTAGCCATAGCCATAATTCGACCAGCCCGAAAAGACCACCACACCGCTATCAGCAGCGAAGACCGGGTCGCCGGCACCAATGCTGATGTCAATGGCCAGATGGCCGGCCCAATAATCGTTGCCTGACACCGTATGATTATACGAAGGCCAAACAAAAGTGCCTGTGCCATACGCGCCGTCATAACCGCCAGCGCAGGCCCCTGGCCCTAAGGACGAACCAGCACTGACGCCTGCTTTGCCACGCGGAATGGTTGGCACAACCCAGGTCTTGATCTCACCCGTGCCGCCAGGGATCATCACCCATTGACCAGGTTCGATGACCGGGTTGGTCAGGTCTATGTTATTACCCATGAAGGTGATAATGGCTTCTTCATTGGCGTTAAATTCACGGGCAACCGCCGAGATGGTATCGCCATCCTGCCATTGGTAGTACACCCCTTCCACCGGCGGAATGCGCAGCCCCAGGCCCGGCGCAATGGCATCGGGGTTGGCCAGGGATTCGCTGTTCGCCCACCAGATCGTTTCGGGTGTCAGGTTGAACTTTTTAGCAATGGCGAAGATCGAA
>CAZSFD010000103.1:0-15043 GCA_964606085.1 uncultured Anaerolineaceae bacterium
GAGGCGATTGTCGTCACCGATGTGGGCCAAAACCAGATGTGGACGGCGCAATACTACAAGGTGGATAAGCCCTTCCACCTGATCACTTCAGGCGGCCTGGGGACGATGGGCTATGCCCTGCCGGCGGCCATTGGGGCCAAGTTCGCCCGCCCCGATGCCAATGTGTGGGCCGTGGCTGGCGATGGCGGCTTTCAGATGACCGCCGCCGAGTTGACCACCGCCGCGCAGGAAGGTATCAAGGTCAACGTTGCCATCCTCAACAACGGCTTTTTGGGCATGGTGCGCCAGTGGCAGGAATTTTTCTACGAGAAGAACTACTCTGCCACGCCGATGAAGTCGCCCGATTTCATCAAACTGGCCGAAGCCCACGGCTTGAAGGGCATCCGCGTTACCAGCCGCGCCGAAGTGGAAGGCGCCATCCGCGAGGCCGAGGAGTCTGAAGGCACGGTGGTGGTCGAATTCCGCGTCGAACAGGAAGACTCGGTCTACCCAATGGTGCCCGCCGGGGCCGACCTGAACCAGATGATCCGCCGCCCGAAACATTCGGCGATTGTGGAAACGGCGAAAGACAAGTAATTGCTGATTGTGGATTGCTGAATGCTGATTGACAATCAGAAATCAGCAATCTGCAATCAGAAATTCAAGGAGTTTCTATGCAACACACTCTCGTAGTTTTAGTAGAAGATAAGCCCGGCGTGCTGAACCGGGTGGCCTCGCTGTTTCGGCGGCGTACGTTCAACATTGAGTCGCTCACGGTTGGGCACACCGAGAAACCCGGCGTCTCGCGCATGACCATTGTGATGGATGGCAGCCAGGTCAATGCGGAGCGGGTGACGGCCAACCTGTACAAACTTGTCAACGTGATCCAGGTGGCCGATCTCAGCGAAGTTCCCGCCATCAGCCGCGATTTGGTGCTGGTGAAGGTGGCTGCCCCGCCCGAAAAACGCAGCGACATCATGCAGCTCGTCGAAGTCTACCGCTCGCGCATTGTAGACATCACCAACGAGTCGCTGATCATCGAAACCACCGGCGACGAAGCAAAAATCTCCAGCCTGGTGGAAGTGCTGAAGCCCTTTGGCATCATCGAAATGGTGCGCACGGGGGCGGTGGCGATGGCGCGCGGCGTGACGGCAGTGCCGGCGGCGAACGGAAAGTAAAAACGTTATTCGATAATTCGTAATTCGATAACTCGATACTGGCTGATAAGTCAATAACGAATATCGAATAACGAATATCGAATAACGAATATCGAATAACTAGCAGAAGGAGCAATCAAATGGCAAGCATCAATTTTGGCGGAACGGTCGAGGAAGTGGTCATGCGCGAGGAATTTCCCCTCGAAAAGGCGCGTGAAGTGCTGAAGAACGAAGTGGTGGCGGTGTTGGGTTACGGCGTGCAAGGCCCGGCCCAGGCCCTCAACATGAAAGACAACGGCATCAATGTCATTATCGGGCAGGCTCCCGAAGACAAACGCTATTGGGATAAAGCCGTGGCCGATGGCTGGGTGCCCGGCGAGACGCTTTTCTCCATCGAAGAAGCTGTCCAGAAAGGCACGATCATCCAATACCTCGTTTCCGACGCGGCGCAGATGATCCTGTGGCCGAAGGTCAAAGCCAACCTGAAGAAGGGCGACGCCCTGTACTTCTCGCACGGCTTCTCCATCGTCTATGCCGACCAAACCGGCGTGGTGGCCCCCGATTTCGTGGATGTGATTCTTGTTGCCCCCAAAGGCTCCGGCGCTTCGGTGCGCGCCAATTACCTAGCCGGGGCGGGCATCAACAGCAGCTTCGCCGTCGAGCAAGATTACACCGGCCGCGCCCTCGAGCGCACCCTGGCCGTGGGCATTGCCATCGGTTCGGGCTATCTCTTCCCCACCACCTTCAAGCAGGAAGTTTATTCTGATCTCACCGGCGAGCGCGGCGTGCTCATGGGCGCATTGGCGGGCATCATGGAAGCGCAGTACAACCTGCTGCGCAAGCACGGCCACAGCCCCAGCGAAGCCTTCAACGAAACCGTGGAAGAACTTACCCAAAGCCTGATCCGCCTGGTGGACAAGAACGGCATGGACTGGATGTACGCCAACTGCTCCGCCACCGCCCAGCGCGGCGCCCTCGATTGGCGGCATCAGTTCCGCAAGGCCGTCGAACCTGTCTTCGACTGGCTGTACGAATCGGTCGCTTCCGGCGAGCAGACCCGTATCGTCCTTGCCGCCAACAGCGCCCCCGATTACCGAGAAAAACTCGAAGCCGAGTTGAAAGAAATGCGCGAATCCGAAATGTGGCAGGCTGGCGCGGCGGTTCGGTCGCTAAGGCCGGAAAATTGGAAAAAATAAAACGTGAAACGTGAAACGTGAAACATGATGCGTGAGGAAATCACCCATCACGTTTCACGCATCAAATTCCTGGAGACCTCCTATGACCCAAAATTACGTTCGTATCTTCGACACCACGCTGCGCGACGGCGAACAGTCGCCGGGCGCTTCGATGACTTCGGCAGAGAAACTCGAACTTGCCCGCGCCCTTGCTCGCCTGGGTGTGGACGTGATCGAAGCCGGGTTCCCGGCGGCCTCCCCCGATGACCTCGAAGCCGTGCGGCGCATCGCCATCGAAGTGGGCAACCCGCCCGCCGGCCAGCCCGACGTCAAAGTGCCGATCATCTGCGGCCTGGCGCGTGCCACCAAAAATGACATTGACAAAGCCTGGGAAGCGGTGCGGCACGCCAAACACCCGCGCATCCACACCTTCCTCGCCACATCCGATATTCACATGCAATACAAGCTCAAGATGACGCGCGACCAGGTGATGGAAACCGCCGGCGATATGGTGGCCTACGCCCGTTCGCTCTGCCCCGATGTGGAGTTCAGCCCCGAAGACGCCGGGCGCTCCAATCCAGAATTTCTCTATCAGGTGTTGGCCATCGCCATCCAGGCCGGCGCGACCACCCTCAACATCCCCGACACCGTCGGCTACACCATCCCCGAAGAATATGGCCCGCTGATCGAAGGCATCATCCAAAACACGCCCGGCATCGAAAAGTGCATCGTCTCCACCCACTGCCACAACGACCTCGGCCTCGCCACCGCCAACACCCTGGCGGGCATCCGCGCCGGGGCGCGCCAGGCCGAAGTAACCGTCAACGGCATCGGCGAGCGCGCCGGCAACACCTCGCTCGAAGAAGTGGTCATGTCGCTGCGCACGCGCCACCCCATGTACAACCTCGAAACCGGCATTGACACCACTCAGATTTCGCGCCTGAGTAAGATGGTGACAAACTACACCGGTATCGTCGTCCAGCCCAACAAAGCCATCGTCGGGGCCAATGCCTTCGCTCACGAGGCGGGCATTCATCAGGATGGCATGTTGAAGAACCAGCAAACCTACGAAATCATGCGCCCCGAAGATGTGGGCGTGACGCAGAGCAAGCTGGTGCTGGGCAAGCATTCGGGCCGTCACGCGTTGAAAGTCCGCCTGAACGAACTCGGCTACAACCTGGCCGATGAAGATTTACAGAAGGCATTCAAACGCTTCAAAGATTTGGCCGACAAAAAAAAGACCATCACCGATGCCGATCTCGAAGCGCTCGTCTCCGACGAAGTCTACCAGCCGAAGGAAATCTTCGCCCTCGACGGGATGCAAGTGGCCTGCGGGACGATGGGCATGCCCACCGCCACCGTGCGCCTGCGCGGCCCCGACGGCCAGATGCACATCCACGCCGCCATCGGCACCGGCCCGGTGGATGCCACCTACAAAGCCATTGACGCCATCGTGCAGGTGGAAAGCGTGCTGCTCGAATTTGCCGTCCACGCCATCACCGAAGGCATTGACGCTCTCGGCGAAGTGACCGTGCGCATCCAGGGCTGCAACGGCAAACACAAAATGGACGCCCAGCACGAAGTCGAAATGGCGCGTACCTTTGGCGGCCACGGAGCCGACACCGATATCATCGTCGCCAGCGCCAAAGCCTATCTTTCGGCATTGAACAAACTGCTTGTTGCCCGTGGTGCAGAAGGCGAAGCGCCAGAAGTGGCCGCGAGTGTCGGAAGTTAAACGTGTTAGGGGTTAGGAGTTAGGAATATCCTAGCGCCTCACCCCTAACCTCTAACTTTTGTCTATCTACCGCAAAAACACGATATCGCACTCCCCTGCATCCGCAATCTTCTGCATTTCCCCCCGGTCGGTCGTGACGAGTGTGGAATGGGTGCTTTGAGCGAAAGCAACGGCAAAACTATCCCCCAAGGAAATTGGCGCATAAAAGGCTTTGATGTGGGCGGCGTTTTCTAGCATAGTCTCCCCCATATCGTCGGAAATAGCCACTTGTGCCATGCGTAGAAAGCTTTCAATCGGATTATGTTTCAAAAGCCGTCCGCGTAATTCGATGTAGCGCAATTCGACCCAATTCACGGCATGAATTTGAAGTGTACTTTCTGGGTCACTCAATAGCCCTTCCAGGATATCGGTGCCAGTTTCACTGAACAGATAACAAAGGATGGCCCCGCTATCTAGCGTGTACATCATCATCGCCCCGCACTTTCCAAACTTCGTGTTTATGTTGGTTCCATTCATCTACAGACATTGCATCTGTGCCGATGAGTGAACCGCGTAATTGCGCTAAAGCAGCCAGACGTTGCCCGTGCGACATCGCCTGGGGAACAGGTTCATCGTCCACCGTCACCGTCACCCTCACGCGTGCGCCTGCTTTGATGGTGGGTGCTGGAATGATGATCTTTCCTTTTTTTGTCACGGTTGTAACTGTCTGAAATGTCTCCATATCACACCTCTTTGGTGATTGTATCATACGAAAAAATTGAGGTAATTTCAACAATATGACCCCTCCCCAAACCCTCTTCCAAAAAATCTGGGATTCCCACGTCGTGGCCCAAGAACCTGAAAGCCCGGCGGTGCTGTATATTGACCTGCACCTCGTTCACGAGGTCACCTCGCCGCAGGCGTTTACCGGCTTGCGGGCGCGTGGCCTGAAAGTGCGCCGCCCCGATAAAACCGTCGCCACCGTAGACCACGGCATCCCCACCCGCCCGGCCCCCGTGGAAACCGAACTGGGCCGCCTGTATTTTGCCGACGAGATGTGCAAGACGCAGATCAAGATGCTCGAAGACAACGCCGCCGAGTTTGGGCTGCGCGTCTACGGCCTGAACAGCCCGCAGCAGGGCATCGTTCACGTCATCGGGCCAGAGCTGGGCTTGACCCAGCCCGGCATGACCATCGTCTGCGGCGACAGTCATACCGCCACGCACGGTGCGTTCGGCGCGCTGGCTTTCGGCATCGGCACCAGCGAAGTGGAGCATGTACTCGCCTCGCAGTGCCTTCTCCAGCGCAAACCCAGCACCTACGAAGTGCGCGTGGACGGCCAACTTCAGCCCGGCGTGACCGCCAAAGACATCATCCTGGCGCTGATCGCCCGCATCGGCGTGGGCGGCGGCACGGGGCACGTTTTTGAATACACCGGCAGCGCCATCCGTGCCTTGAGCATGGAAGAGCGCATGACCGTCTGCAATATGTCTATCGAAGGCGGCGCGCGTGCGGGGTTGATCGCCCCCGACGAAACGACCTTCGAATACCTGGCAGGCCGCGAGTTCGCCCCCAAAGGCGCTGCCTGGGATGCCGCCCTGGAGCGCTGGAAAGCCCTCCCCGGCGATGAAGGCGCCATCTACGACAAATCCATCACCCTCGATGCCTCCACCCTCGAACCGATGATCACCTATGGCACCAACCCCGGCATGGGCATGCCCATCAGCGGGCGCATCCCCGACCCGGAGAAACTCACCGACGCCAACGAAAAGCTGGCGCTGACCAAGGCCCTCAAGTATATGGGTCTCCAGCCCGGCCAGGCGCTGCTCGGCCAAAAGGTGGACGTGGTCTTCATCGGCAGTTGCACCAACGGCCGCCTTTCCGATCTGCGCGCTGCCGCATCCGTACTCAAAGGCCGCAAAGTAGCCGAGGGCATGCGCGTCCTGGCTGTCCCCGGTTCGGGCGCGGTCAAGCGCGCCGCCGAAGCCGAAGGCCTGGATGAAATCTTCCGCGCCGCCGGCGCCGAATGGCGCGACCCCGGCTGCTCGATGTGCATTGCGATGAATGGCGACGAATTGGTCGCCGGGCAGTATGCCGTCAGCACCTCCAACCGCAACTTCGAAGGCCGCCAGGGCAAAGGCGGTCGCACCCTGCTTGCCAGCCCGCTGACGGCCGCGGCCGCGGCGGTGACGGGGCGCGTGACGGATCCGCGAAGTATGACAGGGTGAGAAGGTAAACCAGTAGACCTGTAGACAGGTAACCTTGTCCCCTTGTCTACAGGTTTCCTTGCTTACCTGTTTATGCGTATAAACATAGTTTTATCGGCGTGGTCTGCGCCCTCAAAGCGTAATCGAAAATCAGCAATCAAAAATCTTATGGCCCAATTCACCCAACTCACCTCCCGTGTCGTCCCCCTGCCCGTCAATGACATTGACACCGACCAGATCATCCCGGCGCGCTTCCTCAAAGTGACCGATAAGGCCGGCCTGGGCGCTAACCTCTTCGCCGACTGGCGCTACAACCCCGACGGTTCGCCGAAGCCCGAATTTATCCTCAACCAGCCCGAACAGGCCGGCGCGGCGGTGCTGCTGGCTGGCGATAACTTCGGCTGCGGTTCCAGCCGCGAACACGCCCCCTGGGCGCTGACCGCCTTCGGCTTTCGCGCCGTCATCTCCACCTCCTTCGCCGATATTTTCCGCAACAACGCCCTCAAAAACGGCCTGCTGCCAGTTATCGTAGATGCTGCCACGCACAAGATGCTCTTTGACATGGTGGAAGAACTCCCCCGCGCCGAAGTGACGATTGATCTCGCCGCCCAAACCGTCAGCCTTCCCACCGGGCATTCCGTCAACTTCCCCATTGACCCCTTCTCCAAAAACTGCCTGCTGCGCGGCGTGGATGAACTGGGATACATTTTGGGGTTTGGCGAGAAGATCGCAGCATACGAAAAGATTTCTGATTGATGACTGCTGATTGTTGATTAGAAAATCAGCAATCGGCAATCAGAAATCTACAATCCAAAATGGTTTACCAAATCCTCGACCTCGACGTTCACGACCCGGCGCTTTATGCCCAATACACCGCCCCGGTGACGGAGATCATCCATCATTACGGCGGGAAGTACCTGGTGCGCGGCGGCAAAATCCATTCGGCCAGTGGGTGGGAGCCAAAGCGCATCGTGGTGATCACTTTCGAGAGCGCCGAACGCCTGCAAGCCTGCTACGCCTCGCCCGAATACCGGGCTATCATCCACCTGCGCCGACAATCCTCAACCTCGAAATCCGTTGTGGTCGAAGGAGTTTAAATCACCTTGTCACCCACTCATCCCATCACCCAGTCACCCGCATTCATCATTATTATTCGCCAACCAGTGTGAAGATTTCTGATTGGTGGTTTTTGGTTGCTGATTGAGCCAGTCGGAAATCACCAACCAAAAATCAGCAACCAGAAAATAGGAAAAAAAATGATCCAAATCTACGACACCACCCTCCGTGACGGCACCCAGCGCGAAGGCATCTCGCTTTCGAGCATAGACAAGGTGCGCATTGCCCAACGCCTCGACGATTTAGGCGTGGCCTACATCGAAGGCGGCTGGCCCGGCTCGAACCCCAAAGACGTGGAATTTTTCGAGCGCGCCAAAGATATGGCCTGGCAGCACGCCAAAATTTGCGCCTTTGGCGCCACCTGCCGCGTCAAAGGCGGCCCGGAAGATGACCCCAGCGTGCAGGCCATGCTCGCCGCCGGGACAGAAGTCTGCACCATCTTTGGCAAAACCTGGACGCTGCACGTGACCGACGTGCTGCGCACCACCCTCGACGAAAACCTGCGTATCATCGAGCAGACTGTGGCCTACCTGAAAGCCAACGGCAAATACGTCATCTACGATGGCGAGCATACCTTCGATGGCTACAAAGCTGACGCCGCCTATGCCCTCGAAACCTACAAAGCTGCTGCCCGCGGCGGGGCCGACATCCTGATCCCGTGCGACACCAACGGCGGGGCCATGCCCTGGGACGTGGAAGAAGTGGTGCGGGCCGTCAAGGAAGCCACCGGGCTGCCGGTTGGCATCCACGCCCACAACGACGCCGGGCTGGGCGTAGCCAATTCGCTGGCTGCCGTGCGTGTGGGCGCGGTGCAGGTGCAAGGGACAGTCAACGGCTACGGTGAGCGCTGCGGCAACGCCAACCTGTGTACCATCATGCCCGATCTCGAACTCAAGCTCGGTTTGCAGTGCCTACCCGAAGGCCACCTCACCAAACTCTACGATCTGGCCCATTTTGTCGCCGAAGTGGCCAACCTCAATGCCGACGAGCATAAGCCCTACGTTGGGCGCTCCGCCTTTGCCCACAAGGCCGGCGTACACGCCACGGCCATGCGCCGCAACGAAAAATCGTACCAACACATCGAGCCGACGCTGGTGGGTAACATGCAGCGCGTGCTGGTCAGCGAGCTTTCGGGCCGCGGCAACCTGCTGACCAAGGCCGAGGAATACGGCGTGAAAGTTGATGAAAGCGTGGACGTGGCTGGCGTGCTGAACGAGATCAAAACGCTCGAATCGCAAGGTTTCTCGTTCGAGGCCGCCGAAGCCTCGGCCGCCCTGATGCTCAAGCGCAAGGAAGCCGATTACAAGCCCCCCTTCGAGCTGATTGACTTCACCGCCATCGTCGAACACCGCCAGGGACGCGGCCTGTTTGCCGAGGCCACTGTCAAAGTGCGCGTCAACGGCGATGTGCTGCACACCGCCGCCGAAGGCGACGGCCCCGTCAACGCCCTCGATACCGCCCTGCGCAAAGCCCTGATCGGGCGCTACCCCGAACTTGGCAGATTCCACCTCGATGACTATAAAGTCCGCATCATCAACGGCGATGCCGGCACCGCCGCCGCCACGCGCGTGCTGATTGACACGGTCAGCGTAGATGCCGAGGGCAACAGCAAACGCTGGAGTACCGTCGGGGCCAGCACCAACATCATCGAAGCCAGTTGGCGCGCCCTGGCCGATGCCGTGGAATATGGGTTGGTGATTGCCACAAAATAGTCCTTTGTACAAAAAACCAACAGGCCAGGAAATCCACTTCCTGGCCTGTTGGTTTCTCGGCATAGCGTTTACTTGCGGCTGCGCGTGATCACCACCCACACAGCCAGCACCAACCCCAACGCCGCGTACAAATGATTCCACGTCACATCCCCCACCAGCGGCGGCGTATCGGCGCGCCAGAACTCGAAATAGAGCCGCTGCCCGCAAAACAGGATCACATACAGCCAAAATTTGAACCCCGCAAACGGCCACGGCAGGGTTTTCTTTAATACGCTGCTGACGAAACGGTCGTACGAAAACAGCACGCTGGCGATCACCACGCCGATCAAAATATCCACGATCTGCGTCGGATAGCGACTGGCCCACACACCGGCGCTGTCGGGCAGCACCAGGGCCGGCCAGTGGGTGGTCAGCTTGCCCTCCGAATCGCCTGCCAGCAGGCAGCCGGTGCGGATGAAGATCAGCGCCACCGGGATCAGCGGGGCAAACAGGTCAAACGATAGGCCCAGCGGGTAGCCGTGCCGCCGGGCGTACAGCCAGCCAGCCAGCGCACCGCCAGTGACCGCACCGAACCAGTTTTGCCAGCCCATCCACAGCAGCGGCGGGATCGGCTGTCCGAACAGGGCATTCACCAGGTAAGGCATGGTGGCCGCCACCAACGCCCCGCCCAGGATGCCGCAAAACAGGTAAAAGGTCAGGTCAATAATCTGGCTGGCGCTAAAATGGGGAAAATCTTTGCGCGAACGCTGCCAGGCCCACACGCCAAACACCACCGCCCCCAACAAGTTGAGCAATAGATGTGTGCTGAGCGCAAACGAACCGATGTGCAGGGTTGGATACATACGATGATTATACTTTGTCCCGGCTACCTGCTATACTTGGTATTCGGAATTCGGAATTCGGTATTCGTCATCCGTTACTTGTTCCCTGCTCCCCTGCCCTTGCTCCCTGCCCCCCTGCCCCATGCTCCTGCAAACCCTCTTCGGTAAAATCGGCTCGCAACGTCTGCTGAACCTGGCCTTCCGGCTTTTCCCTGACCGTGAACTGCTGATCTTCGGCGAGCAACGCCTGACGCGCCGCCAGGTGTACGCCAGCATCCAGGCGTTGGGCGGCGGGTTGCAGGCGTTGGGCGTGCAGCCTGGTGAACGCGTGGTCAGTTTGCTGCCCGCCTGCCCCGAAGCCGTCTACACCATGTTCCTGCCACAGACCATCGGTACGATGAACGTGCCGCTCAACCCGCTACTGGGTGCGCGCGAACTGCGCCACATTTTGGCCGATTGCCGCGCCAACGTGATCGTCACCACGCAAACCTGGTATGGACAAGATTTCCCGGCGCTGATCACCCGCTTACTGCCCGATCTGCCCGATCTGCGCGCCGTGCTGGTGCGCGGCCTGCCCGAAGGGGATGGGCGGCTCTTTCACCCGCTGGAAACAATCCTGAATCAAAACACCCCGGCCCGGCGCTTTCGCATCACCGGCAACGAAACCACCCTCGTCACTTACACCTCTGGCACCACCGGCCTGCCCAAAGGCGTGATGCACACGCCGCGGCGCAATTTCAGCCTGGCCGCCAGCAGCGCCTCGCCCCGCCTGAATTTGCGCCTGATGCGCTGCCTGCTGCTGCCCTTCCCGCCCTATCACTTCGCCGGGATGCTCGGCGTGACGGCGGCGCTGATCGCCGGGGGCAAGGTGGTGCTGATGGAGCGCTTCGACCCGGGCGAGATGCTCGCCCTGGTCGCCCGTGAACGCGTCACACAAGTGATCGGCTCGCCCACCATGTACCGCCTGATGCTGCGCTGGCCCGGCCAGGAGAATGTTGACTTGTCCTCGCTGCGCCGCGTCACTTCATCCACCGAACCCTGCCCGCCCGAATTGGCGCGCGCCATCTACGAGCGCCTGGGCTGCCCGCTCGAAAATGCCTACGGCACCACCGAAAGCATGATGATTTCCTGGACGGGCCTCGATGACCCCTGGCAAATGGCCGCCGAAACGGTGGGCCGCCCCATCCCCGGCGTGCAGGTGCGCATTGTGGACGAGCAGCGCCAGCCGCTGCCCGCTGGCGCACGCGGCGAAATTGCCGTGCAGACGCCGCAGATGATGACCGGCTACTACAACGCCCCCGAACTGACCGCCGCCGCCTTCGACGCCGCTGGCTGGTTCTACACCGGCGACATCGGCTGGCTGGGCGAAGATGGCTACCTGCGCCTGGTAGATCGCAAAAAAGACCTGATCATCCGCGGCGGGCAGAACATCTTCCCCGCCGAAGTGGAAGCGCACCTGGCCGAACACCCTGCCATCCGTCGTGCGGCTGTGATCGGCGTGCCACACCCGCTTTCGGGCGAGACCGTGTGGGCCTACATCGAACGTCAGCCCGGCGCGGCGTTCAGCGAAACCGACGTGCTGACCCACTGCCGCGGCCAGATCGCCCCCTTCAAAATCCCCGAACAGGTGCGCTTTCTCGACCACCTGCCCACCTCGGCCATTGGCAAGGTGCAAAAATATCTCCTGCGCCAGATGGCCCAAGCCGAACATGAAACCACCTCTGCAACCCATCCCCTTTGAACAATTCCGCGCCCTCGTCGCCGATATGCTGCATGTGCGCCTCGAACAGGTGACACCCGAAGCCTACTTCGTCACCGACCTGGGCGTGGATTCGATCCGCATGGTGGAGGTGCTGCTGCGCCTCGAAAGCATGGGCCTGCCGCTGTCGCCCGAACTGGCCTGGCGCATCCAGACCGTGGACGATGCCTATCGGTATTACCAGGAGCAGGCTGGCGCATGATCCCGCACCTGCTGTGGCGCTGTCCGCTGTGCGCCGCCAACGACGCCCTCGTTCACATGGCCCGCTGGCCCTGGCGCGAACGCGTGGATTGTAAGCACTGCCACGCCCGCTGGCAGGTGCGCCGCGCCGTGGGCGATAATTTCTATCTCAAACTGATCAGCGCCAATCCGCCGGTCGAACGCTCGATCACCGCCTGGTATGACGAGATGAAAAAGACGCTGCGGCTGGAGGCGCTTCCCACGTCACCCATCCCCCTCGATGCTGGCGAAACCCTGCTGCTGGCCTCACAACCCGCCGAAATGTGGGCTGAACCGCCCCATGCCGCGGGCGGGCGCGAACCCGAAAGAATCGGCGGTCTCGTTGGCCGCGGACAGGTGTACCTGACCGATCAGCGCTTGCTATGGGTGGAAGATCATGTCGGTAAGGGCGCATGGCATACGCCCCAGCGAGAACACGTTTCTTTTCCGCTGCGCACCGTCAACGGCATCTACGCCATCTTGACCCTCGGCATCGCCGTCAACACCGGCCTGCAGATCACCTTCTTCCGCCTGCCGCACGAAAGCCCGCTCAAGTGGGTGACGTACGCGGCCATGCTCTCCCCGCAAATTGAAGCCGCCACCGGGCGCAAACTGGTCACATCACACGATTGATGATTGCCACCCTGATTCATTATCGCCGCCGAGTCTTTCTCCTGCGCCTGGCGCGTCGCCTGGGCGGGGCAAAGCTGCTTTTGGGCCTGGCGCGCCGGTTCTATCGGTTGCAGGTTGAAGGCATCGAACACGTGCCGCCGCAAGGGGCCTGTTTGCTAACCTTCAACCACGTTGCGCATATTACCGATGCGCTGGTCTACCTGGTGCTGCGCCAGCGGCGGCCCGATGTGCATTTGCTCACCTGGCGGCTGGTACAGGATGAGATTGCCGGGTTGATGGCCGCGGCCGCGCTGGATGAAAACGGCCCGCAACTGCTCTTCGCCCACAAGCGCCAGGGGCTTTCGGTGGCCGACCTGCTGCGCGCCCGCCAGGTTTTGCTGAACGGCGGAGCGGTGGCACTGGCCCCCGAAGGCGAGCCAACCTGGGATGGCCGCCTGCAACGTCCCCTGGCCCCTGGCGCGGCCTGGATGGCCCTGCGCACCGCCTGCCCGGTGACGCCGATTGTCTCCATCGGCGGTTATGACATTCAGCCGGTGTGGCAGCCCGAAACCATACGGCTGACCGGGCGGGTGACGATCCGCGTCGGTCAGCCGTTTACATTGTGTGATGCGCCGCTCGACAGCGTGGAGCAGGCGGCGCTCGATGAGGCCAGCCAGCGCATTTGGGATGCGCTGGCGGCGCTGCTACCGGATGACAAGCGGTAGGTAAATGAACTGCATAGCCGGGCCGCCGCCAGCCTTGATGGTGACTTGCCACGGGCCGGCGCGGTTATCGTAGATGCGGCTGTCGGTTGCGCCAACGGGCTGCACCTCGACGATGCTGCTCATCGGGCCGCTGTATGCGGCGGCGGTTTCGATAGTCACCTGCACCTGGGCGCTGCCCTGGGCGGGGATGTCATTGACCTGGCAGGTAAGCACGCCGCCGTTGCGGGTGCAGCCGCCGGGCAGGGTGGCGTCAGCCAGCGCCGCGGCGGGGCTGAATGTGCCAGTCAGGGTGACACTGGCGGCGCTGCTTTCGTAATTGGTGATCGTCCAGGTGAAGGTGATCGACTGCCCGGCGCTGATCACCTCGCTGCTGGCAAGCTGCTGGACGCCCACATCTTTGATCGGGCAGGTGGCTTCATTGGGCAACAGTTGCACGGCCAGTTGATGTTCGGCGGTGATGGTGGGGGTGAGGGCCAGGCTGGCGCTGAGGTTGACCGTATCTATAGTGCTGGCGCAAGTGGGCAGGTTTTCGGCCACCAGGCGTATATTGCGGAAATTCATGTGTTCCCAATGCGGCGTGGGCAACGGGCCGACTTCGAGCTGCGTGATGGTTTGCCCGGTCATATTTTCCCAGTGGTAGCTCCAGCCCTCCGCCGATTGGATTGTCCCCAGCTTGACGGTGCGGGTGACGGAATCGGTGTGGGCCAGGTGGTAGGTCAGCGAGACGGTATCGGTGATGGTGGAGACGTGCGCCGGGCCGCCCCAGAAACCAAAGGAGAGGACAACGTTGCCAGGCAGGGGTGCGCCCTGATCATCATGCAGTAAGATGGTGGTGGGGATTGGCTCGGCGCAGGTCAGTTCGCCGTTGGATGTGACCTGGCTCAGGCCCATCCCTTTCATCAACACCTGCTCGCCAAACGAAAACTGCCGCGTGGTGCAGCCGGTCAGTTGCACTTCACAATGGTTGCACTCATCGCCGCCGTGAAAATCGAGCTGGTAGTTAATCCACCCGCTGATGTTTTGAATCTCGATGGTTTGGGTGGGCACCTGGCTCAACCAATCGAGGTTGGCGGGTTTGAGCGCCTGCCATTGCTTGCCGCTGGGGGCGGGGAAGAGGTCATTGAGTTGTTTGGCGGCCTCGGGGTCGGGCTGCAAGGGGATGTCGAAATAGCGCGGGTAGCGCTCGCCGACAATCTGGTAAGACATGCCAATGGTGTTGGTGCGTGTGGTCACACTGCCCGGCTCAACGGCCCCGGGCGCTTGCGGCACGAGCAGGCCCATCATCACATCGCCGGTTTGCAGCCAATCTTGCAGGTAAGCGGCGTCTTTGTCGTTCATCGAAGCGCCGCCGCTGAAGAAATCGTGCCAGCGGGTGACGATGCCTTCGTCGCCAGCCTGGGCTGCATCGCGGCTGGTGATGGCGATTTGTGGATAACCTGGATAATCAGAGCCACTGCCGCAGCCGCAGGCCCAGCCAGTGAGCGCGGCGATGCTGATGATGATCAACATGACGTTGATTTGCAGAATTGGACGAAGTTTATCCTGTACCATAAGGCGGCCCTCCCATTCACAAATAAATGAACACGATAAAACGATTATGGCCGAATTTTTCATCCTTTGCAATCCCCAAATTTATCAGGCCCCATCATCGCGGGTATAATCCCCCCGCCAAACCCAATCCGCAATCTCAAATCAAAAATCAGCAATAACCATGACAACCGATTTCCAAACCATTATCATCAAACTCCAAGAATTTTGGGCCGCCCACGGCTGCGTGATCTGGCAGCCCTATTACACCCAGGTCGGCGCGGGGACGATGAACCCGGCCACCTTCCTGCGCGTGCTTG
>CAZSFD010000104.1:0-14674 GCA_964606085.1 uncultured Anaerolineaceae bacterium
TCCATGCAGAAGGACCTTTGCCCGCAGAATCGGATTTCAGATTTGGAATTGCTGCGAATCGGTAGTGCTGGCGGGCGTGGCCTTTGGCTCGCTGTTCTCGGCGGCTTCGACGTTGGTGCAGTATTTCGCCGAAGATGTGCAGGTGGCGGCGATGGTTTTCTGGACGTTTGGCGACCTGGGCCGCGTGGCCTGGCAGGAAGTGGCCAACGCCCGGCGGAAAATCGCCGCGACGAAGAACCCGCTGATTGGATTCACAACTTCGTCCACGGCTTGTACACCATGTCCCGCCCGGCGGCCCCGGCCATTGCTGCCGCGATTGCCGAAGCCCTGCCGCTGGCGCAGGATCGCCCCTTGCGGCTGATTGACGTGGGCGGCTGCCACGGGGCTTACAGCATGGCCCTGGCGCAGCGCTACCCATTGCTGAACGCCACGGTGTACGAACTGCCGCGCGTCGTGCCGGTGGCGCGCGAACTCATTGCCGAGGTGGGCATGTCTGGGCAGGTGGCAGTGCAGGAAGGCGACTTTCAACGCCAAGAATTGGGGGCTGGCTACGACCTGGCGCTGGTGTTTGGCGTGTTGAACGGCGAGCCGCCCGCTGGACGCCCGGCCCTGATCCGTAAGGTCTATGCCGCCCTCAACCCCGGCGGCTGGATCGTGCTGCGCGATTTCGTCCTCGACTCAGACCGAACCGGTCCGCCCGAAGCCGCCCTCTTTGCCTTGCAGATGCTTCTGGCGACCGAATCTGGCGGGCTGGATACCCGCGCCGATTGGGACGAATGGTTGGCCGAAGCCGGGTTCACCAACCTGCGAGAAATCGAGCTGCCTGAATGGATCGGTTCGACCTTGACGGCAGCGCGCAAACCTGTTTGATCCGCCAGGTCGTTGAGATAACCGTATTTCAAGCCACGGAATACTTGGGGCGTTTTCCATTTGTTCCGTAGCTTCTGTGGTAAAAAAGAATGTGCCTTCCTCTTGACAGGATGCCTTTTTACCCTATAATCGAAAAAGATTTTCACTACCATTATGGATACCCCCCTCCCCTCCCCCCTGGCCGATGAATGGCTGGCCCAATTGCAGGCCGGCGGCTACCGGCTGACCACGCCGCTGCGTGTGCTGGTCGAGTTGCTCGTCAACACCACGCGCGCCCTCGGCCCGGTGGATCTCTACGACCTGGGGCGGCGCGAGTATCCCAAGATGGGCCTGGTGACGGTCTACCGCACGCTCGAAAAGCTGGAAGAACTCGGCCTGATCACCCGCGTTCATCAAGCCAACGGCTGCCACGCTTACCTGCGGGCCGCCAACGGCCACGAACACATTTTGCTGTGTACGCGCTGCGGGCGGGTGGAATACTTTGCTGGCGATGACCTGACCATGTTGATGACGCGCGTGGCCCAGCAAAGCGGGTTTGTCATTCAAGAACACTGGCTGCAACTGCACGGGTTGTGCGCCGGGTGTCAATCAGCCTGACGTTAAAACGTTGCCGCGTTCAAACGTCAGGAAATTCAAGGAGCCTTAAATGAAAAAGATAATCATTACAATTCTATCTCTGCTGACGATGCTCAGCCTCTTGCTTTCAGCCTGCCAGAATGCTGCGCCTGCCGAACAATCAAAAATCAAAAATCAGCAATCAGCAATTAAAGTTCTCGCCGTCGAGACCTTCCTGGCCGAGATCGCCCAAAACGTAGCGGGTGAGCGGGTCAAGATCGAGTCGCTGATCCCCCTCGGCGTGGACCCACACGCCTTCGAGCCGACGCCGCAGGATGTGGCCAAGATTGCTGACACCAGCGTGCTGATTTTGAACGGGGCGGGCTTCGAAGAATGGGCCGCCGAAACACTGGAAAACGCTGGCGGTGAACGGGCGGTCATTGAGGCCTCTGCCGGGCTGACCAGCCGGGAAGCTCGCGAGGGCGAGGAAGCGGTGATGTCGCCGGAGGAAAAGGCCGAAGCAGTATGTGCTGAGTTGGCCGACAAGACCGCCGAAGAAGCGATCGCCGCCGGGAGCGATGCCGCCAGCGCGGTTGAACTGCATGGTGAAGAAGAACACGCTCACGAAGGCGAATTCGGCGAACACGAACACGAGGCCGAACTGCTCTCGCTCAAGCTGAATGCCGCCGATGGCGGGTATGCGGGGTTTGTCTTATTTGACGTGGCTGAGGATGGTGAGTATGTCATCGCCGCCAATGGCGGGCTGCTGGCTGTGACCAGTGCGGACGGTGCCGAAATGGAAGTCGAAGAAACCCTTCCCATAGGTTGCGCCGGATTGAACGGCGGCATCTTGCTCGACCTGGAACCGGGCGAATACACGATTGCCCTGACCGGTCTGGCGGCTGAAACCACCCCCTTCTTTGCCGGTTCGGCTGGCGGACACCATCATCACGAAGGCGACCCCCATTTCTGGCTCGATCCGCTCAATGTGGTCAAGTACGTCGAAAATATCCGCGATGGGCTGATCGCCGCCGACCCCGACGGTAAAGACGTGTACACCCAGAACGCCGCCGCCTACATTGCCCAACTCAACGATCTCGACACCTGGATCAAGCAGCAGGTGGCCGCAATTCCCGAAGACCGCCGCTTGATCGTCACCAACCACGAGAGCTTCGGCTACTTTGCCGACCGCTACGGGTTCACCATCATCGGTACGGTGATCCCCTCGGTGAATACGGGCGCGGCCCCCTCGGCGCAGCAGTTGGCGCGGCTGGTGGATCATATCCGTGAAACCGGGGCGATTGCCATCTTCCTCGAAACCGGTTCCAACCCCAAGCTGGCCGAACAGATCGCCGCCGAGACCGGGATCAAGGTCGTTTCGGAGCTGTACACGCACTCGATCACCGCTGCCAGCGGCAACGCGCCGACTTACGTTGACATGATGAAGTTCAATGTGAACCAGATTGTGGAAGCGTTGAAATAAAACGTAACGTGAAACGTGAAATGTGATGCGTGCTCTCGTACTTCACGCATCACGTTTCATTTTCCCATGCCCATGCACGCTTTCCTCAAAATCCGTGAGCGAGGCAAACACCTGAAAGAAACCTTTCGCCAACTTTCCAAACAAGTATGGAATGTCTATCACGCTGTTGACGCCAACGCATTTCGCTCCCAAGCCGCTGAATTACTACTCGTCCTGGCTTGAAGGTTGTCGTCAACATCACCGAAAAAACCTACCAAACTGGACGTAAGGTGGCTGATGACTATCGGGACACGATGCGTATCGTCTTTGATGATCACTTGGGCCACTGGAACTACCGGGCCATTTCTTCCACCGCGCCCCTTTGAGGTAACTTATTTTTTCGACGTTCCTAAAGCTGAGCGCGGACTTCATCCAGGCCATATTCATGCAGTGTGGCATTCGCCAGTTGGCGCATTCGTCGCAAGCGACCAAGATGGGTAAGTTCAGAGTATAGTTGCATAGGATTCCTATGTTACCAAAGCCTCTGGCCAGGGGAAGCCATTGGGGTCCGCCGCGGCGAGTTGGGCCAGTTTTTCATCGTCATGGCCGTGAATTTGGGCGAGAAAGGGGAAATCTCGCGGCGTGACTCGCAGCCTGGCTGCTGGCCTGGCAGGTTGGGAGCTGATCCAATGCGGGAAGATGATGGCCGCGCCCATCATGAATTGTTCCGGCTCCTGTGTGAAGGTCTCGCGCGGCAAGATGTAAATGACGCCATCGCACCAGGGGTTTTGCACCAGGGCCGTATGGGTGATGGAGAAGAAATAGAATGGCCCCCCAACCTGGTCGGCAGACATACGCACATTCAAGCAAGAATTGAACAACGAAATATGGTCGAAGCGCCGGCGATCGACAATTGCAAAATACATCACCCAAATGCCATCTGTGGTGGCATAGATGGCATCCTGGTTGCTGAAAGCTTTGACATCCAGCGCTTTGCGAGGTTCAACTTCATCAATATCCTGATGCTGAGAGCCATGCAGTACCAGGTTCTGGCTCTGGCAAAGATAAGAAAGAAACTGCCACTTGGGGGCCGCGAGCTGGTAATTGATAAAAGCGCCCGGCGGGGTCGAGGCGAACAGGGCATCGAATGCGGACCGGGTCTCAGGGGAGAGTTCGACTGGAGGCTGGGAGAGAAAGAAATCGAGCGGGCTCATATAGATAGGATTGGGGGGAGTTATGAAGGACTTAAAAGTTTTCATGCAGGTAGGGGATCCGTGCTGGAAACATCACCCGCAGGGCGGCCTGAAGGCCCGGTTCAAGATTGCCCCAGCCGCGCCAGGGAAAATCCTGCGGATCGTGCGTGCCAAAGACCAGGGCGGTCAGGCCCTGGATGGTCAGAGCACAAATCTCCCCTGCCCGGTTTCCATCCCGCTGATGGCCGCCACATTCAACACGCGGCTCATCGGGGCGCGCAGCGGTTCGGCGGCGGTGAGCATTTTTTCCAGGTAGCCCACCCGCCGCCGGATGTGCGGGAAGGCCTCGGCCAGCCAGGCCGGGTCGGGGTGCATTTGGGCGTGGCAGACCAGCGCCCAGATGCCTTCGCCGGGGGCGTCCGATTCGGCGCCGAAGCCGCCAGAAAAGTCGAGCGGCTGTAAATAGTCGTTGCCGAGGCGCGCCAGGTCGGGGCGGCCCATCAGGTCAAGCGCCCGCAAAATGATGATTCCGTCGCGCATCCAGAAAATGGGGTAATTGACCACGCCGATGCGCGGCAGGCCGCCTTCCATGGCCGCCAAAATATGATAGGCGCTGGCCTGCCAGGCCTGGGCGATACGCTGGTCGGGGGCAAAAACGCGCCCCGGCAGCGCCTGCGCCCAATCGGCTGCGGCCTGGGCAAAGGCAGTGGATACGGTGTGGGCGGCGTGAGGGCGTTTCTTGGGCAGGGCGGCGGCAAAGTTGCGGTCATCGAAGCCGTGCTCGGTTTTGAAGCAGATTTCGTCCGGTCGACCGGGGATTAAGGCCAACTCGGTGCAGAGCAGCGCCAACGGGCCATCGTTATCCTCGAAAATCTGGCCGCAAAAGGGCGGAGTCTCCACGACCAGGCGGATCGTCCCATGGATGAGCAACACATTCTCGTCGCTAAGCCATTTCAGGCTGACAACTTTACCGCCAGCCGGGCCGCGCCCGCGCACAGCGATCCAGGCCAGGGCCTCCACCGGCTGCTCTGCCGCCAGGGTGATGCGGTTGAAATCCACCCCTTCGGCGCCCTCCCCGCCCCGGTGAACGAGATCGTGGGTGACGGATACGCCCTCGAAGGCATACACGGCGCGCACGATGGGCGGCGCGCCATTTTCAGACGCAAAGCCCCAGGTGATCTGGTCGGCGGGCAGCCGATCGGGAAAGCCAATTTTTTCGTTGATGACCAGCCCAACCGTCACGCCGCACGTCCAGATGCCGGGCGAGTAACCGTTGCCAGGTTCGACGGTGGTTTTGTCGCACAATTCGGAGCGGGGGTCGCCGAGGAAGATGTGCAGGCTGCCGCGGTTGGGGGTCTGGCGCAGGATGGAGGCGATGGTGGAGATGTTCATGGGGAGTCCTCGATCCGGCGGATGGCGATGGCCCACAGGCCGCCTTCGGCGGGTGGATTCTCGAATGTGACGGCTGGCCCCTCGACGATGCCAATCGGTTGTCGGCGCTCGCTGAAGGGGTCGCACCATTCGGCCTGGTAGCGGCCTGGCTCCAGCAGCAAATAGGTGTGCTTTCGCCAGGTGAAGCGCATGGACACCAGGTATTGCCGCCCCGGTTCGGCCAGGCAGAGCGTATGCTGGTGGACCAGTTCGTTGTGCGGGTTCATCTTCCACCACTCGAAGGAGGTCATCAGGTTGTAGATGGCCCGATACTCTTCCAACATTTGCATTTGGGCATTGCCGCGCCCATTGATCCAACCGCCGCAGCCGGGAATGTCGGCGCGCTCGCCAGTGGTCTGATAACCGCCGGCCATGACCATCTCGAAGGCGGCCTCGGCGCGGGTGTGAGCTTCGCGCTGTGTGCCATAGACGCCCATCGGCAGTTCGGGATACAGGCTTTCGTAGCCATACTCTTCATTGACCTGCGGCATGATTTTGCCAGATGCCTCTTGCAACAGACGGTTGTTGAGCATGAAGATGCAGCCGCCGGGGGCGTCCCAGTATTGATACATGGCGAAATCGGCCCAGGGTGCAGTGCGGAAGTTGAAGGTCTCGTGGCCGTGGACACTGGTGCAGTGCTGCCAGGGATCGCAGCTTTTCAGGTACGCGCCCATCGTCTCAGCCCACGGGTCAGATTCAAAAGCAGCGGCGTGATCGCCAAGATAGCGGTATTCGTTGCACAAATCCCACATCACGTTCGCGTAGGCCGCAAAACGGGCCGCGGCGTAACGGAAATAACGCTTCTCATCGTCGCCCAGCAGGGTCTTGTTTTCGCGGAAAGGGTAGGTGGCGACCTCGGTGGCATTGACGTAGAAGATCAGCGAGATCACCATGTCTTTCTGGCGGGCATACGCCAACATACGTTCCACTTTTTGCCAGTGCGCCAGGTTGAAACGGCTGAAATCAAAACCGGGATCATCCACCGATTGGGGATTGCGCGCCGGCCAGGGGTTGAGCGTCATCGAAAAGTCATCGGAGGGGGAAATCGGCTGGTTGCAGAAACTGCCAGGGAAGCGGGCGCTGAGGGCCACGCGTATCCGGTTGATGTTGTATCCCCCCAGGCGGTCTATCACCTCTTGGATGGCCTCGTCATCGCGCAAGCCCATCAACAAATAGGCCGTCGTGCCGTTGAAGAAATAATGCTCACCGGTTCCTTCCCAAATGAAGTGGAACGGGTGCTGTGGATCAACCCGCACGATGCCTTTACGGGCCGAGGGCGTGGCGGTGAAGCTGCCCGTGTGGGCGCAGCTTTGTTCTCCCTGCTGGATCGTCACGGTGAAGGTGTAGCGCCCCGGCTGATCGGCCATAAAGCGGATGCGGTACAGGCTGCCATCGTCGGCGTCGCAAAAGCCATACACGATGATGGGCTGTTCGTTTTCTCGGCGCAGCAGGCCGGTGACACTGACATCTGTGAATGGGTTGATCGCTGGATCAGGTTCGACATGCAGCGAAACTTCGATGAAATCATAGGTTTCGATGTTTTGGCTGGATTGGGTGAAACGGATGGAGGTGAAATTCATGGTTTGGCCGTTTGAAAAACTCCCACCGCAGGAACGCTTATCTGCGGTGGGAACTGTTGGAAAGTTTTGGATTGTTCGTAAGCCTCGATGGATAGACCATCCAACCGATGGGCGCTTTCGTTGAGCAAAATCTCCGGCGTCCTGGCCCCGCCGCCCGTAGGATTCATGACCGATGCCGCGATGGTCACGCCGGGCAGGCTGGCAAGGTTAGCGTCATCATGCGGATAGGAGTCGTAGCACATGGGCAATGCCGGGTGTTAATCCTTGATCTTCAAAAGCACCGTTTGATGGGGGTGAACGTGTTGGGTGAGGGATGCGGTGAAATCGGCAATGTCGGCGCCTTGCCATAGGTCGCGCACCAACTTGGGGGTATCGAGCAGGCCCACATCGCAGGCGCGCAGGACGATGTCGGCGCCGGTGGAGCCGCGGTTGATCAGGGCCACCGCCAGGGAACCATCGGCCAGGGGTTTTCTCCAGATTTCGCAGCGGCCGTTTTGCAGCACGCGCCGCGCCGGGATGCCGAGCGCATCCTGGTTGACGGCCAGCACTTCGCGGTTGAGCAGCAACGCGGCTGTGTCTTTATCCATCGAGCGCACGTCGCAGCCGATCATCAGCGGCGAACAGGCCATACACCAGATGGACATGTGTGTCTGGTATTCGAGGAAGGTCAAGCCGCTGCCGGGGATATGGCCGCGCCCTTTTAGGCCCACGATCAACATATCCAGGTCATTCCAGCCGCCCGGCCCGCCGTAATCGGCCACCGACGCGGCGATGTCAATGGATGTATCCACGCCGATGCCGTAGAAGTTATACTCGGCGACCCACAGGTTGACCCAGGCGTCGAATACATCTCCCGACACGCGCCACATCTGCCCGCCCACGCGGCGGCCCCAGGTGTGTGGGGCGCGCCCGCCCCATTCGCACAAAGAATAGAGGAAAGGGCGGCCAGTTTTTTGCAGGGCGGCGCTCATGCGGCTGTAACGCTCGATGGCGGTGGCTTGATCGGCAGGGGCGTGGCAGTAATCGTATTTGAGAAAATCGAACCCCCAGGCGGCCCACAGGGCGGCATCTTGTTCCTCGAAGCCAAACGAACCGGGATGTCTGGCGCAGGTCATTTCGGCAGCGTCTGAATAGATGCCCATTTTGAAGCCCAGGCCATGCACGTAATCGGTCAGCGCGTTCATGCCGTTGGGGAATTTTTGCGGGTCGGGGATCAGGTCGCCATTGCTGTCGCGCTTGCCCGGCAGCGACCAGCAATCATCTATCACCAAATATTCGTAGCCGTAATCGCGAAAACCGAGTTCGGCCATTGCTTTGGCGGTCTGGCGCAGGTTTTCTTCGCTCACGGCGGCGCCAAGCAGGTTCCAGGAATTCCAGCCCATGGGGGGGGTGGCAGCAAGCGGTTGGTTCATCAGAAATTCTCCTTCTCCTCGATTCTACTCCGCGAGGCGGCGGATGGCGATGGAGTTCGTGGTTAGCCTTTCAGGCCAGAAAAGGTCATGCTCGAAACAATATACCGCTGCGTAAACAGGTAAATGATCACAATCGGAACCACGGTGATGGTGGCGCCGGCCATTTCGGCGTGCATCATCGCGCCGCTGTGATAGGCATCGCGGATGCCGGCCATCAGGCTGGTCAGGGTCAGGTTTTCCAGCCCGTTGAGGTAGATGATGGGCGTCAGCAGGTCATTCCACGAATCGAGGAAGGTGAACAGGAACATGGTGATCAAGGCTGGTTTGATGATCGGCAGGGAGATGAGGGCATAAATTTGCGGCCAACTGGCTCCGTCTATCATGGCGGCTTCTTCCAGTTCGGGGGGGATGGAGGCGTAGAACTGGCGCAGCATGAACAGGAAATAGGCGCTGCCGAAAAAGTGCGGCACAATCAGCGGCAAGAGTGTATCCACCCAGCCAACAGATTTAAACATGATGAAACGCGGGATGAGCAGCACCACCCACGGCACCATCAGGGTCACCAACGCCAGGTTGAAGATCGTCTCCTTGCCGCGAAAGCGCATCCGTGAAAAGGCAAACGCCCCCAGGGAGGTGGAAAGAATCACCCCAACGCTGGATAAGCCCGAAACCAGGACGCTGTTCAAGAAGTTGCGCCATACAAACGGGAAAAATTGAAAAACCAGATCGTAGCCGGCTGTCACCCAGCGCGAAGGCCACAGACGCGGCGGAAAGACGAACAAATCGGCCAGAGGCTTAAATCCGCCGCTGATCATCCACCAGAAGGGCAGCAAAGCGGTGATGATCAAGGCCAGCAGCAACAATTCGAGCAGCATTTTGCCAACCCACTCCATCCCGCGCCGCAGCCAGCGAGCATCTGCTTCGGGTTCAAGGAATACATCATTTTTCTGATTCATAATAAACCCATTTTTTCTGGAACTTGAATTGGATGAAAGTGAAAACGAAGATGATCGTCGCCAGCACGTAGGAAGCAGCCGAAGAAAATGCCCACATCCCTTTTTTGAAGGCGAAATGGTGAATGAAAACCACGGCGGTCGTGGTGTTGTAGGCGTTTGTCAGGCCGCCAGCGCCCATGTGCTGGTTGTCCATCATCATATAAACTGGCCCAAACAATTGAAACGCCCCAATCACCGATGTCACCAGCATAAAAAACAGCACCGGGGTCAACAGAGGTAAGGTGATGCTCCAAAAACGCTGCAAGGCCCCCGCGCCATCCACCGTGGCGGCCTCGAGGATTTCTGGGTTAATGCCTTGCAGCGCCACCAGAACAATCATCATGCCATAACCGGCGCCCTGCCAGGTCATGACGATCCAAATCGCCAGGCTGGCCCAGGTTTCTGATTGCAGCCAGGGGATAGGGGCGATGTTCACCAAACTTAGCAGCCAATTGATCAGCCCAAAATTGGTGTTGTACATCCATTTCCAGACAATCGTAATTACCGCCACCGAGGTAATGGTGGGCAAAAAGAAAAGGAAACGGAACGCCTTACTCAAGCGCAGTTTGGCATGAGCCAGGAGACCTAAAATCAGCGCAACGACAATCCCCACCGGGGCCATGAGGACGAAGAAGAGAGTGTTTAGAAGAATCTGAGCGAACGACACTGGCTGGGTCATGCGAAACAACCGGATGTAGTTGTCGAAACCAATAAATTGGGGCGGGGTGAGGGCATCCCAATTGGTAAAACTGGTCCACAGCCCGAAGATCAGAGGAAATGCTACGAAAATTAGCAGACCGAAGACCACCGGTGAGATGAAGATGTAGGCCCACAGACTTTCGATTTGTTTGTAGTTTAATTTCATCGCGCCATCCTGATAAAAAAATGGGGCGCTCGCCTGTGCGGGCGCCCCGTCTTTCCCGGTATCGGGGTTTCTATTGGCAAAGATTGAGTTACGCTTCGGCCAGCATTTGATCAAGGCGCTTGAAAGCATTGCCGAGGGCTTCATCAATGGTTTGCGATTTGTCAATGGCGACCTTATTCAGTTCCTCGTCCACAATCGCAGCCACATCGCCCCAGGATTTTTCTTTGTATGAGAAGGCGGGCGCCCAGGGAGCCATGGCGCCGGCGTCCATGTGAGCGAAGGCGGCATCGAGCATTGTGCCATATTGGGCGCTTTCCACTTCGTTGAAGCCGCCCACTTTTTGGTAATAATCTTTGGTGAAGCGTTTGACCGGCGAGATGCGCCCGGTGGCGGCCCAGGGTTCGGCGCCCGGCCCGTAGCCCAGGTGAATGGCAAACTTGGCAGCCAGTTCAGGCGTCTTTGAGGCTTTCAGCACCGTCCAGGCGTTGGTGCCGCCCATGGTGGCCCAACTGATCGGCTGAGGGCCAGGGCCAGCAGGGACAACGGATGCGCCGAAATCGAAGCCCAGTTCGGGGGCCACCTGGCGATGGGTATTCCACATCCAGGTGCCGGTCATGTTGATGGCCATATTGCCCGATTGAATCCCGGCGAAGGTATTCCACTCTTCGCCCACCGGGGCCAGGCGATTTTCGATGTAATAGTACCATTCATTGACGCCCGCGCGGAACTCCGGCGTATCGAGGTTCAACTTTTCGCCATCTTCCGAGACCATCTTAGCGCCAGCCTGGGCAGCCGCAATGGCCCACTGAATACCCGCCGAGCCATATTGCGTCACCCGGTCGCCATCTTTCTTGGTGGCGGCTTGGGCGGCCTCGTGGTGTTTTTCCCAGGTCCAGGTGGCATCGGGGATGCCCACACCGGCGGCCTCCAGCAGGGTTTTGTTGTACCAGAAGATAAACATAGGGATTTCAAACGGGATGCCGTAGAGCTTGCCGCCAAATTCGCTGATCTTCAGGATGCCCTCAAAGAAATCGGAACGCGGCATGGCGTCGCTGTCGAAATAGGGGGTCAGATCCACCAGTTGGTCTTTGCGAACCCAGTAATCTACCGATTGCAGCGAAATGCCCACCTGGGTCTGGTGCCAGCACACATCCACCTGCTCACCGGCCGCCAGCATCACGGGCAGCTTGGTGGTAAATTCGCCCCACGGCACGAAGACTTCTTCGATTTTCACCTTCGGATACATGGCGGCGAACATGCTCTTCTGCTGTTGGAAGGGCGGCAGGTGGTCTGCGGCGTGCAGGGCAAACCAAACCAGGGTGCCTTCTTCTTGCATGGCCGGGGCTGCCGTGGGTTCGGTGTCAGCAGCCACAGGTTCAGCGGTGGGGGCCGCGGTGGGCGCGCTCTGGCAGGCAGCCAGGGCTGCACCGGCCGCGCCAACGGCTGAGAGGCGCAGAAAATCGCGGCGGTTTAGTTTTTTATTCTGGTTTTTCATGTTTCTTTTCTCCTGAAATTGAAATGGGTTGGGTCGAGAAAACATCTGGAAGGGCTACAATTTCACTATACCGTATGTTCATCTCGCTTGTCTTGTAGGATTAAATAAACTGCTTGGACAAAAAGATAGAATCCGCCGATTTCGGATTATCCTTATCCCTGGATCAGGACTCTCTTCTTGGGCGGTAGCGCCAGGATTTGGTGCAGCACTTCGTTCAACTCAGCAGGCATCACTGGCTTCACCAGGTAGGCCGCCACGTTCAACTCGCGCCCGCGGCGGCGCTCATCCAACCAACTACACAAGATGATGGGTGGGGGGGTGGGCTGCAACACCTGGCGCAATTCGGCCACCAGGTCCCAGCCATGTTGCTGGTTCATCCCCGGCTCCAGGATGATGGCCTGGATGCTGTTTTGCCGCGCCAATTCGAGGGCTTCTGCCGCATTCAAGGTGCCAATAGTATGAAAACCTGTTCCAAGCGCCTGGCAGTACAGTTCCAGAGTGGGAATATCGTTTTCGATGATAAGAATGGTGTTTTGTGGGTTGGGCATAGGCAAATCCGAAAGCAAGCCAGGATATATCCAGATTACCCTGCAAACGGTGGCTTGTCTTGGATGATTAATGAATGCTCTTGGATAAAAAGATAGAATCCCCCTCTGTTTTTATCATCGGTTATGTGCGCCTACCCCGGCAGGGCGCGGAATTGCTGCGGCGAAAGCCCCATCTGTTTACGGAAAACGCGGCTGAAGTAGGCTGAGTCGTTGAAGCCCACTTGCCCGGCAATTTCGGTGATGCTGGCGGCGGTGCTTTTGAGCAATTCGCACGCCTGGGCCACCCGCAGCCGCAAGAGAAATTCCCAGGGCGTGACGCCCACTTCCTGACGAAAAATCAAAGTAAGGTAACTTTCGGTCACGCCCACGGCGCTTGCCACCTCGCCGCGCGTCAAATTCTGGGTGTAATTTTGCATCAGGTAGGCCAGGGCATGGCGCGCCAGGGTACCCTTGGGCTGTGAAAGCGGCGCCTGTGCCTGGGCCAGCGTCGCCATCGCCGCATCGGCGGTGAAAAGCTGTTTGGGTTGATAGGAGATCAGCGGAAAATCCAATCGCTGCACGTCCTCAAAGGTGAGCATTTTGCCGCTCAAGATCAGCACGGGGGTGCGTTGCGTCAGGGGATGTTGGCGCAGCGCCGCCAGCACCTCGAAGCCATCCACGCCGGGCATCATCAAATCGAGCAAAACCAGCCGGGGGGCTTGCTTGGCCCGTTGAATCTGGGCCAGGTTTTCAAGGGCGCGCCCGCCATCCTCGGCAGTGAGAATTTCGCCGGTTGGGAAGATTTCACGGCAGATTTGTGCAACCAGGCGCAGCGCCTCGGGGTCATCATCTACCACCCAAATGGGCTGTTCCCCGGCGGCTGGGCCAATACCAGCCAACATTTCGGCCAGGCTGCGGGCCTGGATCGGTTTAAGCAGCGCCCCGGTCAGGCTGTGGTCAGGCGCAGGCGAGCCTGTTTGGGGGGTGGTGTAGACCAAAAAGGGCAAACGCGCCCCTTGCGGGTGGCTGCGCAATCGCTGGATCAGGCTCCATTCGCGCGAGGTCGTCTGCTGCTGGTTCGCCGCGGCAATATCCCAGGCGATGGCGATCGGCTGCCCCAGGCGCAAGATCGCCTCGACGTCATCTCCTATGGTCAGGCGTTGGATGCTGACATGCTGCGCTGCGGCAAAGGTTTGCACATCGCCAGGGATGGCCGGGACAGCCGAAATATACAACAAGGTATTTCCCTCGCTCTCATCCGCAGGGTTGGGGTTGCGCTCGGCGGTCGCTGCCAGGGCGTTGCCGCTCAGGTCGGGCAGGGGCAAGTAGACGTGGAAGGTGCTGCCCACGCCGGCCTGGCTATCGAGCGATAACAGCCCGCCATGCAAAGCCACCAGCCGGCGGGTGATCGCCAGCCCGAGGCCAATCCCCTTTTCGCGCCGTGCGGCGTGATCCACGCTGACAAACGGCTCGAAGATTTGATCTTGCAGATGCGGTGGAATGCCCAGGCCGGTATCCTGCACCCACACGTGCAAATAAGGCGGTTCGACCTCCGCGCCGAGGCCGATCTGCCCTGCGAGGGTGAATTTGGCGGCGTTGCTCAGCAAATTGAGAAATATCTGGCGCAAACGGGCCGGGTCAGCATGGATAAGCGGCAAACGCTCGGGAAGCTGCAAGCGCCAATGCACCGCTTCGGTTGCCGCCAGGCTCTTCGTGAAGCTCTCGAAGGCCTGGGTCAAGAGCTGGTTTGGTTCCACCACTTCGAGGGCCAGTTCCAGCGCGCCAATTTCGGCGCGCGACAAATCGAGCAGGTCGTTGATCATGTGTTGGAGATGTTCCCCCTGGCTCAAGATATACCCCAGGTCACGCCGCATGGCAGGCGGCAAGGCCACCTGATAGGGGTTGGGTTCGTTCAGGGCCAGTTGGCTGTACCCCATCATAATGTTCAGCGGGGCGCGCAATTCGTGGCTGACATTGGCCAGCAGGCGGGTTTTCAGGCGGTCGGCGGTTTCGGCTTTTTGGCGGGCTTGCAGGGCTTCGGTATACAGTTCGGCGTTGCGCATGGTAATGCCCAGTTGGTCGGCCAATGCTTGCAGGCCGGCCAAATCTTGCCGCAAAAGCAACCGCACTGTACTGCTATGCAGGTCTAAAACCCCCAAAATCGAATCGCCCAGGTGGATGGGCAATACCAGCCGCGAACGCATCGCAGCGGCATCTTCGGCTGGGGCGGAGGGCTGCCAATCGGAGATATACACCGGTTCGTTGCGCTGGACGGCATCGCGGATCAGC
>CAZSFD010000105.1:0-14659 GCA_964606085.1 uncultured Anaerolineaceae bacterium
TTCTGAATTTTTAAGGTTCTCTTTGTCTAGCTTAATTGAACTCTAAACTCAAGTTTTAACCATTACCGCGGTTTTGCTGATCCTCACCCAGGGCAGCATCTTGAAAACCCTGACCCTGGCGCGGCGCAACGCCCGCCAACTGGCCGAACGCAACGCGGCCTTACAAACCGAAATTGCTGAACGTCAGCAGGCCGAATTGGCCTTGCGAGAGAGCGAGCAGCGCTACCGCACCTTGTTTGAGCTGGAATCGGACGCCATCACCTTGATTGACGTTGAGACGATGCGGCTGGTAGATGTCAACACCGCTACCGTGCAGCGCTACGGTTTCAGCCGCGCCGAATTGCTGACCCTGCGCGCCACCGATCTTTCTGCCGAGCCTGAACAAACGCATCAGGCCATAGCCACCGGCCAGGAAATGGCCTACATCCCCTTACGCTATCATCGCACCAAAGATGGCCGGGTTTTTCCGGTTGAAATTACCGGGCGTTTTTTTGACCATCACGGAAAGAAACTCTTATTGGTCGCCATGCGCGATATTGCCGAACGCGTGAAAGCGGATGCCGCCCTCAAATCTTCTGAAAAGAAGTTTTCATTGGCTTTTCATGCCACGCCCTCGCTCATGGCGATCAAACGCGCCAGCGACCAGACCTACGTCGAGGTCAACCGCGCCTTTCTCGATCAATTGCACTATCGCCAGGAAGATGTGATTGGCAAAACCCCACTGGAATTGGGCCTGTATCACGATCCCGGCCAATTTGCCCTTATCGCCGCCCAAATGCAAGCGACGGGCCGTGTGACCGACCTTGAAATTGCCGTTTGCACCCAAGATAGGCGTATCCTCACTTTGCTCTTTTCAGCCGAATTGATCGAAATTGACGGCGAAGCCTTCATCCTGACCCTCGGCCACGATATTACCGAACGCAAACAGGCCCAGGAAGCCCTGCGGCGCATGAACGACGAACTCGAACGCCGCGTGGCCGAACGCACTGCCGAACTGACCGCCACCAACCAGGAACTGCAATCGTTCAGCTATTCCGTCGCCCACGATCTGCGCACGCCGCTGCGCGCTATTGATGGGTTCAGCCGCATGTTGCTCGAAGACCACGCCGGGCAGATTGACAGCGATGGCCGCTTTTACCTGGAACGCATCATAGCCGCCAACCAGCGTATGAGCCAGTTGATAGATGATCTGCTCAAACTCTCGCGCCTGGCGCGCAGCGAACTGGCGCGCCAGCCGGTGAACATGAGCCAATTGGCGGGCGAAATTTTGCATGAACTGGCCTTATCCAACCCGCAGCGTGTCGTCGAATGGCAAATTGCCGATGACCTGACGGTTTCGGCAGACCCGCAAATGCTGCGCGTGGTGCTGGAAAACCTGCTCGTCAACGCCTGGAAGTTCACTGCCCAAAAGCCCCTCGCCCACATCGAGCTTGGCGTGCAGCCCGGCCGCAAACGCACCTTCTTCGTCCGCGATAACGGCGCCGGCTTCGATATGACCTATGCCAACAAACTGTTTGGCGCGTTCCAACGCCTGCACGCTGCCAGCGAATTCCCCGGCAGCGGGGTTGGCCTGGCCACGGTCAAGCGCATCATCGAGCGCCACGGGGGCGAAGTGTGGGCGGCTGGCGAGGTGAACGGGGGGGCTACGTTTTTCTTTACGTTGCCGTAACTTATCTCACGGCCTCGCGCAAATCATCAAAAAACTGCTCAGCCGAATGGCGCAAGATACTCCCCAGGTTCACGCGCAATGCCAGGTGCGGCGATTGTTGTTCCAGCGAAAGGCGCAGCCTGGCCTTCGGGTATTTTTCCAGAAATTTCTGTACCCGCGTCAGCGAAGAATTGCTCTCTTTGCCGCGCCAGGCGATATCGAATGCCCCGCTGCTCGCTTTCTTCTGATAGCCCTTCTCGGCGTCTTCCAGGCGTTTTTGCACGCTGCGGCTGCCTTGCGGGCCGGCTTCAATTTCGGGATCGGGCAGGGAGCGCAAATCGGCGCGCACAAACAATTCATCGCGTTGCCCTTTGAGATGCTGATACAGCCACATCGGCAGGTTGTCGCGGCGTTCGAGGGCGAAGATCAATTCCATGCTGCGGTATGGAGGGCGCAAATCGGTCACATCCAGGCGGCCCGCCGATTGCATGCGCCCGCGCCAGCGCACCATGCCCGGCTTGCCAGCCTGTTTTGCCCCGGCCACCAGCCAACGCATGGCCGCCTGCGCCCGCTGACGGTTGAACACCGCCCCAAAACCATACAGCAGCACCACGATCATGATCGCGCCAATCAACAAAATCTTCCAATCCATAGCCGAAATCCTCCACGCTCAAACCTGAAAATTCGGTTCAGTTTAGTCGAAGTGTGGCATAATGTAAAGCCACTCGCTTTTGCGCCCCATTTTCTTTCTGGAGATTTCGCCATGAACTTACACCTCGATGGAAAACGCGCCCTCATCACCGGCGCCAGCCGCGGTCTCGGCTACGCCACGGCCAGAGGCCTGGCCCTCGAAGGCTGCCGCGTGGCCCTCAACAGCCGCAGCCCCGAAAAAGTGGCAGCCGCTGCCCAGCGCATCACTGCCGAAACCGCCAACCAGGTGATCGCCCTGCCTGGCGACGTGACCGACCCTGCCGTGCCAGCCGAACTGGTCGGCCAGGCTGCTGCCGCCCTCGGCGGATTAGACTTACTCGTCACCAACGCCGGCGGCCCGCCCCCTGGCAAGTTCGAGAGCTTCGACGATGCCACCTGGTATCGCGCCATCGAGCTTTCGCTGATGAGCCACGTGCGCCTGATGCGGGCCGCGCTGCCCCATTTGCGTCAGTCGCCGGCGGCCAGCGTGCTGGCGATCACCTCCTATTCGGTCAAGCAGCCCATCCCCAACCTGGTGCTTTCCAACAGCATCCGCGCCGCCACGGTCGGGCTGATCAAAACCCTGGCGCTCGAAGTGGGCGGCGAGGGTATCCGTTTCAATTCCATTTTGCCCGCCTGGACGGAGACCGAACGCGTCTACGAGTTGATGAGCAACCGCGCCCAAACCAACGGCAGCACCGTCGAAGAAGAGATCGCCAAACAAGCCGGCAGCAGCGTGCTGGGCCGCATGAGCACCCCCGAAGAATTTGCCAACGCCGCCGTTTTTCTGCTTTCGCCGGCGGCCTCCTACATCACCGGCGTCATGCTCAGCGTAGATGGCGGCATGTACAAAGGGACTTTGTAACGATGCCCACCATTCCCGTTTATTACCGCGTTGTGACCGACAGCGAAAGGGGCGAGGCCGCCCGCAAATTTGCCGCGCCATTGCGTACACGCCTGTTGTCGTTGGGCTTTGCCAGCCTGGGTGTGTTGCAAACTCGGTCGCCCGGCTCGGTGGATCAATATGTGTTCCGGCGCTATTTGCAGCCCGACGATGCCGAATTGTTGATCGAGAACGCTGAACAAGGCGCGCTGGCCGAGGTTTTTACCAGCCCCGACCGGCAAGTTTTTGCCTCGATAGAAAATGTCTTTGGCGAAGCGCTGGTGATGCTGTATACCTTATTGGATAACGGCATGGTGATTGAAACCAGCATGAAACCGGGGCGTGGCGTCGCCTACAAACCAGGCGTTTCTGGCCGTCTGATGAACCTGGCCAACCGGCGCATCCAACCGTGGGAACGCGAAACCGTGCCTGCCTCGGGTTATTTTGTCGAGCAGGTAGATACGCGTGATCCCGATTGGTTATGGCAGCGCCATCGTCAACGTGTGGGCGAGATGCAGGCCAAATTTGCTGCTGAAATCCGTGCCACCCCCCAAGCCGACGCGTCGGTTGAGCCTGTCGAAACCAATGGGCAGCCTGGCCAAAGCGGGTTTCGACAAGCTCAACCAGCGAACATACCCGATATCCGCTTGTACGCAGCCATCGCCCAACGCAGCACCCGCATCACCACCGAGCGCGTTCAGGCGGGCAGTCGTCTGCTCAATATGCTCACCTTTGCCACCATGTTGCTCGTGTGGGCGGGGGTTTGCGGCGTGATGGCTGTGTTTATCTTTTTGACGGCGCAAGTGCAAGCCGACCCGGCCGCCAGTGCACAGGCCGAAACGGTCAAAATGGCAGTGCCATTCGTGTGCGTGCCTGGGCTGGTGCTGCTCTTAGGCGGCATGGCTTTTGGCGTGGTGCCCAATATCCACAAATTTGTGCCAGGCCCTCGGCCCGAAAGTGTGGAGATGATGCTGCGCCGGGTGAAATTTGAATGAGCGCGGCCGCCTCCCACCGCATGTATCACGATCTGGCCTGGGCGTGGCCGATCATCAGCCCGCCTGGTGAATATGTCAGCGAAGCCTGGCAGATCGCCGCGCTGCTGCGCAAACATGCCCGGCGTCCGCTGCGCAGTTTGCTGCACCTCGGCTGCGGCGGGGGGCATCTCGATTTCACCTTGAAAAACGATTTCACGCTGACCGGGGTAGATTTAAGCCTGCCCATGCTCGATCTGGCGCGTCAACTCAACCCCACCGTCACTTATCATGCTGGCGATATGCGCACCATGCGCCTCGGCCAGTGCTTCGATGCCGTCTTGGTGGCCGACTCGATTGATTACATGCTCAGTGAGGGTGATTTGCTGGCAGCCTTTCAGACGGCTTTTGAGCATCTTGCGCCGGGCGGGGCGTTGCTGCTCGTTCCCGATGTCACTGCCGAAAGTTACCAGCAGCACGAAACCGCCGCCTTCACCGAAACCAGCCGCGAGGGGGTGGCGATCACCATTTTGCGCAACCACTTTGATCCCGACCCCACCGATACGACCTTCGAGATGACCTTTGTCTATCTGATTCGTCGCCTGGGACAATTGACCATCGAAACCGATCATCATCTGGCCGGCCTCTTCTCCCAGGCAGCCTGGCTGCGCCTGCTCGGTCAGGTTGGTTTTAGCGCCAAAGCGCTGCCCCACAAAAGGGGGGCGCCTCGTTTTGTGGGTATCAAGTGAAGCCATCAACCCAGAATAGCTTGCAGCACTGTGGCGTAATCCACATTCCCGCTGGTCGTATCCACTTCAATCAATTTCCCCGGCAGATTGAGGGCCTGGTTGGCTGATGAAAAGGCCAATTGGCGCAAGGCAGGCAAATAATCGGCATCTACGTGGCCTGGGTGACGTGCGGCAGTCTCGACGCGGTGTTGAAAGCGTGCCACAACCGCTTCTGGCGTGGCCGTGCAATAGACCTGTACCAGCCGGGCATCCACCGGTTGACCCAGCTTTTGCAGTTGGGGGACATCCAGCACGGCGTCGAAATTGCTCTCCACAATCACCGAACCGCCTGAGCGGAGAACGCTTTCGGCAGCGAGCAGCAGGATGGCATTGCTGGCCCGGCTCAGCCTTTGCGACCAGGCACGGTCTTGCCAGCCCAATTGCGCAAACAACACTTCTTTGAAGGCGTCTTTGCTGAAAAAAGGCCAGCGGGTCTGGTTGGCCAGCCAGTGGCCGAGGGTGGTTTTTCCGGTGCAGGGCAGGCCGGTGATGATGATGAAGTGGGTGGGCATGGGTGTTAAAAAATAAGGGGAATGTGAGTCAGGAAGGCCAGTGACTCACATTCCCCTGGCGGAAAAGCAAAGGGGCAATTACATCGCCAGGCCTGACCCATACATTTGCTCACGCACCTTGATCACCTGGCGGCGCAGGCGGTCGTCGCGTTCGAGCAGGTCAGCCACCTTATCACAGGCATACATCACGGTGGTGTGGTCACGCCCGCCCAGGGTTTCGCCGATTTGTGGCAGCGAGTACTGTGCTTCTTCGCGCAACAGGTACATGGCCACCTGGCGGGGCAGGGCAACTTCTTGCGAGCGTTCACGGCTCATCAGGCGATCCACCCCAATCCCAAAAACATCGGCCACCGAACGGATCAGATTATCGGGCTGCAATTCCTGGCGCTGCGGCAGCAGGTCGGCCAGCGCCGAATCGACCAGTTTGGCGGTCAGCGGCAGCCCGCTGAGTTCGGCAAAGGCCGACACGCGGGTGAGCGCGCCTTCTAATTCGCGGATATTCGATTGCACGCGGCGGGCGATCAATTCGAGCATGTCATCGGGCATGGGCAGCCGCAGGCGGGCGGCCTTGGAGCGCAAGATGGCCAGGCGGGTTTCAAAATCGGGCGGCTGAATGTCTGCCGCCAGCCCCCATTCGAAACGGGAACGCAGGCGCTCTTCCAGGGTCACCAGTGCCTTGGGGGGGCGGTCAGATGAAAGAACAATCTGCTTGTTTTGGCCGTGCAGGGTGTTGAAGGTGTGGAAAAACTCTTCCTGGGTCGATTCTTTGCCGGCGATGAATTGGATGTCATCTACCATCAATACATCAATCTGGCGGTATTTTTCGCGGAAGGCCTGCGTGGTGTGCGTGCGGATGGCATGGATCAGGTCGTTGGTAAATTCTTCTGAGGATACATACAACACCTGTTGCCCGCGGCGCAGGCAGGCATCGCCAATGGCATGTAATAAATGGGTCTTGCCCAAGCCTACGCCGCCATAGAGAAAGAGGGGGTTATAGGCATGGGCGGGTTTTTCGGCCACGGCCAACGCGGCGGCATGGGCCAGGCGATTGCTTGCGCCAACAACAAAATTTTCGAAGGAATAACGAGTGTTCTGGGGAAAAGTGCTGGCTAGCTGGGGCGGCAGTGAGACTTTTTCTGGCTCAGGATCCGGTTCTGGGCCTTGCTGCCAGACGACAAAACGCGTTTCGATAGAGCGGTTCATCAAGCCGGTGAGCAAGCGTTTGATGGTACTCGACAGGCGGCCTTCGAGCCAATCGCGAGCGTAGGCGTTTTGCACGCCGAGGATAAACGTGCCATCTTCATAGGCCACCAATTCAGCATCCCGCACCCACGTATCAAAGGTGGATTTGGACATTTCCATCTGTAGTTGTCCTAATGCAGCTTGCCAGGCTTGATCCGCTTTCATAACCAGTTTCTCCTCTTTTCAACAGGGTGTACAGACGTTAATAAACTCCTCAGCTACACTGTAAGCATGAGGCGAATACCCCTAAAAATTTACCAGCAAAATATGGAATGCCAGCTTGTAAGGGCCACTGGCTCCCGACTGCACCATGGTCTGCAAAGATTTTGGGGCTTTGCCAATTGTCGGGCTGCATTTTAACCAATGATGCCCTTTTTGAGCAATGCGATTAACCTACGCTACTCTAAAAAATGACAATACTTTAAGGGTTGTCATTCTTAAATCTCTATCCCCCTCAGATTATTAACGGATTGTTTACGGAATACGATTTGTCAACCACACCTGGGGGCGGTGGGGGCAGCAATCCCTAGATATGCCGAAAAATCCCCCATTACGCCAGTACCACCAATATATAGGCCATTGAATCTTAAGGAATTGAACGGGTTTATGCGTTGCAATTGCGTGATTCCAGGCGCAAATTTTGGCTTATCAGCAACGGCTATTCACGTGGGGCAAATAACAGCTTCCAACTGCCCCACGCCCTGCCGGTTGCTGTCTGGCATGTGGGTGTTTCGATGGTGATGATTTCCCCGCCTGTGCCTGCCTGAAGTGTGTAGCTCACATCTGCAAGCATGGTAAAGTCTGCATATCCCAGGCTGATTTCGGGTTTCAAACCGGTGAAAAAGTTTTCTTCCCCCTCGCCATCGGTGCGTTGAATGGTGATCAGCACCCCAGGAACGGGCTTGCCCTGGGCATCCTGGGTTTCGATTTGCAATAGGGGCGCTTCCAGCAGCGGCTCGCACACCAGCGTTTGTTCTTGCAGCACAAACGGGTCTTCTGCTGAGGGCGTTGCTGTTGGCGTAGGTTGGCGGGTAGATGCCGTAGAGGTTGCCACAAGTCCCCCGGCAGGTTGGTCACTTTGGTTGATCACGGCGGTGGCTGTGGCCTCCTGGCCGGGCAAGGCCGTGGCATTTTCGTCCAAAGCCAGGGTGGGCATCTCTGGCGCGGCTGACAAGGTGGGTAGCTGGAGGGGGGCATCTGTTTGCGATAGCGCCAACATCAGGTAAGTAAGCGCCTGAATTTCAATTTCAGGGCGGCCCTCGGCAATGGCTCGTTGGGCTTGCAGGGTCAACGCTACCACACTATCTGGATCGCCCAGCAACGCCAGGCGTGCCGTGGCGCGGCCAATATCCTGGCTGGCCAAAAATGCCTGGGCAATCAGTACCCGGTAATGTTCTTTGAAATCGGCGCGCAAGACATTGGGGGTGGTCTTGGTATATTGCACAGGCGATATAGCCCAGCCATAGATCAGGCCCGCTGTAACCCCCAGGACGAGGGCCGTCAACAGGTAAAGATTGCCGCGCTCATCTCGTTTTTTCATGGTTGTTCGCGGGTGGGTTGGAGTATTTTCAGCGCATCGGATAAAGCTTGCATCAACGCCAGGTCTTCGATGGGATAGATGGCCTGATTGCCATTCAGTTGCCCTCGGGCATAGGCGAGCGCGCTATCTACGATGTGCTGCGGTGCTGCATCGCCCAGGAGCGCCAGGCGTTGCACGGCGTTGGCAGTATTGCCGTCGGCATGGTAGATTTCGGCCACCATCAAGACGTAATCGGTCTGGTAATCTTCCCGCAACGTATCGGGTGATACCTCGATCAATTGCACCGGGTTGATCCTCCAGGCGTAGAATAGGCCCGCTGCCAGGCCCAGGGCAAAAACAATGAAAAAACGCATCCAACGTGACATAGCAAAATTCTACCACTCTCCCCGGCTTGCTTCGGACAAAAAAATCCTGTACAATCTTTTCAGAACGTGTTTTCGCCCAACAGCACGCATCAAATCTTATGGATAAGCCCCTTCGTCAACTTCTGCAAGGAGACAACCAACATGGACATGATCAAAGTTTCGGGCACTTCTCGCACCTCGGCTGTAGCGGGCGCAATTGCCGGGATCATCCGTGAACATCATCGTGCCGATGTTCAGGCAATCGGGGCAAGCGCAGTCAACCAGGCCGTCAAGGCGCTGACCGTTGCCAGGTCATATCTCGAACGAGATGGCATTGATATCGTCTTTTCCACCGAATTTGTAGATGTGGAAATCGAAGACAAGGTGCGCACCGCCATCAAGTTCTCCGTCACACCACGTCCGGCAGCATCTTGACCGCAGTCACCCATGGGGATCACCTTCAGGGTTGATTGACGATACTTTGTAACCCTTCGAAGGATGTAACCCATGCGATGCGGTGAATAAAATCAGCTAGGGTGGTACTTTGGGCGCGTAAAGCCCGCACGGCGGCGCTGACGGGGTCTTCTCCGGCAGCGCCGCCGGGTTGATCGGCATAGGCCCCATAAAAGGCAAAATAGGCCTGATTCAGCTTGCGAATGCCATAGCCTTGTTCGACGAAGACCCTGCGACGTTCTTCCATGTAGGTTTCGGCTGCGGTGATTTTTCCCTCAGATAAAAGCTGATCAACCATCACGCGGGTCTGGTGCATTTCGGCGCGAAAATCGAAGGCGGGAGGCGTGGTTGGCGCCGGTGGTGTTTCTTCTTCGTTTGTTGCGACGGGCGGCGGGGGCGGCACGGCTTCGGGGTAATAGCGTTGTAAAACGGCCAGCCCGATTTCCTTGCCAGCAAGGGAGGCTGTCGTTTCGTTGATGATGCGCAGTTCAGGGGTGGTGTAATAATTGATTCCTAGCGGACGCAGGGTGAGGTAATTGTGAATCCATTCGTGGGCCACCACTTCGGTCAGCCAGTTCAGGCTGGAAGTTTCCATGACCATGGTGGGGTATAGCCCGATGCCGCCAATTCCTACCGTGAGCGAGGAGACATCGAGCGCCTGATCCACCTCGTCTTCTAAAGCGGTCAGCTTGTCCACGGTTAGATCGGGGGAAATGTTGATGTCGGCGATCTGTTCGATGCGGTCACGCGGCGAGACGATCAGGGCATAGGGTGGTTGGGTGGTATGGTATAACACCGGGGGTGTGGGCTGTCCGGCCAGGTCGAGGCCGCTTTCAGCGACGATGGCGCTGATCTGATCCTGGATGATGGCTTCGACGAGCGGGCCGAGTAAGGCGCGCTGGCGCATCAATTCAGCCAGCTGCGCCCGTTCTGCTACCGAGGCCGCATCGGGGTCGGTAATATCAGGGTTGATGTAAATTTGGTTGAGCTGATATTCGGCCTGCCCAATCTGGTTGACCAGGGCTAAGTAATCCAGCACAATTTTTTTGCGGGCTGGCTCTGCAAGATAATCGTCGCTGCTCAAAACAGCCTGGCTGACCTTGACGCCCAGGGCGTTCCATGTCCATCCAACAAAGTCGAACTCAACCGAGCGGGTGTAGGTGCGGACGTAGTCGGTGGGTTCGGTCTGCGCGGCAACGCTGCGCCCCTGGGTGATCAAGATGAGCAGCAGCCCCGCAAGGATGGCTATGACCCGTTTGAAATGTCGTTTGAAAGATTCCATTGTGTTTTTTGACAATTATGCAAAACAAAATGATATTTGGGATGGGCCTGAATTTCTATCGAGTATAATCAGCGCCAGCTTAATTCTACCTGAGGTTGTGTTATGAATTTCTTAATCACCGGATCGGCGGGCTTTTTGGGGGCGGCGCTTTCTAATCGGCTGGCCTGGGAGGGACACCAGGTGCGCGGGCTGGATGATCTTTCGACCGGTGATGCCAACACGCTCTCGCCGGATGTCTTGTTTACCCGTGGGGATGTGAATGATCGTCCCAAGTTATGGACATTGTTGCAGGATGTAGATTGTGTTTACCACCTGGCGGCGCGCGTCTCTGTGCCTGAATCGGTGATGTACCCGCGTGAATATAATGCCGTCAATGTCGGTGGCACCGTCAGTTTGATGGAGGCGATGCGTGATGTGGGTGTGCGGCGGGTGGTGTTCATCTCCTCCGGGGCTGTTTATGGTGATCAGCAGGCGCAGCCGCTGAAAGAATGCGCCACCCCTGACCCGCGTACGCCCTACGCCGTCTCCAAGTTATCTTCAGAATACTATATCCGCACGATTGGTGATTTGTGGGGCATAGATACCGTCAGCCTGCGGGTATTTAATGCCTATGGGCCAGGGCAGCGTTTGCCGGCCTCCAATCCACCGGTCATTCCCAATTTTCTGCGCCAGGCCACACACAATGGCACCATCGTCATTCACGGCAAAGGGGTGCAGACGCGTGATTATGTTTATGTAGATGATGTCGTAGACGCAATGGTGGCGGCCTCGACCGCCCCAGCGCTGGATAACCTGGTTATTAACATCGGCAGCGGGGTGCAAACCAGCATTCACGAACTGGTGCGCCTCGTTTTAGAAATCACCGGCAGCACCGCCGAACTCATGGACAACCCGCGCAATAATCCGGGCGTGTCGCGCATGTGCGCTGACCTGACCCTGGCGCGCGAGAAACTCGGCTACCAGCCGCGCATCAAATTGGCTGATGGCCTGCGCCTGACCCTGGAGCGTGACCCGCGCTTCAAGCGGCCTACCGGCAGGTTGCGCACCAATCGCAATGAGTAATTTGTCATTTTCTCTCCAATTACTCCAAATAGCCGAATGGTATAATGACGGGCGCGTTTTCGCGCCCTATCTTTTTTTGGGAGTTCCAGTATGTCCAAAAACTTTTTCAATGCCCGCGACACCCTGAAAACATCTACCGGTAGCTATTCTATCTACCGCCTCGCTAAGCTCGAAAAAGACGGTCTGACTCAGCTCGACCGTCTTCCTTTTTCAATCCGCATTTTGCTCGAAGCGTTGCTGCGCCAGTGCAACGAGCGTGAAGTGACTCGCCAGGATGTGATCAATTTATGTGCCTGGAAACCCACCGGCGAACGTGTGGCCATGCCCTACATCCCCGCCCGCGTGGTGATGCAAGATTTCAGCGGCGTGCCCGCCATTGTGGACCTGGCCGCCATGCGCTCGGCCGTGGCCCGCATGGGCGGCGACCCGGCCAAAGTCAACCCGGTCGTTCCCGTTGACCTGATCGTTGACCACTCCGTCCAGGTGGATTTTTACCTCGGCCCCGATCCGCTCACCCGCAACGCCGACCTCGAATTTCAGCGCAACCGCGAGCGCTACGAGTTTCTGCGCTGGGGGCAGAAGGCGTTCAATAATTTCCGCGTCGTTCCCCCCGCCACCGGCATCATCCACCAGGTCAACATCGAATACCTGGCCGCGGTGGTGATGACCAATGCCGATGGCGAAGCCTTTCCTGATACGCTGGTCGGCACCGATTCGCACACCACCATGATCAACGCCCTGGGCGTGGTGGGCTGGGGCGTGGGCGGCATCGAAGCCGAAGCCGCCATGCTCGGCCAGCCAATAGACATGCTCATCCCCGATGTGATCGGCATGAAGCTCACCGGGCGCGTGGCCGAAGGCGTCACCGCGACCGATGTGGTGTTGACCGTGGTCGAGATGCTGCGCAAGCGCGGCGTGGTGGATAAATTCGTGGAATTCTTTGGCCCCGGCGTGGGCAGCTTGAGCCTGACCGACCGGGCGGTGATCGCCAATATGGCCCCCGAATACGGCGCGACGATGGGCTTCTTCCCTGTGGATGATGAAACCATCCGCTACATGAAGATGACCGGCCGCCCGACCGAACTGGTCGAGGCGTACTGCAAGGAACAACGCCTGTTCCGCCTGCCCACCTCCCCCGACCCCGAATACACCGACGTGCTCGAACTCGACCTGAGCACCGTCGTTCCCAGCCTGGCCGGCCCCAAGCGCCCGCAAGACCGCGTGGCCCTGAGCGACATGCAACCGGCATTCCGCAAGGCCCTCACCACCCCCGCCAAAGAACGCGGCTTTGAACTGCCCGAAAACGCCCTGGGCAAAGCCGTCACCGTGGGCACCAACGGCTCGGCCGCCGAGATGAAGCACGGCGCGGTCGTCATCGCCGCCATCACATCCTGCACCAACACATCTAACCCTTCGGTGCTGATTGGTGCGGGTTTGCTGGCCAAGAAGGCCGTGGAAAAGGGCCTGAAGGTCAAGACCTACGTCAAGACCAGCCTGGCCCCCGGTTCACGTGTGGTCACTGAATACCTCGAAAAGGCCGGGCTGCTCGAACCGCTGGCGCAGTTGGGCTTCAATGTGGTGGGCTATGGTTGCACCACCTGCATCGGCAATTCTGGCCCGCTGGCCGGGGAGATTGCCAAAGCCATCACCGGCAGCGATCTCGTTGCCGCAGCGGTCATTTCGGGCAACCGCAACTTCGAGGGGCGCGTCCACCCGCTGGTCAAGGCCAACTACCTGGCTTCGCCGCCGCTGGTGGTTTCGTATGCCCTGGCTGGCACGGTGGATATTGACCTGAATAACGACCCGCTTGGCAAGGGCAAAGACGGCCAGCCGGTTTACCTGCGCGATTTGTGGCCTTCCAGCGAGGAAATTCAGCGGGTGGTGGCCGAAAACGTGCTGCCAGAGATGTTCCAGGCGAAATATGCCGACGTGTTCACCGGCTCCGATGCCTGGCGGGCGATCCAGGTCAGCGAAGGGCAGTTGTTCGAGTGGGACAGCAACTCCACCTACATCCAGGAGCCGCCGTTTTTCCAGAATTTGCAGGATGAACGCGCGGTGAGCGACATTCACGGGGCGCGCGTGTTGGCGCTGTTCGGCGATTCGATCACCACCGACCACATCTCGCCGGCCGGTTCTATCGCCACCGACAGCCCCGCCGGCAAGTACCTCATGGCCCAGGGCGTGCAGCCGCGCGATTTCAACGCCTACGGTGCGCGCCGCGGCAACGACCAGGTGATGACGCGTGGCACGTTTGCCAACATCCGCATCAAAAACCGCCTGACGCCCGGCATCGAGGGCGGCGTGACGATCTACCAGGGCGAAGCGGCCCATCAATCTGCCGCAATGCCCATCTACGATGCCGCTGTCAAATATCAGCAAGTTGGTGTGCCCACGATCATTTTGGCCGGCAAGGAATATGGCACCGGCTCTAGCCGCGACTGGGCCGCCAAAGGCCCGAACCTGCTCGGTGTGAAGGCGGTGATTGCCGAAAGCTACGAGCGCATCCACCGCTCCAACCTGGTGGGGATGGGCGTGCTGCCTTTGCAGTTCAAGCCCGGCGAAAACGCCGATACCCTCGGCCTGACCGGCCACGAGGTATACGACATCACCGGCCTGAGTGACGAGATGGCCCCGCAAAGCGATGTGACCGTGAAGGCCACCAAAGCCGATGGCTCGGTAGTGACCTTCACCGCCATCGCCCGCCTGAACACGGCTGTTGAGGTGGCGTATTATCGCGATGGCGGGGTGTTGAACACGGTGTTGAAAAAGATGGTCGCGTAAGCTGAACGATAAGGAACGAGCCGAGGAAAACCCCTCGGCTCGTTTTGGTTTAATCGCAATACCGCAAAAGTCACTCTGAGCCATTTCGCAAGCTGGGATGTCATTCCGAGCGAATCGTGAGTTTTGCGCTATTGCGTTTAATCGTTCAGGACACCGCCCGGCATCGGATGAATGGCGATGCACAGCATCGCAGACGCCGAAAACCCCGGTGGGCTGTTTGAGACGCCGGTTTCAATCGGCGGCAGGCGGCCTGAACGATTACGTTTGAATTGGTGGCTCGTGCAGCGCGGGATTGATCCTGTTTTACACGACCAATGGGGTATTTACACAGCCTGGATCGGTTTCCATAATTGAAAGCGATGGCGGGTATTCGCCCGCGTTTTCAATGGATGAAAATAGGTTGGCTGTTGTGGCGCAAACCTTTGGTTTGCGAGCGTGCGCAATTCAGCGTGCGCAATTCAGC
>CAZSFD010000106.1:0-14415 GCA_964606085.1 uncultured Anaerolineaceae bacterium
CGGGCAGCCATTCTTGAAGCCAATTTTTCCACCAACTGGCCTGAATGCGGCTGCCAATTTGTTAGAAAATCCCCAGCAAGTAGCTGCGTTGATTGCTTATTTGCGCCAGCGTGCATGAGGTAACTTGTGGATATTTTGCAATCTTTTCTGCCGCCTGTTTTGCTGATCACGTTCACCACCGTGATGCTTATCTTCATAAACAGGGGGCGCAAACGCATCAGCCGCGAACAACGCGAGATTGCCGCCTATAACCGGCTGAGACGCATGTTGGGCCTGGCTGTCGAGGCTGGCACCCGGCTGCACGTTTCGATTGGGCGCGGCATTTTAGCCGATTTGCAGGGGGCTGCGGCCTTTGTAGGGGTTGCTATGCTGGAACGGGTCGCCCGCGCCGCATCCATCAGCGATCAACCGCCCATCGCAACCTCCGGCGACGGCCTTCTTTCCATATTGTCTACGAATACGTTGCGCAGCACATACAACGATATCGGCCTCGACGGACAATTCAACCCCGACGCGAGTCAGATTACCGGCGTTACCCCCTTCTCCTACACTGTTGGCGCTATGAGCGTGTTGGGCAGCGAGGGAATTTCGGCCAGCTTACTCGCTGGCAGCTTTGGCGGCGAAGTGGTGTTGCTGGCCGATTCTGCCGAGCGGAATGGCAGTGTGACCATTGGCGGCAGCGAAAACTTGACGGCGCAGGCGGTTTTGTATGCCGCCGCACACGAACCGCTGGTTGGCGAAGAATTGTTTGCCGCAAATGCTTACCTGGTCGCTGATGGCACCCAGGCCGCCAGCCTGAAAGCCGAAGATGTCATTCGCTGGGTGTTGATTGCCGTGCTGGCCCTGGTGGCGCTTCTCAAGTTAACAGGCATTCTATGAAGATTATCCCGTGGTTAATTGCCCTCGTTGTTGGCTTCTTGGTGTTGGCCGGGTACTTCATTCCGGTATTGGCCGATGTGCAGTTAATTTTGGTGCAGATTGCCATGTTTGTGTTGGCTTTTGGCGTTTTAGCGGGAGTGATCAATCTGCTGGGCGTGCATTGGCGGCGGTTTGAGGGTGAGCGCAAAGGGGGGGGGTATAGCCTGGTCGTCTTATTGGCTTTTATGTTGCCCATCATCACCGCCGTGATAGATGTTCTGCTCAGCGAGCCGCGCAATCCATTGGGCTTGTTTACCCAATGGTTGTTCGATTACTGGCTTTTGCCCATCGAAACAACACTTTTCGCTGTGATGGCTGTGGCGCTGGCTTATTTTGCCGCTCGTATGCTTCGCTGGCGCACCAGCGCTTTCGGGTTGATTTTCTTTGGAACAACCCTCCTTACCCTGATTATCACGTCACCTTACCTGGCTGATCGTTTGCCAGAACTGCGTTCGCTGGTACAGGAAAGTATTCTCCAACCGTTGGTGTTGGGGGGCGGACGCGGCATCTTATTTGGCGTGGCGCTTGGCACGATTGCCACAGGACTGCGCGTTCTCATGGGCGCTGACCGCCCTTACGGATAAATCATGGCTGATGTACGTTGTCCAATGTGTAGTAAGCCCAACCCGGCTGGTGCAGAAACCTGCCGGCATTGTCACGCCCGGCTCAAGCCCGTGATCGGGTCAGCGCAACCGGCGGGAAATGCCGCCGAGCGGCCATCGGCTCCTGACGCATCTTCCGATTGGTTGGGCGATTTACGCGCTGGAAATGAAGATGCCTTTGCCACAGGTCTTGGCGAAACCCTGGATAGCAGTGATGAGGGGGATTGGTTCTCTCGCCTGGGAGAGCCAGAAGCGCCCCAACAAGCCGCAAAACCGGACTGGTTGGCTGCCCCAACGGAAAAGGGCGATCCCAATAAGCCCGATTGGATGGAAGAGTTGGGCGTTGCAGATCGGGGCGTTGCAGACGACGAAAGCACCACGGATCAAGATGATTTGAAAAACTGGCTGGCAGGCTTGTCGGCCACTGAAGATGCTCCTGCCCCAGATGCCGGCGGTGTACCCGATTGGCTGCGTTCTTTAAGCCGTACCGATGCGACAGATTCGAGAAGTTCCCCAACGGAACGCGAACCAGGCGAAAACTTGCCTGAATGGCTCGCCAGCCTGAGCGGAGACGAACCGGCGTTTTCTACGCCATCTACAACCCCCTCGCCTGCCGAACCTGCTTCCGATCTACCCGATTGGCTGACGGCTCCTGGCGGTTTACCCGATGTGGCGCAAGAACAAGCCCAGGCATCATCCGAGTCGGATTTTCCAGACTGGTTGCAGAACCTCCAGGCACCTGACCTGGGAACTTCCGCGCCGAAAACATCACAACCTGAAGAAACCACGGAAATTCCATCCTGGTTGGTCGGTGATGCGGATGCAGGCACCCCCGAACAGCAGCAAACGGCCAGCCTCTTTTCAGAGCGAGAACCACCGACACAGCCAGTTGCCGATTGGTTCTCGCAATTTGAACAGGCCACCTCCAGCGACACAACACTTCCTGAACAAATGCTCGTTCCTGACGAACCGCCATCTGCAAAACCGCTCAAGAAACCCTTCCCGACCGGCGCCCTCGATACCGGTGACCTCTCAGCCTTTGGCTCGGTGCCAGATTGGCTTTCTGACCTCAGCGAGATGACACTTGCCGATGAAGAAGATGGCGAAACCGAGCAAGCCTCTTTGCCGACGGCCAAAACCGATTGGCTTGCCGGTCTTGATGATTTAGCACCAGGCATAACCGATACCCCTGCCCAGCCCCCCGCACAGGCGCCAGGAGTGGCCTCTGCTTTTGTGATGGGAGACGAACCCTGGGAAGATGAGGGGGGCGATGTTTTGCCGGTTCCTGAACTGGATGCCACACCTGACTGGTTGTCGAGCATCACCGCCTCTGACGTGTCGCCAGCCGAAGAGCTGCCGCCTGCCGCAGCAGATGACTCGCAGACGGCGTTGGCCGAATTGCCCACCTGGCTGCAGGCGATGAGACCCGTTGGCGCGGCTGCCCCTGCCAGCGCATTCCGCGAAGAAGCTGATGGCCGGGTTGAAAACGCCGGGCCGTTGCGCGGCATCCGAGGCGTCTTGCAGGCCGAACCGGATATTGCCAATTTCCGCAAACCGCCTGTGTATGTCAACAAATTACAGGTGACAGAGGCGCACCAGGCACATCTCGCCCTGCTCGATGAGTTATTGGCTGCTGAAGGCAAGCCCCGTCCGGTTCAGCCCTTCGTGGCGATCAAATCACAAATCGCTTTGCGCTGGATTATTGCTGTAGGCTTGATTGCGGCTGTGTTGCTGGGCTTATGGTTCAAAGATACGCAAATGGTAGCACTGCCTGACGCCGCCTTGCCGCCAGAAATTACCAACTTGCGCGGCAGCATTGAGGCACTGCCGCCCAATGCCCCTGTTCTTGTCGCCGTGGATTATGAGGCCGGAGCGGCTGCCGAAATGGAATATCTGGCTGTTCCGGTGGTGCAAAACCTGGAGCAAAAGGAAGCCTTTTTGACCTTCGCTTCTACCACCTTGAATGGCCCCTTCCTGAGTCAGCGTTTGTTACAGGCGGTGGATGCCCAATCGCAGATCACTTACACCAACTATACCTTGTTGGGCTATTTACCTGGCGGTACAAGCGGCTTGTTGAATTTTGCCCTTTCGCCGCGGCAAGCTCTGGCGGGTGCGCTCGATGGCCGTGGTTGGAATGTTGAACCGCTCAAGTCGGACGTGTATCTGGTCTCAGACTTTGCCCTGGTCGTGGTAATGACCGACAGCGCCGATACGGCGCGCATGTGGATCGAACAGCTACGCCCCCGGTTGGATGCTGATACCCCATTGTTGATGGTGTTGAGCGCTCAAGCAGAACCCATGGTGCGGCCATATTTCCAGCAAAGTTTTGACCCCAACGCCACCTTCGATGCCAACCAGGTGCAGGTCGCCGGCTATGTGGCTGGCATTGCGGGTGCGGCGGCTTACCAAAGCCGGGTGAATCCGCAAGTGATCTTCAAAGCCTGGGATGGGGTCGCGTGGGCCTCTTTGGTATCCATTATCGTGATCGCCCTGGGCGGCATGTTTAACCTGAGCCTGGCTATTTCGAGCCGGCCCAAATCGAAGAAGTGAGGCACGCAGCATGACGGAGTTGATGTCTGAATGGGGCGGTCTGGCTGGGATGATCATTGCCAGCATTTTTACCATCATGGTACTGAGTTATCTCATTGGAGATAATGTCTTATTTCGGCTGGCGAGCCATATTTTTGTTGGCCTGTCGGCAGGATATGTGACTGTGCTGATCGTATATGGCGTCATCTGGCAACAATTGATCGCCCCGATCTTCTCACCGAATGCCCCGTTGGATATTTCGATGCTTATCGGCCTGATCATGGGGTTTCTGTTACTCCTGGGGCGCAGCAGCGGCGTGGGGCGTCCGATTGTCGCCTATCTCGTGGGGGTCGGCGCAGCGACAGCCATCGGTGGCGCTTTGTTTGGCACGATCTTGCCACAAGTTAATGCGACGGCGAACCTGTTCGATGCCCAGGGTATGCCGTTATTAATGGCCGCAGCAGCGTTGATTGGCATGACCACCACGCTGGTTTACTTCAACTTTCGCGCCAAAGCCATTGGCGATTTGCCCGCCCAGCGCCAGTTTTGGATCGAAGCGCTTGGCCTGGGGGGGCAGTTCTTTGTGGCTGTCACGTTTGGCGTCTTATTCGCTTCTCTGCTGACGGCTACATTAACCGCTTTTGTGCAGCGCTTTGATTTTCTATTGAACTTCTTTGAATTTCTGGCTGGTTTCTTTTCTCTAACGTGAAGGCTCATGGTTACTTCTCTTGTTGCCACCGACTCGCTGATCGCCATTGATGTGGGCACCGTTCATACGCGTGCTTTTTTGTTTGATGTGGTAGATGGCCAATACCGCTTCCTGGCCAAGGGTGTTGCCCCCACAACGGCTGGCGCACCCTATCGCGATATTGGCGAGGGAATTCACATCGCCCTGGAACAGCTACAACATTTCACTGGCCGAACCTTGCTGGGCGATGATGGCCGCCTGATACTCCCTGGGCTTTCTGACGGCACGGGGGTTGACCGTTGTGTTGCCACGATGTCAGCGGGACGCCCTTTGAAAGCGGTTGCCTTTGGTTTGCTGGAAGATGTTTCCACCCAAAGCGCCGTTCACCTGGCCTCAGCGACCTATGCGCAAGTGATTGATAAATTCAGCCTGAATGACCGGCGCAAAGCTGCTGCCCGTATAGATGCCTTGCTTTATCACCGCCCAGATGTCGTCATTCTGGCTGGCGGCACAGATGGCGGCGCTTCGCAATCGGTGATGGATATGCTCGATGCCATTCGAACCGCCTCGCAGATGCTTTCTGAGCGTGAGCGGCCCGAAATTTTGTTCGCCGGCAACCAGGACTTGGCCGAAGTGGTTCAGCAGTCGCTCAAACTGCCCACCTTGCACGTTGCTCCCAACATTCGCCCCACGCTGGATGCCGAACAGCTTGAACCAGCCCAGGTACACATGGCGCAAATTTACCGCCAGGTGCGCATCAAAAATATCGCCGGTGTACACGAACTCGATCAATGGGCGAATGGTGAGTTCATGCCCACTTCGGTAGCATTCGGTCGCCTGATTCGTTTTTTGAGTCGTATTCAGCACCCCCGGGCTGTCCTGGGTATTGATATGGGCGCTTCGGCCACATCCATCGCTGCTGGCTTCAATGGTGATCTGAGTGTGCATGTTGACCCGCAATTGGGCCTGGGTGAGGGGTTGTCCAGGCTACTCAATCACACCAGCCTGGCAGACATCATGCGCTGGAGTGCCGCAGATGTTTCAGAAGCGTATGTGCGAGACTATTTGCAAAACAAGGCTTTGCGCCCCTACCTGATCCCCGCCACACAGGAAGACCTGGCTATCGAGCAGGCCCTGGGGCGTGTGTTGATCCAACTGGCGTTTCGACGGGCCAGCAAAGCCTTCCCGGCTGGCCTGGGGAATGTGTTGGGGCTTTCCAATCGGTTTGGGCCGATCATTGCCAGCGGCAGCGCCATCGTCAACGCCGCCACACCCAGCCAGAGCTTGCTCCTGTTGCTGGACGCGTTGCAGCCGACCAGCATGGTGACACTGGCCCTCGATCAGAACCAATTGGCCGCTTCACTTGGCGCAGCCGCCAAAACGCACCCCGTTCTGACCGCCCAGGCGATGGATGTGGGGACTTTTCTAACCCTGGGGATGGTGGTTTCACCGGTGGGCAATGCCAACCGCGGTACGCCGGTTGTGCAAGTGCGTATCACATACGCCAATGGACACAAAGCTGAATTTGAAGTGAAATATGGCGCTATTGAAGCGTTGCCACTGCCCATTGGTCAGACGGCCAAAGTGCATTTGCACCCATACCATCGCTTTGATATTGGCAACGGCCCTGGGGTAGATGCAAACCCGACTGTCACAGGCGGTTTGTTTGGCTTGATCATTGACGCTCGCGGCCGTCCGGTGCGCACGGCCACAGAACCCCGCCACCGGGCCGAAACCTATCGCAAATGGCAGGCCCATTTGGATAATGCCTGAACGTTGGCATTGTTCTTGCATCTTGAACGACAAGGATCGTTTTTATGTTAGCAAACGTAACGCACATCCTTCCAGTCACCTCTATTCAACGTGAGCGCCTTTTGCCGGTGGCTGGCATTGTGCTGGCGCGCCGTGGGCAAAAAGTGAGCGCAACCGACGTGATCGCTCAGGCCAATGTCGCACCGGAACACATGGCGTTGGACGTTGCCCGTACCTTGCGCGTGCGCCCTGAGCAGATCGGCGAATACCTGGAATACAAAGAAGGTGATGATGTCGCCGAAGGCGACGTGCTGGCGGTGCGCTCGATACCCTTCAGCAAGCTCGTTGTCCGTGCGCCTCGCGCCGGCCAGCTTGTTTCAATCCACAATGGACAAATCTTGCTTGAGGTGGATACGCCCCCCTTTGATCTGCGGGCCGGCATCCCAGGCGAAGTGACCGAATTGGTGCCAGATTTTGGCGCCTTTATTGCGACGAGCGGCGCCCTCGTTCAGGGGGTTTGGGGCAACGGGCGGCTGGATGTTGGTGTGCTGAACGTGCAAGCGGAAACCCCCCACGATCTTCTTGCCGCCGGGCAGTTGGATATGAGTATGCGCGGCGATGTGGTTTTGGCGGGCATCTGTGAGGACGAAGGCGTGTTTGCTGCTGCCAACGAAATTCCCTTGCGTGGGCTGATTTTGGCAAGTATGCCCTCGACCTTGTTGCCGGCGGCGGCCAAGACACGCTGCCCGGTGATTTTGTTGGAAGGATTTGGCAAGCTGCCAATGAACGAGGCTGCTTTTAAGTTGCTTTCCACGAACAAGCGTCGCGAAGTTGTGGTCAATGCCGAGTTGAACATCATGCGGCCTGAGGTGATCATCCCCCTCCCGGCGACCCCCGAAATGGCCCCCCTCAATGATGTCAATAATTTTACGGCGGGCCAGCGGGTGCGAATGGCCTGCAATCCGCATCATGGCAAGATGGGGGTGGTGGTTGAAGTGCTGCCCGGGTTGTCGGTGTTAGAAAACGGTGTTCGCACTACGGCAGCGGTGGTCGAAATCAATAAAAAGAGCCTGGTCTTGCCACTGGCTAATCTTGAGGTTTTGGAGTAAAAATAAGTCAGGCATGATGGAGATGCTCAGGCTTGAAGCGAGGAGAAGGATATGACATTCAATTTCGACGATGATAATGACAACAACGCCCAATCAGACGATCAGCAGTTTTCAGATGATACCTTTGGCGCACAAGATTTTTATGCAGAAGATACTCGCGAGCAAGGAGCGCCCCCGGAAGAATCGGGCAACCGTACCTTCGTGATCGTCGCCATTGTCTTAGGCGCACTGATCGTGCTGACCATGATCTGCATTGGGATTTTTGCGGCCACACAAATTTTGCCCACCATGACGGCGGCGCGTTTGAACCAGGCCACGCAAGATGCGCTCAACGTTGCCACACAGCAGCAAGAGATGATCAACCAGAGCCTGACGCAAACGGCCAACGTCCCCACCGCCACAGAGGGGTTGCCGGCCACCTTTACGCCTACGCCCTTGCTCGCCGCCACCAAAACACCCGTCCTGGCGGCTACGGCCACGCCCACCCGTGATGTGATCGGCGCGGAAACGGCTACGGTGATTGCCCTGAAGACCAAACTTGCCGAGGCCCAATTGACCAAGTTGCCTACTGCCACCGCCTTGCCCCAGGGTGGTTTCGCTGATGAAGTCGGCGCTCCTGGTCTGGTTGGCCTGGCTATCGTACTGGTGGTCGTTATCTTCCTGGCTCGCCGTATGCGCAGCGGGTGAGCGGCGACGCCATCGCTTTTTGCCAAACGAATGAGCAGCAGGGGTTTTGCGTTGCCTGATCCAAACATCATGCTCGCAAAACCCTTGTTTGTTTAAGGAAACCGGTATGCCTGTTGATGTTGCCAAAGTGTCTGCTTTCTTGGGGCGTATGGCGGTTTTTAAAACGCTCAAACCCCCGCAGCTCGAAGCCATTGCCAGGAACTTTGAGATGGTTTCCTTGGCAGAGAACGATGTTTTGCTTCACCAGGGGGAAGTTGGCACAGCTTTTTATGTGGTCTTTTCAGGCCGTTTGCAAATTAGCCGTCAGGAAGGCGAAAATGACTCGCTGCATGTGCTGGCGCACCTGGTACCCGGTGATTATGTTGGCGAGGAATCCTTGTTGTATGGCAATCCACGCACGGCCAACGTGTCGGCAGAAATGCCATCGGTTGTCTTGCGCATGGATTACGACAATTTTGCCGCGCTGATCCAAAACCATGCGTTGGTGATTCCTTATTTTGTCGCTACGGTTGAGAGCCGCCGTCTGTCGCGTCAACTTCAATTTGACTGGCTGGGAGCGGGGGAAAGCATCTATTTACTCGTGCGCAAACACCGTTCGTTTTTGCTCTACAAGCTGTTGCTGCCCGTGGGTGTCAACCTGATCAGTTGGGTTTTCCTGTTTCTGGCGATTGTGTTTTCGGCGGGTATCTTGCAATGGATTTATGGCTTGTTGGGATTGAGCATCTTTCTGGTATCGTTGGCGATGGGCGTATGGCAATACATTGATTGGGGGAATGACTATTACATCGTCACCAATCAGCGGGTGATCTGGCTGGAGAAAGTGATTGGCCTGTACGACAGCCGCGAGGAGGCCCCTCTGGGTACAGTCGTCGCCGTCAACATCCAGAGCGACCAAATCGGGCGTATTTTGGGTTATGGCGATATTTCGATCAAAACCTACACTGGCGCGATTGTGATGCGCCAGGTGGCTGAGCCAAATATCCTGGTTGCGCTGATTGATGAATTGGTTGGGCGTGGTCGGCAGCAGGTGCGCCAATCGGAGGCTGAAGCCATCGAAAAGGCCATTCGCAGCCGCCTGGGGTTGCCAGCGCCCAGTGCTGCCCCGCCGCCTGCTGGCGTGCCCACTCAAACCGTGCCGCAAATGAGCGCTGCCCGCAAATTGTTGGCCGATTTTTTCAAGATGCGTTACGAAGAAGGCAGCAAGATCACTTTTCGTAAACATTGGATGGTTTTGTTGGGTGAAACCCTGTGGCCGAATCTCTTGATATTTGTTGCCACCGTCTTGCTCATCATTCGTATTTTTGGCTTTCTGGCCTTCATCTCCTTGCCCTTCATGTTTGGGCTATGGTTGGCTGCCGTATTGGTCTTGTCGGTTTGGTGGGTCTATGGTTATGTGGACTGGCGCAACGACATGTATCAAATCACTGACGATACCATTATTGATATTTATCGCCGGCCATTGGGCGAAGAAACCAAGAAAACGGCAGCGATAGATAATATCCTCAGCTTGCAGCATACCCGAGACGGGATATTGCGTTTGCTGCTGAATTATGGCGATGTCATCGCCAATGTTGGCAGTGATAAATTTGTCTTTATGGATGTTTTTGATCCCCCTTCGGTTGAGCATGAAATTTTTCACCGCATTTCGCAGCGTAAACGCAAGGCGCGGGAGGCCGAACTGGTGCAGCAGCGTGAATACATTGCCGATTGGCTGGCTGCTTATCATCGTCAGGTGGCCCAGTTGCAGAGCAATCAACCCAAGTGAAGCCGCGTATGGTGATTTATTTCGCGGTAAAATCGGGGGACGTTTAGCCGAAAATTAGAGGTTGTTATGTCGCTTCGAGAAATTGTTACCATTCCCCATGAAGTGTTGCGCCGCAAAGCCCGCAAGCGCACCGATTTTGGCCCCGAACTGCAAACGCTGTTGGATGACATGGTAGAAACCATGCGCGCTGCCCCTGGCGTGGGGCTGGCCGCCCCGCAGGTGGGCATCTCCGAACGGATTATTGTGGTCGAATATGGCGATGATGAAAAAGAAGACGCCCCTAAAAAGCTCTTCACCATCGTCAACCCCGAAATCACCCGCAAATCTGATGAAACCGTGGTGGGTGTTGAAGGATGCTTGTCCGTCCCCAATCTGTTGGGCGAGGTCGAACGTCACGATGCCATCACCGTCAAAGGCTTCAATCGCCGCGGCCAGCCGATGGCGATCAAGGCCAAAGGTTGGTTGGCGCGCATCTTCCAGCACGAGATCGATCACCTCGATGGCATTCTTTACACTGATCTTGCCGAACGCGTGTGGGTGCCTGAGACCCCCGAGGAGTTCGCGGCCTACGATTGACCCCTCGCTGAAATGCGCCTCACCCATCTTTCATTAACCGATTTTCGTAATTTCACCCGGTTGGATATGGATGTTCCGCCGGGTGCATTGTTGCTTACCGGCGATAACGCCCAGGGCAAGACCAGCCTGCTCGAGGCGGTCTACTACCTGGCAACCTTTGTCTCGTTCCATGCCGAACACGACCGCCAATTGGTCAATTTTTTGGCCGGGCGAGCGCCGTTGGCGGTGGCCCGCATCGTGGGCGATTTTGAGCGCGGCGGGGCGGCGCATCGCCTGGAAGTGCGTTTGATTCAAGACGCCTCGAACGCCAATGGCACATCTTTCCGCAAGGAAGTGCTGCTGGATGGGGTCAAACGAAAAACCCATGAGACCGTCGGCCAGTTCAACGCCGTCTTGTTTTTGCCGCAATCCACGCGCATCATCGAAGGCGCACCCGATGAGCGCCGGCGCTACATCAATCTCACCCTTTCCCAGGTGGTCAGCGCCTACGCCCCGGCGCTGACCGATTACACCCGCACCCTCACCCAACGCAACGCCCTGCTCAAGCAGATCAACGAACGGGGCGGCGATCAGACGCAGCTCGATTTTTGGGATGCCCAGCTTGCCCAGGCTGGCGCACAGTTGATCCACGCCCGCATTCAGGCCATTCAAGAAATTGAACGCCTGGCGGCGCGCCTGCACCTGGAATTGAGCCACGGCGCGGAAGTGCTGCGCCTTTCTTACCAGCCTTCTTACGACCCCTGCGCGCACCCCGCCGGGCAAATTGCTCTGCCGCTCGATGCACCCGTAGACCGCGCCGCGTTCACCCCCGCCCAAATTCGCCAGGGCTTTCTCGATCAACTCACCCGGCGACGGCGGGAGGACATCACCCGCGGTGTGACCACCTGCGGCCCGCACCGCGACGAAGTACGCTTTCTCGGCAATGGGCTGGACCTGGGCACCTATGGCTCGCGCGGCCAGATTCGCACGGCCATCCTTTCTATTAAGTTAGCTGAAGTCTCGTGGATGAAAGAGAAAACATCGCATTGGCCGGTGCTGCTGCTCGATGAAGTGCTGGCCGAGTTAGATGCGCACCGCCGGGCCGATCTGCTCGACCGCCTGGATGCTTATCCCCAATCCCTGCTCACAACCACCGACCTGGATTTATTTTCCCCCGGCTTTGTACAAAAATCCACCTGCTGGCAAGTTAGCGCCGGGCGCGTGGGTGTTGGTTCATAGGGGCTTTTTCTCGGCCTGGCCCACTCGCCGCGGGTAAGTGTGGGGCGTGGCGGCGATTTTATCCATCACCACCAGGTAGCGATCTTCCACCACCCCCGGCAGCGTCACCGGGATGATCTGTCGCAGGTGTCCGCCCAAGATGCGCATGGCGTGTTCGGCGCGCTGCGCCTCTGCCGGGCCGCTTTCCCCCTTCATGGCTAAGGCCCGACCGCCCACCCGCACCAAAGGCAGCAGATATTCGCTCAGGGTGGGCAGGTTTGCCACGGCACGTGCCACGGCCCAATCGTAGCGTTCGCGATGCTGAACGTTTTGGCCCAGGGTCTCTACCCGTTCTTGCAGCACCTCCACCCCCTCTAGCCTGAGGGTTTTGACCATGTGCTGGCAAAATGTGACCTTTTTGCCAATCGATTCGACCAGGGTCAGGTGCATGGCGGGGTAGATAATTTTCAAGGGGATTCCCGGGAAACCCGCTCCGGTGCCCACGTCTATCACCCGTTCGACAACGCTTTCGCGCAAGGCCAGCAGGCAGGTGAACGAATCGAGGAAATGTTTGGTTTGTATCCCCTCGATATCGCGAATAGCGGTCAGGTTGAAACGGCTGTTCCAGGCTAATAGCTCACGTTCGTAGGTTTGCAGCGCCGCCAACTGTGCGGCAGAGAGGCGCAAACCGAAAAGAGTCTGTGCGTGTTGGGCCAGCTTGTCCATTGGCACGATTATACCGAGGTTTTTGTAAGGTGCATAAGCCGTTTGAAATCGTTTCATTGTCTTGCGCCACCCCTCGCGGCGTGCTATAATGCAATCAACTTTCCCCTTTTTGGTAAGATTTGCATAGATGTTTGTATCCGCTGCACCTGGGCGAAGAAAACGCGGCGGTTGTTTTCCCCTCCCTCTCATTAACCCTTTGAAAATCCCATACTCCCCGATAAAAATAGAGAACAGCATGAAAGTACTCGAACTTGAAAACGCCCCTCTGGCCCAGCTTCGGCAACTGGCCAGAGAGCTTGCCGTGCATGATTTTGGACGGCTGAAAAAAGAAGACCTGATTTTGCGCATTCAACAAGCCGAGGCCGAAAAAGAAGGCGTCGAAATGCGCGGCGGCATTCTCGAAATTATGAGCGATGGCATTGGTTTTTTGCGCTCTGGGCATTACCAGCCGGGCGCGCACGATGTGTATGTCTCGCAATCGCAAATTCGCCGCTATTTTATGCGCAATGGCGACCTGGTGATTGGTCATGTGCGCCCGCCACGCGAATCGGAAAAGCATTATGGCTTGCTCAAGGTCGCCAGTATCAATGGCGTTGACCCCGATGAACTGCGCCAGCGGCCTAATTTTGAACAACTGACCCCCATCTTCCCCGATGTGCGCTTTGACCTGGAGACAGACCGCCATACCACGGCCACCCGCCTGATCAACCTCGTTGCCCCCATCGGGCGCGGCCAGCGCGGGCTGATTGTTTCGCCGCCCAAAGCCGGCAAGACCACCATCTTGAAGCAAATTGCCAACGCAGTCTCATTGAAATATCCTGATGTTCACCTGATGATGGCGCTGATCGGTGAGCGCCCGGAAGAAGTGACCGATATGGATCGCTCGGTGGATGCAGAGGTGATCTCATCCACCTTCGATGAGCCGGTGACTTCGCATGTGCGCGTGGCCGAAATGGTGCTGGAACGCGCCAAGCGCCTGGTAGAAACGGGCCGCCACGTGGTCATCTTGATGGATTCGATCACCCGTCTGGCGCGGGCCTATAACCTGGTGGTGACGCCTTCGGGCCGCACGCTTTCGGGCGGTATTGACCCTTCGGCGCTTTATCCGCCTAAGCGCTTCTTTGGTGCAGCCCGCAATATCGAGGAAGGCGGCTCGCTGACGATCATCGCCACCTGCCTGGTAGATACGGGTTCCCGCATGGATGACGTGGTCTACGAGGAATTCAAAGGCACCGGCAACATGGAACTGCACCTGTCGCGCCGCCTGCAGGAACGCCGCATTTTCCCGGCCATTGACATTGAACGCTCATCCACCCGCCGCGAAGAAATTTTGCTGGGGCCTGATCTCACGCCGCGTGTCTGGTTGATGCGCCGCATGTACGACCACATGGTTGCCGAGCCGCCGCATGGGGCTGGTTTGGATCACGGCGCGGCCACCGAAGCCATTTTGCAACGCCTTTCGCGAACGTTGAACAACGCAGAATTCCTCGAAACGCTGCACGATGGCATGTAAGAGGTTATGCGATGGCAGCCCAATCCCCTTCGATCTCCACAGCCGATACCACATCAACGATTGCCCGTTGGGGTGAACGCTTCGTGTTGTTGGGCGCGTGGCTGATCGCCTTGAGTGTGGTTGCCCTGGCTGTGCTGGTCGGCTGGCAGGGGCGTGCAGCGGCAGCATTCGCCGTGCAGCCAACGGCTCAACCGACCGCCTTGCCCACCGCTACGCCAGAAAGCATCGAACAACCTGTTGCCGTGGTTGATCTGCCTGCCTTGCCGCTGGCCGCCGAGGTGGATGCCATTGCCCCCGTTGCGCGCGTCCACACCATCATCCCCAGCCTCGAGCGCTCGGTGAAGATCGCCAGC
>CAZSFD010000107.1:0-14385 GCA_964606085.1 uncultured Anaerolineaceae bacterium
AGGCGCAGTTGTTCGCCGGTGGAGAGGGGTGGTTGGCTGGACATGGGAAGACTCTGCGCCGTCCATTATAGCAGAGACACAACACCGGCCCGGCTGTCTGCAATGGGAAGCCATTGCAAGCAAGCACGGGCCGGTGCAGGGGGTGGTGAAAAGGTCGGTTAGGCTTCGACGGAGGTTTCTTCGATCGGTTCAGCGGCTGCGATGGTTTCTTCGGTGGTGTCCTCGGGCAGGGCAATCGTTTCGCCTTCGCGATGGACGATGATCTTGATTTCGGGGATCAGGTCTACGGTCAGGCGCACCCCGACTTCGTATTCACCCAGGGCGCGAAGCGGCTGCATGTCAATCTGGCGGCGGGCAATTTCAAGGCCCAATTTTTTGCCGATCTTATCGGCCACCATCTGGCTGGTGATTGAACCGTACAGCTTGCCGGTCTCACTGGCGCGTGCGCCGAAAGCGAGGACAACGCCGTTCAATTTTGCGGCGATGGCGCTCATCTCTTTGTTGATGAGGGCGCGTTCCTCGGTGGCTTTGCTGCGGATTTCCTCAGCTCGTTTGAGCGCGCTGGCGGTGGCCAGCACTGCCAGCTTTTGCGGCAACAGGAAGTTGCGGCCATAGCCATCAGCAACGCGTTTGACATCGCCGGCGCGGCCCAGTTTATAAACATCTTTGAGCAGTAAAACTTTCATGGTCAAGCCCTTTCTTGCTTGTGTGAAAAAGATACGCCCTGTGCGAAGGGTACCACGCACAGAGCGGGCGGATTTTACCAGATGGGGGAGATGCGGTCAACCGCTTGCCGGGGGGTATCATCGCGGCTACAATCGGGCCATGCGTTTTGATGTTTTCACCCTCTTCCCCGAAGTCTTCGAGCCATACCTGCAAACCAGCATCGTCCAGCGCGCCCGGCAAAATGATTTGCTGTTGGTGAAGCTGCATAATATCCGTGATTGGACGACCGACCGTCACCGCACCACCGACGACATGCCCTATGGCGGCGGCGGCGGCATGGTGATGAAGGCCGAGCCGGTGTTCGCCGCCGTCGAAGCCGTGCTGGGCCAACCGCCGGCCTGCCCGGTGGTGCTGCTCACGCCCCAGGGACGTGTTTTCAACCACGCGGTGGCTGCTGAGTTGGCCGCCCAACCGCGCCTGGCCCTGCTTTGCGGGCGTTACGAAGGCTTCGATGAACGCATCCGCCAGCACCTCGCCACCGACCAGATTTCGATTGGCGATTTCGTCCTCTCTGGCGGTGAGCTGCCCGCCCTGGTGCTGATAGACGCCATCACACGCCTCATCCCCGGCGCGCTCGGCGACCCCACCGGCGCCGCAGACGACAGCCACGCCTCTGGCCTGCTTGAATACCCCCATTACACCCGCCCGCCCGAATTTCGCGGCTGGCGCGTGCCCGATGTGCTGCTCTCTGGTGATCATGGCCGCATTGCCCGCTGGCGGCGCCAACAAGCCATCCTGCGCACCGCCACCCAGCGCCCCGATCTGCTCGAAAAAGCGCCCTTGACGGAAAGCGAGAGGGGGCAGGTAGCAGGGGGTAAGATTGAAAGTTGAAAGCCAGCCGTGGGCCTCGGTGCCTGACTTGCCACCTGCACCTTGCCACCTGCCACCCTTGCCCGTCCTTTTCCACGATTCCACCCTCCTGGCGGTAGATAAACCCTCCGGCCTGCTCACTTTGCCCGATGGCTACGACAAAGCCGCCCCGCATGTGCGCAGTGTCCTGGAACCAGCCTGGGGGCGCGTGTGGATCGTCCACCGGTTGGATAAAGAGACTTCCGGTGTCTTGCTCCTGGCGCGCACGGCAGAGGCGCATCGGGCGCTCAACGGGCAATTCGACGCCCACCAGGTGCGCAAGGTTTACCACGCCCTGGTGGTCGGTTCGCCAGCCTGGGATGAGTACACCTTCGACACCCCCCTGCGGCCCAATGGCGACCGCCGCCACCGCACCATCCCCCACCCACAAGGAAAATCTGCCATCACACACGTGCGGGTGTTGCAGCGCCTGGGAAACTTCACCCTGGTCGAGGCTATCCCCGCCACCGGGCGCACCCACCAGATACGCGCCCACCTGGGCTTCGTGGGCGGACTGCCCCTGGCCGCCGATGCGCTGTATGGCTGCAAACTGTCTGCCGAAGCCCTGCCCATTGCCCGTGTGGCCCTGCACGCCTGCTCGCTCACGTTCACCCACCCCACCGACGGCCAAACCATCACCCTCGAAGCCCCCTATCCCGCAGATTTCATCTTTGCAGGGAATAGGCCAAACGCGACATGATAAGATCAGGGTATCTGTCCGATTTCAACTTCAAAAAGGTGCATTATGAAAGCGATCAAGAGCATCCTTTGGGGAATTGGCCTGGCCTGCCTCGTGGCCGCCTGCCAGGCGGGTTCGCCCGTTCCAGGTGAGCCACTGCCTACCAACCCGCCCGCCGCCACCAGCACCCCCATGGCGCTGCCCGCCACCTGGACGCCCGCGCCAACGGGCATCTCCAGCGCCACGCCCACCGCTGCCCCCACCGCCACGCTCGTCTTCGTCACCATCACCCCCGAACGCACGCCCAACACGCCCACGCCCGACCCCATTCAGGGCGCGCTGCCTGCCGGAGTCATCCCGCTTCGCGACCTGGGCTGGACGATCACCGCCCAAGCGGAGAATACCATCGCCGCCTTGCCCTACCAAAACGGTGACGGCAGTTTTGGCCTGGCTCTGATAGATGATCTGACCAGCGGCAAGCGCGTTTTCTGGCTCTCGCGGCAGGAACCAGCTCTGGCGGCTATCCAATGGCAAACCATCCGCCGCATGACGCGTACCTTGGAAGACGCGCTGCTGCTCTTCCTGGGGCAAGATGCCGATGGGCAGTGGCATCTTGGCGCAGTCACTTTACCAGCAAGCGGCGCACAACTGATTGGCCTGATCCCCGTGCAAGACCCGCAGACCACGTTTGCCGCCATCACCCGTTTCGACGGGCAAACCTGGCAGTTCTGGCTGGTCGAGGATGGCACGCTGCGGCTCTATCAGTGGCAAAGTGGCCTCCCCATCCTGGCCTGGGAAGCCTCCGATGTACCGCAGGATGCCGTCACCGTCAGCATGGATGCCAGCAGCGATATCCTGCCGGGCGGCGCGCCGGAATTGTGGCTGCGCTGGTGGTCGTGGGCGCAGAAAGATTTCGAGGCATCGGGTGTGGTATGGCAGCAGTATTTTGTTGCCGAAGGGGTGGGCTATCGCCTGATTGCGGATTTGCCGCCTGGCTTGCAGCGCCAAGATGTGGATGCCGATGGCGTGTTTGAGTTCTTGCAGCCCGATGTGCCTTCTGCGCCGCGCAGCTGGTCTGTTTTCGATTGGAATGGCGAGTTGTTCATCGCCGACCGCACCCTGGATTATCCCGCCGCGCCCGTGGTCAATCTTCCCAGGCGCAGCGAACTGCCCGCACTTGGGGTGAATTTGTCTTTCTCCGAGGGCGAGGCCGCTTTGCGCTGGCCCAAGTCGGGCGGTGAATTGGAAACCCTGGAGGCGTTGCCGCAGGGAGTAACCTGTTATGCCGAGTCCGTCGCGCAGGAAGTGGTTGCATGGTCGCCAGATTGTGCGTATGCCATCGTCAAATTGCCTGACCCGGTGGTCGGCTACAGCCTGGGTTTGCTCAATGTGGCTGGCGGCGTGGCCGTCGAAATTGCGAACACCGCTACCGAACAATTCGGCTATTCCACGTTCGACTGGAATCAGGCCAGCGGTTTTGCGCTGCACGCCCGCGCCGGCAGCAACCCGGGCTTGTACCGGCTGGATTTGATCAGCGGCCTGTCGGAGACCATTTTCAGCCTGTCTACCCTCGAAGCAGGCCCTTATGGCGTGACCGATCCCTACGCTTTCAGCGATGGATCGGTCGGGTTTGCCATCCAGGGCGACGATGAACGCCTGTACCCGCCTTTTGGAATATACCGCCGCGCGGTGGATGGCAGCTTACAACTGTTGGCCGATTTACCCCCCCTGGGAGATTATGGCACATTGCAATGGGCCGCCGATGGCAGCGTTTTTCTGTTCCATGCCCCTTATTTTGGACAGAGCGCGCCGCCGTACAGCGTGCTTCTGGTTGGCAAGACCGATGGCAGCCTGCTGGTAGATGTCAACCCGATCCTGGGCAAGGCGGCCGGGTTTGTGTGGCGTTAGGAATGTTTTTTCTTGCGGTAAAATTGCTGCGCTTTGTGCGCGAAATTGTAGGTTGAGGAGTTTCACTTGGCGAAGTATTTCAATAACTATTGGAGCTTGATGATTGTTGCCGGGGTGATCATCGCGTTCGATCAGATCACCAAAGCCATCGTGCGGTTGTATATCCCCTTTGGCGGGCAGTGGGCGCCGTGGGATTGGCTGCTGCCCTATGCGCGGTTTGTGCATTGGAAGAACACCGGCGCGGCATTTGGCATGTTGCCCGACCTGAAAGATGTGTTCGCCATTCTGGCCGTAATCGTGGCGATTGCCATTTTGTACTATTACCCGCAGGTTTCTGGCGAAGATTGGCCGCTCAAATTGGCCATGGGGATGCAATGCGGCGGCGCGTTGGGAAACCTGATTGACCGCCTGCTGCATGACGGCCACGTGACCGATTTCATCTCTGTTGGCACGTTCGCCGTCTTTAACGTGGCCGATGCCAGTATCTCGATGGGGGTGGCTGTTTTGGTGGTGTGGATGTGGTACAAGGAACGCCAGCAAAAACAGGCTGCCGCATTGGCCGTTGACGCCCCGCCGCCCCCTGGGGAGGCCTCTGGTGAGTGAAACCGGTTGGCTTTCTTTCGAGTTTGAGGCTGCCGAAGCGCAGCGCCTGGATAAATTCCTGGTTGGCTGCCTGCCCGATTTTTCGCGTTCGCGCCTGCAGGGCTTGATCGAAGACGGCCAGGTGCGTGTGGATGGCGTCACCGCGCACAAGGCCGGGCAAAGCCTCGATCAGCCCTGCCGCGTCGAGGTCAACATCCCCCCGCCGCAGCCGAGTCATCTCCAGCCCGAAGCCATCCCGCTCGAAATCCTTTACGAAAATGAAGCCGTGCTGGTGATTGACAAACCCGCGGGGATTGTCGTCCACCCCTCGCCGGGCCATGAGGTTGGCACGCTCGTTCATGCTGCCCTGGCTCACGCCCCCGAGATGGAAGGCGTCGGGGGCATCCAGCGGCCCGGCGTTGTCCACCGCCTGGATAAGGAAACATCTGGCATCCTCCTGCTTGCTAAAACCGACGCCGCTCATCGCTGGCTGCAGGCGCAGTTCAAAGCGCGCACCACCCACAAAACTTACCTGGCCCTGGTAGACGGCGCGCCGCCCACGCCCACCGGGCGCATCGAAGCCCCGATTGGGCGCAACAGCAACAGCCGCAAAGAAATGGCGATTGTGGAACTGGATAAGGGCCGCGAAGCCTTTACGGAATATCGCACGCGCGAAGCGTTTGCCGCTCACACCCTGCTGGAGGCGCACCCGATCACCGGGCGCACCCACCAAATTCGGCTGCACCTGGCCTTCATCGGCTGCCCGGTGGTTGGCGACCGCATGTATGGCCGCAAGCATCCCAGTTTGCCGCTGGAACGCCACTTTTTGCACGCGGCCCGCCTGCAAATCACCCTGCCCGGCGAGGAGACGCCGCGAACGTTCGAAGCGCCGCTGCCAAAATCCCTGGCGGATGTTTTGAATGGATTGCGTTTGGCATAACAACTGACGAAGAAGCCGAGTTTTTGTCAAAAACTCGGCTTCTCCAGCGCGAATGAAATACCCCCAACTATTTTTGAAGCGTCTGGCGCAGGCGGGTGGCCAGGTCGCGCAATTGGCTGAAACTGACGGGTTTGATAAAAACAAAATCGGCCTGGTCTTGCAGGGAATCGGCCATGGTGGGGTCGGCGGTGGTGAGGATGACCAGCGTGGTGGACAAGGCCTCGTCGCCGCGGATGTACTGTAAAATGCGGTCTCCAGAAACATAGGGCAAATGCAGATCGAGGACGATCAGCGCTGGTCGGACGGTTTGAAGTGCCTGCATGGCCGCCTGCCCATCGAGAATCTCCGCGGTTTGGAAGCCAGCCATTTTGAGCGCCTGGGCGAAGATCAGGGAAAGCTTTTCATCGTCTTCGATTACCAGGGCTTTCAGGTTGGGGGAAGTTTCGTTCATGGGCTTTTCTCCTCAGGAAGATTCATCGGCAATGTGACCGTGAAGACACTGCCGCGACCGGGGGCGCTGTCTAATGTTATTGAGCCGTTCATCAACGTTGTCAGTTCTCGGGCAATTGCCAGGCCCAGGCCAGAGCCGCCTTGTTTGCGGGTGATCGAGCCGTCCACTTGTTGAAAGGCCTCGAAGATGTCATCCTGGGCATTGGCGGGGATGCCGATGCCGGTGTCGTTGACCTCGAAGGCCCAATGGACTTGATCAGGGCGGTAGATGCGGAAACCAATCGTTCCGTGGTTGGTGAATTTGAGGGCATTGTTGAGCAGGTTGGTGACAATCTGTCGCAGCCAGTATACATCGCCAATCAGGGTGTCTGGCACGCCGTCTGTCACCTGGCATTTGAATTGCAGGCCCTTCTTGCGTGCCATCAGGCTGGCGGTGGTGCGGGCGGTCTCGAGCAGTTCATTGGTTTCAAAGGGGCGGTTGCGCAGGATGAGTTTGCCGGTTTCGATTTGCGCCTGGCCGATCAAGTTGTTGACGAAGACTAGCAGGTTATTGGAGCTGTCAATGATCTCTGAACACGCCTCCACCTGACGCTCGTTGACCTCGCCAAAGATGCCGGTACGCAGCATATCGGCATAACCCATAATGGCGCCCATGGGGGTACGCAAATCGTGACTGACGTTGGCGAGCAGTTGCGTTTTGAGGCGGTTGGCTTCAACGGCTTCGACATGAGCCTGCTGTAAGGCTTCTTCGGCGTGCTTGCGGTCGGTGATATCTTGTTTGATGGCTATGTAGTGGGTAATGGCGCCGCCAGGTTGCACAACGGGGGTGATGGTCATTTCTTCGTAATAGGTTGAACCATCTTTGCGGCGGTTGATTAATTCGCCATGCCAAACTTGCCCGGCGTTGATGGTTTGCCACATCTCGGCATAATAAGCATCTTCCTGGTGGCCTGATTTCAGGATATTGGTTGATTGTCCGAATACATCGCCCAGGGTGTAGCCGGTCAGCCGCGTGAAGGCCGGGTTGACCCAGCGTACCAGCCCCTTTGTATCGGTAATGACGATGCCGTTGGCGGCATGGTTGAGGGCCTGGGCTTGCAGATATACCTGGGCTTCGGCTTGCCGTCGGGCAGTCACATCGTGGGCCAGCAGAATACGCCCGGCGATCAGGTTCTCGCGGTTGTGCAGCAGCGTCATGGTGAAACTGATGGTACGCGCTTCGCTGTGGCGGGCCAGGTCGAGTTCTACCGAACGATTTTCTGCCGTCTGACACAAGGCGATTAACGCGGGTAAATCTTGCCAAAGTTGAAAAGCCGATTCGCCAATCGGCGGCTGCGACCAACCGAATAATCCTTGTCCGGCGGGGTTGCAGTCTATGATGCGGTTTTGGACATCCAAAACGATCACCCCTTCGGGGATGATCTCGACCAGCCGGTCGCGAGCGATTGGGGCGATATCGAATAAGCTGTAACGGAAAATGGCGGTGGCTAACAAAACGCCAGAGATGCTGAACGCAATCGAGGTTGGGTCTATCCCGGCTACGGCATTCGGGTTGAAGGCATACAGGGCATTGACCAGCAGCGGTGCTACCGCGGCGATCAAAATCGAGCGAGTTTGCAGGGAATACAGTTCAGGGAAGCGGAAGATCGAACGGGCCAGGGCCGCCAGGGCTATGAGGACACCCGTATAACTGTACGCGATCTCAACCCAAAACCAGAGGCCATGTTCATAATATCCCACCGCTCGGCCGTCTACCAATGCGATGTTGATGGACGGCCACAGCAGCCGATGCCAATGATTGGTGGCAGCCATCAGTACCGAGAAGGCGGGCAGGGCTAACAAAATCATCACCCAGCGTTTGTTCAGCCAACGGTCTTGTTGGGTGTAGCGCAGGACAAAGATCAGGAAGATGATCGGCACCATCTGGTTGCCAGGGTACGAGATCACTGTCCAGAAGACCTTCCAGGGGTAGGTGGCTGCCAGGGCTTCACCGACCAATGCGAACGACCAGGTGGCAACCAGCAGCATCAGCACGGCCAATTCACCGCTGCCTGGCGACGAGCGTTTGTGGCGTGAATACCACGACACCCAAAGGGCCAGCAGGCCGGTGATGATCAGGGCAAAAATAAAGAGGGTGAGCAGCATAAAAATCCCTGAAAGTGAGGCAACTTTATCGAGAAAGTAACTATATCACGAATGCTGAGAGGGCTGGTTTGCAGAATTTTCAGTCATGGGATAAGGATTGCCATGTAAATCAGGTCGCCATAGGGTTGGTTATCGGGCGTGTATGCTTGCCAGGCGCTGCGGTATTCCCCTGGTTCGCCTGGCGCAACGAACAGGATACGGATGATGGCTTCGCTGCCGGCACGCGCCGGGTAAAGCATCTGCTCTTCAACAGCGCCCAGGCTGGGGCCAGAGACCAGCTTCAGCCGATAGCTTTCATCCCAATTACAATCACCGTTGTTTTGTACCCGCCAGCGTTTATCGAGTGCTTCGTTGGGTTGTACCTGGGTGCCATCGGGGATGGTCAGATCGCTCAGGAATAGCAGGTTGGCGGTACAGGGGGGGGTGGGGGTTGAGGGTGCTGCGCTGGGGATGGCTGGGGTTGTGGGGTCAGGGGTTGGCGGCGGCTGCGTAGGCAGGCGTGTGGGTGGGATAAAAACGTCCGTGGGATACGGGCGGCTTGTGCAGGCCAGCAATCCAGACAGGATGATTCCGCCCCATAGTAAATACAAAACAATTTTTTTATCGAACAGGTGAGTCATGGGTATCATTGTACTCAAAAAACGCCTCGTGGCATATCTCACGAGGCGTTTCTTGACCGTTTCAGGGGCGCTCAGTAAGCGCCTTTGCCGCGCAAGACCACCCAGGCGGTTTTGAAGAGGATGAAAATATCGAGTAAGAGTGAATAATTTTGGACATAGAAAAGGTCATCCTCGGTGTTCAGGTGCATCGGTTTGTCGCTGCGTCCATTGACCTGCCACCAGCCCGTGATGCCCTGTGGCACGGCAAAGCGTTTGCGTTGCCAGGGTTCGTACATATCCACCAGGTAGGGCAACTCGGGGCGTGGGCCGACCAGGCTCATTTCCCCTTTCAAGATGTTGAATAACTGCGGAAGTTCATCCAGGCTGGTTTTGCGCAGGATAGCACCTACGCGTGTTACGCGTGGGTCGCCTTTTGCCTTGTGAATTAAATGGCCGTTTTCATCGCGTCGTTCAACCAGGTAGCGTAATTGCTCGGCGTTGGGCACCATCGTGCGGAATTTGAGCATCTTGAACAGGCGGCCATTTTCACCCACCCGTTCCTGGCGAAAGAGCAACGATCCGGGCCCCTCCAGGCGGATGAGCAGCGCAATCAAGCCCAGCAATGGGAGCGCCAGGGGCATCAGCAAAAGGGTGATGACAACATCAAAGGCCCGTTTGACCATGCGCTGATAATCGTTCAGGGCGGGAGCGCGCAGGTCAAGCATTGGGATGCCCGCAAATTCTTCTGCCACGGCCTTGTGCAAGGCCAGGTGGAAGTAATCGGGGATCATCCAAACTTTTACCGGGAGATTGTGCAGATCGGCTACCAGGTGGTTGGCTTTTTCGTATGCCCGCACGGGCAGGGCGATCACCACGTCGTCAATCTGGTGTGCCTTGATCGCTTTCACGGCATCGCTGACGGGGCCCAAGATATCCGCATCGAGCCGTTGTTTAAGCGGGTCGTCATCGAGAAAACCGACCACGCGCAAACTGAAATGCTCGTTTTTGGTCATCTGTTCGTGCAATTGCCTGCCCACCGGCCCGGCGCCCACGATCAAGACGCGGCGCAGGCTGCCCTCCCGCATAAAATTTAAGCGGAAAGCGAGGCGAGCCATCATGCGCCAGCTCAGTAATCCGCCATACGAGAAAACGACAAAGGCCAAAAAAAGCACGCGCGAAATCTCGCGAAAAGAGAGATACAAACCACCGGCCAACGCTACGCCTGCCAGCAGCGAAGCGACGGTCAGGCTGGTAATTTCATCGGTAACGCGCAGGTTGCGGCGGCCATCGTAAACGGAAAACAACACCAGGATTGCCACCCAGGCAATGGGGAAGATCACATAAAGCATAGAAGGCAGCACCGGCACGTCCGGGATGGGCATGGCAAAAGGCAGCCAGATGCCGAGTTCAGGGCGATAGTCAACGGCGAGATAAAGTGCGACGGCTATCCAGATAAAATCAATCCCAATCGAAAATAAGGCAAAATTGGTTGAAAAACGGCGCAACATTTTCTTCTCCTCATCAATTTATGCGCGTAAACCCCTGGCTGTTGGGCCTAGATGCTTATTCAGGCTAACAAAGTTGTTAGCCAGGCGACATTATACTAAACCTTCGCCGAGATGTTAACACGCAGCAAGTCCAAATCTAAAGCAGCGGTTGGGCCGCAAAGCACCCGTCAGCTTTGGAATTGTTGTTCGATGTGTTCCGTGGTAGACGATTTACATCCCCTGTGGTATACTGCCGGGCGCTGTCGCCCCAACGGGTTTGCCCCCTTGCCGGCGGCAGTTATTTTGCCCCGGTGGGAGGCAAACATCTCACCAAGAGAACTGTTTTACAGTTCTCCATCTCTCACACTTTCGGATAGGTGCAGTCGTGCTGCCGTTGCGAACCATGGCAATCCTGAACCTAAATGATGAAAGTGGCGGATGAACGAAGCAGAAGGCCAACTGGCCCTGCAAAAGGAGTTTTGATCATGTCCGTTATTCCCATGAAGGCTTTGCTCGAAAGCGGCGTACACTTTGGTCATCGTCCCCATAAGTGGAACCCGCGCATGAAGCCGTATATCTTCACCGAGCGCAATGGCATTCACATCATAGACCTGCAAAAGACGGCCAAGTCCGTTGATCAGGCTTATGCCCTGATCCGCGACACCGTGGCCGAACGCGGCGTGGTGCTTTTCCTCGGCACGAAGCGGCAGGCGCAAGAGACTATCCAGAACGAAGCCGTGCGCTGTGGTATGCCTTATGTCACCAATCGCTGGCTGGGTGGTATGTTGACCAACTGGCGCACCATCCGCGCTCGCATCAATGAATTGGAACGCCTTGAGCGCATGCGCGACACCGGCGATTTTGGCCGTATCACCAAGAAAGAGGGCTTGATCCTGGGCCGTGAGATTCAGCGCCTCGAAGCCCTGCTCGGCGGCATTCGCAATATGGTCAAGGTTCCCAATGTGCTGTTTGTGGTAGATGTCCATCGCGAAGCGACCGCCATTCACGAAGCCAACTTGCTCGGCATTCCTGTGGTTGCCATGGTAGATACCAATTGCGATCCGACCAGTGTAGACTACGTGATCCCCTCCAACGACGACGCCATCCGCGCCATTCGTCTGATTGTTGGCAAAATGGCCGATGCTGTTATCGAGGGCAAGGCCCTGCGCAAAGACGACAGCGATGAAGAACTCCCCACCATGCAGATTATGGCCGACGAAGTTGAACTGGCTGATGCAGATTTACTCGGTGAAGCGACCCTCGCCAAGCTGGGTTATTCAGAAGGCGACGAACCGCACGGCGCTGTCGAACCGACTGAATTGGCCGGCGATGAAGACGGCGAAGACGGAGCATCTGCTGCACAAGTTTCTTCCTGGTAGATAGTGCCTAAACAGCGAAATTTTTAGATAAACTTCGGAAGTCTCCCCGGCAAACCGGAACAGGCTTCCGAAGTTTTTGGGCAAACAAATATTTTCTTGAGGAATCAATATCATGGCAATTACAACCGAACAAATTAAAGAACTGCGCGAGGCCACCGGCGCCGGCATTTTAGATTGCCGCAAGGCGCTCGAAAACGCCAACGGTGATTTCAATAAAGCGGTGGACTTTCTGCGTGAAAAGGGCCTGGCAAAAGCCGCCCAACGTTCTGACCGTGAAGCCTCCAATGGCATGGTCGAATTGTACGCCCACGGCGGCGGCCGCGTTGGTGTTATGGTCGAAGTCAACTGCGAGACCGACTTCGTGGCGAAATCGGAACGCTTTCGCACCTTCGCTCACGAATTGGCTTTGCAGATCGCGGCTGCCGCGCCTCGCTACATCAAGGCCGAAGACATCCCCGCCGAAGTGATCGAGCACGAACGCCAGATCGCCACCGCCCGCGCCCGCGAAGAAGGCAAACCTGAAGCTGTGCTGCCGAAAATTGTGGATGGCCGCATCGAAGCCTTCAAAAAGGAAGTCTGCTTGTTGAGCCAACCCTACATCCGTGACGAATCGATCACGATTGACAAAATGTTGCAAGATGTCTTGGTCTCGACAGGCGAAAACGTGATGATCCGCCGTTTCGCCCGTTGGGAATTGGGCGAGAGCCTCTCATAAGAAATTTGAAAAGGCCAACCGATGGGGTTGGCCTTTTTTATGCCCCAAGGAGATTGTGATGAGCGACCTCAAATACCGACGTATCTTATTAAAACTCAGTGGCGAAGCCCTCAACGGCCCGCAAGGTTTTGGCATTGACCCCCTCGAAGCCGAAGCGATTGCCGAACGCGTACGCGCCGTGCGCGAAATGGGTGTAGATGTGGCCTTAGTGATCGGCGCTGGCAACCTGTGGCGCGGCCGCACCGGCATCGAACGCGGCATGGACCGCGCCACCGCCGACTACATGGGCATGTTGGCCACGGTAATGAACGCCATGGCCCTGATGGATGCGATGGAACGCATCGGCATGGTCACACGCGTCCAATCGGCCATCGAAATGCGCGCTGTCGCCGAACCCTACATCCGCCGCCGCGCCATCCGCCACATGGAAAAAGGCCGCGTCGTCATCCTGGGGGGTGGCACCGGCAACCCGCACTTTTCCACCGATACCGCTGCTGCCTTGCGAGCGGTTGAACTCGGCGCAGATGTGTTGATCAAGGCCACCAAAGTGGATGGCGTGTATGACTCGGACCCCAAGAAAAACCCGAATGCCGTGCGCTTTGACCACCTCAGCTATCTCGAAGTCCTCAACCGCCGCCTGGAAGTGATGGACAGCACCGCGCTGACCCTGTGTATGGACAACCAACTGCCCATCCTCGTCCTCAACCTGTGGGACCCAGATGCTTTGTGCAAAGCCTTGATGGGCGAAAAAATAGGCACCCTGGTTGCCGCCTAGCCTCGTTATTCGCATCCCGAATCATCGCATAGCGCCGCTTGCATGATTACCTCCACGCACAACCCCAAAATCCAATCCGTCCGCCGCCTCCTGAGCCAGCCCAAGGCTCGCCGGGAGGCGCGTGCTTTTGTTGTCGAAGGTGTGCGGTTGACCGAAGAAGCCCTGCAAGCCGGGTGGGCATTTCAACAGGTGTTATGGAGCGACGAACTGGGCCAGCGCGGCCGCGCAATTCTGGCGCACATCGCTGAGGCGGGTATCCCCTGTGAACAGGTGGATGCTGCTATCCTGCAATCGGCCAGCGACACGCAAAGCCCGCAGGGCATCCTGGCAATCGTCGAGATGACGTGGCTGCCCCTGCCACCCGCTCCTGACTTTCTGCTCGTTCTCGATGCCCTGCGCGACCCCGGCAACCTGGGGACGATTTTGCGCACCGCCAGCGCCGCCGGCGTGCAAGGCGTATTGCTCTCGCCCGGCTGCGCCGACCCCTTCAACCCAAAGGTGGTGCGCTCGGCGATGGGCGCGCACTTTCATCTGCCCATCTGCACGCTCTCCTGGTCGAATATTGCCGAAATCATCGCCGCTATGCCCACCTATCTCACCGATGCTGCCGGGGCATGGAACTATACCCAGGCCGATTTTCGCGCCCCATTGGCGCTGATCATTGGCAGTGAAGCCGAAGGCGCAGGCCAGGAGGCCCGTCAACTGGCGCAGCAACGCCTGGCCATTCCCATGCCCGGCCACGCCGACTCGCTCAACGCTGCCATGGCTGCCGCCATTCTCCTGTTTGAAGTTGTCAGACAGAGAGGGGCGAGCGGAGAAAAAAGCTCAGTATAATTTGGGCTACGATAAACTCTCCTTTCTCGCCTACCCCACTCATCACATGAAAATTCGCTCCATCACCTGTTTCCTCCCCCAGGCAGCCCCGGCTATGCTGGATACGGTAGCTGAACTCAACCGCCGCGCCCGCCAGGAATTTGCCGCCGCCGGATACGACGTGCAAACCTCGCGCCTGGCAACCAGCCCCTTCCCGCGCTGGCTGCCCAGCCTCGATGAAGCAGCCGCCATCCAGTTTGCTTGCCAGCTCGAAGCGGTTGCCGCCGCCCGTGGCTTCGACTACCTGTCCATCGGCCCGGCCTTGCCCGATCTTCCCG
>CAZSFD010000108.1:0-14035 GCA_964606085.1 uncultured Anaerolineaceae bacterium
GGGCGAAGACGATTTCACCGCCGAAGTGAAAGAAATTCGCTATTGGGCGTTGAAGTAATCGCACGGCAAAGGTAGCCATGAACCTCAACTTGACGGACAAAATCGCCCTGGTGACAGGCGCATCCAGCGGCATCGGCGCGGCGGTGGCAGGCGTGCTGGCCGAAGAAGGCGCGGATGTGGTGGTGTGCTACGGCCGCGATGAAGCTGGCGCGCGCCAGACCGTCCGCCAGGTGGAAACGCATGGCCGCCGCGCCTGGCTGACGCAAATGGATGTCCGCCACTTGCGCTCAATTCGTACAGTCTGTGAGCAGATCGAGGCCGAGGTTGGCCGGCTCGATCTGCTCATCTGGTGCGCCGGGCAAAATATCGTCACGCCGTGGCAGGAGATTGCGCTCGACGAGTGGCAGCAGGTGGTGGAGGTCAATTTGACAGGTGCATTTCTCGTGCTGCAAGCCTTCACCCCGCTGCTGGCCGATGGCGCTTCCATCGTCACGGTAGCCAGTGTGGCCGCCCACACCGGCGCGCCGCATCACGCCCACTACGCTGCTGCCAAAGCCGGGCTGGTCAACCTGACCAAAAGTCTGGCGCGCGACCTGGCCCCGCGCATCCGCGTCAACTGCGTGGCCCCCGGCATCACGCTGACGCCCATGGGCGAGCAAACGCTGGCCTCGCTGGCCCCCGATTACGCCGAAAAGAAAATCCCCTTGCAGCGCTACGCCACGCCGGAAGAGATCGCCCGCTGCATTGTCTTTGTGGCCTGCCCGGTGGCCGGCTTTATGACCGGGGCCACGGTGGATGTAAATGGGGGCAGGGAAATGCGTTGAGCGATTGGGTAATCCGGGCTAATTTCCCCTGAACTGAACAAATTAATCGCCTCGGCACCCGTCTGCGCAAAATCCCACAATGTGACCTCGATGCCCCGCACCCGATAAACCGGGCAGCCGCAATAAACGCTTTCCGGCGTACCGAGGTCAACTGGCAGGATTGCCGGCCAGGGGCGCACTTCGCCCACCAGCTTGCGCAGCACCACCCGCCGAATGCCCAACGCCGCCGAAGTTTCCAGGTAACTGGGGATTTCGGCGGCGTTTTCGTCGGTCACCACGCACGAGAGTTTGAGCGGCACGCGCAGCCCGGCCAGCAGACGCGGCAGGTCTGGCACGCCTGGCACGCCCATCATGCGCTGGTAGGTTGCGGGGCGGAAGCTGGGCAGCGAGAGGCAGATTTTGTCGAAGCGGTTAAGTAGGGCCAGCGAGCGCCGCGCCAGGCGTCCGTTGGTATGCAGGCTGAAGCAGGCGGCGGGCAGTTCGCCGCGCAGGTCGGTCAGCAGGCGAGCCAGGGGGCGGTAGCGCAGCGGGTCGGTGTTAGCGCCGGTGAAGACCACCTGTGTGATGTTTGCCGCTCGCACGCGTTCGACGAAGGCGTCAATCCCGGCCAATGGGTAGGTATCCAGGTTGGCGGGCGTGCGCTGCGGATCGATCTGCTGGCCGATGCAGAAGGGGCAGCGGGCGTTACATGGATGCGCTGCCGGGCCGGAGAAGAGGATGTTGGCGAAGGGGGGCATGGGGGGAGGGCGCGAGGGGGAAAGGGTGAAGGGGAGAGGAGGGAATGGCGCTGGATCACGTGACAGATGGCCCCCACCTGTGCTCGCTCACCGGGCGCTTTCGATGAGATATTTTTGCACGGCGGGGGCGTAGAAGAGGGGGATGACGCCGTTGACGTTTTCAACGCCGCGCGGGGTGAGGCGCAGCGCTTCGGCGTGGGGGGTGTAGGCCATCAGGCCGTTGTGCAGGGCAAAATCTATGGCGGCGGGGAAGGCTTCTTCGAGCGACAGGCCAAATTTGCGGGCGAAACTGGGGCAGTGAATCTCGCCGAAATAGAAAGCGACCGAGAGCATCTTGCCCATGGCGGCTGCGCGGGAGAGATGGTAAATATCTTGAATGGGCAGTTGGCCGGCGCTGACCATGCGGCGGTAGTGGTCGAGGCGTTTTTCGGCGGCCCCGGCGTTGTAGGCCAGCGTAAATTCGGAGAGCGACTGCGCCCCCAGCCCCAGGCCAAGGTAGGGCGTGCCGTGGATGACACGTTCGGTGAGGTAATCGCTGGTGCCAGGATCGGCGGGCAGGCGGCTGAAGGTGTTTTTGCCAGGGGTAGCGTGGTAGCCAGCGGCGGTGAGAAGGTCTTTGGCGAGCGTGTATTGCTCGTGGACTTCGCCCCGCGTGACCTTTTCGGCCTGCCCGGCGATGCGTGTGCCTTTGTAGCGCATCCGATAGAGCGTGACAGTTTCGGGGGCCAGGCCGATGACGTGATCGAGGGTGGCTTGCACGCTTTCGAGCGCCTGCCCGGCGAAGCCGTACATCACATCCACGTTGAACTGCGTGAAGCCGGCGGCGCGGATGGCTTCGGCGGCGGCGCGGTCGAAAGCGAGCGAGGTGTGCGGGCGGCCCACGGCTTCGAGCAAACGCGTGTTGACCGTTTGCACGCCCATGCTGATGCGCCGGATGCCCATCTCGAAATAGGCGTGGATTTTTTCGGGCTGGCGGGCGGCGATGCGCGGCGTGGTCTCGATGCTGATGGCGACGCTTTCGGGCAGTTGAAAGCAGCGCCGGGCTGCCGCGACCACGCTGGCGATGTGTTCGCTTTTGGCAGCCGAGGGCGTGCCGCCGCCGATGTCAAAGCCGATCAGCGTTTTGGCCTCGGTGTGTGTGGCAGCGCGGTACAGTTCAAATTCGCGCAGCAGCAAGGCGAAGTATTCGTCTTCGTGGGCGTGAAATTCGTCCGGGGCCACCACGCAGTATTCGCAGTAGCCGCAGCGCTGCTCGCAGAAGGGGATGTGGACGTAGAGGCCGAGTTTGTCTACACCTTTCCAGGCCTGGGGGGCGAAGGTTTGCGCCTGCGAACGGGGGATGCGATAGGGGCGCATGGTGGTGAGGTGGCCGATAGGGTAGGCGGTGTTGGCAATGTGATGCTGCGCCAGGCCAGCGGCGAAGACGGCGGCAGGTTCGAGAGGGTGTTGGTCATCGGGGGAGGGTAGATGCCAGTTCATGGGGTACTCCTTGACTTCGTGTTATTATTACACATAATTATAGTGTTGGATATACACTAAGTCAAGGGGCAGATAGGCTTTTCTTCAGGTCAGAGATCGTGTTTTGGCGACACCCTGGTGGATGAAAATGGGCTGGCCGCCGTGGCGCAAACCTTTGGTTTGCGAGCTATCGCAAGTCAGAGACTTGCGCCACACAGCCTAAGGGGGTAGAAAAAGGCCGCCTTTGTCAGGCGGCCTCGAAATTGTGCAAGCGCAGTAAAACGGATGTCAATAGGTCTCCAACAGCCTTTAAGCAGCGGGTGGGTTGCGGCGGCGTTCTTCAACGGCGGCGACGAAGCCGGCGCGGTCTTTGGCCCACAGGGTGTTGAGTTCATCCGAGTAACCGACGACGATCCCTGGTGCGTTGCGCACGATATGATCGAGCATGGTGTTCACCTGATCTTCTTTGCCAGGCAGGATGATCTGTGTGCCGTGCTTATCCAGCACGTAGGCGGCATAGCTCTTGCCAGTGGGAATGCCGTTGGTGCGGTGCTGCGTGATTTGTTTGTAGCACCACATCAGATCGCGGTAGGGTGCAGCCTGCAGGCCGCTGGTCGTGTTGACCAGCCAGCCGCGCGTAAAATGGATTTTTTTGCCGACCTGGTCGTGAGGACTATCCATTTCCATGTTAATTTGCCCCACCACCATATCCGGGTTGCCGAAGCGGGCCAGCGCTTTCATGGCCGGGTGCGCACTGGGGTTGACGAAGCGTACGATGGCGATCAACACGCCCACACCGGCGATGGCCGCCACCACAAAGCCGATTCCCAGGCCAATCAAGCCGTTGGTGTGAAAATTGGTGGTGTCGAGCATCATCGGCAGGAATGCGCCTTTCAGTTCGGGAACTTCACGTTCGATTTCGGCAATCACTTCGTTTTGCACATCGGTTGGGATATCGATCAGCGCACCGGTTTGCAGGTTGGTGATTTCAGCCTGAGTGGTTTTTACCAGCAGGAATTCGTTGCCCAGCACCAGTGCATGGTAGTAGGCTTCGATGGTTTCTTTGCCTGAATCGGACTCGCTGACGTAGGTGAAGCCGGTGTCGGCGTGATCGTCGCCTTCGATGTTGATGTAGTAGCGTAGGGTTTCGTCGGCATCGTTGAGCGCCAACACCTCGGCCTGGGTGGTAGCGAAGGGGCCGAGGAACATGTTGTACAGGTAACGCGCCCCCACAACCAAGCCCAAAAAGACAACCAGGAGTACCGCCAGGCTGACGAAGAGCATACTCAAGTTCAGGCGGCGGATGGTGGAACCGACAAAATCGTTCGACATAAGAACCTCCGAGAATGATGTTAAGAATTGGGATGCGTAAATTATAGGTGGGAATGACAGGAGGCGCTACTCCCTTTCGCTTTTCGCTGGCTTACTTTTTTGTAAACCAGGGGTATAGCCAGTGGGCCTGCCGCGCCATCGCTACCAGATAACCCACTTTGGTTTCATGGTAAGATTTCAATCGCTTCAGTTTGATGTCAGAGCGGCTGGAGGCCGCAGAAAATATGGAGATAGAAGGTGTCTAAGAAAAATCGTCATAATGACAAAAAGCAACCCAAGAAACCAAAGGTTTCGCTGCCGCCCACGCCCATTTCAAAAATCCGCAAAGTGGACTTGTTCGTGGATGATGAACCCAGGGCTAAAGCATTGCCGGCAGATAGCCTGGCAGCCAGGTTGGCCCTGGGCCGTGAAGAAGACATCCAGGCCATGCTCGAATTGGTTTCAGTAAGTTCACGCGCCCTGGCCGAAGAACCCGAATTTGCCGACCCGATCTTTCTGCCGTCAGAGGTTGACGCTGTTTTTGAGCGTACATTTGCCAAAGCGAAGAAACGCCTTGATGCTGCCATGCGAAAAGGCCCCGATGCTTTCCAGGAAAGGATGGCAGAAACCCGCATCGAGGCCAGTGCACAATTGCTCACCCCTGCCGTGCGCGGCGATATCCTTCTTCGCCTGGAAAAATGCGTTCGGCGGTTGGATGAAAATGGGAAGGGGACGCCTGTATACGAAACGGCATTCGCCTTACAGTCCTTGCTGGCAGCGTTTGATGGCTTCCCCTGGGAAACGATCGGCCTGATTCATGTGCTTATCCAGCGGGCGATGTCTGATGCGCTTACACTGGCAGATGAAAGAGAACAAATTTTCGGCGACATCCTGCAACAAATTCCGCCAGGCGCTTCGCTGGCCGAAGTGATGGAGATTATCAACAAGCCTGAAAACGAGGCCAAATTGGCCGAGGAACTGGAGAAGAACCCACAAGAACGAGCGAGATTGCAGAAACAAATGGACAAAGCGTTCGATAAATTTGATAAGGCGCTGAAAAATGGCAAAATAGATTTGCCCTTGTATAAGCCAGAAGAATTTGATGTACTGGGACAATACTGGGAAGAAGCTCTGGCTGAACGCGGCATTACGGAACGGCCTGAAGTGTACATTGCCTCGCTAGAAGGAGAAGAGCTTGTTGCGTTTCTCAAGGATGGCATTGATCACACCATTCTCACAATCATGACCCCCGAACGCACCCAGGAGATGATCGCTGATTTGCGGGAAATTCAAGCATATTGGTCGCCCAAAAATGCCGAGTGGGCCATTGCCCTTGAAGCGGCAATCGCTCATCTGGAAATGTATGCCCCCGAAGAAAATACCTTTTTGCATCGCGCTTTTGTGGCCCAAATGGTAAAAATCTCGAAAGGACAAAAACCATGAAAATCACCCAACTCGAAACCTTCCTTGTCAAGCCGCGCTGGCTGTTCCTCAAAATCTACACCGATGAAGGAATTGTCGGCCTGGGCGAACCGATCACGGAGGGCCGCGCCCTCACCTGCGCCACCGCCGTGCAAGAACTGGCCCAATATCTCATCGGGCAAGACCCGCGTAAGATCGTCCACCACTGGCAGGCCATGTACCGCCACGCCTTCTACCGCGGCGGGCCGATCCTCACCAGCGCCATCAGCGGCGTGGAGCAGGCCCTGTGGGACATCACCGGCAAAGCCCTCGGCGTGCCAACCTACCAACTGCTCGGCGGCCCCACGCGCGAGCGCATCCGCCTCTACAAACACGCCAACACCCCTGAGCAGATCAAAAACTGGAAGGAACAGGGCTTCACCGCCTTCAAAACCGGCATCCACGGCGGACGCCCGGCGCGCATCATCGAAGACAAGCAATTCGTCGAGAACGCCGTGGCGCACTTCGCCGCCTTGCGTGAAGCCGGCGGCAACGATGTAGATATCGCCATAGATTTCCACGGCGCGATCAACCCCGCCACCTCCAGGCTGCTGATCAAGGCTCTCGAACCCTACCAGCCCATGTTCATCGAAGAACCCGTGCAATGCCAAAATGTGGATGTGCTGGCCGACATCGCCCACAGCACGCACCTGCCCATTGCCACCGGTGAGCGCGTTTTCACCAAATGGGGCTTCCGCGAAATCCTCGAAAAACGCGCCGCCGCCATCTTGCAGCCCGACCTGTGCCACGCCGGCGGCATCCACGAAGTTCACATTATCGCTGGCATGGCCGAGGCCTACTACGCCGCCATCGCCCCGCACAACCCGCTGGGGCCGATCTCGCTGGCCGCCTGCATCCAACTCGATGCCACCATCCCCAACTTCATCGCCCAGGAACACGTCTCGTTGGGCGAAGGCTATCTCAAGCAGCCCTTCGTCGCTAAAGACGGCTACGTTGATCTGCCCACCGCCCCCGGCCTGGGCATCGAACTCGACGAAGATGCCCTGGCCGACAAGCTCGACCACGATTGGCGCAACCCGCAGAGCTTCCACCCCGATGATGGTTCCGTGGTAGATTGGTAAAACATATTTCGTGCTACACTATTTGTATGGATAACCGCTTCACCCTTCTCAGCGAACGCGTTATACCCATTTTGCGGCCTTATGCCCGGCGCATTTCGGTTTTCGGCTCGTATGCGCGCGGCGAAGAGACGCCGCAGAGCGACCTTGACCTGTTGGTTGAACTCCGACCGATCCAGGAGCGCCCTCCTCTGGGCCTGAAGTGGTTTGGCCTGGAGCAAGAACTGAGCAGGTTGTTGGGACGCGAAGTCGAGCTGGTGACCGAAGAAGCACTCAGCCCCTATGTGCGCGAGTTTGTCGAAGACGACCGCATTGTTCTCTATGAAGAATAACCAGACCTACCTCCACCATATTTTGGATGCCATTGACCGTATCGAAACCTACATGGGCAGCGCCACCCTTGACGATTTTCACCGCAATGGCATGTTACACGATGCGGTGCTGCGCCAAATTTTGATCATCGGAGAAGCCAGCCGCAACATTTCAGACGACTTTCAATCGCAACACACGGAAATTCCCTGGGGGCAAGTAATTGGGATGCGTAACCGGGTTGTTCACGCCTATTTCGACATTGACCTGGATATTGCCTGGGATGTTGTTCAGGTAGATTTACCCGCCCTACGCCAACAAATTCAAAGATTGCTGCGCTGACGGCTCTCATGCTGACCTACTTCAAAAACCTCGCCCGCCTGGCCCAGGGTGATCGCTTTCTCTTTCCGCGCCTCGCCATCTACGTCCTGACGGGGCAGTGCAATTTCAACTGCGCCTACTGCGAAGATTTCGGCCACGAACGCAACGCCGAAGCGACGGCTGGCCTGCCGCTGGCCGACGCCCTGCGCGTGCTAAAAATCCTGCGCCAGGCAACCGACTGCCTGATCCTGATGGGCGGCGAACCGCTGCTGTACCCTGAAATCCAGCCGTTGGTCGAACAGGCCCGGCGTGACCTGCACTTTCGTCACCTGACCCTCAGCACCAACGGCTGGCTGCTGCCGCGCGCCGAAGCCCTGCTGCCCCACCTCGACCGCCTCGTCATCAGCCTCGACTCGGTTGACCCGCAGCAGTGGAGCAGCATCATTCGTATGCCGGTTGAGGCCGCCCAGGCTGTGTTGGCGAATATTCAGCGCTGCGCCGCCCGCCAAAAGGCCGACCATTTCCAACTCATCATCAATGCTGTCCTCGCCCCCGAAACGCTGCCCGGCGCGCCGGCCCTGCTCGATTTCTGCCGTCAGAACCGCATTCTGATTTCCTTCTCCCCGCAAATGGTCAACAACTGGCCGCGTTACGAACTGATCACCTCCCCCGCATACACCAACTTCATCCGCCATCTGATCCACGCCAAGCAGCGCGGCGGCCCCATGGTGGGCAGCCTGGCCTATTTGCGCATGTTGCTCAATTTGCAGCCCTTCTCGTGCTACCCCACGCTCACCCCGCGCATCTTACCCAATGGCGATCTCGCCTACCCTTGCCGCCCCATCGAAAAATCGGGCAACACCCACGGCGGGCGGCCCTGCAACCTGCTCGCAGTGGATTCGTGGACGGATGCCCAGGCGGCCTCGCTGGCGCGCTTTGGCGAACCGCCGCAGGTATGTAATAGCTGCTTCCAGCAGTGTTACGCCGAACCCTCGCTGATGCAGGCCCAGCCGCTCGCCCTGCTCGGCGAACTGCTGCGCTACCCCGCCAGCCGCCACGCCACCCTCGACCGCTATGCCCCAGGATAACCCCGACACCCTCATCATCGGCGGCGGCATCGCCGGGCTTTCGGCCGCGCTGCACCTGGCCGAGCGCGGCCTGCGCCCCACCCTGCTGGAAGCTGACCCGCGCTTCATCGGTGGCCGCCTGGCGGGGGGCGAAGAAGTGGTGGTAGATGGCTGGCGGTTTCGCCTGGAACACGGCGTGCATGGCATTTGGGCGCCCTATCGCAACTTCCAGGCCATGCTGGCGCGTCACAGCCTGCGTCCGGTGCTGGTGCCGGCCACCGAAGAAAGCTGGTATTTTCAACGCGAACTCGACATCCAATGGGCGCCGGTCGGCAGCGCCATCCGCCATAGCTGGTTTCCGGCCCCATTCCATTACATTCACCTGTTCCTGCGCCCACGCTTCCTGCGCATTCTCACCTTCGATGATTGGCTCTTTCTCTTCCAGGTGTTGATTGACCTGCTGACCTTCACCGGCATAGACCCCTTCGGCGAAAACCTGCCGCTGGAAAGGTTACGCCTGAGCCACATGGTCTACTATTGGCCGGCCCCGCTGCGCTCGTTTTTCGTCGGTCTGGCCCGCAACGGCCTGACCGCCCGCCCCGACGAAATCCCCCTGGCGGGCTTCATCGCCTTTTTGCGCTTTTACACCCTGCTGCGCCGCGACACCTGGGAATTTGGCTACCTGCCCAACGATGGCGGCAGCAGCGTTTGTGAACCGCTGGCGGCGCGCATCACCCAACTCGGCGGCGAAATCTGCCTGGGACGCCGCGCCACCCGCCTCGAACGGCAGGAGGACGGCTGGCAGGTGCATTGGCAGGCCAGCGATGGACTGCCCGGCGTCACCTCCGCCCGCCAGGTCATCCTCGCCCTGGATGCCGCCTCTGCCCGCCAGTTGCTGCTCGCCAGCCCCGGCTGCGACCTTTCCAGCCGCTACTTCTCCATCAGCGCCAAAACCGCCATCGCCCGCTTCTGGTTCGACCGCCCGCCGCGCCCCGGCCCCGAAGCGGGCATCTTCACTGGCGAGTTTGTCAGCGATAACTTCTTCTGGCTGCACCGCCTGTATGACCCCTACCGCGTGTGGGCGCGCCACACCGGCGGCAGCGCCCTCGAAGTGCATTTCTACGGCCCGCCTGAACTGCTCGAAAATTCTGATCCGATTCTGCTGGGGTTTGCCCGCCGAGAAGTGCTGTCATCGTTCCCCGAACTGCGCGGGCATGTGGTCTGCCAGCATTTGCAACGCAACCCGGCTTCCCACACCCTGCCCAGCGTCGGCCCGGCAGCGCAGCACCTGGGCATTGTCACCCCCTGGCCGAACCTGTTTTGCTGCGGCGATTGGGTGCGCCACCCCTCGCCGGCCTTCTTCCTCGAACGCGCCTGTGTCACGGGCATCGTAGCCGCCAATGCCGTGCTGCAAACCAGCGGCCGCCCGGCCTGGCCGCTGCTTGAATACCTGCCCCCCGAACCGCTGGCGCAGGCCATTGGCAACATGGTACGCGCCGGGCGGCGCTTGCAGCAGATTGGCAAGAAAGCCCGATAGATCAAATGGGCCTTTCTGAATTGGGTTTCAACTGGCGCTGCTGACGGGCCTATCGCGCCAGCAGGCAATAGGTTGAATCCCATTCGGGGTGGCCGGGGACGTTCAAATTCAAGATCAGCGGCCCTGGTGTAAGGTGGGGCAGGGTGAAACGCAAGGTGGGGCCAGCGAGATTGGTGTTGGCGGGGATGGCGGGGAAGTTCCAGGGGGGCAGGTGGCAGGTTGCCGGGGGCTGGTTGAAAGGTGAAACGTGGATGGAGGCTTCAATCTGGGCGGCGGGCAGGGGGGTGGGGCTGTCGTTGAGCAGGAATAACTCGGCGCTGAAGGTTTCGCCCGATGCCCACGCGAACTTTGGCAGGCGGGCTGAGGCCAACACCGGGCGCAGTGCCGCGCCGACGGCAGCCAGGGCGGGTTTAGCCTCGGCCGGCCAACTGAGCAGGCTGTTGTTGGCGGCATTGGGCCAGGGTTCGTTGAAGCACCAGTTGAGCGCCATGCTGCAACGCGGTTTCTGGCGGCGGGCTTCCTCGAAGACGCACTTCAACCCCTCCGCTTGCAGCCATTGGCCCCATTCCACCAGTTGTTCCAGGCTTTCGGGCTGACCGAAATAATGCTCGATGCACCACAATTCGAGCCACGAATCGGGTGAGCCATCCCAGGCTTTGAAGGCGTGGCGGTGCTGCCAGTGCGTGCCAGGCCGCGGCGGGAAAAGCTCCTCCGCCGGGATGATGCGCCGCAGCAGGTCGGCGCTGGCCGGGCCAGGCACGCCAAACTCGGTGTAGGCGGTGTTGCGCGCCGGCGCGAAATACTGGAAGACTTCTGCGCCGTTGTGCAGGCGAAACTGGTAGCCGCCGTGCGCCATGCCCATCAGCGGCGAGGTTTTGATGAACGGACGCCCCGGGTCGAGGTCGAAGCAGTTGCGGTCGAGCAGGCGCAGCGCCAGGTCTTGCTCGGTCATGCCAGACCACGCGTTGAATAATTCATTGCCGCCGCACCATAGCGCCAGGCATGTGCGCCAACGCAGCCGCTGGATGATGCTGCGCGACTCCTGATCCAGCACGCGCAAATAGGCTTCTGTGCCTTCATAGCGCCCGCACGCCAGCGGAAATTCCTGCCAGATGAGCAGACCCAACTCGTCGCACAAATCGAAGAAGGCGTCTTGCTGCACTGGCGCGCCGCCCCAGCAGCGCAGCAGGTTGAAATGGGCCGCGTGGGCGGCCTGCAACAACGGGCGATAGGTCTCGGCGGTGATGCGTCCGGGGAAAATATCGGGTCCGACCCAATTCGAGCCTTTGCCAAAGATGCGCCGCCCGTTCACTTCGAGGGTGATCGGTGGTTTGTTGCAGGTGTTGGGAAAGCCGGCGTTATCGGGGTCTTGCCAACTGCCCTCGAAGGGGACGAGGCGGATGGTGCGAAAGCCGATTTTCACCAGGCGAGTTTCCGCTTGCGGGCCGGTTAATTCAACCGTGGATTGATAAAGCGCCTGCGGGCCTTGTCCGTTGGGCCACCAGAGCTGCGGCGAGGCCAGGCTGGCGGTGAGCGTGTAAGTGACCGGTGAGTCCGCTTCAGCGGACTTGGTATGGCTAGGCGTGGAATTCATTCCACGCCGGGCGTCGCCGCCGGCCAGGCCTGTTCCATGCCGGGCGCCGGGCAGTGCAAGCGCCTGTTCCACCACGGCCACGCCTTGCGGGTCGCGCAGCGTCCAATGCAGCGCGCCTTCGCCGGGCTGCGAAAGCGTTACAGCCAGGGTCAGGTCGGCTTGCGAAAAATCGTCGCGCAGGGTGTAGCGCACTTCGGCGTGCTGGATGTGGCAGGCGGGGCGAGTTTCGAGATAGGTCTCTTGCCAAATCCCCAGCGGAATCAGGCGCGGGTGATAATCCCAGCCGTAGCTGAAAGCGGGTTTGCAGCTTTGCATGGCCTGTTTCTCATCTACCGGGTCGTGGTAAATTTTGGGCGCCGGGTAGACGAGGATTTCGAGCAGGTCGCCAGGATGCGCCAGGTCGGTCAGATCGAGTTCGATGGGCGTGAACAGGCCGGCGTGGGTGTGAAGCGCCTGGCCGTTCAGGCGCACCTCGCAGGCATAATCCACCGCGGTGACGAAATAGAGGCGTTCGCCCGCCGTGGGCGGCGCGAAATGCAGCCGGGTGCGGTAGAGCCAGTATTCATCTTCCATCCATTCATAATCGGTGAGGATCGGCACGCCGCGCGGCGCATAGCGCACGGCGAGATGATCGTTATATTCGGGCAGCGCCCAGCCCTCGGCGGCGGCCCAATCGAGCTGCACCGCGCCGGGGACGGTTGCCGGGATAAAACGCGCCGGGGGCAGGTTGGCATCTGATGTATGACCAACCGTAAACGTGAGTGGAATGCGAGGGTGGTTGTGCATGGGGGTTTCCTGGGGTGATTGAAAAGGTAGCACCAACAATACTGTTAGGCGCGATTATACACGTCGAATTGCAGGATAATGCAAGCTATGATAATCTAAACTCATCGCAGCCAGGGACATGCTATGGACTACCTCGATTTTGATCTCTTGTTAGAACGCGCTGGGGAAAGCTATCTGGCCCGTGTCGTCAATTCGCCGGCCGGCCAGGTCGAAGCAGCGTTCAAATTGCCTTTCGATGATAAGGATATGGAAATTTTCCGCCTGCGCGTGGGCCAGCCGCGCAAGGGGGTGCGCCGCGCCAATTCGCCCGAAATGGCCCTGGTGCAGGACTATGGCCGCAAGCTGTTCGAGGCCGTCTTCAGCGGCGAAGTGTATTCCTGCTTTCGCAGCAGCCACGACCAGGCCCAAAACCAGGGCAAGGGGCTGCGCCTGCGTCTGCGCCTGAAAGACCCCCTGCTGGCTGGTTTGCCCTGGGAGTACCTCTACCACGCCCACCTCGACAGCTTCCTCTCACTTGGCACCGATACCCCGGTGGTGCGCTACATTGACCTGGCCCGCCCGGTTTTGCCGCTCAAGGTGGATGCCCCCTTGCGCATCCTGGCGGTGATTGCCAGCCCGCAAGATTACACCTCGCTCGACATCGAAGGCGAATGGAAGCGTTTGCAAGAATCACTCAAAGATGTCATTGCCCGCGGTGAAGTGAGCCTGGAGCGCCTGTCTTCACCCACGCTGGCTGCCCTGCAACGCCAACTGCGCAGCGAAGGCCCCTATCATGTGCTGCATTTCATCGGCCACGGCGCGTTCGATAAGGCCGCCCGCGATGGCCTGCTGCTGTTCGAGAACGAGCGCGGTTCGGGGCAATTCGTCAATGGGCAGCGTTTGGGGACGATTTTGCACAACCATCCCAGCCTGCGCCTGGCCGTGCTGAACGCCTGCGAAGGCGCACGCGCCTCTGCCGAGGCCCCCTTCGCCGGCGTGGCGCACAGCCTGATCCAGCAGGGCCTTCCGGCAGTGGTGGCGATGCAGTTCGAGATCACCGATAACGCCGCCCTGATCCTCACCCACGAATTTTACGCCGCCGTCGCCTGCGGCTATCCGCTGGATGCCGCGCTCACGGAGGCGCGCGTTGCCATCTTCGCCCAGGGCAACGACATCGAATGGGGCACGCCGGTCTACTTCACCCGCCTGGCTGATGGGCGCATCTTCGATCTGACGCCGCCCAAAGCGCCGCCCACCCGTCCCCTGGTGCAGCCGCGCCTCCGGCAGCCTGCCCGACCCGGCGGCCTGGCGCACCGCCGCGCGCCGATCTTGCTGCTGTTGGCGGCCCTGTTGGGCGTGGCGCTGCTGGCGTTGGGCGTTTGGTGGTTTGGGCCGGCGCGGTTCGCTTCCGGGCAGCCCACCCTCACGCCCACCAGCAGCAGCACCTTCACGCTGACCCCCTCGAACACACCAAGCCCCACGCCGCTGCCGAGCCTGACGCCGACCGACCCACCGGCCACGAATACCATCACCGTCAGCGTCACGCCCACCGACCAACCCACCGCCACGCCC
>CAZSFD010000109.1:0-13771 GCA_964606085.1 uncultured Anaerolineaceae bacterium
TATTGACTGTCGTGGTCACAGCAGAAGCCGCCGCGGTTGCTTTCAACCCGTTCGATGGCCTGCTGTTCGAGTGACAGACGCTCTTCGACCCAATCGCGTAGATCGAATTCCTGCCAGCTTTTGTCCACCCATTGGATATGATAGGGCAGAGTGATGTTGTATCGGCTTGCCATGTCGCACAACTCCCGTTGAAATGCCAGCAAGAGCTGTGCTACAATCTGCTTGCCGACACTCCTGTTGGTAAGCCCCGGTAAACGTCTTGGCCGACAGCCGGGGCTTTTTGTTTGTCTTTGTCCAGTGAACCGGGGGAGACTCGAACTCCCAATCAGCAGCCTCTTTGCGGGGTGTGGGTTGGCTGCTGCTCTATCCATTGAGCTACCGGCTCGGAAAAAAGGGTAACAGGGCGAGGCGAAGGCATTCCCCGCCCTGTTACCAGCCTATCAGTTCTCGATCTTTTCAATCGTGAAGCTGATGCGGTAGTTCTTCGAGATACGGGATAGGATTTCACCGGTCATCCAGATGATCAGGATGCCTATCGCCGCACCGATCAACACGCCCGGAACGCCGTATCTTTCCAGCGCGGGCAAGATGCGTAGGCTAACAAGGGCCAGGGCAAAGAAAGCCACAATCAACACCTTGCGTACCAGTGATTTGATCTTGGTGATATTCATCTCACACGCCCACCAGAACCAATCCAGGCTCGAACAATATGCCTTGCCGTGCGGCATCGGTGGATACCTGGGTGAATGGAAGGGGGGTATCGTTGTATCCGATATATCCAACCACATCAGCGGCCTGCTCAGGATCGAGATCGAGCGCTTCACACACTCCGGCCAGCGTGCTTGCCAGGGCCAGTTCGATCTCATCGGATGGCAGTTCGATGCCGTCTTCGACCACCTGGCGAAAGCGAATCAATCTTTGTGTAATCTCGGTTTTGTCCACAATTTTCCTCCGTCATAATCAATCTTGGATTGGTTGTCCTGCCAGGTCACAATCCAGGCAGGCTATTTCAGACTCATCTTGATAGCCTGTTCAAGGGCCATCCACCCGCCTTGCTCATATATCTCACCCAATAGCCGATTGAACTCCGGCATCGGATCATCGAGTTGGCCGAGAAAGGCCATTCCATCGTCGTATGGGGCGAGATATGCCTTGCGTTCGCGGCGGTCGATCAGAAGAATGTGTTCAGCGGATTCGTTGGAATTACCCAGGTTGTATGGGGCCAGGGCGGGGGAAACATCGCGGTCGCGGATATAGCTGAGAAAGCCATACCCGTCGGCATCGTGGCTATTCCAACGGTCGGCCACCCTGGCTTCATCCCCGGCCGGTTCCCACCAGATGGCAAACCAGGAGCCTTCACCGATATATCCGAGCAATTGCTCCAGATTGGGTGGAACGGAGATATCCAATAGGATGAGTGTATCGGTGTCCATATTGTGGATAAAGTTGTCTATTGCTGGAACTCGCAGGCGCGTCGAAAATGACCCCACAGCGATGATCTGCTTCTGGGAGTGTGCCCGGTTTCAGGTTTGTTTTGTATAAAGGGGTGGGAAGGAGTGCTAAGTTATACGGATTTTTATAGGTTGGGAAGATTGTAGCACTTTGCCATAGTTAAGTCAATATAGTATGGCAAAGATGGGCAAAAAAAACGGCCAACTGAGGCCGTCTAATAAAACTCAACTTGGTACTTCCACACTTTTCGGCTGGTATGGTGTGCCATCGCGGTTGAATAGCCATCTTCCCCGTCCACCCCCTCTTTGACGATAAACTTCGTGGCAATATGCTACATCTGCCTCATCAACAAACAATCTGTAACCATCATTGTTAATAGATTTAATATAGCCAGCCTGAACCCATTTCAGTAAGGTTTGGTGGTTTATGTCATATTTTCGAGATGCTTCGTTAATACTTATTTCAGTACCCCTCAAATGCAGATATTTTATATATTCTGGCAATTCTTCTTTTCGTATTGGTTTTTGTGCTTGGGCATCTTGCTCGCTCACGATAACTTCTCCCGAAGGTAATTTTCCTGCGCGGATTTTACCCTTTTCCACTAACGCGCGCAAACTTGCCTCGGCCATGCCGAATTTCTGTGCAGCGTCAGAAAGGGTAAGAAAAGTATCGAGAGTCATAAATTCAAATAAACACACAACCCCGCGGGTAAGCCCTGCGGGGTTGCGTGTGTGAAGCCGCTTGCGGCTTTCGCCCGTAGACAGGGCCAGAAGGGTGTGGGTGGAATAGGATGCGAACGTTCTTTGTTCGCCGAACCTACAGCCAACTTTATTCAGAGCGGGTGACGGGACTCGAACCCGTGATATCTTGCTTGGGAAGCAAGCGTTCTACCACTGAACTACACCCGCTGGTAAAAAAAGAAGGCCGGTGGGGTACCGGCCTTCCATTCTGTCGGGGCGCCGGGAGTTGAACCCGGGACCTCTTGCACCCCATGCAAGCGCGCTAGCCGGACTGCGCTACGCCCCGAAGGAACGGGCTGGATTATAGCGTAATCGTCCCGTTCGTGCAACCACCAATTTCACATTTCAGGCTTCTGCGGCCTCCACCACCACGTCGTCGAGCAGGAACATGTCCTCGCACTGGATACACTGCGCCTGGCTCTTGTTGGCCACCACCAGCAGTCCACCGCAGGCCGGGCAGGGCCGGGGCAGGGGCAGCTTCCAGGAGGTGAAATCGCATTCGGGGTATTTGTTGCAGCCGTAGAAGATGCGGTTCTTACGCGTCTTGCGAGAGACGATGTCGCCGCCGCACTTGGGACAGTTTACGCCGATCTTCTCCAGCCAGGGTTCAGTGTGGCGGCAATCGGGGAAACCGCTGCAACTGATGAACTTGCCATAGCGCCCCCAACGGATAACCAACTCTTTGCCGCACTCGGGGCAGTCGCGGCCAATCGGTTCGGGGCCAGTTTTCACTTCGGGCATCAACGCTTCGGCCCGGCGCACCTGCTCGGAAAACGGGCCGTAGAACTCACCCATCAGTGAGGTCCACTCGCGTTCACCGGAAGCAATATGGTCGAGATCAGCTTCCATGTTGGCGGTAAAGTGTACATCTACGATATTGGGGAAGTGTTCGCTGATCAGTTCGTTGACGGTGATGCCGGTTTCGGTGGGGGTCAGCTTCTTGCCTTCGCGCACCACGTAATTGCGGGCCTGCAAGGTGCCCATGGTAGCGGCATAGGTGGAAGGACGCCCGATGCCGTTCTCTTCGAGGGCACGCACCAGCGTGGCCTCAGTGAAGCGCGGCGGGGGCTGGGTAAAGTGCTGTTCGGGCAGCAGTTTGCGCAGACGCTGCGCCTGGCCTTCCTCGATTCCAGCCGGAATGCGGGCATCGCCCTCGTCTTCCTCAGGTTTGTCGCCTTCGTCGCGGCCTTCTTCGTAGACGATCAGGAAGCCGGGGAACTTGACCGATGAGCCAGAGGCCCGCAACAAATAGACGTGCTCCTTCTGCCCGGTCACATCCACCGAAAGCGTGTCGAAGACCGCCGGGGTCATTTGCGAGGCCACAAAGCGCTGCCATATCAGTTGATACAAGCGGAACTGGTCGCGGTTGAGAAATTCTTTGATCGCTTCGGGCTGGCGCATCACCGAGGTGGGGCGCACAGCCTCGTGGGCTTCCTGTGCGCCAACGGCCTTCTTGGTGTATTTGGGCGGCTCGGCGGGCAAAAAGCCCTCGCCATAACGCTGACCGATAAACTCACGCGCTTCGGCCTGGGCTACTTCGGCCACGTTGGTCGAGTCGGTGCGCATGTAGGTGATCAGGCCAACCGCGCCGCCCTGGCCGACATCCACGCCTTCGTAGAGCGACTGCGCCAGGGCCATGGTGCGTTTGGCGGTGTAACCGAGTTTGCGCGAGGCCTCTTGCTGCAAGGTGCTGGTGATGAACGGCGGGGCCGGGGTGCGCTTACGTTCGCCGTGCTTGATGCGCGTGATGGTGAAGGCGGCGCTTTCCATATCGGCCAGCAGCGGCTTGACCTCCGCCTCGCTGGTCAGCTTGGGTTCCTGTTCGTCCACACGCGCCAGTTTGGCCGTGAAGCTCTGTTTCAGCCCTTGCGGGAGGAACTCGGCGGCAATCGTCCAGTATTCTTCGGGGACGAAGGCATCTATCTCGCGCTCGCGATCCACCACCAGGCGCAGGGCCACCGATTGCACGCGCCCCGCCGAGAGCCGCCCGCGCACCTTGCGCCACAAGAGCGGACTGAGGCTGTAACCCACCAGGCGGTCGAGGACACGCCGGGCCTGCTGGGCGTTGACGAGGTCCATATCAATCTCGCGGGCGTGGCCGAAGGCCTCGGCAATGGCGCCTTCGGTGATCTCGTGGAAGGTGACGCGATGGGCGAATTTTGCGGGGATTTTGGCCGCTTCCATCAGGTGCCAGGCAATCGCCTCGCCTTCGCGGTCGGGGTCGGTGGCGAGGTAGATTTCGGCGTGCGTCTTCGCCAGCCCTTGCAGCTCTTTCACCACTTCTTTTTTCTCTCTGGGGACGCGGTATTTAGGCAGAAAATCGTTCTCGACATCTACCGAGAGCTGCGAACGCAGCAAATCGCGCACGTGGCCGATGGAGGCTTTGACGGTGTAGCCCTTGCCTAAAAAACGCCCCACCGTGCGCGCCTTGGCCGGCGATTCGACGATGACGAGCTTGCCCTGGCGCTTGGCGTCGGGGTCAGGGGGCGTCAGGCTGGCGTGGGCGTCGGTGCGGCCCATGCGGTACATTTTCGTGCCGCAGATGGCGCAAGTGCCACGCGTGGCGGGCGTGCCGTTTTCGTTGAAAATCGCTTCGGGCTGCTGAATTTCACGTTTTTCTTTGCATTTGACGCAGTAGGCTTCCAATGAAGTGTCCTCCTCATCCTGTTGAGATATGATATTTGGATAATTATAACCATGAACCATGAATGATGTCGTGAGGTTGATGTTATTCGCGGTGGCTATTACACATAATCTTGCCCGTTCTGCTTGAGCTGATCAACCACCAGGCGCACCTTCTGGGCCTGGTCTTTACGGCAGACGAGCAGCACATCGCCAGTATCCACCACAACCAGGTCTTCAACACCAATGGTGACAATCAGGCGGCGCTCCTGTGTGACGTAAATCAACGAGCCGTGCGTATCGAGGCCAATATGCTGCCCGCCGATGACGATGTTGCCATCGGGATTGGGCTGGTTGACATCGAAGAGCGAGTCCCAACTGCCCACGTCGTTCCAGCCCAGGCCGCGGGCGGCGATGACGGCCACATTGCGAGCACCTTCCATGATGCCGTAGTCTATCGTTTCGGGTTGGATCTGCGGCCAGGTGGCGGCCAACGTGTTGGCCTGTTCGGGCGCACCCCAGGCGGCGGCGATCTGCTGCAACTGGGCATGGAGCGCCGGCATCTGGCGTTCAAATTCGGCCAGGATGTCGGCCACCGTCCAGACGAACATGCCCGAATTCCAGGCGTAAGCCCCGCTGGCCAGCATGCGCCGGGCCGTTTCTTCGTCGGGTTTTTCAGCAAAGCGCACGGCCTGGAAAGCATCTACATCGCCATATACGCCGAGGCGCTCGCCGTATTGGATGTAGCCGTAACCTGTGGCCGGGAAGGTGGGCGTAACGCCCAGCGTCACCAGGCGGCCTTCTTGGGCCAGTTCATAGCCTGATTGAAGCAGTTGGCGAAAGAGCGCCACGTTGCCGATAAAGTGATCGGCGGTCAGCACGGCCATCACAGCCTGTGGGTCGCGGTGATGCAGGGCGATGGCCGCCATGCCGACCACCGATGCCGTGCCGCGCGGCATGGGTTCGATCAGGAAGTTTTCGGGCGGGATGCCGGGGCATTGCTTTTGCAGTTCAACCGCTTGCTCCTCGATGGTAACGACAAAGATGCGTTCGGGGGGGAACACGCCATCCAACCGGCTGACGGCATTTTGGAAGAGCGTGCCTTCCTCGGCCAACTTGAGCATTTGCTTGGGTTTCGCTTTGCGCGAGAGCGGCCACAGGCGAGTTCCACCGCCGCCGGCCATAATCACAGCGTAGTAGTGTTCGAGCATAAGTGATTATCCTTTCAATTTTCTTCTGACACCGCAGAGCGGTGCCAGGAGGGAAGGTGCGTCAGAGAGAGAAGCCCTTCTGTATGATATCTTTCGGTTGACACCGCTCCGCGGTGTCAAGGCTATTGGATGCTGCGCGTCCCGCTTGCCGCAGAACGGCGAGAAGTGCCTGACACCTTCTCTTCTGACACCGCTCCGCGGTGTCAGAAGAGAAGAGAGAACAAGAGAAAATCATCTTCGCCGATAACGCTGGATATACCCCATCACCTCATCGTAAAAGCCCGACTCGTTGGCGTAAGTGCCATAGTTTTTGGCGGTTTCGAGCCATTCGACAACGGTGGGGCGCGTGCTTTCGAGTGCTTTGAAGAGATCGGTGTTGGTCAGCGGACGCACCGCGCCGGTGCGCAGGGCATCTTGCAAGGCGGCTTCGGTGGCGGTTTCAACCACGGCCATCAGGTCAGCACCGGAGAAGCCTTCGGTTTGGCGGGCGAGGCGGGGAATATCGGGGTTGGTGACGGGTTTGCCAGCCAGGTGGATTTTCAGGATAGCCAGGCGGGCTTCGTAATCGGGCGGCGGTACGAAGACGATGCGGTCGAAGCGGCCAGGGCGCATGATGGCGCTATCTATGTGCCAGGGTGAGTTCGTCGCGCCGATGACGAGTAGGCCATCGTTATCGCCCTCGAAGCCATCCAGTTCGGCCAAGAATTGGTTGGTGAGCGTGCGCATAAACGCCTGGCGCATGTCTACACGCTTGCCGCCGATAGCTTCAATCTCGTCGAAGAAGAGTACGCAGGGCGATTTACGCCGGGCGTTCTGGAAAATGGCGTGCAGCTTGCGCTCGCTCTCGCCGTGGTACATATCGAGGACATCTTCGATACCCACGTAAACGAAATCGGCCTGCACTTCGCCGGCGGTGGCGCGCGCCAGCAGCGTCTTGCCGCAGCCGGGCGGGCCATACATCAGGATGCCGCCGCCGGCCTTTTTGCCATAGGCGGCGTACATTTCGGGGTGCTGGAAGGGATAGATGATGGTCAGGCGGATTTTTTCTTTGACGGTTTCGAGGCCGCCCACGTTTTGGAAGCTGATTTTGGGGCGTTCGGATGAGACGATTTCGTCAGTCTGCCCGGCGTGTGCGCGGTCATCGCGGCCATCTTCGGCCAGGCGCACCGGCTGTTGTTCGGCAGGGCGTGGGGCATCTTCAGCAAGGGCCGGGTCGAGGGCGCAGGCCATACCGAAGTGGATGAGGGCGTCGGAGGTGTGGCCGAGGCGGTCTTCCACGCGCGCCAGCAGCAGGAACGCCTGGGCGTTCTGGCGGTTGAGGCGGGTGGCTTGCGTCAGATGCGCCAGGGCGTCTTGGGGCTGGTCGAGGTCGTAGAAGAGTTCGCCCAGGGCGGTGTGGATGGCGGCGAGTTGGGCTTCTTCCGGTTTCAACGACAAGATGGCCTGGTATTCGATGATGGCGTGGCGCGGCTGATTGGCGGCGCGCAGCGTCTCGGCCAGCAGTTGGCGCAGGGGGATATTTTCGGGGCTGACAGCCAGGGCGGCACGCAGAGAGGCAATTTGTTTCGAGTCGGGCATCGCAACCTCATCGGGTGAAAAAATTCGCTGCATATTGTAACGCCAGATAGCGCTGCACTGCGTTATACTTGGCGGGGTGAGTGGGTTTCTTGCTCAATGATGTCTCATCGAAGACCTGGGTCAAAAGAATTGCCATGCTTGAAGTCACTTTTTCTGCCGTCAACAGAGGGGAAACGTACAATCAATTGCTGCTGTCTTTGCTGAAAGAATTTGAGCGGCAATTTCACATTCGCGTTAACCTGATCAATGCCGATGTCAAGCGCAGCGACTTGAAATCGTATGCTATCTATCAACGCGGGCCAGATGTGTCGGAGATCGCCACGACCTGGGTCAACGACATGATTTCCATGAACGCCCTGCGACCCTTTTCGGAGAAAGAATTGGCCCGCCTGGGGCAGGCGCAGGATTTTGCGCCGGGCGCCTGGCAGACCTGCCACCAGGTTTTCGACCCGCACACCTGGGCAATCCCTTTTTTGATGGAATCGGTGGTCATTCACTACCGTTCTGATCTGCTGTCGCAAGCGGGCCTTGAGCCACAACAGGCTTTTCAATCGCTGGCAGCGCTTCATCAAATGGCGGAGCGGTTGGCGCAAAGCGGCGTGCCGGTGCCGGTAGAATTGCCCTATTGGAGCCTGTTCGACCAGCTTCATGCCCTGTCGGGGTGGGTGTGGTCGGCCAATGGCGAATATGTCAGCCGAGAAGGCCAGCGGGTGCTATTCGATCAGCCTGAAGTGCTGGCGGTGATGGAGCAGTATTTTGGCCTGATCCGCCACTATTCGCCGGAGGGCGCTCACATGGCGCTGGAAACGGATACCAGCCTTTTCCGCCAGGGGAAGGCAGCCGTGACGTTCTCCGCCCACATGCTCAAGACCGACCTGGAAACGTTACCCGCCGAAGTCCGCCAGCATTGGCAGGTTGCGCCCTATCCCCAGGAAAAATATGTCGGCGGTTCCAATGTTGCCATCTGGAAACACAGCCGCAGCGAAGACGCAGCGTTGGCATTGGTGCGCTATTTAGCCAGCGCCGAAGTACAGTTGGCTTTGTCGGGGCCATCATTGCAGCTTCCCACCCGCCTGGAAGGACTGGCAGCACGGCAAATCCAGGCGGACTCGTTATTGAGCATTGCCGCGCAATCTGCCGTCACGGGGCGTTCGTACCCGACGGTGCCGATGTGGGGGTTGATCGAGGAAAACCTGATCAACGCCTTGCACGCCGTTCAGATTGGCCTGCTCAAAGATACCGCCGCTCAAAAGGGGATCAACGAAACGGATGTGACGCAAGCTGTACACAACGCCATTGACCCATTGGCGCGAAGAATGAACGTGATGCTGGCGCGCTAAGCCTCAGGGGGCGATGCGTCCATCCAGCACCGCTTTGGTGATCAGCGGTTCGACAACGAAATTTAACGCCAAGAACGCCATCCCAATCAGCACATCGAAACACAGCACCAATAGAAAAAGCCAAATTAACGACGGGTTGAGCAAGCAGCACAACACGGGGTATACGAGCAAGTAATACAAAATGAACTGGCGCTCGTTGCGATGCAGCATGTGGGTGAAGTTCCACAGCTTGCCGATTACGGGCAGGTCGGCTTCGAGGGTGTGAATCACTTTTTGCTTGTAATCCTTGCTGGTGGGTTCGAGGCGCAGGGCCTGGCGGTAATGCGGGAAGGCGGCTTTGCTCTGGTATTGCTGAAAAGCGATGTCACCGAGCAGTTCGTGGCCGCGCGGGTTGGTCGGTTGGATAGCAAGGGCTTCACGCACGGAGGTTTCGGCCTCGCCGAAGCGGCGCTGATCGAGGTAGAGCCGCGCCCGCAGCAGGTAGGCGCTGACCAGCCGCGGGTCGAGTTCCAACGCCCGGCTGACTTCTGTCCACACTTCGCTGCGCCCGGTGGCGCGCAAAAAAATGGCGTAGCGCAGGTGAAAGGCCGCCACGTTGGGGGCCAGAGCAATGGCTTGCTGATGATATTGCTCGGCGCGTGCGCAATCCACCGGAATTTCCTGCAAGATCATCCCCACCAGGCTGTGGTAATCGGCGTCATCGGGGGCCAGGCGCAGCGCCTTTTGGGCGGCGGGCAGCGCTTCCACCAGCCGATCTTGCCGCCACAAAATCCAGGCCAGGTAGTAATGGGCCGCGGCGTTTTCGGGGTCGTGCTGCAGGGCGCGTTTGGCCTGGCGCAAGGCAAGGTCGAGCTTGCCGAGGTCGAGCAGGTCGCGGATGCGCTGAATGGGGTCAGGAGATGGAACTGCCATGCGTGTCGAGTATAATCAAAATTATGAACCAGCAAGATACAGAACTCAAACAACTTTTGATAAATTTGCGTTCTGCGCTTCCATTTTTGCGTGAAAAATATCACATCGCATCGATGGAAATTTTTGGTTCTTACGTTCGCTCCGAACAAAACGCCGCCAGTGATGTTGACATTCTGGTTACTTTTTCCCAAATGCCAGGGTTGTTGACCTTCCTTGAGATAGAAAACACGCTTTCTGATCGGCTAGGGAGAAAGGTTGACCTGGTGATGAAAGATTCTCTCAAACCTGCCATCGGGGAGCGCATTTTGAAAGAGGCTTTGACAGTATGAGGCCTGAGCGCATCTATGTGGATTACCTGCGAGATATTCGCGACCATGCACAAAAAGCGGTAGATTTTATGCAAGGGGTGAGCGGGGATGATTTTTTGCGCGATGAAAAAACTGTTTTTGCCGTGATCCGTGCTTTGGAAGTGGTGGGAGAAGCAACCAAGAAGATACCTGACGAACTGAGAAATAAATATCCAGTGATACCGTGGCGAGAAATGGCGGGAATGCGCGACAAACTGGTACACGATTATTTTGGGGTAAATTTGATGGTCGTGTGGAAGACTGCCACAGAAGATATGCCCCTGCTGATCCCTTTGCTTGACAAAATTATCGAAAGCGAAACGTAAAAAGACCGCACCTTTATTTCTGCCCGGTGTCAACAGTGTACAAGGCCTGTTCCTCGCGCACGCGCACATAGCTCATGCCCCCCATTTGGCGCGCCAGGCCCTTCAACTCCATCATCGTCAGGGCGGCGGTGACTTTTTCGATGGGCAGGGCTGTTTGGGCGCGCAAGTCATCCACATGGATCGGTTCGGAGCCGAGGGCCTGGTAGAGCTGCGCTTCGATGGGATCGGTCGGCAGGGTGGTGCGGGCGGTGCGCTGTTCCACCACCAGTTCCATGTTCAGGCTTTCTAACACGTCCTGGGCGTTGAGCATGGGGCGTGCGCCATCACGGATCAGCTTGTTGGGGCCGCGGCTGTTGGGCGAGAGGATGCTGCCCGGCACGGCGAAAACTTCGCGCCCCTGCTCGGCGGCGAACTGGGTGGTGATCAGCGCCCCGCTGGTCTCGCCGGCTTCGGTGACAACCACGCACATGGAAAGCCCCGAAATGATGCGGTTGCGCGGCGGGAAGTTTTGGGCATCGGGCGGTGTGCCGGGGGGATAATCGCTGATCACGGCCCCGGCCTCGGCAATTTGGGCGGCCAGGCGCTCATGCTCTGGCGGATAAATGCGGTCTACGCCGCTGCCGAGGATGGCGAGGGTGCGCCCGCCAGCCTTGAGCGCAGATTGGTGCGCCACCGCATCCACGCCGCGCGCCAGCCCGCTAACCACGGTCACGCCGGAACGGGCCAGCGCGCCGGCCAGGTCTTCGGTCACCTGGCGGCCATAGGCGCTGATGCGGCGCGTGCCCACTACGGCCACGGCCCATTCATCGTCGAGCGCCAGGCTGCCACGCAGGTACAGCACGGGTGGGGGCTGGTCAATCGTTTTCAGGCGGCGGGGGTACAGATCGTCATCCCAGGTCAACACGCTAACCCCCAGGCGGGTGATGCGTTCGGCAAGCTGGTCGAGGGAGACCTGGGCGCGCACTTTGAGCAGGTTCTCGATGATTTTCGGGCTGAGGCCGGCCTGACGCAGGGCATCGGTGGGGGCGTTCCAGGCCATTTCGGCGCAACCGAAAAAATCGAGCAGGGCGCGAAAGCGTACGGCTCCGATGCCTTTGACAAGGCTGAAAGCGATCCAATGAATGGGTAAGTCTGTCACAGTGCCGATAATACCACAACCCCCGCGGCCAACAACACGCCGTAGACCAGCGTCAACAACCCAGTGCCGGCCAGGGCGGCGTTGAGCGGGCGGCCAACCTGCGTGAAAATGGTACGCAGCAGCCTGGGCGCCAGGGGCAGCGCGCCCCAACTGAGCAACAGCCACGGCCCATAAATGGGCAGCAAGATCACCGGCACGAAAAAGGCCGCGACCAGCAGCAGCACGTATTCCCACTTCGTCGCCTTTGCGCCCAGGCGCACCGCCAGGGTGTGTTTGCCCACTTTGCGATCGGATGCGATGTCGCGCAGGTTGTTGACGACCAGGATCGCCGCCACCAGGAAGCCAATCGGCAGCGACAGCCAGACGGCCAGGGCTGGCACGCTTTTCATCTGCACATAGACCGTGCCACACACCGCCACCGGCCCAAAGAACAGAAAGGCGAACAGGTCGCCCAGGCCATAATAGCCAAACGGGAACGGCCCGCCGGTGTAGGCCAACGCCGCGGCAATCGAGGCCAGCCCGATAACGATCACCACCCAGCCGCCCGCCCAGGCCAGGTACAGCCCCACCAACCCCGCCAGCCCGAAGACGATGAGCATCGCCCGGCGCACTTCGGCAGGGGTGGCTAATCCGGCAGTCGTCACGCGCAGCGGGCCGAGGCGCTCGCCGGCATCGGCGCCTTTGAAGTAGTCGAAATAGTCGTTGGCGATGTTGGCGCCAATTTGCAGCAGCAGCGCGGCCAGCACGCAGGCCAACGCCGGGCCGAGGGCAAAGCCGTCATTTTGCCAGGCCACCGCCACGCCGACGATCACCGGGGCGACTGCGGCGGGCAGTGTCTTGGGGCGGGCGGCCATTTTCCAGGTTTCGAGTTTATTTTTAGGAGCGGATGAGGGCATGGCGAATCAAAGCATTAAAGAATCTGAGGATGCCCGATTATAATCGCAAGGTCTGAACCATCACTTTTCGAAAGGCGCTCATGGAAAAACAAGTCGACTCTTACCGCTTCATCACCGGCATTACCAAACGGATGATCCGCTCGTGGGTCAGCATGGCTGAACCGCAGCCGATCCCGTGGGCGCCGCTGAGCAAGCCGCTGGCCGAGTGTACGGTGGCGCTGCTCAGTTCGGCAGGGATTGCGCTGAAAAGCGACCGCCCTTTCGACCAGGAAGGTGAACGCCGCAACCCGTGGTGGGGCGACCCAACGTATCGCGTGCTGCCCAACGATGCCGCAGCCAGCGAGGTGAATCTCTACCACCTGCATATTGACCCCTCGCCCGCCGAGCAAGACCTGAACTGCCTGTTCCCGTTAGATCGCCTGCAAGAACTGGCGCAGGCGGGCGAAATTGGCGCTTCGGCGGCGCGGCATTATTCGATGATGGGTTACATCTTGCAGCCCGAAACACTGCTGCAAGAAACCACCCCGGCCATCCTGCGTGACCTGCGCGCCGACCATGCCGATGCGGTGGTGCTGGTGCCAGCCTGACCGATCTGCTGCTGGTCCGTTGGACTGGTACAACGTGAGATCGAAGCCGCCGGTATCCCCACCATCTGCCTGACGCCTGTGCCGGTGTTGACCGCCTCGGTGGGAGCGCCGCGGCTGGCTGCCATCGAATATCCGCTGGGGCGCACGCTGGGCCAGCCAGGTGATGCCGCCGGGCAGATGGCGGTGCTGCGCGCCACGCTACACGCCCTCGAGACGATCCAAACCCCCGGCGAGACGGTTCACCTGCCCTTCACGTGGCCTGAAGACCCCAGGCAGGTCAAAAACCATCCGCCCAAAAACCCACCGATTGCCGATTACCTGGTGCGTCATCCGTGGCAACTGCCCAATTTGCTGCGGCGGGAAGTGCCGAAAGTGCCTAACCCGTAAACTGCTTGAACTCCTTTGGCGCTTGGCGCGCTCACACCCAACTAGCCCATCCCGCCGTCGAGGTCACCTGAAAGGCTTCTGATAACCGAGCGACGGAGGCGCTCTTGTCTCGAACGGGGCAGGCAGAAAACAAAAAAGGCTGTGAGTTCTCGAAAGAACTCACAACCTTGACAATCGGATACGGGCGTATTTACCCGTTGGGGGAGGGGTTTGGCGAGAACAAAGCGTCGAAACG
>CAZSFD010000110.1:0-13413 GCA_964606085.1 uncultured Anaerolineaceae bacterium
GCTCCCCGATGGAGCGTAAGTTCCGCTTTCATAGAGGAACTCTAAACTCAAGTTATTTGAACAGGTTGGTATGTATCGGTTGAAAGGAATGCGTCAGGCCCAAAGCGAGTGGAAACGAAACTGCCGGTAATCGTTCCGGGTCTCAGTAAATAACGTTTGCAGGTCGGTTGCCAGGATAGGCAGTTTGGCTCCAACGGCAGACCGCGCATTGGCTATCATCCTGGCCCGGTAAGCTGGATTGAGCGCATACAGCGCAACGTTGCCCTGGTATTCAGCCATCAACTGCCACTTGCGGGGCTTATCTGTGTGGCGTTTCACAGTTTCTACCTCGACATAGATTGGTTCATCCTCCAGCCCATCAATTACAACATCAGGAGCAAAACGCCCCCCATTGACGATATCCGGCATTACACCAGCCTGGTATCCCCGCAGCCTGGCCTGATAACAAAAGCACAGGATAGCCAAGGTATGCTGTGACTCTTCTTTGCCTTGCTGGTGAATGCGTTCCACGCGCTCCCACTCATTTTCTCCAATTGTCCAACCCAGGCTTTGTGCGATGGCTGTGCCTTTTTCTGATAATCGAACCAGGTGCATGGGAATAGTGCGCTGGTTCGCAAACCCTCGCGACGCTCGTTTTTCTGCAACCAGATAGCCGCCGGTCACTAAATCAGGAATCACCTGCGACAACGCACCGCTGCGCTCAATCACATTGCTGGTTGGGATCAACAAAATGCGCTGCACTTCGGCGCGTAAAGCAAAACCCTGGGCAATCAGCCAGAGAGCCTGGGCCTGGCGCTGCCAGCGATTCTGGTTCTGCGCCAGCGTCCAGTTGAGCGGTTTAGCGCGGATTTCCGGCATGGCAATGGTATGGCTCAACAAGGTCATCTTCGCCGCCATCAAATCAGGACGTTGGGGGCCTGCACCATATACACCTCTTCCCCTGGCCTATAGGCCAAAAAGCCGATAGGCCAGCGCCACACACCTATCCGGGCAACAAAAGCTGCCGGGCAGGATGGGTCTCCGCCGCTTTCTCATCCTTGCCCGGTGTTGGCATCTGCCCACCCCAGTTCTTTCTGCATATCTTCAACCGCAGCGACCGTTTTTCCCATCAACCCGATCTTCTCTTTGAGTTCGTCTGGCATATCCATATTGGCGGTCAACTGGCAAATATCCTTCCCCAGGTGGATTGCCACATCATAAAACTCAAACAGGCTGGAAAGAAGCGCCTTCTTTTTCATGGCTGCTTCGTACCTGGCTTCTTCAGCCTGCCGTTGCTGTTTGTTCTTGCGGGGCATATTGTTTTCCTTTCCGGCGCGGGTAGATACCCGCGCCGATTTTCTCGTTTGGCATCATCCTGGTTTCTTCATATGCCGGAAATGCACCAACAATTCCGGCATGGCGGGAGCATGTCATACAGCGTATCGCAGGCCACGTTATATGCTTCGATAGACTGCAAGGCCAGATCGCTTCGTTCAGCCAGGGGACCGACTAATCGCATGAGCTTTCTCTTGGGGCCATCCGGGGCATACCAGGCTTCGTTGGCACAGAAGTAAGGTTGTTCGGGGTCATCCTGGATGGCAATCACTTCGTCGCGCAGTTGACCCAGCCGCAATTCTCGATAGCATAGTTCATCAAAGGTCAATGATTTTGCGCCAGCCCGTTCTGCTGCGGGCTGATATGTATTCAAACCGATGTCCATTTGCAGTGCTTCCGCCAATGCCTGTGCAACCGATCCCCCATCTTCCGTGGCTTCTGCTTTGCTGATGACCAACATGGCGATATGGCTGGTTTTGATGAACAGCGGTTCGCCATCGTTGTCGTCGAAAGCGATGATGGTATCTCCCCATTCGATTTGTTCGGCAATATCCAGCACATCCGCCAAGGTCATGTCGTAACAACCGAACCAATCGCTATCGTCATCCATGCTGGCAGGAGCAACGCCGGGGCGATCAAAGTACAGCATGCCGGGCCAATCGCCATTCGCCAGATGTTCTTCTGGCGTTCGGGCTTCGTATTCTTCAACGCTGATATCGGCTTCGGTATCTTCTTCGGGTTCGTAAACCGGCAGCCCAATCTCGAACAGAAAGTTGGCCGATACGAAATGTTGCAGGTTGATGCCCAGGATTTCGTGTGCGGTTTCGAGCCAGATGAATCCCACAAGCTCATTGAAGCCGGTGGTGCTGTTTCGCAACTTGTTGATGGCGGTTTCGGACTGTTCGGATGTCATCCCGTATTCTTTTGAGATGATGTTTCCGTCGAAGGTGGAATAGCGCAAGACCATCGTGCGCATGATCAAGTTCTTGGTGTCGGGCAGTAAGTCATTCATAGGTTCCTTTCGTTTTTGTGGGCAGGCAGCCACGCCGGTTGGAGAAGGTTTCAATTGTCACCGAAACGGGCAATACTGGGGGGCGATCTTTTGCGCGTGTTTTTGCATTTATGAAGAGCCATTATCATCTCTCTTGTATTGCGGGACATACCCGCGGCGGATTTTCTTCTGGATGATCTTTGCGGCCATCGCTTTGGCTTGCTCCTGGCTGTCCGCCGGGATCGAACGCCAGCGGGCATAATTGCCGCCGATGCGCCCCCAACCGCACACCACCGCCCAGCCATCGAGCAGCGTCGGGCTGGCTTCCACGGAATACCAACGATACCGGTTGCGGGCCGGGTCGGTGCGGTGGAGGATCATCGGCTACATCACCGATTCAAAGGCCAGCGCCACTTGCCAGCCTTCCAGGGTGAGAACCAACTTCCAGGTATCCCGATCCCAGCGCACCCGGCTCAGGCAGACGCCGTCGAGCGCTTCGAGCAGGCCGTTGGCATCGTCATCGCCTGCGGAGGCGCGAACGTTGCCGTTCCAGCCGTGGAGCGGCAGTTCAAAGCCACCGGCGAAGATCAGCGCCGCCAGGCCATCGGTGACGACCAGGTCGGTCACGGGCAGACCGATCAGTGAGCGGGCGTACTCATAGGCGCAGGTGTGACCGTCGCCGGTCGGTATCATCGGGCAGTTGTGTTGGGGACAGATCATGGGAAACTCCATTTCTTGGCAGGCCGTTCAGCCCGCCAGGGCTTTTCGTGAGGCCCATCCGGGCCGTTGTGGCTCGAAACCTACCGGGCAGGGGGTACATCCGGCGGCCCGCCAGAGGCCAAAGCGCTTCCAACGCAGGCCGCCCGGCGGACAAGAGGTTGGCAAGCCGTTTCCGGCTTGCTAAACCGTTTGGGGGCGCAAGGCCGAACGGGGCCTGAGACTTCTGTGGCTTGGCCAAGCCACAGAAGTCTCCAAGACCCGAATGGGCGGAGACCCGAATGGGTCTCCAAGACCCGCAGGGGTCTTGAGGCCGGTACCGGCCTCCACGTCCTGATTTCACCAAAGGTTCTCATCCTTGAGCTTGTCGCTCTGATCGGGAGCATACTGCTCGATCCACTCGTGCGCCAGCCTGCGGATGCCCTCGGACACCGCCCCGCGCAGCAAACGCGGGAAGTCATCCACCGGCGCATCCCAGGGGAAATTGGCCGGGAACAAGACGCTGTCTTGCGTGATGGCCGCAACCGCCTGGTTCAACTGTTCGGGCGTCAGGGCGGCTTGCGCCATGAAGTCTGCCGCCAGTTTCCGAAAGGTGTTCTTGCTGGTATCACCAGGGGCAAGGATTGGTTTGGTCAACTTCAACCTGCCGATATGTCCCGGCTTCACGTCCAGCACCGTCACCCAATCGGCGCGCACCAGCAGGATGCCCGCCTGCACCTTGCGATACAGGCGGCCTTCGATGACGACAATCGGCAGCCGGTTGGGGCGCAACTGTGACCACTCGGTGATGATTTCGGCCTTCTTGTCGGTCAGCATCACCGGGTAGCTGGTATCACACGGCCTGGCATCGGCGCGTTCGGGTGGATGGGTGTGGATGTCGCCCCAGATGACGACACTGGGCCGATTGCCCAGCGGGACGACCTCCACCTTCTCGACAATCAGCCACCCTGCCAGGTGGACGGCATTGGCGCGTCCGCCCGAGTCGTCGAACATATCCTGTCCTTTGGTTGCCATTTCTGCTTCCTTCCGTCATTCTTGTCAGAAAAATATGCATATAAAAGTGCGTATGTGATTCTCTTGCGGTGAGGTGGTGAGGTCGGTGAGGTGCGGATAGATTTGACCCATATACGGTGTTTTGATGGCCGAAACAGCCGCCCTGCCCCAAAATATGGGGGTGTCCTCGACCTCACCAGTACCTCACCACTGACCTTCCAAGTGGTGAGGTTTTTGCGCGAGTGGTGAGGTACTGGTGAGGTAGTGGTGAGGTTCGCGGTGAGGTTTTTCGCCCCCCCATATATTGGATTGAAGTGTTTGATCGTTTGCAAAATTCCAATATATGGGGGTCTACATTTAGAACAATCATTCTCCTCACCACCTCACCACAAGAGACCCTCGCGCGCGTGTCTTTTTTTCACACCTTGGCCTTTGTCTCGCTTTCGGAACTCTCGTTTTCGAGTACTGCACCATAGGCAGACATCACCGCCTTGCGGCTGACAGCCAGGGCGCGGCGGGTTTTTCCGGCGATGTACTTGCTGACCTGCACATGATGAGCATCCTTCTCAGCCAGCAGCCCCGCAATCTGGCTGACCTGGCGGCGCAGGGCATCGGTGGTAGTGTCGAAGTTCTCGCCCATCCCGCTCCAGTGCGCCCGGACGTGCGCCAGGCAGGCCACGTCGTCAATGTAGACCACATCGTCACCGGCGTCCGACCAGCCGATCAAATCGGCATTGGACGGCGGGGTGAACACCACTGACTTGGTGCGCGGGGCGATGTAGACCTTGCGGCGCGTCAGCAGGTTGTCGAGAGCGTCGAAGAACTTGCGCACCGGGCTTTCAGCGGCGATGCGTTCGGCCTGGCCGACGATCACGCCCTTCAAGGCTTCTTCGATGGCTGCCGCTTTGTCGGCGCACTCACTGGCCGAAATCGCGCCCAATTCGTAGAAGCTCATCAACGCCACCTGCGCCGCAGCGTTGAGATGGGCGTAGTAGTCGGGCAGGCGGTTCTGCACGTCGCGGATTTGGTGCAGGGCATCCTGGTTGGCTTCCTGGAATTTGGCTGCCGCCTTGTCCCAGTTCGCGGCAAGCCAGCGGATGAAGACACTCATCGCCCGCGCATAGGCCCCCTGCCCGGCCAGCGCTTGCGCCTGGTTGAGCGCTTCGCGTGGCCGTTCGCCCTTCTCCGGCAGCACATCGCCGCGCGCAATCGGCACATACAGCATACGCCCCACCGTGCTTTCACCCGGCAGGGGCAGTTCCGCCGTCGAGATGACCATGCCGCGCGGCGTCAGCGTGCGATCCTGATACTTCCTCGAACGCCCGCGCGACGAACGGTTGCCCACCGCCCGCACCACGAGCTGCGCCAGCTTGCCCATCTTGCGCGAGTCGTCGGCGCTGTGGAATTGCGGGGCGAAGTCGTCAATCACCAGCAGCACGTCTTTGGCGGCGAACATCGATTCTTCCAGATGACTGAAGGTACTCATCCAGTCACAGGGGGCGTGATACTTGCGGCCATCAATGAAGTGCGGGCCGAAATGGGTCAGCGCCAGGTGCATGATCACCGACTTGCCGCTCTGGGTGGTGCCATAGACCCACGGGACGGTGTAGAGCGGAGCGATTTCGTTCATGGCGGCAGCGTAGACGGCGGCCCAGATGGGGGCGGTGACGTGCAGGGGGGCCAGGTCGAGAAAGCCCAGGCTGATGCGGATGCCTTCGACGAGTTCCTTGCCGTTCGGCGGTTCGGGCAGGGCGTAGTAGCGCAGGTTGTGATCGAGTTCGACGCGCACGTCGGTGTCGAAACCTTCGGCGGTGATGCGGCCTGATGCGCTCAGGAAGCTGCGCTGCCCGTCAATCAGCGTCCAGCCGGTGTGGGTGAAGACACGTTCGCGCGCCATATCGGCTGCTGAGACTTCCTGGATGGCGCGCGTGAACAGGTGGCGTTTGCCGCCCGGCACATACACAATCGGGCGCGCCCCCCAATACTTGCCGATCCAGTTCAGCGTGGCGAATTCTTCAGCGTCCACTTCGATGGTGCGCAGCGTCTCGCCGGTGGCAAGCTGACCGCCCAGGGTGTAGCGCACCACCGGTGGGTTGAGGCCGTCATCGAGAATCAATTCCTTGACGATCTTGACCCAGAAGTTGCTGAGCGGTTCGCCGAGGTATTCCAATCGGCCATCCTGGATGCGGCAGATGGTCAGTTCGCCATCGCTGCGGGCGGTGTCCATCTCGTTGATCAGGTGGCGCAGTTCACCGCGCGACATGCGCAGTTTGCGTTCGGCCTGGCGGAAGTAGCGCGGGCGCAGTTCGGCGGGCAGGTATTTGAGCAGTTCGGCAATCTCGCCGGTCAGCGCTTGCAGTTCGTGCGGGGAAGCCTTACTGACCTGATTGAGTTGGATTTCGATCCAGGGCGTGGCGAGTTTGAACTGCTGCTGGATGCCTTCGGCGCTGCCGCCTGCTTGCAGGTAGGCGTTGGCGTCTTTGGCATTCTCGAAGGGTGGCAGGAGCATCACCAGCGGCCCGATGGCCTGCGCCAATGCCCCCTGCTTTTTCTGCCCGGCTTCATCGCCATCCAGCGCCAGGTAGACCACTGGGCGGCGTCTGAGTTCGGCCAGGTCTTCGGGGGAGAGATGGCCCAGGCCGCACAGCCCCCAGGCGGTGAAGCCCAGCGTGCGGTAGCTTTCGGCATCGGCCTGCCCTTCACACACGATCACCGCCTTCACACCCGGCACTTCGGCCTTGTACACCTGGCGTTCGCCGGGCAGGTTACGGGACTTGTCGTCGGGGTCAGCAGGGGAGATGGCGCGGGCGGAGAGATAGCCTACCTTGCGGATGTGTTCGAGCGTGTGGTTGTGGCGCAGGCAGGTATCACCCACGTGCCAGGTTTCGGCCTGGCAGGTTTCGCACTTTTTGGTGTGGGCGTTGGGGTAGCGGCGGTGGGTGTAGATCAGCCAGCCGGTGGGGGCGGCTTCGCGGCCTTTGGCATTGGCGGTGAAGTCACCGCCATCCTTGCGAACCAGGCCCAGCTTGCGCGCCAGATCGAGATCGGCCCCGGCCTGGGTGAGATGCTCCAACAAGGCCGTCGAACCATCCAGAAAGCCGAACCCGGCCAGGCGGATGACGTCATCGGGAAAGCCGCGGCTGCGGGCGTAGGCCAGCGCATGGCTGCCTGAATCCGACCACAGGCGGTCGGCGGCGAAGCGGGCAGCCAGGTCGAGAACGTCTGAGCGCGCCTGGCGTTCGCACATCTTCGTCTCGGCTTCGGGGGACAGGCCGATGTCTTCGGCGGGGATGTGGCCCCAGTCGGCCAGCCAGCGCACGGCTTCGAGGAAGTCGGTGATATTCTCTCTCGCCTGGACGAATGCGAGGGCGTCGCCGCCTTTGTCGCACTGGCCCCAGCAGCGCCAGCGCCAGCGGCCGGAACCGTCCTGGTAGACCTGGAAGGCGGTCGGGTTCGAGCCGTTGTGCAGGGGGCAGTTGCCGCGATATTCGCCATGATGGGGTTCGAGTTTGGCCCCCGCCCACGTGACCAGGTCGGCCAGGTCAATGCGGTCGAGCAGTTCTTCGATATCAATGCGGGTGTACGGTTTATCGGGTTGCGGCATGGATTTCTCCTGAAAGAGGGGTGGTGTGGGACTGAGTGTTAGCGTTCAGTCGTGGTTGGATCGTCAAGGGTTTGCAGGTGCCACAGGGCAGCAAGCAACTTGCGCCAGGTGTCAGCATCGAACGGATGTCCATAGACAGTTTGCGCCCGGTAGCGAACCCAGGCGCAGGCGAGCAGGTCGGCGGGGGCGAGGCGCAGCATGCGCCCAAAGCGGATGCAGGGCAGGTATCCCAGCCAGGCCATCTTGCGCACGGTGCCGGGCTGCACCTGCAAGAGGCGGGCAAGGTCTTCGGCGGTGAGGAGTTTTTGCATGGTTCGGTGGGATTGTCTGAAATCCATCAGGAAGGCTCAGGATGGGCGATGTTTTTCAAAGGTCTCAAGGCAGCGGGGGCGTTTTTTCAAACAGTCTCAGGGTTTTCTGTGGGCGAAGGGTATATACTCTCAAGATTATGGGTATATACTCTTGGGATATACCCTTGCTTTTATGGGTATTGACCCACGGTATATACCCAGAATGTCATCCCCAACCGTTTTTCTTCTTTTTCGCCGACCGGCGATTTTGGCGTGTGGTGTCATTGGGATGGATCAACTCAAAATCATAGCGGGGGTTGTATGACGCTTGCTTATGATCTTCCAGACGGATGTCTCCTTGCTCGTATTGGGCCACAGCTTCATACAGCAAGAAGGTGACTACCTGGCTTCCGGTGATACTCTGCCAGTTGGCGATACCGTTGATGCGTTCCATTAAGTCGGGGGGAATCACCAACAAAACCTTGTTTTGAGTCTTGGCCTTCTGCTTCTGAGCCTGCTTGCGCGCCGCATCCTTGCGGCGCTGTTCGAGTAAGCGCTGCCGTTCGTCGGGTGAGAGCTGCATTTCATCGCGGCGGCGGGTCTCCTCGTTCAGAATCGACGCCACCGTCTCGTCCAGCGGTGTCGTGAATGTGTTCACAATTTCATCATCTCGTTTCTTTGCCATCGTTCCCTCACAAGTGTTCGATCAGGTTGATCATCCGTTCGAGCGTGTCGGCATAGCCACCCACGCGCTTGTTGCCGCCGTTGAGATAGCCCAGGACAGCATTGGTGTCCGGGGCATACTCCCACAGCGTCTTGCCACGCGCAGGCGCTTCGCCCACGCGCACATCCTGCACGACAGGCGGCCAGACCATGTTCGGGAAACGCGTGGCCGTCTCTTTGAGCAGGCGGATCGTCTCGTTGGCTGCCCGGTCGAAGAAGGTCGGGACGATGTACACGCCTTTCGGTTGGCGTCCATGCCGGGCCAATTGGCCGATGGAGGCCATCACTTCCTGCACGCCATCCAGGTCGGTCATGCGCAGGCGGGTGGGGATCAGCACGAACTCGGCAGCCAGCAACGCCGCGATTTGCAGGTTGTTCAGGCTGGGGGCCAGGTCAATGACGATAGCGTCGAAACCGGCAGCCTGCTCCTTCAAGGCGGTGGCGAAGTTCTCTTCGCCGTAGCTTTCATCGCGGATGCGGCCCATCACCTTGTCGGTGCTCTTGTCGCCCGGCAGCATCCACAGGCTTGCCCGCACTTCGGTCACGCATTCGGCCAGGGGCGTTTCGTCGTAGTACCAGCGCCGGACGCCGGGACGTTTGGCCTGGTTGAGCATCCGGCTGACATGCCCCTGCGGGTCGAGATCGACCAGGAGCGTTTTGTACCCGCGCATCGCCAGCCCGCTGCCCAGGGTGACCGCGCTGGTGGTCTTGGCCACCCCGCCTTTCTGGTTGGCAAAGGTGAAGATGGTGGTCATGGGGACACCTCGAAGGTTTTGCTGGCGGGAACGGTGTGTTCTTGCAGCCAGCGCTCCAGTTCGGTTTCGGGGAAGCGGTATTGGGTGCTGACCATCGTGGAGGGGATGCGGCGTTTTTTCGCCATGTCGCGGATCGTGGCTTCAGAAAGTTGCAGCAGGTCGGCCACTTCGGCCACCGTGTAGAGCTTCGTGCTGGTCAGGGTTGTCGTCATCGCTTATCGTCCTTTCGTTTTGGTCTTGACTGCGCGGCGGTCATAGGTCATCCACCCGGCCAGCCCTTTGGCGAGGTTGGCCAGGCGGTTCAGGATATTGCCATTGGCAGGCGTCAGAACACTGATCCGGAGATCGTCGTGGCCTGCTGACGGGTTCTGGCAGCGGATACTCAGGTTGGCTGTCTCATCTTCGACACTCAGGCGCAGGCCGTATGTCGGGTGTTCGAGTGGGCTGAACGGCCTGCCCAAATAATTGCAGTATCGTTGCAGGTGGGATGCGTCGTCGGGATGCAGGAGCGACTGGTTGACCTCGACCATTCCACCTGCCCGGCGCTGGATGGCTGCGCCGAAGGGCCGTATCTGGCCGTTGTCGCGCACCACCGCATAAGCGCGGAATTTGGAACGCATCGTTTCTGGATCGGGGAAATAGGTCACCAGTTCGGCTTCGACGTACTGCCGTTCTTCGGCGGGCATGTCGGTTTGGTCGGGCAGCGCCACGCGCACGCGAATCACAGCGTGGTGGCGGAGCAGGGTGATGGTCTCTTGGCGGTAGATACGGTTTTCCATGCGGGCCTTTCAGGGTTCGCTTTCATCTTTGGGAACGGCGGTGATGATGTGGCCGCCGACCTGGCGTTTGAGTTTCTCGATTTCCTTGCGCGGGCCATACACATAGCCAATGTCGGCGTGGCGGCCCTCGCGTTCGGGTGCTTCGCCGGGGCGGTAGAAGATGCAGTTTTGGGGGACGCGCTTGATGCGGGCGGCTTCGGTGCGGCTGAGTACCAGCACCGTCTGGCGGTGGCCTTCGGCCCAGGCAGCGATCTCATCGGGGTCGAAGCGCCACTCGCCGCCTTCGATCAGGCGCACCGCCGGGATGCGCCCCAACCGGGCCAGGTTGCGCAGCGTCTCCGCGCGGTATCGCAGATAGGCAGCGGCTTCTTCAGCCGTCCAGTATTCCTTCACCATCCGTCAGGCATCTTTCAAATAGCGGCTGACGCGCTCCAGGCTGACCTGGTCGTTGCCATCCAGCAGGCGGGCGATGCGATGGGGCGGTGCGCCATATTGCCGCGTAAGGTGCAGCACCAGTTCACGCTCGGCGTCCGAGTTCGCAAGCGGGCGCGTTCCCGGTTGAATGCGGCTCATCGCCTGGCGGGCCAATGCGCGGCCATCGTGATCGGAAATGGGCAGGAAGCTGCCGATCTTGCGTGTGCCAAAACCCTGCCCAAGCAGATACTCGGCCAGTTGCCGCAATTCGTTTTCCGATTCCGCCAGGCGTTCAAACGCCCGTGGCTGGGCCGTGGCTGCCCGTGGCTGCTCTTCGGCCACACCCTTGGGCCACACCATCAACCACAGCCTCGGCCACACTCTCGGCCACGGCCATTTGCCGTTCAAACTGGCGCAGAAAAAGCCGAAACAGCGCATCCACATTGAAATTCGGCTCACGAACATAGACGCCCGGCGCACCCACCGAAAACTTTCCCAGTTTCAGGCTGTCGGCATCGTTCGGTACACCAATCGTCACCGTAACGATACGCGGCTTGTGCCGGTAAGTCTCCATCATGTACTTGGCGGGGATGCCAATGAAAATGTAGTTCTGACGCGATTTGCCGCGTCCATCCATGCCCATATCGGCCACCAGCGGCGAATGCGGCGTCAGGATGGTGAACAGGTTGACCTTGCGGCCTTCGCGCGCCAGCTTGAGCAGGTTCGTGACAGCCCCAGGGATTTCGTCGGCCAGGGTACTCAACTCATCCACGATGACATACAACGGGACGAGTGTCCCCTTGCCTGCGGCCAGCAGTTGGTAGCGCCGGGTCATCTCGTCCAGCGCCAGCGTCAGCACACGGGTCACTTCCTCGTAGTTGCGGCCCTTGCCCGCCACCGTCACCCACGATGGCTTGCGGCCCGGTTCATAGTGCGGGTCGAAGATCAGGAATTTGGCCTCGGGCAGGGCGCGGTGAATGCGGTTGACGATGACGTCAATCACGCTCGATTTCCCCACACCCGTCGGCCCGAAGATTACAATCTGGCGACCGATGAACTCATCTACCGGCAGCGCTTCACTGCCATCGCCGCGATAGGGCAGGCCGTCATCGTCCAGGGCATCAGGCTCATCGGTCACAGGGGCAGAAGCAGGCTGTCGGTGGATGAGTGGTGTTTGTGGCATCGAAACGGGGCGAAAGCTGGCGTTCACCATCTGGCGCTGACCGGCCAGGCGCTCGAAGGCCCAACGCGAGAGAGTCTTGGCCAGCGGCGTCATCACCAGCACCCTGGTGGTGATGTATCCCGTGCCATACAGGAACATCCCCAGGTAGCCGCCCGCGGCGAAAGATACCGGCAAACCCACAAACAGCGCCGGGACATCGGCCCAGTGTGGTTCGGTGAACTCGTTCAGCCAGTTCACCGCCGGGGAGTGTTCAATCGAGATGATTTCGTAGTCGGTGGTCATCGTCGTATCCGTTCATGTGCCGGGTCGCGCCGTATAGATCGACAGCATCTCCGGGTAAATGGCCGCTATGGCGTCCAGGGTTTGCATTTCCATCCACTCCTGATCGCTCATCGGCCATTCTTCGATGGGCGGCTGGTTGGGGTACTGGTCTTCCCCGACGTGGATGGTCTGGTAGCGAGCCAGCGCATCAAAGCCCGTCTCCCCGGCGTCACCCATTTCCGGTTGCAGAGCGGGTAGGCGTTCAGGCGGCGTGTAAGTGAGATATTTCGCCATCGCAGTTTTCCTTTCAACGCGTGCGCGGCATCAGGCGGATGCGGTTCAGCACCTTCCAGCACGCCGAACCGAACGAGACGAACAAGATTTCGATCAGCAGCGTGGCCGCCAGCAGCACCGGCACGCTCAGTGCGATAGCCGTCGCCTTCGTCAAAATCGCCGCTGCGCTTGCTGGCACGAACTCAGCGAATGGGATGTATCGGGCGATGGCTTCGGCCAGGCGGTAGGCGGAGGGCGCATCGGTGAAGGCATCGAAGAGAACCGCCCCACGCAGCGCCAGCGAGACCGAGATGTTGAGCTGCGCCAGGCGCGAGCCGAAGAACTCCAACAGCGAAGGGCTGGCGGCAATGGCAAACACGATCAAGACGATGATCTTGTCCATCGGGATGCCTGCCAGCCAGTCGTAACCGGTGAAAACATTGGCCTGAAACCAACGTCCGAGATACCAGGCGAAATCCAGGCTGGGGAACAGGTCGAAAACGACGGCCAGGCCGAAGGTGGCCGTCGTCATCGTGGCGGTCGCCGCGGCGTAGGCGAACAGCGTGCCGCGCGTCCCCGGCAGGCTTTCCGCCCATGCTTCCGACTGCTTGACCAGCCGGGCGGCGTCGCCGATGTAGAACAGCAGGTCGGCCAGGCTGTTATGCTTCGATGGCGATGTACGCAGGGCAGCGCTTTCGGAGCGGGCAGGGGGTCGGGTGAAGCTGGCCGAATGGCCCGCAGTACGCCGCTCTCCGCCTGAGCGTTTCGGCGGCCTGGTATCCTGGTGAACCGAAAAACCTGTGCCGAAGCCGGGTTGGGGGGGAGGCCCATGTCGCGAGAAGGGATTGGCCGCCTGTCCTGCCGGGGGCTGGCCGGGGGAAGTGAAAGGCCGGGCCGGTGAACCATTGCTGCTGCGGCTGGCTTTTCCGGCGTTGTATCCACGTTTGTAGGCTTCGAAAACGGGCATTCCTGGCTGTTGTCCTGCCGGAGGATTCCAACGACTTACCGCACCATCTTCTTCGCCCCTGGCAAAGAAATACTTTTCGCCACCGGCGGCATAGCGGTGGTGATCACGCAAGGTGGCGGAAGGTGACAAGCCTGGAGTGTGCGAGCATG
>CAZSFD010000111.1:0-13406 GCA_964606085.1 uncultured Anaerolineaceae bacterium
GATGCGGGCGTCGCCAAGTGGTAAGGCATCAGCCTTCCAAGCTGACATTCGCGGGTCCGAATCCCGTCGCCCGCTCTAACGTGGTGGCGTGTTATTCACCATTTGGCTGTATGGGGGAATTTTCTCGTTCGACACTGTACGCTGAGGAGACTGGTACCCATGTCTGCACCTGCCCTGGCTTTGAAAGATTTGTTTCGCCTGACTTTTTCTGGCCCCGTTATCTGGCTGGCCGGAGACCCCAATGCCCATCCGGGCGTCAACTGGGTGGTTTTTTCGGTCGAAGAGGCGCACCAGGGCGATATCCTGCTGCTGGCGGCAGGTAGCCCCGTGGTGGTGGAGGCCGAACTGGCCGCTACCCTGCGCAGGGCGCTGGCGGCGGGCGTTTCGGCGGTGTTGATTTGTGGCGATGTCTCGCTGCCGGAAGGGGCCATTCCAGAGGGGCTGACGGTCGTCACCGTGCCGGGGCAAGTCAACCCGCAATTGACCCAGCGCCTGCTGCTGACGATCTTGATCAACCAACGCGCCGCGCTCATGGAGCGCGGCGTTCGCATTCACGCCCAGCTTTCGCAGATGGCGGCGGAGGAGCATGGGCTGGCCGGGCTGGTGAACGCCATGGCCGATATGACCGGCCGCGGTATCATCGTACAAGATAAGCGCCTGAGCATCCTGGCTGAACATGCCCCTGCGGACCTGAAAGGCATGTGGGAAGCGCAGTTGAAACAGGTGGCGCAGTTTGACAGCCTGCCCGAAATGCTGCGCGACCGCAAACTGGCCGCCCTGCATTCGGCCACCATCGAGCAGGAATTAAGCGGTGGGCTGTCGCGCCTGATGACGCCGATTATTGTGGGGGGCATGGCGCGTGGCTACCTGTCGTTGGTTGGGCAGACTGGCGATCTCGATCTGCTCGATAGCCTGGTGACCGAGCAGGGCGCGCTGGTGTGCGCGGTGGAAATGGCGCGTACCAAGGCCGTGCGTGAGGCCGAAAAGCGTCTCAAGGGCGATTTGCTCAATGCCCTGCTGCAAGAGAACATCTCGCCACGCGATGCCGAACTGTGGGTGGAGGGCATGAACCTCGACCCGGCCCAGTCGCATGTGGCGCTGCGCTTTGCCTGGCTGGGGTCGCCTTCGCCTTCGCGCCGCCGCCTGGAAACGATCATCAATGGCGAAATCGCCCGCCTGAATTTGCGCGTCATCGTCAGCCCGGTGGGCACGGAGATCATCTGCTTTTGCGAAGTGGCCCCCGGCACCACCCGCCCCGAAAAGGCCTTCACCTTTGGTCAGGCGGTGATCGATCAGGGCGGGCGTGAGTACCCCAATAACCCACTGCTGTGCGGCATCGGCACGGTTGCCAACGACCTGAGTACCTGGCGCGTCTCGTTTCGCCAGGCCGGGCAGGCGCTCGAACTGGCGCGGCGCTTCGGCGAGCGCAAGCGCCTTTATTTTCCCGACCTTTCGGTCTATCGCCTGCTGATGCAGATCGAACACAGCCCTGAGTTGGGGGCGTTTCAGGAGGAAATCCTCGGTACGCTGCTGTCCAATGAAGGCGGGCGTGATCTGATCCGCACGCTGGAAGCCTACTTCCAGCACAATGGCAATCTCTCGCAAACCGCCGAAGGCATGTTCATCCATCGCAACACGCTGATCTACCGCATGGATCGCATCGCCAATATCACCAACCTCGATATGGACGATCCCGAAACGCGCCTGGCGATCCAGTTGGCGCTGCACATTTACCGTATGATGGGGAATATGCGCAGTTCGTAGGCTTACTCCCCCATGTCACAGCTCATGCAAACACCCCTCACCATCACTCAAATTGAAGAAACGACGAACGCGATTCGCCAGAACCTGGCTCAAGCGCCTGTTGCGGCCCTGATCCTTGGCTCTGGGCTGGGCGCTTTGGCCGATGCCGTGCAGCAGGCGGTCAGCATTCCTTATGCCGGCCTGCCGCACTGGCCCGTTTCAACCGTCATCGGGCATTCGGGCCGGCTGGTCTACGGCCATTTGGCGGGCAAGCCGATCCTGGTGATGCAAGGCCGAGCGCACTATTACGAAGGTTACAGCATGGATCAGGTGACGCTGCCCGTGCGCGTTTTTCAACGCCTGGGCATTCAAACGTTGATCGTGACCAACGCTGCTGGCGCCGTCAACCCGGCCTTTGCCCCCGGCGACCTGATGCTGATCAACGATCACCTTAACCTGGTGGGCATGGCCGGCCTCAGCCCGCTGCGCGGCCCCAACCTGGACGAATTTGGCCCGCGCTTCCCCGACATGAGCCAGGCCTATGACCGCTCGCTGCTGGCGTTGGCGCGCCGCCTGGCGCACGAGGCGGGCCTGCCCTTTCACGAGGGCGTGTATGCCTGCCTGGCCGGGCCATCGTTCGAGACCCCCGCTGACCTGCGCTTCCTGCGTGCCAGCGGTGTGGATGCCGTCGGCATGTCCACCGTCCCCGAAGTAACGGTCGCCCGGCATGGTGGCACGCGCGTGCTGGGCATTTCGGGCATCAGCAACAAGGCTAACCTGGATGGTGAAACCCTGACCACGCACGAGGAAGTGCTGGCCGCCGGCAAAATCCTGGCCCCGCGCATCACCGCCCTGGTGCAGTCCGTTCTGGCGAACTTTTAGCCTGATAAAGGTAATTTATTTTCATGGTCGAAGTTCTCAACTTTCTTCGCACCTATGATCTCGTCATCTATATCCTTGTGGGGGTCTTTGCTGCTTTACAGCTATGGAAGTTCATGCAGGCGTGGGATGAACTGCGCGCAGCCGCCTTTGGCCTCGAAAGAGAAAAAGCCCAGGCCGATTTGAATGTGGCCGCCTTATGGCTGCTGGTTTTTTTGATCATCGCGGCGGGCGAGTTTTATCTGGTTTCGTTTGTCGTGCCGGGCGTTCCCGAAGCCAACCCGCTGCCCACGGCCACCATCAACCCCCTGGCAACGCCCACCAGCGATTTATCCCTGGCCGCAACGCCCACCGGGCTGGTGACCCCGGTCAGCACCCTGGAGGCGATTGGCAGCGGGAGCTGCATGTCGGAGACGGTGATGATCACCTATCCGCTGGATGGCTCGCAGGTGCAGGGCGTGGTGACACTCGCAGGCACGGCGGATATTCCCAATTTTGGCTTTTACAAATATGAAATTGCCCGCCCCGGCGATGCCGTGTGGCTATCCATCAATGCGGGCCGCCAACGGGTGCAGGCCGGTGAACTGGGCGATTGGGATACACGCACGCTCGCGCCCGATGAGTATTTGCTGCGCCTGGTGGTGGTGGACAATGAGGGCAATATCATCTCCCCCTGTGTGATCCGCGTGCGCGTGTTGCCCTCCAACGAGGAATAGGCCATGCCTGAAATCCAGATTCGTCCAGCGAACGCATTCGATATTGCCGCCCTACTCACCCTCGACCACGACAGCACCACCGATTACGTGTGGCAGATGGATGTGCAGCAGCCCGACGAAGGAGAAATCTACGTCAGTTTTCGCCGCGTGCGCCTGCCGCGCTCGGCGCAGGTGGCCTACCCGCGCTCGCCTTTGGCTTTGCAAGATGATTGGCAGCATCGCCCCGCCCTGTTGGTGGCCGCCCTGTGGCCCGCCGCTGCGCCCACCGCCAACGACGCACAGCAGGTGGTCGGCTACGTCAGCCTGGAAAGAGACCCCATCGCGCCGGTGGCGTGGATCAGCGATCTGGTGGTCAACCCCTATTTTCGGCGGCGCGGCATTGGCAGCGCCCTGATCCTGGCGGCGCGTGAATGGGCCATTGGGCAAAACCTGCATCGCCTGTCGCTGGCCTTGCAGCCCAAAAACGACCCGGCCATCAGCCTGGCGCAAAAACTGGCCTTCAGCTTTTGTGGATACCACGAGCGTTACTTCCCCACCCAGGAGATTGCGCTCTTTTTTGCCCGCTCGGTGGGATAGGGCCATGTCGCTCGCCATTTCTTTCCTCAACAATCTCAACCAACTGCTGACCGCCAGCATCGCCATCATGGCCTTCGCGCTGCTGCTCTATGCGCTGGCTTTCAATTTGCGTGAGCGCGTGGCCCGTTCTTTTGCCATGATTTTGTTGTGCGTGGTGATTGTCTTTACCTGCGATGCGCTGGCTGCCGTTGGCGCCCCGACCGTCTGGCAGGCGCTGATGCGCTTGCAGTGGGTGGGTATCATCTTCTTGCCGCCAGCCTACCTGCACTTTTCAGATGCCGTCACCGCGACGACCGGGCGTATGACGCCGCGCTGGGGGCGTTGGCTCATTCGGTCTACTTACCTGGTTTCGTTGGCGTTTCTGTTCACCCTATCTGCCGGACAACTGGTTGGCCCTTTATTGTTGGATGCCGAGCCGGCACCCTATTTGCAGCGCACACCGCTTGCCTGGGCTTTTACGGCTTACTATGGCCTGGCGATGCTGCTTTCGTGGATCAATTTTTGGGTTGCCCGGCGCAGGGTGGTTACCAGCACCGGACAGCGGCGGTTAGCTTATCTTCTGGCTGGCGCGCTGGCGCCGGCCCTGGGTTCATACCCCTACCTGCTATTTGGTTCCAGTTTTGCGGCACAGCACCAATTCTTCTTCTGGCTGGCGGCGGTGGTGAGCAATGGCTTCGTTTTCGTGCTGCTGGTGGTCATGGCCTATGCGGTGGCCTTCTATGGCGTGGCGTGGCCCGACCGCGTGGTGAAGGCGCGCCTGGCCAAATGGTTGATGCGCGGCCCTCTGACGGCGATTGTGGTCTTGGGGCTGACCACGCTGGTGCGCCGCCTGGGTGAGATATTTGGCTTTGCCTATACTTTTTTGGTGCCAATTATGATGGCCGCTTCCCTGTTGATTATGGAATACGCCATCACGCTGATGGGGCCTGCGTTGCAACGCCGGCTCTTCCCGGTGAAAGACCGCGCCACGCTCGACATGCTCCAGGCTGTGCAAGACCGCCTGGTGACCTCGGCAGATTTGCAGCAATTCCTCGAGGCGGTGTTGGCCGCCGTTTGCGATCAGATGCAGGTGCGCCGCGCCTTCGTGGCCGCTCTCGATAACGCCCAGCTCGAAATGCTGGTCAGCCTGCCAGGCGGCACGATGGCCCTGACCGAAGCCTCTGAGCATATCCTCGAAAGCGTCAGTCGCAATGGCGTGGGTGAGCAATTTCTCCATTGGGATGGCTACTGGCTGATCCCGCTCTATGGCACGACCACCGACGACGACGCAGAAATACTGCTGGGGTTGTTGGGTGTAGAACGCCAGGCCGATCAGCGCCTGGATTTCGAGCAGCGCCAGGCCTTGTTGTTGCTCAGCCGCCGGGCTGCACTGGCATTGGAAGACCGCCAGGTGCAGCAGCGCGTTTTTGGTGTGCTGCAGGCCCTCACCCCCCAGGTGGATGAAATTCAACGCCTGCGCGCCGCCAGCCGCTTCAACAGCGATGGCGTCCTCACCCAACCCGATGCGGTGGCAATGGATCAAATTGAGTTGAGCAAGTGGGTGAAAGATGCGCTCAGCCATTATTGGGGTGGGCCGCGCCTGACCGAAAGCCCTTTGTTGCAGTTACAGGTCGTTCAGCGGCTTTCTTCTGAAGCGTACGATGGTAATCTGGCAAACGCCCTGCGCTCTGTGCTAAAATCGGCCATGGAACAGGTGCGTCCGCAAGGTGAGCGCCGCTTTACCGGGGAGTGGATACTCTATAACATTCTGGAAATGAAGTTTCTGGAGGGCCATAAAGTGCGCGATATCGCCATGCGCCTGGCGGTTTCGGAAGCAGATTTGTACCGCAAGCAGCGCGTCGCCATCGAGGCGGTGGCTGCGGCCATTGTAGAAATGGAAAAAGATGCCTGTCAGCGCACTGCCCGCAGCGAGCCAACCGAAACGCTGCCGCAACCGCCAGCAGGTAACGGATGAAAATCCACCACATAACCGTTTTTTCTGAATGGGAGGGCCTTAATGGTAAATCTAACAAAATCTCGTCCAATGCACATGCCGCCGCCAGTGGATGAAGCCTGGTGGTCTGCGCTGCTGGCTGAAGAGGAGCGTTATGCTGCTGCTGATCCGGTTCAGGCGGCTGCCAAAGCGCCGCCATCTTCCAAAGCTGCCCCGGCGCCTGAAAAACAGGAGGCGGTTAACTGGAATCAGGCCGAGAACCTTTATCTGCAAGATGAGACCATCTGCCTGCCTGTGACCGGCTATAACCGCGGCGGGCTGCTGGTGGAGGGGGAGGGAATTTGCGGTTTTGTGCCAATCTCCCATTTGACCGATGTAGACCCCGACCTGCCGGATGCCCAACGCGATGCCGTGCTGTCAACGTATGAAGGCACCACCCTGTGCTTGAAGATCATCGAGTGTTGCCCTGAACGCGGGCGGGTGGTGCTTTCGCAGCGCGCCGCACAGGCGGGGGCGGGTAAGCGCAATGTACTCTTCGGCAGCCTGAAACCAGGCGACCGTGTGCGCGGGGTGGTCACCAATGTGACCGATTTTGGCGTCTTCATAGATTTGGGCGGCATCGAGGGCCTGGTACACGTGTCTGAGTTATCGTGGGGACGCGTGCGCCATCCTGGCGACATCGTCCAGGTTGGGCGGCAGTTGGAAACCGTCATCATCAACCTGGATCGTCAGCGTGGACGGGTGGCCTTGAGTTTGAAACGCCTTTGCCCCAATCCGTGGGAAGGGGCCGAAAAGAATTATGTGCCTGGTCAATTGTGCGAAGCCACCATTACCAGCATCGTTGCCTTTGGCGCGTTTGCCCGCCTGGAGGAGGGCCTGGATGGCCTGATCCATGCTTCTGCGCTCAGCGAGAATGGCGACGCCTGCGACCCCCGTCAGGTGCTGGCCGAGGGTCAGCAGGTGCGGGTGCGGGTGCTGCACGTGGATGCCCGCAAACAACGCCTGGGCTTGAGTTTGTGCGAATGAATCTGCGCCAGGCCATCTTGTTCATCCTGTTTGGCCTGGTGTGTGGATTGTTGGCCGCGGGGGTCATCTTCCTGACGACGCGCCCGGCAGTCGGCATCCCGGTCAGCCTGCTGCCGCCGCCCGAACCCGCCCCCGTGAGCGTTCATCTGGCGGGTGCGGTGGCACAGCCAGGGCTGTACAGCCTGCCCGCCGAAAGCCGTGTGCAAGATGCCCTCGCCGCCGCCGGCGGCCTGCTGCCCGAAGCCGACGATAGCGCCCTCAACCTGGCTGCCCCGCTCGAAGATGGCACGCGTATCCTCGTTCCCGCCCGCAAGCCCACTGCTGCGCCCCCGCCAACGCCCAGGCCCGGCGAAACCGCCCTGCCCACCAGCGCCAGTTCCGCAGCCCCGGCGGCCAGCAGCCCGCTCAACATCAACACCGCCAGCCTCGAAGAACTCGACACGCTGCCTGGCATTGGCCCGGCCATTGCCCAGCGCATCCTCGATTACCGCACGACCAATGGCCTGTTCTTGACCATCGAAGACCTGCAAAATGTGAAAGGCATCGGCCCGGCCACCTTCGAGAAGTTGAAAGATTTGATCACCGTTGGGCCATAATGGCGTGAGGCCCAACAAAAGAGCGGAGATGCACAAGCATCTCCGCTCTTTTGTTGGGCTATGCTGATGGGCCGCCCGGCGAACGCGCCTGTTTGGCGACGGCGCACAGGCGGCATTGATATCTTCATCATGCCTGGGTGGCCTAATCCTCCTGGCGAAGGATCACCGGCAGATAAATTTGCCACGAGGGGGCGGGCGGTGGGGTGGTGAAGCGCCACCATGCGCCACCGTTGGCCTGGGTCACGCCGCTGGCGTTATGGGCCTGCACGTGCCAGTAGTAGGTGGCGGCGGTATCCAGGTCGGGCAGGGCTGCGCTGGTTTGGGTGCTGGTCAGCCAGGTGGTGTCGCACAGGTCGTTGTCGGTGGTGTCGTAGCAGTAGGCGTAGGTTTCGACGCCCGTGCTGGCGGCCCAGGTGAGGCTGATCGGCAGGGCGAGGTCATTGGCGCCATCAGCGGGGCTGAGCTTGCCGAAAGCGGCTGGCGGGGCCAGTTGGGTGGTGAATTGCCACCACTCGCCCGCATCGGCGGCGGTGGCGGTGACGTCGTTGGTGGCGTGTACCTGCCAGAAGTAATCGGTGGCGTAGCTCAGGCTGATGGGCAGTGTGACAGTGATCTGCCCGCTGGTGGTGATCCAGGTGCTGTCGCACAGGTCGTTATCGAGGGTGTCGAGGCAGTAGGTGTAGCCACTGGCGCCGCGGCTGGGCTGCCAGGCCAGGGTGGGCGTGAGGGCGACGCCCGCGGCCAGGTTGGCGGGGGTGGTTTTGCCAAAGGCCGCCGGAGGGGCAATTTGGGTGCTGAATTGCCACCATTCACCGCCATCGGCGGTGGTGCTGCCATCTTCGTTGACGGCGCGCGCCTGCCAGAAGTAGGTGACGCCGCTGGATAGCACGGGCGGGTTGACGCTGGTTTGCAGCGTGGCGCTGATCCAGGTTGTATCGCACAGGTCGTTGTCGGTGGTGTCGAGGCAGTATTCGTAGCCGGCGGCGAGATTGCTGGCCTGCCAGGAAAGGGTGGGCGCGGTGTGAACCTCTGTGGCCTGGTCTGCCGGGGCGATCTTGCCAAAGGCCGCCGGGGGTATGGGGTTATTCTGAATGATGAAGTTGATGTTGGAGATGTCGAAAAAGATGTTGTTGGCGCAGGCCACACGCACGCGGGCGCTGGCGGTGGGCCGGTTGGGAATGCTGACCAGCTCGCTGCCATCGTTGGGCGTGCCTTCGAGCAGGCTGATCGGGTAGGTGTAGCCGCCGTCGGTGGAGAGGGCGATGTTGACGCTGGTGCAGTTGACCGGCGCATCCTGTGTGTTGGCCACGTTCCAGGCTACTTCGTGCTGCGTGTGGCCGGGCCAGATGACGGCGGTGTTGGGGGCTGTGACGACGAATGGCCCGGCGTTGGCGGTGACGTTGAAGGCGATGGTATCGTAGGCCACGCCGCCCGCGCTGGGCGCGGTGTGGTTGTCGCGGGCCGTCAGGCGGAAGGTGAGGCCGCGCGTGTAGGTGGGCAGCAGTTCGCCGATGGTGAGCGTGTTGTTGACGATGTCGCTCATCTTGGGGAAGGTGCGCGTGGGGCTGGCAACCGGCGAGAAGGCGCGGAAGATGGGCGCGTTGCCGCTGGGGTTGTTGGGTGAACCCGAAGGGCCGAGGTCGAATTGTTCCCACGAGAAGGTCAGCGGGTCGCCATCGGGGTCGCTGGCAGAACCGGTGAGGGTGAAGGGTGTGCCGATGGGAATGGTGAAGCCGCCGCTGCCCGCCTCGACGGTGGGTGGCTGGTTGCCGGTGCTGGTTTTGACGGCGCAGGCATCGCCGCTCTCGATGTCGGTGGTGAAGGCGACGATTTCGTCGAAGCTGATGGTGTGGAAGTCGTCATCGCTGTGCGGCTGGAGGTTATCGGCGCCGCAAATGCCGGCATAGCCCATGATGGTGGAGGCGCTGCCCGGTTCGTAGGCGGTGCTGGCCCAGCGATTGCCGCCCCCGCACGCGCCGATGGTGCTGTTGAAGGTGTGGTTGGCGCCGAACTGATGGCCCATCTCGTGCGCCACGTAGTCCACATCGTAGGGGTCGCCCACCGGGCTGGGCATGCCGGTAACGCCGCGGGCCTTCCAGCCGCTGGCGCAGGGCACTCCGATGTAAGCCATGCCGCCGGCGCCGGTGCTGAAGGCGTGGCCGATGTCGTAATTGGCATCGCCGATCACGGAATCGAGCTTGGCCTGGTTTTCTGCCAGCATGGGATAGCCATCATCGTTGGTGTAGCCGTCGGTAGCCGGGTTGGTGAAGATGATCTGGTCGTTGCCGGCCACCAGCACCATGCGCACGGCCACCTCGCGTTCGTAGATGCCGGTGACGCGGTTGAGCGAGGTGACCACGGCTGCCAGCCCATCGGCCACCGTGCCACCGTGGAAGATGGTGTATTCACCCGTGGCGGCGATGGCGATGCGGTAGGTGCGCAAGGTGCCGCCGGTTGCGGCGGTGGGGCGCATCGGCGCGGCCGCCGGAGGCAGCCATTCACCCTCGCCCAGCGGCGCGTACTCGCGGAAGGTTTCGCCAGCGGGGGGCAGGTAATCGCGGCGGAAATAGCTGATGTAGTGCTGCGTGTCGCCGCGGCGGTAGGGGTCTACGAACACCGAGCCGCCGGTGGCGAGGATCATGGCGTGGAAGCCGGCGGGGGTGTGATCGAGGACGGCGAAGGCGGTGGGGTCTTCGATGCCGATGGCGCGGTAGGTGGTGATGGCGGGGTAACGCGCCGCCAGGGGTGCTTCCATCAGGGCCACTTTCACCACGCGAAAACGCTGGTAGCCGCCATCGGGCATGGGCAGGCTGATTTCAGCCGGGCTGGCCGTGGCTTCGGGCGTGTTTTCGGCTGGGGCCAGGCGCAGGGCGGCCAGCATGGCGGGTTCGTCCAGGCGCAGGGTGCGATACTGCTGCGGCACAATCCAGCGCTGCGAAGGCCCGCGCAGCGCCGTCTCGTTGACCTCCTGCCACAGGCCGTCGGGCGAGTGCGCCCCCAAGGGGCTGGCTGCGGCGCTGAAAGGGTTATGGGCCAGCGCACCGGCCAGCAAGATCAGCAGGCCGATGGCAAAGACGATGAGGATGTGTTTGGTTTTCATGTCATGTTCCTGTTGAGATGAGTGGATGCGAATGGGGTGAATTGTAGCAGGGTTTGAATATCCCCCAAGGATACTCGTTTCTTGCAAGGAATACCACCCCCTTCTGGCCGTAGACCCTGTTGCGCTGTCAGGCGGTGATTTGTCCCAGGTCAAACAGACCCGTGCAGCATGGCTTATCCCCCCTTGTGCGGGAATGCTCTGCCGCCGATTAGGGCAGCGCGCTCAAATCCCACGCATCAAGCCAGCTAATTTCGACTTTTTCACCCTTGAACTGAATTGGCAGCCAAACGTAGCGCGAATCGCTCAGGTTTTCTTTTTTCCACTGGTCGAACATCGCAATGTACGCATCGGGTTTGCCTGCTACTGGCAGCACGAACGTGCTTTGCGCGTTGAAGGTGATCTCAGCCCCAGGCCCTGCGCAGGGATTACCCAGCACCTGCCACGGCCCGAATGGATGATCGGCTACGGCAATTTCGGCCTGATTGGGGTCCCATCCGGTGCAACCGGATGAAATGATGTAATACTTGCCCTGGCGCTTGAACACGGCAGGGGCTTCGCGGGATTGTTCAACAAAAGCATTGGCTTCGACCGTTGTCGCTTGTAAATAGTCGCTGGCGAGTTGGACGATATGCAAGGTTTTGTTCCATTCAGACGAGAAGAACAGATAGGCGCAGCCATCCTCATCCTGGAAGGCGGTCATGTCGCGGCTGTCGGCCCCATTGGGTTGGAGGCTGCCCAGGTAGCGGTATGGGCCGATAGGATGATCGCTGATGGCAATGCCGATGCGGGCGTAGGTGTAATTGGCCTGGTCTACATGGGTGAACAGAACATATTGCCCGGTTTGCGGGTTGCGCAGCACCTTGGGGCGTTCCAGCACTTTGGAAGGGTGGAGATCGTGAGTCGGGTCATCTGGCACGGCAGGCAGCACAATGCCTTCGTTTTTCCAGTTATATAGGTCGGTGGAACTGTAACAGGAGATGCCAATGACATTCACGCGGTGCAGAAAACCTTGCGACGGGTCGAGGTTGGTGGGGGCATCTTTATTTTCGCCAAACCAGTAGTAGGTTCCGTTGTCGTAAAGAATGCCGCCGCCGTGCGCCTGAATAGGGTTGCCGTCGGTATCAAGCCAGATTTGTCCGGGGAAGAAAGAAGTTTTCATGTGCATTTAAGAGTCTCTGTGGTGCGATGGTTTGAAAGGAAAGCGCACATTGGCTTTCGCGCTATCCTTTCAAACCTGTGGTAACGACACCCTTGAGGATATATTTTTGGGCAAAGAAGAAGACGATGATCAACGGCATGGCGTAGACGATATTGGCTGCCAGCGTCCAGGTGGTGTAGGGGTGGCCTTGCGGGTTGCGAAAGGCGTTGGCCATCAATACGGGTAGCAAGGTTTTATCGCTGCTCAGGTAAAGCACGGGGGTCAGGTAATCGGTCCACACCCCGTTGAAGGCGAAGATCATCACCGTAGCAATGACCGGCTTGGCATTGGGCAAGAAGATTTGGAAGAAAATGCGGAAAGGCCCACAGCCGTCTACTTCAGCAGCTTCTTCCAGTTCCCGCGGGAAGCCGAGGAAAAACTGCCGAAACAGGAAAATAAAAAACGAGTTGCCCCCCAGGGCGCCTAGAATCCACGGCCAGTAGGTGTCGGTGAGATGCAGGCGTGAATAAACGATGAATTGGGGGATCAGTAAAACGATGCCCGGCACAATCAGCAGAGAAATGACCACCGAAAAGAGTTGCTTTTGGCCGGCCACGCGAAACCGGGCAAAAGCATAACCACACAACGCGCTGACAAAGGTACTCAAACTGGCGGTGGTGATGCCCAGGATAAAGGTGCGCCAGGCTACCACGGGAAATTCTGTTTTTGTCCAAATGTCAATGTAGTTGCTCCATTGCGGTACTTTGGGGAATAATTGCACCGGGTAGGTCATATATTCTGCATCTACCTTTAGGGAATTGATCAAAGCCCAAAAAACCGGCATCGCCAGAAAGATGGCCCCTGCAACCAGGATGAAATACCCCATGAACAAGGCTGCCCGTTTGGCGTAATAGCCCTCGCCGCGCGCCGGCTGTGATTTTGCCCAAGTGGTGAGTGTATTCATAACCTATGCCCTTTCACTGCTATCGCCAGAATCGCCGCTATAGACCCAAAATTTGGATGACCAAAAAATTAGAGCGGTCAATGCGATCACGCCAATGAACAAAAGCCACAATAACGCCGTGCCATAACCATAGCGCTGGCTGGAAAAAATCTGCCGATAAACGTGAATCATGTACAGGTAAATAGCGCGTGGCGGCACCGAAGTTGTTCCCGCACCAATCTGGCTGACGATAAGCGGCAAGGTCAACTGCTGGAAGGAGCCAATCAGCCCCATGATCAGTTGAAAGAAGATCACGGGGGTCATTAGCGGCCAGGTGATATAGCGGAAAACGTGAAAAGCATTGGCGCCGTCAATGCGTGCCGCTTCGACCAATTCATCGGGAATATCTTGCAGCCCAGCCAGAAAGATGATCATGCCGCCCCCCAGGCCGCCCCACACGGCAATGGCTGTCATCCCAAAGAGCGCATAATCAGACATCCAGCCAATCGCCGTGCCTGGCCGGAAAATGCTGATGAATTCGTTGAGCAGGCCAAAATTGCGGTCGAGGATGATGCGCCACGCCGTGATGGCGGCTACAACCGGAATGACGCTTGGCAGGTAATAGACCACCCGAAAGAGGTCACGCCCGCGTACGTTTTGGTTCAAAATAAGCGCGGTCAGGAACGATAGTCCCATCCACAAAGGCAGATTGAGCAAACCCCATAACACGGTGCGCCCCAGCGAAAAGAGGACATC
>CAZSFD010000112.1:0-13153 GCA_964606085.1 uncultured Anaerolineaceae bacterium
TTATGTCAGCCTGGTTGCCACGTTTGCACCGCTGGGACACTACCTGGCGATCAATGTCAGTTCGCCCAACACGGTGGGCCTGCGCCGCCTGCAGGGGCGCGAATTTTTGGAGGGGCTGCTGCAAGCGGTGGCCCACGAACGCCGCCAACAGGCCGCCCAATTGGGCCGCCCCGTGCCAGTGCTGGTCAAGCTGGCCCCCGACCTGACCGATGACGAACTGGATGATGCCCTCGAAGCGATCCAAACCAGCGGTATGGATGGCGTGATCGCTACCAACACCACCATTGGGCGCGAGGGCGTGCGTTCGCCGCTGGCTGCCGAAATCGGCGGGTTGAGTGGCGCGCCGCTGCGCCAGAAAAGCACGGCGATGATCCGGGCCATTGCCACGCGCACCCAGGGCCGGCTGCCCATCGTCGGCGTAGGCGGCATCGCCAGCGCTGCCGATGCCCGTGAGAAGCTGGACGCCGGGGCCGTTTTGGTACAGTTGTATACGGGGATGATCTACGAAGGGCCAGGGCTGGTGAAGCGTATTGTGCAGGGCTTATAAACAAAAACCGAGATGATAAAAAAACTAGACAATACAAAAACGCCCTTGAAATCAAGGGCGTTTTTGTATTGTCTGACCTGAGCAGTGAATGTCGTAGTGAAAGTGTGTCTATGGAATAGCGCCCCAAGGCAGGCTCGAACTGCCGTCTCTGGCTCCGGAGGCCAACACTCTATCCACTGAGCTATTGGGGCGAAAAGCGAAGCGATTTTACCACAAACTAAGCAGTGGCCCTCGGAGCGAGCGCCATCAATTCAGAGCGCAAGCGCTCGATGATAACCGTGTTGCCACCCTCTTCACCCATCACCGAGCGTTGGTGCTTTTTGTGCATCAATTCTGCGGTCAGGTTGTAAAAACGTTGCGTAGCCTGGTAACGGCCTGCGCCCACGGAACGCAAAATCGCCCAGGCCTGCGCAAAGCCCGAGCAAGCCACATGATACTGAGCGGCGGTCATCACACCCAAATCCACTTCCTCACGCAGGTATTGGCGCAAACGAGATTTTTCGCGCAATAGAGCAATGACCATAAAGATCAACATCCCCAACCAGCCACTCCAATCCACCGTCACCAGGGTCGCCAGCCCGCACAAACCAGGCACAATGCCAGCAATTGTGTTATGCAGCGAATGGGTGAAAATGGCCATCCCCAGGCCAATGACCGGGAAAACAATCGCCGCAACGACATTGCGCGTCATGCGCACCATCGCCAGGGCAATGCCCGTAAAAGCGGTGTAGAAAGGATGCTGCCAGCCAAATACTATCGCTCGTAACACAAATAACACGGCCACCCCGCCCCAACCATCCTCAGCATACCCCAGGGCAAACAGGTAATAAACGTTTTCGGTGGCTGCAAACCCAAGGGCTGTCACCGCGGCATAGACAATCCCATCCATGACCGAATCAAATTCACGCCGAAACACAAAAAAGACCACCAGCACAGCAAAACCCTTCAAAAGCTCTTCGATCACCGGGGCAATCAGCGAACCAGTCGTCAGATCGGTGATGCCTTCCGACCCGGTAAAGAGATAAACCCCCAGGCCCAAGGTGGTATTAATGATAAATGCAGCCCCCGCAGCAACGACAGCCCCCCACACAAACACGACACCCAGTAAAACCAACGGTTCTTTTTCATACCGGTCCACCCAATACACCAGCCAGGCAAAAAACAGGGCTGCCCCAAAACTCAACAGAACGCACACTGCTACAACAAATAAAGTTTCCATTGCCGTTCCTCTCTGCCAGTGGACAATTTGGGCGCAATTGTACCCCATCCCTTCATGCGCACTGACAAGATACGAGAGAACCCCCAAACATCCACGGGCTATGCCGCTTCAAAAATGAGCGCAATACGATGGATGCGCGTCGTTTCAGCAGCGATTTCGAGAGCAGCCAACACTTCCTCGGGGCGGCCTGTTGCGCCTTCGCGGGCGGCCAGTTGGGCCAGCAGTATAGGCTGAGCGCCAGGTTGCAAATCTTCAACCAGGGGACGCAAGTCGTAGGTTTTGCCGCGCCGCTGGCGTAGAAGCGTGGCCGCGGCCAACAAGCGCTCGGCACGTTCAACCAGATCAGCAACCGGGTCAAGCAAGGTGATGTGATAACGCGCCGAGCGCACCTGGGTTTGCAAAGCCGGGGCGCGCTCATCTGCCTGCTGTAAACGATGCACCAGGATGCCCGGCGGAACAGCTTTCTCCAGCCGAATTTGCATATCGGTCAGCGCAACGTCTTCCGAAAGCCAGACATCAGCCACTTCACATTCGCTGGTGAAACCCAGCGGCAAGGCAGCCGCCAGGCTGAACCTGGGCTGCGGGTGAAATCCCTGGCTATAGGCAAGCGGTAGGGCGGCGCGCCGAAATGTGCGCTCCCAGGCGCGGTGTAGGTCGAGATGGCCGGTAAAACGCATGGCCTCCGTTTTGGAAAAGGTGATGCGAATGCGCATGGGGCGTGATTTTAGAGTTGATCTACTACGGCTGCCAGGTTCGCAGCGATCATATCTGGCTGGGGCTGCCAGGCGCGGGCCTGTTCGGGCGTGGTCACACCCGACAGCACCAGTGCCACCGGACAGCCCATTTGCTGTGCGCCGACGATGTCGGTTTCGAGGCGGTCGCCCACCACCAGCGTTTCGCCGGCGCGCGTCCCCAGGCGCTCAAGGGCGGCCTCATAAATGGCCGTTTGAGGCTTACCCATAATTTGCGGCGATTGGCCGCTGGCTGCTTCGAGCAGCGCTAAAATAGCACCCGCGCCGGGTGCCTGGCCTTCGGGGGTGGGAAAAGAACGGTCGGGATTGGTGCCGATAAAGGGTACACCAGCCCGAATCAGGAGCGTGGCGCGGGTCAACTTTGCGTAGGTGATTTGGCGATCCATGGCTGCGACGACGGCCAGCACATTTTCATCTGCCGGCCAAAACCCTTCGGCCTGAAGCGCCTGCTGCAAGCCTTCCTCGCCGACGACGAACACCGGCCCGCCAGCGGGATGCAGGTTTTTCAGGTAACGGGCGGCCACCTCGCCGGAGTGAATCACCTGCCAGGGCTGGATCGCCACGCCGTAGCCGTGCATTCGGCCCACATAGCTTTCGGGCGTACGCGTGGCATTGTTCGTTGCCATGATCACGCCCAGACCCTTGCGTGCAATTTCGGCAAAGATAGCCGCCAGGTCGCCAATCGGTTGTGGGCCGCGCCACAGGACGCCGTCCATATCCAAAATGAGTGCTTTGATCGATTGTGGCATCTTCCCTCGTCAAGAAAAAACAGTGGTCAGCAAACGAAATCGCTTTGCTGACCACATAAGGCTTGGAACTCAATGCGGCCTAAAAATCAATCTGTTTACCTTCCGGCATAGACAGCACCTGGTCAACCAGGCCATATTTGGCGGCCGCATGGGCATCCATATAGAAATCTCGGTCTGTATCCCGTTCGATCACATCCAAAGACTGGCCGGTATGGAAGGCCAAAATTTTGTTCAGGCGGTCTTTCAAGCGCTGGATTTCGCGCGCTTGAATCTGAATATCGGTCGCCTGGCCTTGCGCGCCGCCGAGGGGTTGGTGCATGTGGATGGTCGCGTTGGGCAGTGCGTAACGCTCACCCTTTTTCCCGGCGGCGAGCAGCACCGTGCCAAAGGAGGCGGTCATGCCAACGGCTACGGTGCGGATGGGGTTGGAAATCATCTGAATCGTGTCATAAATAGCCAGGCCGTGATACACCTGTCCGCCGGGGCAATTAATATAGATGGAAATGGGGGCATCAGGGTCTTTTTGGTTGAGATAGAGCAATTGATGGATGACCAATGCGGTTGCACCGGCTTCAATGGACGTGTGACCGAAATAGATGATGCGATTGTCAAGCAGAAAATCGTCCAGCGGTCGCGATTGGCGGCCATACGGTGTATCTTCGTAGGTGCGCTGCATGGTGGGCATCCCCGGTAGATTCGGGAAAAATTCGATTGCCATAAGTTTCCTTCCTTGTGGGAATACTGGATGGTACTGAACGGTACCAACGGATCATTAATTTGGAGTAATCTTACCGGAGAAGCGTTTTTTTGTCTGTTAGAAAAATGTTAGAGTTGCTGTGAACACAGCACTTAGAAACTTCCCGGAAGCAGGCGGCTTCCGGGAAGTTGGCTTGGCTTATTCTTCAGAAGGAGACCCTTCAGCAGGTGTTGCGGGGTCTGGCTGTGTTTCTGCCGGGCCAGGTTCGGCAGCAGAAGGCGGCAGCGCAGCGTCCAATCGTTCAGTTTCGCTCAATGCGGCATGAACGGTGGCCGTTTCGATGTTCTGCGCTTCACCCTTGGCAATTTGCATCACACGTTCCAGAGTGGCCTGGGTGTACAGGTCGTTGGTAACACTGCCAACCAGTCGCGTGGCAAATTCCTGCGACTGCGCCTTGCGCAAATCTTTCCCCGACAGGTTTTTGGTGATTTGATTCATGGTCTGGTAGGCTTGCATTTGAATTGCCGCGGGGTTGACTTGAATCTGTTCCTGGCGGGATATCTCACGGATCAGCAGGCTACGCCGAATGCGGGCTTCGGCTGTGGGGCGCAACTCGGTTCGCAAAGCATCCTGATCCATTTGACGTACTTTCAGGTAGGTTTCCAGGCTGGCGCCGCTACGTTCAAGGCTGACCGAGATTTCATCCAGCACAACATCAATTTCTTTATCCACCATATTGGGCGGAAATTTGATGGTGGATTGCGCGACCAGATCGTTCAAAATGGCCTCGAGATAGGAACGGTCGTAGTCTTGCTGAGTTTCTTGGATGATGTTGGCGCGAATACGCGCCTTGAGGTCTTCAAGCGTGGCAAAGTCGCCAAAAGTTTGCGCGAAATCATCGTCCAAAGTGGGCAAAGCGCGGGATTTGACATCTTCAATGACTATATGAAAACTCGCTTCCTGATTACGCATACTTTCGAAATCGTGATCATCAGGAAAAGCGTAGGTGACCGTTTTCTCTTCGCCAACGCTCATGCCAACCAGGTGGCTCGAAAAACCAGGGAAAGGCCACTCGTGGGTCGTATCATCGCCGGGCTGGGCAATATCTATGGCTTCGGTGCGCTCAGGGATGATGTCGGCCTCCTGACCTGCGTCCACCTGCGTGCTTTGTCCACGCAATCTGACCGTTACCTGATCGCCAGGCTGCACCGGGCGTTCAGCAGGCGCAACAACTGCCTGGCGGTTCTGCAAATCGGTAATCACCCGCATGACATCGTCATCACTGACCGTCGGGCATGCATAGGATCGCCGCAAGCTGCGGTAATCACCCAGGGTGATTTCGGGCTGTAAGGGTATTAGAAAACGAAAGCTCGGTGCTTCACCCTCGCTGATCTCTTCCAGGATGCCCACATCGTAGGGTTGCACAGCAGCTTCTTCAAGAATTTGGGCGTAATAGTATTTGACCAAATTCTCAATGGCGGTTTGCCGGATCGCATCTGCGCCTACCGTGCGCTCGATCACATGGTAAGGGGCTTTTCCAGGCCGAAAGCCAGGAATCTTAACCCGCTTGGCGAAATCACGTGCAGCCCGTTTTTGCTCGGCGGCAAAAACTTCTGGCTCAAACTCAGCCACAATTCGAGCCTGATGATCTTCAAGGATTTGGGTTTCAACTTTCAAGGCGAATTTCCTTCTTTACAAAAATTTCCCCTTCCGTTTCAGAGTCCAAGCGGAAGGGGTGAGATACTTACTTATCATGGGGCAGGAGGGACTTGAACCCTCACGCCTTGCGGCACATGATCCTAAGTCATGCCTGTCTGCCAATTCCAGCACTACCCCGCGGGCGCTGATTATAAGCCAGACAGAAAAGAACGTCAATTAGAACATCAATGCGTTGATTTTGTTGATCGACTCTGGCGCGGGGCGCAGGCGTTCGGCGGACAGGCGGTTGAGGGCGGTTTCAGGCAGGTTGTAGATTTCGGTTAGCGTGGGTCGGTCGGGGGCGATGTAGATCAGGCCGGTAACGAGGCAATCGCAGTGGTTGGATTCCTCAAGCACATGCAACGCCGCGGCACGGTCGGTGGGGTTGTGTTCGCGGCCCAGCTTGCGCAGAACGATGTGTGACCCGTCGTGCAGTTCCACCTCGGTCGTTTCGTTTTCGCCGTATTCGATCATGATCTCTTCGGCGCGCGGCACAAAGGAGAGATCGTGCAGGGCTACTTCGTGGTTCTTGCCCCAGGCATACGAGTGGAAGGCTGTATCCTGGTTATTGAAGGTGACGCACGGGCTGATGATGTCGAGGACGGCGATGCCTTTATGGGCCAGGGCGGCTTTGAGCAGCTCTTTCACCTGCTTGGGATCACCAGCGAAAGATCGGGCCACAAACGTGGCATTGCCCACCAGCGCTTCCCAGGCAATGTCAATGGGCATGTAGCGGTTGACACCCTGGTGCTTGAGTTCGAGGCCGATTTCGGCGGTAGCGGAGAATTGGCCTTTGGTGAGGCCATAGACACCGTTATTCTCGACGATGTAGACCATGGGCACGTTGCGGCGTACAAGGTGCTTGAACTGGCCCATACCGATACTGGCGGTGTCGCCATCGCCGCTGACGCCGATGCCGCGCAGGGTGATGTCGGCGAAGAGTGCGCCAGTGGCCAATGAGGGCATACGTCCGTGCAGGCCGTTGAAGCCGAACGAGCGGCTGAGGAAGTAGGTGGGGCTTTTGCTCGAACAGCCGATGCCGCTGAACTTGACCACGTTTTCGGGGACGATGTCCATTTCGTAGCAGGCGGCGATGATCTGACTGGCAATGGAGTTGTGGCCGCAGCCCTGGCAGAGCGTGCTGGGCAGGCCGCGATAATCATTTTTGCTGAAACCAACCGCATTGACGTTGCCGCGGGGGGCTTCGGTAACGGGGATATTCGACATGGTTGCGACTCCTTGTGGCACAGGATTAATCCTGTGCTACGGTAAAGGCGTTTTCGATCCAGCGGGCCGTCATCGGCAGGCCATCCAGGTGAGCGAGCGAAACCAGGCGGGCCTGCAGGGTGGGGTCGTCGAGCAGCAGCAGTTGGTACATTTGCCCGTCGCGGTTGAGTTCGACGACGTAGTTTTTGTCGTGGCTGCGGATGAATTGGCTAACTTCGTCGGTGAAGGGGTAGGCGCGCAGGCGCATATAATCGGAGGCGATGCCACGCTGCGCCAGGTGGTGACGCGCTTCCTGGATGGCGGGGTCGGTGGAGCCGAAGCCGATGAAGCCGATTGTTGCGCCGGGGACAGCTTCAATGACCGGTTGGGGGACGAGGCCGCGGGCGGTATCGAATTTCTTCTTCAGGCGGTTGAGGTTGGCCTCCCACACGCCGGGAGCTTCGGAGTAGGTGGCTTTGTCGGTGTGGCCGGTGCCGCGGGTGAAGTAGGCAGCGGCGGGGTGACGGTTGCCAGGCACAGTGCGCCAGGCGATGCCGTCGCCATCCACGTCTTTATAACGGGCCCACTCGCCAGCCATGCGTTCCAGGTCTTCTTCCCACAAGATTTTGCCGCGGTCCATGGGGGTTTCGGGGTAGCAGAAGGGTTCGGTCATCCATTGGTTCATGCCGAAATCTAGGTCTGACATGACGAAGACGGGCGCTTGCAGGCGTTCGGCCAGGTCGAAGGCTTTCCAGCCGTGCTCGAAGCACTCGTTGACCGAGCCAGGCAGCAGGATGATGTGTTGGGTATCGCCATGACCGCAGAAGGCCGCCTCGAGCAGGTCGCCCTGGGCGGTGCGGGTGGGCATACCGGTGGCTGGGCCAACGCGCTGCACGTCCCAGACCACCACGGGGGTTTCGGCAAAGTAGGCCAGGCCGAGGTACTCGTTCATCAGGCTGACGCCCGGCCCGGAGGTGGAGGTCATGGCCCGCAGGCCGGCCCAACCGGCCCCGACCACCATGCCGATGGCAGCCAGTTCATCCTCGGCCTGGATGACGGCGCAGGTAAACTTGCCCGTTTCGGGGTCGGTGCGCAGCATGGGAACATACTCGATCATCGTCTCAGCCAGGCTGGAAGCGGGAGTGATGGGATACCAGGCGCAGAACTGCATCCCGCCGTAGAGCGAGCCAATGGCGGCGGCAGTGTTGCCGTCGGCCATGATCAGGCCGTCGGTTTTGTTCAGCGGCTCGACGCGGTAGGGGTCTTTCTTGGTCAGGTTGGCGGCGGCCCATTCGTACGCTTTCGTCACCACGCCAAAGTTCAAGTCAATCGGTTTCTGCTTGCCCTTGAAGTGGAAGGTGAGGGCGTCGCAGATTTTGTCCATATCTATACCGAGGATTTGGCACACCACGCCGACATAGACCATGTTGGCGATGTAATCACGCAGATTGCTGGGAATCTCAGTGCCGCGCGTAAGCTGCTTGACCGGCATGGGGTAGACGGCAATATCCTGGCGGGTGATGCCGAGTTTGATGCTGTCATCGTAGAAGAACGCGCCGCCTGGCACGACATCGGCCTGATCCTGGACGAAGGAGGCCGGGTTCATCGCCACGACCACCTCGTGTTCTTCGCGGCGGGCGATGAAGCCATCTTTGTTGACGCGAATGGTGTACCAGGTGGGCAAGCCCTGGATATTCGAGGGAAAGATGTTCTTCCCTGAAACGGGGATGCCCATCTTGAACAGGGCGCGCATCAGCGTCGTGTTCGACGTCTGGCTGCCCGACCCGTTGACGGTGGCGACGGTAATCGAGAAGTCATTAATTACCGCCGCGCCGTCAGCGGCTGCGAGAGGGGTTGGTTGGTCAGACATGTTTACTCCTGTGGTCTGGGTAAAGAAAGCGCATCTGAATGTGGAGAATGATTCAGGTATTTGTTATTGCACCGCCAGCACGCTTGGCAAATCGCGCAGCGCCTGGGCCAGATATGTGCCATGCCAGGTGAGCAGTTTGCCATCCAGGTAGATCAGGCGGTCGCTGCGGACGGCGGGGGTGAGGGCGAAAAGTTCACTCAATTGCAGGTGATGGCTTTCGTCGTAGGCGTAGGGTTCATCGGGGAGCAGGATCACTTCGGGCCGGGCGGCGATGATCTCATCCAGGGTGACGCGTGGAAAGCGGGTGTCACGCCCGGCAGTCGCTTCGGGGGCCGATTGGCCGAGGTCGGCTTCGAGCGGGTAGCGCCTGGCGCGGTCGGCGAAGACGTTCGTTCCCCCCATCAGGCGCAACAGGTCGCTCATGTAGGTGTCGCCATTGAAGGTGATCCACCAGGGCGTGCCAGAACTCGTCTCCTGCCAGAGCGGGCAAAAATAACGGAAGGACGGCAGCGATCCGGCTGATTCTTCGGCCCAATCGAGCGTGATTTCGAGGGTTTGCACGCGGGCGGTGGCGGTGTGGTCGCGGAAGAGTTCGGCTATTTTGAACAGCACATCCATGGCCTGGCGCACGCTGCGCGGCTGCGAGACCCACACGGCCACGCCCTGCGCTTCGAGGTCTTCGACATCGGCCAGGGAGTTTTCATCCATGTCGGCGATGACCAGATCGGGGTGCAGGGCCACAATTTGGGCCACATTGGCATTTTTGGGGCCGCCGACGTGCGGCAGTTCAGCGACCGGTTGGGCGGGCAGGGTGCAGTAATCAGTAACGCCCACCACAGCGCTGCCCAGGCCGAGATCGAACAGGCTGGCCGTCAGCGAGGGTACGAGTGAAACCACACGCTGCGGAGCCTGGGTGAAGTGCAACAATTTCCGGTGACCATTTCCGTTACTTGAAGCCATATAAGTCGCCTTTTGTTGTAACGACGGAAGTCGTTCATACCAAGAAAGGGCGAACTGACCGTTCGCCCTAAATCAGCCAAGCAGATTCACGATAGAACCGGCCATCAGCGCAGCGGCACTGGGCAAGACCGTTTCGTCAATATCGAAACGCGGGTGGTGGTGCGAGGCGTTCAGCCCCTTTTCAGCGTTGGCCGAACCGACAAAGAAGAAGCAGCCGGGGATTTCTTGCAAGAAGAAGGCCATATCTTCTGAACCCATGGTGGCGAAACGGGTTTCCAGGCGGTAATCGGGCAAAATTTGGGCGGCTGTCTGGCGTACCACTTCGGCCACCGAGGCGTTGTTGACCACGGCGGGGGTCAATGCGTTCATCTCGATTTCAGCCTGGCACTCGCAGGCTTCGGCCACACCGTGTACCACCTGGTCGAAACGATCCAGCACGCGTTGGCGCATGGCTACATCGAAGGTGCGAATGGTGCCGCTCATCTCAACAGCGGGGGGGATGACGTTGAAGGCCTCACCGCCGTGGATGGTGGCGACGGTGATGACGGCGGTATCGAGCGGGGCCACGTTGCGGGAGATAATGCCCTGCAAGGCGCTGATGATCTGCGCCGAAGCCAGCACAGGGTCAATGGCGAGATGGGGGGCCGCACCATGCCCGCCCTTGCCGGTGACGCGAATCTTGAAGATTTCGGCGGCGGCCATCAGCGGGCCATCGGCCACGCCCAGCCAACCGACGGGCTTGTCATTCCAGACGTGCATGCCTACCGCAAAATCAGGGTGGGGGTTCTCCAGCACGCCATCGTCCATCATGCTCGGCGCGCCGCCCATGCCTTCCTCGGCTGGCTGAAAGACGAGCTTGACCGTACCGTTGAACTCGTCGCGCCGGGCGGCTAACATGCGCGCCACGGTGATGCCGATGGCGATGTGCGCATCGTGGCCGCAGGCGTGCATCACGCCGGGGTTTTGTGAGGCGTATTCGGCCCCGGTTTCCTCGGCGATGGGCAGGGCATCCATGTCGAAGCGGGCCATCACCACCGGCCCCGGCCCTTGGCCTTCGAGCAAAGCCACCACACCGGTCTTGCCGATGCCAGTGGCAACTTCGAGGCCGAGGGCTTGCAGTTCGCGCGCCACCACGCCGGCGGTGCGTACTTCCTGAAAGCCTAATTCGGGATGGCGGTGAAAGTCGCGGCGCAGGAAGCGGGTGAATTCAAAGAGGTCGAGGGCCTGGGGGAGGAGGGGGGTCATGGGGAGCAGTAGACAGATGGATCAGGGGGCGGTTTCGTGGGCCTGGCGGACGATTTCGGCGATCTGGCCGAGGTGGTCGGTGTCGTGGCGCAGACCCATGATGAAGCGGGCCTGGGCGTTGACGGGCTGTGCGCCCTGCCAGGGTTCGTAGGCTATCGTCAGGTTGGGCGCGTCGGGCCATAGGTCGAGGCTGGCCAGGCGCATGCGGCGGCTTTCTTCCAGACGTTGGCGGCACTGGGCGAGGGTGGTGACGGTTTCCCAGGGCGTTTCATACCGTGAGCGGCCATGATGTTCCACGCCACGCGCCATTTCGGCAGCCAAAAAAGCAGACTCTTCGGATGATGCGGTAACGTGGACGATAACGTGCGCCAAAGTCCAGGCCACGGCGGCTTCGGCGGCGTTGGCGGCGTATTTATCTTCGGCGGCGGGGTCCACCGGCTGAAAGACAACATCGGCATCGCTGCAATCGGCGATCAGCGCCAACATGCGGTCAACCATTTCGTGGGTCAGTTGGCGCAAGTCGTCCATACTGAGCGGCGCGGCCAGTTCGTTCATGGTCATTTTCTTGGCGCGGACGGGGGTGAAATCGAGCATGGAGGTCTCCGAGAGAAAGTCAAAGGTGGCAGGTGGCAAGTTACAAGTTGCCACTTGCTACATCTCAACCAAACACAATCCGGCGGAAATGTTCTTCGTAGCGCGGCGCTTCGAGGGTGCTATCGGCGGTGTGGCGCGAGCGCATGCGTTCGGTGAATTTCTGGCGATCGGGGCCGATTTGCGAGGCGTGTTCGTAGAGGGCGCGGATTTTGGTGTCCCAGAAATCGGTTACATCGAGGGTGACGGTGGGCTGGGCGGTGAGCGTCACCCACACTTCGCGAGGGCCGTGCGGTTCGATGCCCTCGTCGCAGAGCAGTTCCTCGAAAAACAGGTGGTTGCCGGCGGCAGGGAAGACGGCGTCTATCACGGCCTGGCCGGCGTAGCGGTGATCGGGGTGGTTGATGTAGCCGTCGCGCACGAACAGGTTGGTGGGGTCAGAGGTGACGACGACGTCAGGTTTCGCCATGCGGATGGCGCGCACGATGTCGCGGCGCAGGTGCAAATCGGGGATGAGGTAGCCATCGGGATAGCTCAGAAATTCGACTTTCTCCACGCCGAGGACGCTGGCGGCGGCGCGCTGCTCTACTTGCCGCACGGCGCATAGATCATCGGCCGGGGTGTTGCGGTCTTTGACGCCCTTATCGCCGCAGGTGAGCAGGCAGTAGGCGATATGATGCCCATCGGCGGCCCAGCGCGCCAGGGTAGCGCCGCAGAAAAATTCGGGGTCGTCGGGGTGGGCGAGGATGACGAGGATGTTTTTGGGGGTGTCCCAGTTTTCGGGGGTGAGCATGGCAAGGGGGCAGGTAGCAAGTAGCAGGTGGCAGGTGGCAAGTTGGATGTTCGACTTGCGACTTGCACCCTGTTACTTGCAACCCTTATTTTTGTGAATCGGGTTTGTTGGGCGGCGAGGCGGGTTTTTTATTGGGGCGTGGCGGCCTCTGCCTTTGTTGTTGCTGTTGTGGTGGTTGCGGCTGCCTTTCGTCTGCCTTTTGCTGCGGCGGCCGCGGTTGTTGACGTTTTTTGTTATGCTGCGGCTTGCCCTTGGGAGCTGGTGTACCAGCGGCGGCGGCAGGCTGCCCTGCGCCAGGTTGGGGCGGATTGGGTGTTCCAGCGGGTGCGCCCTGCCTGGGGCGGGAACGTCCCTGGTTGTTTTGCCTGGGTGGCCGCTGCCGATTGGGGGCGGGAGGTTGAGGTGGCGGCTGGCGTGTTGGGGGAGGCAGCGGGCGTGGGGCTGGCTGCACCGATTGCAACGAAACCGCCTCGCCCTCATAGCCCAACTCGTCGCTCGCTTCGACATCCCCTTCATCAGATGCACGCTGCTGCCGACAGTTACATCCACCTTCGGGATGCTTCGAGCAACCCTGCTCAGCCTTGCGGCGCAGCGCCGAGAGTTCGTCCCACGGTTCGATCTCGTCGCGGCGATAGGTCTGGCGCAGGCCATCTTCCAATTCGACGATGACGGAATCGGCCAGGGGGATGACATCTAACACGCGGCCCTCGCCCTTGGGTGTGACCACCCGTTTGTTGCGCTTGGGCAGGTGCTTGCGGGCCTCAACGTATTGCTCATATTCGTACACCAGGCAGCAGCGCAGGCGTCCGCACATGCCGGTGATTTC
>CAZSFD010000113.1:0-13110 GCA_964606085.1 uncultured Anaerolineaceae bacterium
CGTACCAAAGGCAGGGCAGGTTCACCCCGCCCCCCCAGCGAAACCCCGCCCGCGATGGACGCACCGACGATCAGCGGCATCACCGGCCAGCAGAATGTCCACAGATGCCACAGGTTGGTGATGGCGTAAAAGGTCATCACCGCTCCCGTGCCGATCACGATGCCTGCCGGGATGAGCAGGTATGCATTGGCGCTGGCTGCCATCAGCAGCGCCAGCAGCAGGCCCGCCAGCAGGAGTTCCATCGGCCAGCCGGTGGCGAAGATGTGGCCGTTGCCCGTGCCAAGCAGCAGCGAAACTGCGCACAGGTTGGCCGTCACCAGCGCGCCCACGCCGATCAGCACCGCCTGGCCGACATTCCAGTTGGGCAGGGGGATCGTCTCGGGTTGGGCGGCCCACTGCGGCAGGTGACGCTGCACCACCGTCAGGCGGGAGGCGAGGGCGGCGGAGGCGGCCAGCATGGCCGTGGGCAGACCGGGGTCTATCGCGGCGGCGCTGGCTGGCGGTGGCGGCAATTGGTCGGCCAGGTTGGGGTCGGTGTTGTCGTCGGCGAAGCCGCGGTTGGTGATGTGCTGCCGTTCGCTGCCAGAGTAAACGGCGCCATCGGGCGCGGTGGGCGGCAGGGATAGGGTGGCGAACTTCTCCGCAACGGCCACGTTGGCTTCCTGGGCGGCGCTCTGCAGCGCGGCGGCCATTTCGCTGGCGTTCTGGAAGCGGTCTGCGGGGCTTTTGGCCAGGGCTTTGAGCGCCACGCGTTCGAAAGGTTCGGGGATTTGCGGGTTGAGCTGGCGCGGCAGGGGCAGTGGGTCGTTGAGGTGCTTCATCAAAATTGCCAGCGGGGTATCGGCCTCGAAGGGCGGCTTGCCAGTGAGCATTTCGTAGTAGACAATGCCGAGTGAGTAGATGTCGCTGCGGGCGTCGCAGCGGTTCTCGAAGCCTTGTTCGGGGGCCATGTAGTTGAGTGTGCCCATCAGCGCGCCGGAGATGGTGTATTGCGTGCCGCCAACAATTTGGGCAATGCCGAAATCGCTCAGCACCGCCTGGCCGCGACGGTCGAGCAGGATGTTGGCGGGCTTGATGTCGCGGTGGATGATGCCTTCTTCGTGGGCGTAGCCGAGGGCGGCCAGCACATCATCCATCACGCGTACCACTTCGCCCAGGGGCATGCGCTCGCCGCGGGCGCGGTAGGCGTTTTGACGCGCCTTGAGCGTATCGCCTTCGAGCAGTTCCATCACGATGTAGTAGATGTTGTCCTGCGCATCGGCGTCGAAGACCTGCACGATGTTGGGATGCCGCAGCGCTGCCACCGAGCGCGCCTCGCGCTGGAAACGGCCCAAAAATTCGGCTTCTTCCACCAGGTCTGAACGCAGCACTTTGACGGCCACGTAGCGGTCGAGTTGGGCATGGTAGGCCCGGTAGACCTGCGCCATGCCGCCGCGTCCAAGCGGTTCGAGCAGGCGATATTTGCCGAGGGTTTGGCCTTCGAGGGAAGTGGGGGGCATGGGGAAATCCTGTCGTGAGGAATGGTTGGGTGGATTGCTTACATGCCGATAATACCACTGCCTGGTCTTTTGTACCTATCGGGGAGCTAACATGAGGCTAATGGGTGGCGAATAGTATGTTGATCGAAAATTAGGCTTGTTCAGTGCTGGTTTATTGCCGGGCGGGGATCATGTGGGCAAGCGTATCGCCTGCCCCCCCACGATCCCCGCCCGGACGGGGCTTATGGGCAGTATACTTGCCCCATGGAAGCGGCCATCCCTCACATCGTCTCCGTTCACAGCCTGGTGGAATTTGTCTTGCAAGCCGGCGACATCACCCCCGGCGGGTTTCAGCGCCGCGACCGCGCCCAGCTTGGCACGCAGGGGCATCAGCGCGTGCAGCGCTCGCGCCCCGCAGATTATGAAGCTGAAGTGGACATTGCCTACCTGATCGAAGGCGCAGACCCGCCCCTGCAAGTGCGCGGCCGCATGGATGGCCTGTACGCCGCCCGAGTCCCGGTGATCATCGAGGAGATCAAGACCACCACCCTCAGCCTGGAACTGGTGACAGAACAGCACAACCCGCTGCATTGGGCGCAGGCGAAGGTGTACGCTTACCTATATGCCCGGCAGCAGCAGTTGGGCGGGATTGCCATTCACCTGACCTATTACCACCTGGACACGCGCGCCGAGAAAACCTTCGAGCGTTTTTTCCCCTTTGCCGAACTGCAAACCTTTTTCAGCGACCTGATCACCCCCTACCTGGCGTGGTTTGGCAAGCGCTATGCCTGGCAGAGCCAGCGCGACCGATCTATCCAGCCGCTCACTTTCCCCTACGAAGCCTATCGTCCTGGTCAGCGCGAGATGGCCGTGGCCGTTTACAAGGCCATCTGCGACGCGGATCGTCTCTACGTTCAGTCGCCGACGGGGGTGGGCAAGACCATCGCCGCCCTGTTCCCGGCGGTCAAGGCCCTGGGGCTGGGCCAGGCCGCCAAGATTTTTTACCTGACCGCCAAAACGTCGGGCCGCCTGGTGGCCGAAAAGGCCCTGGACGATATGCGCCAGGCCGGTTTGCGCTGCAAAAGTGTGACGCTGACCGCCAAAGAGAAAATCTGCTTCTGCCCGCCGGTTAACTGCGACCCCGAAGTATGCCCCTTCGCCCGCGATTATTTCGGCAAGGTCAAGCAGGCGTTGGCGGAGTTCGACCGGGTGGATTCCTTCACCCGCCCGGCTATCGAAGAGATCGCCCGACGCTACGAACTTTGCCCGTTCGAGTTTTCACTCGACCTGGCTTTATGGGTGGAGTGCATCATTTGTGATTATAACTACGCCTTCGACCCGCGCGTCTACCTGCACCGCTTTTTTGACTTTGTGGCTGAGCCGTATATCTTTTTGGTGGATGAAGCCCACAACTTGCCCGACCGGGCCAGGGAGATGTACTCGGCAGAACTGGACAAAAAGACGGTGCTGGCCTTGCAGCGGGCGCTCAAGCCGCACCTGCCGTCTCTGGCCAAAAAGCTGGGCGAGATCAACAAGATTCTGCTCGAAGCGCGTAAAGCCTGCCAGGCGCAAGACCAGGCAGCCCTGGTCGAACACGAGCCGCCCGCCGCCCTGCTCAAGGTTATGCGTGCGTTCACCCAGCAGGCCGAAGACTGGCTGGTACTGAATCTCCCCGCCACCTTCCGGCAAGACTTACTGACGTTTTACTTCGCCTGCAACAACTACCTGCGCACAGCAGAATACTTCGACACGTTCTATGTCTCCTACTTCGAGCGCCAGGGTCAGGCTGATCTCAAAGCGAAGCTGTTCTGCCTCGACCCGGCCCCCATGCTGGCCGGGCCACTGGCGCGCAGCCGGGCGACGATCTTCTTCTCGGCCACGCTGCTGCCCCAGGATTACTTCATGACGCTGCTCACCGGCGACGCCGACCATCCCAGGCGCATCTTCCCATCCCCCTTTCCCACCGAGAACGTCTGCTTGCTGATCCACAACGCCATTGCCACCACCTACGCCCGGCGGGCCGATTCTTATACAACGGTAGCTGATGCCATCGAGACGATCTGCCAGGCGCATTCAGGCAATTACCTGGTGTTCTTCCCCTCGTATGCTTACCTGGCCGCCGTGCTGGCGCTGCTTCAAGAGCGCTTGCCAGAAGGTCAACTGCTGGTGCAAGCGCGCGGTATGACCGATACGGAGCGTGAAGCCTTTTTGGCCCGCTTTGCGGCGGGCAACTCGGAGACCCTGGTGGGACTGGCCGTGATGGGGGGTGTCTTTGGCGAGGGGATTGACCTGGTCGGCGAACGGCTGATCGGCGCGGTGGTGGTTGGCGTGGGCGTGCCGCAGGTATGCCTGGAGCGTGATCTGATCAAAATATATTTCGATCAGCGCAATCAAAATGGTTTCGCATACGCCTATCAATATCCCGGCTTCAACCGCGTGCTGCAGGCCACCGGGCGGGTCATTCGCACCGAAACCGACCGCGGCATCATCATCTTGCTGGATGAGCGCTTCACCCATGCCCGTTACCGCCATCTGTTCCCCGCACACTGGCAGGGTTTTCAGGTGGTGCAAAGCAACCGCCAGATCGCAGAGAAGCTGGCGCATTTTTGGGCATCGTGATCGTTTGGCCGCGGGTGAAATCGGTGCTTTCGAGAACGCCGCGCCCCGCCATCGCCCAGGCTTCAAGGCTTGACAAACCATAGCAGGCAAAGCTACAATGATCGCAAGGTATTCCCAGCAACTATCAACTTAATCAGGAGAACTCGCTTATGACCCACATTATTACCAGTTTATGTTTGCGTGACTCCGGCTGTGTGGAAGTTTGCCCGGTAGAGTGCATTGTGCCGGGGAAGCCGCAGGAAGAATGGCCCTGGTATTACATCGATCCCGACACTTGTATTGATTGCGGTGCGTGTATCCCCGAATGTCCTTACGATGCAATCTTCCCCGAAGACGAAGTCCCGACAGCGTATGAAGCCAAAGGTGGCGAGTTCATTGCTCGCCTGGGGCTGGCCGGCCACTATGAAGGCACGAACCACCATGGCGTGCCAGTGGTACTCGATTGCGTGAAGCAGCTCGAAGCGGGCGAGGTGGTCGATCTGACCCCCGACATCCAGCCGAACTACGATTTCTTCCAAACAGGTCCCGGATACAGCGCCAACGAGTAATCCATGATCCTAACCCGCATCAAGCGGAAGCGCGAAAACGCCTATTCGGAAAATTCTTGTTTTTGTGCAACGATTTCATGGGTTAGGCACTAACCCGCATCAAGCGGAAGCGCGAAAACGCCTATTCGGGAAATTTCTTGTTTTTGTGCAACGATTTCATGGGTTAGGCACTCATGCGAAAGGGCTGGCCCGCAACGCCAGCCCTTTTTGTTTGCGTGTACCGGGTGTTTGGAACGCAGGATCAACGATATCCGTTATGTGTGCGAGAAATCAATGACGCTCCACCATCCGTGAGCATCATCTATCTATGTTTCAGCCAAGGAGTCAGATCATGTTTACCCGCACAAAACTTCCAATCATCTTCGTTCTCGTTTTTGCCCTGGCGCTGGCCTCTTGCGGCCTGCCGACGAGAGGCACGCCCACCCCGGTCAATTACATCCAGACCGCTGCCGCAGCAACGGTCTATGCTCAATTGACCCAATCTGCATTGTTGGCCACCACGGCTGTGCCTGCCACCATCGCCCCGTCAGAACCGACCGCAACCCAACAACCGGGCGCAACGGCTGTTCCGCCGACGGCCACACTCACGCCCCCGCCGCCTGCCACAAACACAGCGCTGCCGCCAACCAACACCAGCGCCCCCAGCATCCCCTGTGATCGCGTCACCTTCGTCAAAGACGTAACCTTCCCCGATGACACCGAAGTGCCAACGGGCAGCACCTTCGTCAAAACCTGGCGCATCAAAAATAATGGCACCTGCACCTGGAACTCCAGTTATAACGTGGTTTTCGACCAGGGCGATGCCATGCTTCCTTCTGGAAGTGCGTCTTCTTATCAACTGACGACCGGCACCGTGGCCCCAGGTCAGGAAATGGACATTTCCATCACCTTCAAAGCCCCCGACAAGACCGGTTCTTACCAGGGCTACTGGAAACTGCGCAACGGCAGCGGCCTGCTGTTTGGCATCGGCGAAGACGCCTCGAAGTCGTTTTGGGTCAAAATCAAAGTGGTGGAAAAGTTGACCCCCACGCCCAGCGCCAACGTTCAATTTGACCTGATCGCCCGTGGGCCAGATGCACAGTGGAATAACACCACCGCCGTGATCCCCTGGGGCGACCGCGACCCCGATGATCCCGGCGTGGCCGTAGATGTCGCCAACGTCAAACTGAATGACGGCAAAACGCACGCCCGCGCCCTGGCAACCTACCCTCAGCGAATGACCGATGGCGTGATCTATGGTGTGTACCCGGCCTATACGGTGCAAGAAAAAGATCGCTTCAAAGCATCGTTGGGCTTCCGCAGCCCTTGTGAAAAGGGCAATGTCAAATTCCAGGTGAAATACCGCGAAGGCGGCTCTGAAGCTTCGCTGGGCGAATGGATCAAATCGTGTGATGACAAACTGCTGGATATTGATCTCGATCTGGCCGCCTTGAAGGGGAAAAGTGTCCAGTTCATCTTGCTGGTGTCCACGAACGGCGTTTGGGAAGGCGATAAGGCCGTCTGGCTGGCGCCCCGTGTAGAACGTTAGCTCTGTTCTTCCTCACATACCAAGCAGCGGGCTGAAAGGCAGGTTCAGCCCGCTGCTTCTCTTTTTACGGATGGTACAATTCTGCCTGCTATTTCACCCCAATTGAGGAGTTTTCATGTCTGAAAAGAAGCGCTTTCCCTGGCTATTCAGCCTTTTGATCATCATCATGTTCTGGATGACGGCCTGTCGCGAACAAATGGTCATCCCCACGCCAACCATCCCGGCCACCAGCGCCGATGCGGTGCGCACTGCCGCGGCGCAAACCGCCGACGCCCGCCTCAATGCCATCCCATCTCCCACGCCCAACCCGCCCACCCCTGATATGGCGCAAACGCAGACTGCCGAAGCCGTAGCCAGTCCCACCGCCAGCCCCGATGCGGCGCAGCCCACGGCAGCCACCCTCACGCCAACGCCTGCCGCCAGCCCTACCCCCACTGCTCCGCCAGCCGGGAGTGATAACGCCTCCTTCGTCAAAGACATCACCATTCCCGATAACACCGTCATTGCTGCCGGCGCCAAATTCACCAAGACCTGGCAGTTTCTCAATAGCGGCACCTCCGCCTGGACGACCGATTACGAACTGGTTTGGGTGGAAGGCGACTCGATGGGCGCAACGCTGGCGGCGAAGGTGCCTTTGGCTGTGCCAGCCGGGCAGGTGGCTGATATTTCTGTCGAACTGACCGCCCCAACCACCAGCGGCACGTATAAAGGCTTCTGGCGGATGCGCAACTCCGCCGGACAGTTCTTTGGCGATGCCGTCTACGTGCAGATCAAAGTTGGCGATGTCGCCGCAACGCCCGACCCCAACGCCGCCAGTGTGACCAACCTGGCCGTCGTGGTGGATAATGCCAATGTGACGACGACCTGTCCGCACAAGTTTATCGTCAGCGCCAGTTTCGATGTCAGGCAGGCTGCTACCGTCACCTACCAACTCGAAGCCGGCGGCTTTGCGCTCACCTTGCCCGCACCGCGTTCTGAAGCGCTGGCGGTTGGCAGCTACACGTTTACCTACGAACTGGAAATCGCGCAATCTGGCACCGGCTGGGCGCGCCTGCACGTCACCGCCCCCGCCGACCTGCTCTCGAACGAAGTGACCTTCACCCTCACCTGCAACCCCTGAGATGACACCCCTTGCCCAGGCCATCAAAGCCGAAGCCCGCAACCTGGGTTTCCCCCTGGCCGGGATCACCACGCCCGATGCCCCGCCCCACCTCGCCGTGTACCAGCGTTGGTTGGCGGCGGGGCATCATGGCGAAATGGCCTACCTCGCCCGCGCGCGCGCCATGGTCTGCCGGGCTGATCCACGCCAGATTTTGCCCGAATGCGAAGCGATCCTGGTGCTGGGCATGCCCTACCCCGCTTCGCCGCCCCAACCAGCCCCACCCGGCCACGGACGTGTGGCCTCGTATGCCTGGGGGTTCGATTACCACGACATCATCCCGCCCCGCCTGCAAGCCCTGGTGACATTCATCCAGGCTCAGGTGGGGCGGGCGATTCCCCACCGTTATTACACCGATACCGGCCCACTGCTTGAACGTGACCTGGCTCAGCGCGCCGGGCTGGGTTGGATTGGCAAGAACACCTGCCTGATCCACCCCAGGGCTGGCTCCTACTTTTTCCTGGCCGAAATCCTGCTCGGCCTGGCGCTTCCCCCTGACCCACCGTTTCTGACCGATCACTGCGGTACTTGTACTCGCTGCATCGAGGCCTGCCCCACGGCCTGCATCTTGCCCGACCGCACACTCGATGCTCGGCGCTGCATTTCTTACCTCACCATCGAAAACAAGGGGCGTATTCCCGCTGACTTGCAGCCCAGGTTGGGCGATTGGGTCTTTGGCTGCGATATTTGCCAGCAGGTTTGCCCGTGGAATCGCTTCGCGCACCCCTTGGGCGAACCGGCCCTGGCCCCCCGCCCCGAGCAAGCCCATCCCAATTTGCTGGCCGAACTTGCGTTGACCCCCGAAGCCTTCAACCGTCAATACCGCCGCACGCCCATTCAGCGGGCCAAACGGCGGGGCTACTTGCGCAATGTGGCGGTTGCCACTGCCAACGCCGCCCTGCCCGACGGCCCGGCAGCACTTCAACGCCTGGCCGAAGATCGTGACCTCGCTCCGCTGCTCGCCAGAGAAGATTGAGCGCAGTCGTTCAGACCGCCAGAAGCAAGAGCGCCAACGGGAGGCAAAGCTTTGCGCGTTTGCGTTGCTGGCCCATGCCTACGCATCCCGGCGCGCTGTCTGCTTCCGGACGAACAACCCGCCAACAAATCCCAGGCCGAGGAGCAGAACGCCTGCTCCGCCCAATAACACCTTGGCCAGCATGGGGAAAGACAGCGGCGGCTTGAAATCCATCGGCAGGGTTGTGTACAGCGAATCGTCGGCCTGGCCGGTGGCGTAGAAACTGGTCAGCAGGCGCTCGGCGGCGGCGGGCTGGAACTGCCAGAAATCGTCCACATGCCCCTGATTGGCGATGACCATATGCTTTCCGCGGCGCAGCGAGGGTAGCAGTTCGTTTTCGGCGAATTGGGCGGGGGTGGAAAAATCGAGGCTGCCGCTGATCAGCAGGGTTTCGACATCGCTGGGCTGTACCTGGCGGTATTTTTCATCCATCAGGATCGGTGGCCAGTTCCCGGCGGCTGCGCCCCAAATGAGCAGCGACATCGGTGCGCCGAGGGTGGCGTTGGGGTCGGTCAGGTCGGCGCGGTAATCGCGGCCCGGCTCATAGTCGGCGCTGGCCCCCAGGGCGAAGAACTCGCCCCAGGTCATCATGTTGGGCATCAGAAAATTGTAGGCCAGCGACATGAGCGCCAGGCCGCTGGGGTCGCCTTCGTCAGCGCTCAGGTAGGCGTCGAAGATGATCGGGGCGGTGGTGCGATGGTAGAGCATCACAAAAGCGACGACCTGCACCTTGCCGGGGTCAATCGGCAGGGCGAGCCAGCGGCGCGGCATGTTCTGGTTGACGCGGCGCATGGCGGCGGCCAGATCGGGCGTGCGGGCGCGGCAGGCGGCATCTTGCTGGCACAGGCGGGCGTAATCGTCCACCTGGGCGTCGGTCACTTCGGGCAGCCAGAGGAAGTGGCCGGGCGGGTTGACGCCGATTTGGGCGCTGCGGCCCAGGCTGGCAGGGTGCATGGCGGCGTAAATTTGCGCCACGCGCGTGCCGTAACTTTCACTCAACAGGTGGATGCGGGCGTACCCCAGGGCCAGGCGGGCGGCTTCCATATCATCCACCACCGCGGGGATGGTGTAGCCGCGCAAATCAACGCCTGCGGCTTGCAGGCGGGCGGCGCAGGTTTTGGCGGCCAGGCCGATTGCATCGAGCGAGGCCTGCGAGAGTAAGTTGCCGTCAGCGCCTTTGATGGCCTGGGCGATTTCTGGGCTGTCAAGTTTGGCTGTGCCGTCTACGCCGCGGTAGCCCACCAGCACCACATCATGCGCTGCCAGCAGCCAGGCGGGCGGTTGGAAGCCCATGTTCGATTGCCCCGGCCCGCCGGCCAGATAGAAGATCGGTTCGGCGGGGGAGGCGGCTGCCGAGCGGATGCGCTTGACCGGCAGGGCGATCAGCCGCGAGGCGGGGTCGGTGCGGTTTTCGGGGACGATCAGCGTGCCGCATTCGGCCCGGTAGCTTCGCGATTTGGTCTTGTACGTGCAATCTTTCAAGGCCATATCGCCCGCTTTGGCATTGGCGGGAACCTGGATTTTCTCAGGCTTTTTGGATATGAGCAGCCAGAAAACGCTGGCCAAGATAATTGCGAGCAAAACAATCAGAATTAACCATTTGCCGTTCATGTGTAATCTCCGTAATACGTATCGCTCAATACCTGCGAGGTTGGCGCAAATGTTGGTTTCCCGCGGGTTTGCTACCATACAAAACAGCCAATGCCAATGGGACGCGGATAACCGCGGACGAACGCGGAAAACAGGTTTGGAATCCGCGTCAATCTCCATTCTTCCGCGTACCATTTCTTGCATGTCCGGTAGAAAACCCCGTGGCTAGAAGATGACCCCGGTACTTTGCAAATTCTGGGCTTCTTTTCGTTTCGCGGGAAGCCCTGTTTTGGCTGCGGCTGGAGGCCGCTTATGGAATATAACGACTCGGCCATCGCCCGGCCGCGGGGATGGCGTCGTACCGGTAAATTCAGATTATCCAGATTTAAACGGCCGCGCAAAGCGCTGCTCATAAACGCCATTTTGCTTGAGCATTCCATCGAAGTAGCCGTGGGCGATGGGCAGGCGCAAGAAGACCCGGAAGACCGGCCCCAGAATGGCGGGGAAGCGTTCGGGTTTGGCGATGGCCGCCAGCGTGACGGGGTCGAAGGGTTTGCCCGCCGCCAGGCCGGCGCCGAGCGCCTGTAAGTTGGCAAACAGGCTGCGGTTCATTTCGGGCGGCATGACGCGGGTGGCCTCGCCATTGCCCTTGACCACCGTGCCGAGGTAAGGCGAACCCAGGCGGGCGGCCAGTTTTTCGAGGTAACGCTCGATATAGCGCGAGTGCAGCCCTTCAGGGAAGCCCGATTGCACCAGAAAGCCCAGCGGCGGGTTGTTCGGGCGGCCCACGAAGGGTGCAAGCGCCTCGATGAAGTGCTTGACGGCTCCAGGCATCGAATCAGTGTAGAGCGGGAAGCCCAGGATGGCGCATTCGGCGTTGGCGAAGGCCTGGGCCATTGGCTCGGTCTCTTTCATGCGGATCAGGTGATGCGTTTCGACCGGCCCGCCAAAACCGGCGGCCATCTCAGCGAGCATCAGCGGCGTGTTGCCCTTGCAGCCGCGCGGCGAGCCATTGAAGAAGGTCAGGCGCGAGGGCGGGGGGATAGGGATGCCGGTAGTTGGTGGCAGGCGGGCGGGCAGGGGCAGCGGGGCGGGTTTGCGGGCAGCGATGCGGTTGGTCAGTTCTGCGATGGGGGTTTCGGTGGTCAGCGCAAACTCGAGGCGGGTTTTGAAGTTGATGGCCGTGCGGTAGTGGATGTCGCGCACGATTTGCAGGTCAAGTGCATCGGTGGTCGGTTCTTTTTCGAGCAGCAGGCCCACGCGGGGATAGCGGGCGTAGCGTTTGAGGTGGTGGGCTTCGCCGTAGGCCACTTCCATGTAGGGGTGGATCAGCGGCAGGTGCTTGTCGAGCGCCATTTTGAGCAGTTCGCTGGGGAAGCCCATTTGGAGCGGGGCGGCCCAAAGGGTGAAATCGGCGTTGATGACGGCGCGATCCATTTCAATGGAGGCATCTTGCGAGGAGCATTGGCCGGGCGTCTTCACCCAACAGCCCCAGCAGCCCACACAGTGACGCAGGGGGATGTCGCGCAGATCAATTTGTGCCACGCTGTTCCCGGCGGCGGTCAGCGCAAAGGCCAACTGCCTCAGGTAGGCATCGAACGTGCCTGCTTGCGGGCTGCCATTGAGAATGGTGATTTTCATGGAGAAATCCTTTCACCACGACGGAAATCCATTTTCGATTACGTTGTGTTCCGTCTTTACCACTGTGGTATTTTTTGACTTGACTGCAAAAAGATTGCCCCACCGCGAAGAACGCGAAGAGCGCGAAGAAAAATCAAAATGCAAGGCTTGTTTCTAATTTCTGGGCAAATCCTTCAACTTTATCTCATAACGCTTCGCGTTCTTCGCGCCCTTTGCGGTAAAAATGTAACATCTGAATAAACTGGGGAGGTGCAACGCACTTGGGTATCAAACGAGTAATTTTCGGGCCAAAACCAAGTGCGTTGCACCTTATGCCCCGTTTTATTGAAAAGATACGTAAAAATCACTTTTTGCAGTGGGGCCTTTTTTCGATTCACGCACAGCCTAAAACAAATCCTTCGCCCAGGCGCGGATAGCGTCCCAGTTGCGCTTTTCGCCGGGCGGGGCCTGGATGATGACCATCACGAACAACGCCTGCCACCATTTCAGGCGGTACATATCCAGCCGCCCGCCCAAGAAGGCCACGCTGACCGGCTTGACCTGCGGGGCAGCTTTGAGAATCGGGCGCAGGTAGTTTGTCACGGTGGCGTAATTCTCTTTGAAGCTCAGGCGGCCCGGCTGTTTGGGCGGCTGCGGCAGCGTGGGGTCAACTGTAACCGGCACGCCCGCTACCTGGGTTTCGCCCGTTTGTGTCAGGCTCATGCAGGTGATGAAGAGCGCCACCGGCACTTTGCTCAAAGCGGCCTGATTTTTCTTGAGAAAGGCGGTCGCACCGCGGTGCCAGCCCATGATCATCGGTGCGCCGAGGGCCACGGCATTGTAACCATCCAAACTGGTGATTGTTTCGAGCGGCAGCACATCTACCTGCACACCGCCTTTTCCAATTTCTTCTCCGATGGTTTTGGCAACATCGGCGGTGGTGCCACTATTGGTGGCGTAAGCGACTAAAATTTTGTGCATAGTGTCATCCTGGGTTTTGTAGGCGGGCAAGTTTGACAACTTGCCCTACAAGAAAAGTTAAAAATTTCGCAGGTAAACGATTGCCGCGTGTGTGCAGTGAAACAGCGTAAACAGCACCGCCGGGGCGATGTAATAGGCCGGGCGATAGCGTGCGCTGCCGCTCACGGGGAAATAGAACTCGCCGCCTAGCAGAGCAATCCCGATCATCCACAGCAGGGGCGTGTAGGCCGGAGCCATGAAACCGATCAGGCTGGTACTCCACGCGCTGGCCGGGGCGAATAGGAGCGGCACCCAGGCCAGAAAATAGATCAGCGAGCCAAGCCCATACCATACCCAACCGCGGCGGTTCGTCCATTGCAGCGTGACGAAGGCAGGCATAGCGAACATAACCACCCGCAGCAGGTTTTCGCCGTATTGAACGACAGGTGGGATGTCTTTCCAGAAAATATCGGGCAAAAATTGGGCCGGCAGGCGGCTGGCGAAGATCACATTCCAGAGCAAAATCGGGCAGGTCAGCCAGATGCTGTTGAGCAGGTATTTCTTCCAGGGGATTTTTGGTTACGTTTTCATCG
>CAZSFD010000114.1:0-13107 GCA_964606085.1 uncultured Anaerolineaceae bacterium
CTTTTCATCTTTTTGATTTGCTTTTGCTCCTTGACATATTACCGAATCGCTTTTGTGACTGCCAAGGCTCATTTGACGTTTGGGGGTATGGTAATCACCTCGAACACACGCACTTTCAGGCATTCCCAGTACGAATAGTTTTCAAAGGCATCCTGATCGAAAAAGAGAATTTCCGCGCCGAGATTTACGCCCTGGTCGGCGATGCGCGCCGGGATTTCGTTGGCCGTGCGTGGGATGTAGCCGATCATGTGACCTTGTTGGGTGTAGATGGCAATTGCCTGGCTATCATGGGGGTTGTCCGATTCGCGCACCAGGGCCAGCGTGGTTCCAGGAGTGAGCAGGGATGCGACTTCGGGCAAAGTGCCTTGATGATAGTAATATCCGGCGACAAAGGTGTCGAACAGGTGAATGCGTTGGACGGCGGGGTTAAAACGATCAAATTGGTTGAAAAAGCCTCCCACCCCGCCAGCGGCCAGGAGTTTGAGAAAATCTCTGCGGTTGATCATGCGGGTATCTCCTCGTCTTTACCGGTTGTATCTACGGTTCCACTGCTGATTCACAAAGGTTTCGATATCTTTGATGTCAGCAAAAACTCCTTCGCTTGGTAGACAAATACATCCATCGCGATGGCAGTACAGCGTCAGCAGGCGTTGGGTTTGCACCAATTCGGCAGCGATCTCTGGCTCGGCCTCGGCGGCCGTCCATTCGATGAGATGCCGGGCTTCGTCAATGTGTTGAAGGACGATGGCCGGGCCCATTGCTAAACGCGCGCTGGATGAGATGCGCGCCAACGTGGCCGCTAACCTGCCCAAACGCCGGGGCAGCGGGTCGCGCATGTAACGTTCGCGCAGTTTTTCTTTGTCTTTCATTCAGGCATCTCCTTCACTACTTTCATCGTCTCGACGCTGACCCGGCAGACCTTGCCCAGCAGTTCGATCACCTGTTCTTTGTAATCGGCGAAGCGATAGGTGTTGAACTTTTCGGCAATCGTGGGGTCTTTGGGCTTTTTCTCTTTGTAGCGTTCCAGCACCCATTCGAGGGCGGAGTAAGTTCCCAAACGGTATTCCCACGCTTCGGACGGGACGCCGCGCAACGTGGTGACGCTGTCTATTTCGATGATGCCGGTGTCTTTGCGGGCGATCAAACGAGTTACGAATTGCGAATTACGATTTTCGGCGTCCACTCTCTCCAACGGCCACGGCTCGACGATTTCATAATTCAAATGCAGACTCATCAACCGCTCGCCCCACGCCGCCCATTGCCAGAAATCTTCATAAAACGGGATGCGCGGAAACTCGCGCTTGAGATTGATTTCGTATTTGGCCCGGTAGGCGGGATGGTGCAGGACGGCGTAGACGTAGTGGAAGATGTCGAGTTTGGTTATTCGAGATTCGATATTCGAGATTCGGGATTCGATATTCGACTTTCGAGTATTCGATTTTCGAATATCGCCCCTCGAATATCGTTTTTGGAATTGCCCCAGCGCCCAATCGGTGATGTTTTCGACGCGTGAGCCATCATCAGCAAATCGGTAAAGTGGTGCACATTGGGTACTCCCGCCACCAACAAGTAATGTACCCTGACAAACCATGGCATCCGATGCCAATACAACAAATTCTGTAGAACCAACATTGAACGAAATAGTTACATTCTTTTCGTTCGGTTTGAACATATTGAACCATTGGTATGTCATGCCATTAAAATGTCGGTCAAAATAAAAACTCATTTTGACAAAAGGTTTATAAAGGCTGTCTGTTATTTGCTCTGACCGAAATTCCTTCTTGATTTTTCTTTCCAAGTAACTATTAAGTTCTCTGTCCCACTTAATCGTCATTTTTTCAGGAGTGTTGACGTCATTTAATGTTTTTTGATATACATCAACAAAATATTTCAATCGTCTTTCGAGTTCGGCGGTAGAAAAATCATACATCCATTCATCACGCAAAGATGCAACTCCACGTGAAAACAAAGCAAAAATAGCTTTTTGATGCTTTCCTGCTTTTGAATCTTTATCAATAACTGGAATTAAATCCTGAAAGTCATTATCTGACTTATTTATCCAGTTGTGTTTTTTATCTGGGATTACATGGTCAAAATTCATACCAGCGAGTTTATTGTCTCGCAAGTAACTTTTCTTTTCTTCTGCTGTCGTGTAATCAGGCACTTCGTTATAAAAAATCTTACAGCCCTTTTCACCTTTCTTTTTCACCAGAAAATAAACTGCAATGCCCACGCGAATCTGGTCATTGAAGACATTTCCAGCCTGTCGCCGCCTTTCTTCACCGCTGGCATGGGCATTACCTTTCATGTTGATGATATGAATTTCATTGAACTCCTTTGCTACCGTTTTGCGAAAACCGTCAAAAGCATGTCCATCTAAAAACGAGTTATTTGAGACAAATGCAATTACACCATCATCGTGAAGTCGCTCAGTCGCCCATCGAATAAAGCGCGTGTACATATCGTAAACAACGATTTGGTTTTGGGCCGTTCCAGTCTTAATGTAAGTTTCTTTTATACGATCATCAATTTGCGGGTAAGGTCGATTCGAGTTTTCATAGTTGTAGTTTTGCTGTTTGGCGTTATAAGGCGGGTTGCCAATAATCACCATTAAAGGACGACTATTCTGGTCGGCGATACGCTTCATGTTCTCATCAATAAATCCAAAGAAATTCAGTTGTTGCCCTGATTTTTCGAAGCCCATGTTATCGAGCGTATCCACAAAGCAGATGTTCTCGAACTCTTTGAAAAAGCCCATCTTCTGCTTGAAGGTGTACTCGATGTTCAGGTTGGCGATGTAATAGGGCAAAATCGAAACCTCGTTGCAGTGGATTTCATGCTCGTACTTATACGCCAACTGCTGCGGCGGCAGGTACTCGATCAACTCGGTGATGAACGTCCCCGTGCCGGTGGCGGGGTCGAGAATTTCCACGCCGCGCTCACCCAATCCCTTGCCGAAGTGCCGGTACACCAGGTGGTCGGCGCTCTCGATCATAAAACGCACGATTTCATCGGGTGTGTACACAATCCCCAGGCGGTCGGCGGCCTTCGGGTTGTAGGCCCGGTAAAAACTCTCGTAGAGCGCCTTGAGGAACTTCTGCTTCTCGTGATGGTCGCTGATTTGCGAAGCGCGGGCGTTGATGGCCTCGTAATAGGGCGCAATGCGGGCGTGGACGTTGCGCTTGGTCTCGCCGCGGTAGAACGTCCCGGCCACCTCCTGTAACTTGCGCGCAATCACATTCTCGCGGTGGAACTCGGCCTCGTCGAAGACGCGCATGAAAATATCTTCGGTCAGCACATGCTGGATGACCATTTCGCGCACATCGGCCATCTCAATTTTTGGATTAATCGCCTTCTGGCACAACGCCAAAAATTCGGATAACGCCCCCGCGAATTCACCGTTTCCTGATAACTGTTCACTGATCACTGCCCTCAGCGCCTCCGCCAACCCGCCAATCTCCTGGCTGAACAGTTCAATCGCCTTGTGGAACGCCACCACTTCCTGGGGTTCGTACCCCGCCCACAGCGTCAGCAGCCTATCCAACCCTGGCGCGTCCGAAAACGGAACACGCAACACGCCCACCCCATTCTGGTACAGCACCGCCTCGCGCGTATCCTCGAACAGGATGTTGAAACTCGGATACCCCTTCGCAAACTTGGCTTCGATCTCCGCGTCGAGATCATCCTTCTCATCCTTCGATTCCCAATACCCCCAATCCTGGCGCAGCGCATCTTTCAGCACCCCATCAGGCCGGATGCGCGTCCCCTTGCGCGAGGTCATCTCCACCTCAGCCACCAGCACCAGCCCTTTGGCGCGGCCATACTGCTCCAGCAAATCTTGCAGCGGCTTACGCAGGCTCGATTCGTTGCGGCTGCCGCCATAGCGGATGATTTTGTCAATTTCGGCGTAGTATTTTTGGATCAGTTGGATGGACATGAACTGGTTTCCTGCTTTCTACCCCCCTCTCCAGAGCGATGATTTTCCGCTCTGGAGAGGGGCCGGGGGTGAGGTCAACACGCCCCTATTTTATCTCCCCTGCCCACAAACGCTGCATCTCCTCGCTGCTTTCGAGCAGATCATCCAGCTTCCCTTCGGCCTCCACGCGCCCATCCTTCATCACCACAATATGATCGGCCCGGCGCAGGGCGGCGCGGCGGTGGGAGACGGCCATAATTGGCGCAGGTTGCAAGTCTTAACTTTCGATCATAACAGGTGACAGGCACTTATGCCAGGATACGGCAGGCCGCTTCTCAAACAGCGACAAAAGGGGTAGACTACGCGGCAAGCCTGACCACCAGGAATACCCCGCATTCCCTTTCTTCCCTCACCCCAATCCCATGTCCCCTTACACCTACCCCTCCCGCCTCGAAGCCCTGCGCGCTGAAAAACTGCGCCAAACCCGTGAAAAGATCGAACTGACCGGCTGGAAAGACCACGACGATCACGGCATTGTGCTGCCACCCGCAGACCGGCGCAAGATCGTCAAAACCACCAGTTCGTCGGGCATGCCGATCACCGATTGCCTGTTGGATGGCTACGAAATCGAGAGCAATCACCCCTCCGGCGGTTTCTTCGGCCCCAAGCTGTGCGGCGAGAATTACCGCCGCCTGCTCGACGCCCACCCGCCCTACGTGGATGCCAACAGTTCGCTGGCTGGGGCGTATATGGCGAATTTCATGAGCTACCGCAAACCGCACTGGCACCCCGATTTCGCCTTCCCCGACTTGATCCCCGCCATCGAGAAGTACAAACTCCTGCCCGGCATCGGCGCGGCGCAGCACTTCTGCCAGGATTTATCCATCGGGCTGGAACTCGGTTGGGGCGGCATCCTCGACAAAATTCACCACTACCGCCAGACGCATCCACAAAGCCAGGAATTTTATGACGGACTCGCATCTATCGTCCTCGGTATTCAATCCTGGATTGCGCGCACCGCCGCCCACGCCCGTCAACTTGCCGCCACAGAGCAAGAACCACGCGCCGCGAATCTCCTTGAAATTGCCGCCATCAACGAACACATCACTACTGCCCCGCCGCGCACCTTGCGCGAGGCGTGTCAGTGGATTCTGTGGTATCAGATGGCTGCCCGCATGTACAACGGCTCCGGTTCGCTGGGCCGCCTGGACGTGCTGCTGATGCCCTACTACGAGCGTGACCTTGCCAACGGTACGCTTTCTGGCGACGAAGAAGCCATCTTCCACATCGCCTGCCTGCTGCTGCGCGACACCGGCTACCTGCAACTCGGCGGGCCAGATGCTTCGGGGACAGATACCACCCATCGCGTGTCGTACCTGGTGCTGGAGGCCGCCCACGCCCTGAAAATCCCCGCCAACGTAGGTGTGGCGGTTGGCGCAACCACCGACCCTGGCCTGCTGCGGCGCGGCGTCGAGGTCATGTTCGCTGACAAAACCGGCATCCCCAAGTTCCTCGGCGTAGATGTGACCGCCCGCGATTACGCCAAAAACGGCTACGACCTCGCCTGGGGCTACGAACGCGCCTATTCGGGTTGCCACTGGTCGGCCATTCCGGGGCGCGAATATACGCTCAACGATTGCGTCAAGATCAATTTCGCCCGTGTATTTGAAGTAGCTTTCAACGAACTGTCGGTTGAGCCTGTCGAAACCGGGCTTGTCGAAAGCGGGGTCTCGACAGGCTCGACCGACGAACTCTGGCGGCGCTTCGAGCATCACCTCGGCCAGGCGGTAGCGGCCACCGCCCGCGCCCTCGATTTCCACCTGGCGCACATGCACCGCGTTTTCCCCGAATTGGTGATCGATCTGCTCGGCCACGGCCCCATCGAGAAGGGCGAAGATGCTTCGCATGGCGGTGTCGAGTTCTACAACCTGTGCGTGGATGGTTCGGCCCTGGCTACGGTGGCCGATTCGTTCGCTGCCCTCGAACAGCGCGTGGAAAATGAAGGCCGCCTGACCTGGCAGGAAGTGGCCGAACACCTGGCGCATAACTGGCAAACCCCCGGCGGCGAGCGCGCCCGCCTGCTGATGCGCAATATCCCGCGTTACGGTTGCGGCGGCTCGCTGGCCGATGCGTGGGCGGTCAAGATCGTCGAAGCGTTCACGCGGCTGGTCAAGGCCCACCCCACCCCCAACGGGTTCAACATGATCCCGGGTCTGTTCTCATGGGCCAACACGATTCCAATGGGTCGAGCCGTGGGCGCCACCCCCAATGGGCGCCGCGCCGGCGACCCGATCTCGCATGGCGCCAACCCTGACCCTGGTTTCCGCAAAGATGGCGCGCCAACCGCGATGGCCGTGGCGATTGCCTCAGTGCAGCCCGGCTACGGCAACACCGCCCCGATGCAGATGGAACTCGATCCCGGCCTGAGCCGCGACGAAGCGGGCATCGAAAGCGTGTGCAACCTGATCCGCACCCACTTCCAACTCGGCGGCACACAGATCAACCTGAACATCCTCGATGCCGCCAAAATCCTGGAGGCCCATGCCGACCCCGGCAAATATCCCGACCTGGTGGTGCGTGTGACCGGTTTCAGCGCCTATTTTGCCAGCCTATCGCCCGAATTTCGCCAATTGGTGGTGGATCGCATCATCGCTGGCTGAATTTTATGCCATAATCAGGGTGTCAGATATAACAATCGGCAGCATCCAGGCGAGAAGAAGGTGAGCATGAATCAGGCAATCCAACAGGCCATTCAGGCTATCAAGGCGGGAGATAAGGCCGCCGGTCGGCGCATTTTGTCAGAGATTTTGAAAACCGACCGTGAGAACGAAACCGCCTGGTTATGGCTCTCCGCCGCGGTCGAAAACCCCGAACAGCGCCGGCGTTGCTTGAAAGAAGTGCTGCGCATCAATCCCAATCACCCGCAAGCCACGGCGGCGCTATCCAGGTTGCAAAAGCCGCCTGCCCCACCAACCCCGCCGCCGGTCATCGCCGAAGAAGATATTGTCCCCAGTTGGCTGCAAGCGCTTGGATCACCATCCTCACCCGAAACAACACCCGTCCAACCACCACCCTACGACACGCTGCCCACCTTCGCGCAACCCCAGCAAAGCCTCGCCGTCACCGAGCAACCGTCTTTCATCGCCGATGCCGCAACCGCACAGCCCCCGCCAGCCAACAAACCACGGCGCGGGTTGGCCTGGTACGATGTCTGGCTGAGTGTGCTGCCCAGCCCCACCGAAAAATCCTTCCGTTTCATCCTGGGTGATCCCAAGCTATCCCTCGACCGCGGCCTGATCTGGATGTTTTGCGCCACGCTGATTCAACTGCTGGCGGTGTTGGCCCTTTTGCTGGTATATTGGCTGCCGGCCTTTGAAACAGCCGCCTTTCAGTCTGGTTTGGACATCAACGTGACCGCTCAGGTACGCAATGTCAGCTTAGTGTTATTTGTCGTCGGCGTGCCGATTATTACCAGCGCCTACACGCTCTTTTTTGCCCTGCAAGTGGGCCTGCAACACCTGTTGGCCCGGCTGCTTGGCGGGCAGGGAACGTATGAACACCTGCTCTTTGCCACGGCTGCTTATCAGGCCCCGTTACTGCTTATCAGTATTGTGGCCGTTTTTATCCCTTACATCAACTTCTGCGTTGGGCCGCTCCTGGGCATTTACTCGATTGTGCTGATGACCAATTCTTTACGGGCCGTGTATAATTTTGGCATTGAGCGCGCCCTGGCGGTGATCTTCTTGCCAGGCATTCTCTTAATCTTTCTGTGCTGTCTCATCGGGTTGCTCCTGCAAGGGCCTATCGAGCAGATGTTGATGGAAGCGATGATGACGGCCCCTTGAGCGAAGGATATCTCCATGCCCCCACCTATCAGTCGTGTGACCCGCAGTAAAACCGAAGCCAAGGCCGGCTACAACGGCATGAGCAAATGGTACGATACCGTTGCTGGCAGTTCGGAAAAGAAATATCGAGACCTCGGCCTGCAAAAGCTGGCCGCCCAGCCCGGCGAGCGCATTCTCGAAATTGGCTTCGGTACGGGTCATTGCTTATTGGCATTGGCCCAGGCCGTGGGCGCTGCCGGCCACATCTACGGCCTGGATATTTCCGAGGGGATGCGCGACATTGCCCAGGCTCGCCTGGCGCAGGCCGGCCTGGCCGAGCGCGTAACCCTCCACATCGGCGATGCCGCCGCCTCCATCCCCACCGACAACCTGGATGCCATCTTTATGAGCTTCACGCTGGAACTGTTCGATACGCCGGAAATCCCCCAGGTTTTACAGCAATGCCTGGCCGCCCTGAAGCCCGGCGGACGTATCGGCGTGGTCAGCCTGGAGAAAACGGATGCCTTCGTGGTGCGCATTTACGAATGGTTCCACGAAAAGATGCCCAACACCGTAGATTGCCGTCCGATCTACGCCCAGGCGGCTTTGCGCCAGGCCGGGTTCGAGATCAGCGATGCCAACACCGAGGTCATGTGGGGCTTGCCCGTCGAGATCGTCCTGGCGAAAAAAGCGGGAGGTCGCGCATGAAAGTCGCCTTTCTGGCCACCGGGGCGGCCAATATGTATTGTGGAAGCTGTATGCGCGACAACACCCTTGCCGCCACCCTGCAATCCCTCGGCCACGATGTCACCCTGCTGCCCATGTACACCCCCATGCGCGTGGACGAACCCGAAGCCAAACAGACCCATGTTTTCTATGGCGGCATTGCCGCCTACCTGTTGCAGCGGTTTCCACAGCCTTCTTGGTGGCGCGAGGCGCTGCTCAGACTGGCCGGGTCGCAGGCCATTTTGCGCCTGATGCCGCGCTTCGACATCGGCAGCGCCGTTGACCCCGAAGCCAACGCCGAACTGACCCTCTCCATGCTGCGCGGCGAACAAGGCCAACAAGCGCCCCTGCTCCACGAGATGGTGGCCTGGATCGCCGACGAACTCAAGCCCGACCTGATCCACGTCACCAACACGCTCATTTCAGGTGTCGTACCGGCGCTCAAACAGCGTCTGAATGTGCCAATCGTTTGCGGCCTGCATGGTGAAGATATCTTCCTCGAAGGCTTGCCCCCCAAATACTACAACCAGGCTGTGCAGATCATCCAACATAACGCCGCCTTCATAGATCATTTCATTGCCATCAGCCAATACTACATCGAATACTTCACGCCCCAGGTCAGCCTCGACCGCCAGCGTATCACCCTGGTACGTCCCGGCATCAACCTGGCCGATTACCAAAATCGTCCTCGCCCGCCCCAAGCAGAGACAGGGCCAACCATCGGCTACCTGGCGCGCATCTCGCCTGAGAAAGGGCTGCACCTGTTGGCAGAGGCATTCATTCGGTTAGCCAAAACGGGAGAATTTCCGGGCCTGCGCCTGCGGGCAGCCGGCTATTTGAGCAATGTTCAGGCCAACTATGTGGCTGGCATTCGCAAGCGCCTGCAAGAAAACGGGCTGAGCGAGCAGGCTGAAATTATTGGCACCGTGGGGCGGCAGGGTAAGTTAGATTTTCTCGCCAGCCTGGATGTCTTCGCCGTCCCCACCATTTATCGCGACCCCAAGGGCTTGCCAGTGCTGGAAGCGTTGGCTTCTGGTGTGCCGGTCGTGCAGCCCAACCACGGGGCATTTCCCGAGCTGGTGCAGGCCACTGGCGGTGGCTTGCTGCACAAGCCCGAAGACCCCGCCGATCTGGCCGAAAAGCTGGCCGATCTGCTGCGCGATGATGCCAAACGCCGGTCGCTGGCCGAACACGGGCGCAGCGCCGTATTCCAACACTTCACCGCCGAACGCATGGCGCATGAAACCATGTCCGTTTATCAAAAGGTGCTGGCATGATCGAACGAATCCAAAAACTCCTCGCTCCGCCGGTATTCTCAGACGATGAAGAAAAAACCCGCCTGGCAAAACTGCTTAATTTGATCCTGATCATCGTCATGCTATTGGTGATGGTCTTCAGTGTACCCGCACTGGTGATGACGCCGGAGATCGGACGTGTGGCTATCGAATTGATCCTGGCGGCTTTGGCGGGGTTCATGCTATTGATGCTGCGCCGCGGTTATGTGCGCCAGGCCGGTTTCTTGTTTTCGCTGACCATCTGGGCGGCGGTCACGTATGGCACGTATGAGGCCGGCGGCTTTCGCGGTTCGATTATGAGCGCCTATTATGGCATTATCTTGATCGCCGCGTTGATGCTTGGGTCGCAGGCCGGGTGGATTTTCGGCATCCTGTCCATCGTTGCCACCGGCTGGATGCTGCTGGCCGACCAGAACGGCACCTTACCGTTGCCGCCAGAATATGCAAACTTGACCACATTTTGGGTCGAGTTTGCGGTGGTGGTGGTAGGTATTATGGGCTTGTTGATGTTGGTGATGAATAGCTTGAATGAAGCGCTTCATCGCGCTCGGCGCAATGAACGCGAACTGGCGCAAAAAGTGATCGAGGTGCAGGAGTTTGCCCAACGAGCCGTGGAAGCCAGCGAGTTCAAGTCCAACCTGATCGCCCGTGTCAGCCACGAATTGCGCACGCCGATGGGGGCCATGTTGGGCATGGCAGAAATGCTGCAATTGGAAGCCTATGGCCCCATGCCTCCGCAACAGAAAAATTTGATGCTGCGCATCATCGAAAACACCAAGGACCTCGACCGGGTTTTTTCTGAGTTGTTGGTGCAATCGCAAATCGAAACCGGTCAATTGAGCATCCAGGAAGTGCGGGTTGCGCCAGCTTCGCTGCTGCGTCAGGTCGAGGCCATCTATCGCCCCAGCGCCGAAAAAGGGGGATTGAGCTTTCAAACCCGCCTCGACCCCACGCTGCCCTCGGTTCTGTTGAGCGATCCGTTGCGCCTGGAAACTATTCTGGCCAACCTGATTCGCAATGCGATCAAATTTACGGCCAAGGGCAGCGTGAAAGTAGAATTTTTACTGGTCAATGCCGAAGAGTGGGCGATTAAGGTGCGTGACACCGGCATTGGTATCCCCCTTGAAGCGCAAGGTCTCATCTTCGAACCCTTCCGCCAGGTGGACGAGAGCATTTCGCGGCGTTATGGCGGTGTGGGGTTGGGCCTATCTATCGTCAGCCAGTTGACCCAGGCCATGCGCGGCCAGGTGACGGTGGAGAGCCAGGTGGGTCAGGGCAGCACGTTTACGGTGATTCTGCCTTTGAAACGAGTCAAGTAACGCAGCGCATTCTCGCCGATTGGGGTTCAATTATCCCCTGTCAACCAGGCTTCTGTCGAACGTTCCCACGCCACCAATTCATCTGCTTTAAACCACAAAGCGATTTCTTTTTCGGCATTTTCGGGCGAATCAGAAGCATGGGTCAGGTTACGGCTCGTCATCAGGCCGAAATCGTGGCGGATGGTGCCGGGGGCGGCATTGAGGGGGTTGGTGGCACCCATCGTCTGGCGTACTGCAGCAATGGCTTCGGGGCCTTCCCACACCATCGCCATCAACGGGGCTGAACAGATATAGCGTACCAGGCCATCATAAAATGGCTTGCCCTGGTGGACGGCATAATGGGTCTCGGCAAAATCCTGGCTGACCTGTAAAAACCTGGCCGCGATCAATTTCAGGCCGCGCTGCTCCAACCGCCCGATGATTTCACCAATCAGACCACGCTGGACGCCATCTGGTTTGATAAGGACAAGTGTTCGTTGCATGAGGAACCTCCATAAAAAATGGGTAGGACAAGCGAAGCGCTTGTCCTACAATTTTTAAAACGCATGGGTTGGATGAGAACCGTTAGCGTAACAATTCTTCTGCTTTGGTGTAAGCTTCCAGGGCTTCTTCCAGTTGATCGTTGAGCAAATAGGCTTCACCCAATGTTTGCCAGAGCGAAATTTCCACCGGATAGCGATACAAAGCATTCTGCAGGTCACTGACAATTTCTCCCACCGGGTAGCCAGAACGCAGCAGTTGGCTGTAAATTTGCGACGCTTTCACGGGGGCGTTTTGAGCCAGGTGAACGCGCGCTTCTTCTAACTCACCACCGATCGCGGGAGTGGTTGCAACGGATTTGGCAGACGATTTGGGTGGGACAACCCGCAGCCACTGGCGCAACTCGTCAATCGTCGCTGGCCCAACACCTGAGACGCGTTGCAAATCATCCAGGGTGATGAAAGATCCATACGTCTCACGATAGTTGATGATATTTTGCGCCAGGATAAAGCCGATCCCTGGCAAGGCTTCTAACTCGACCAGCGAAGCGCGGTTGACATCCAGCCGCGTATCAGGAACGGGAGCAGCCTCGACCGGTGGCGTTACAGGCAAACTGGCTTTTTCTTGCTCAAGCGCTGCGCGTGAAACAATCTGGGTCGGTTGTTGCCAGGCGGGAATCTCCTGGTCTGCCGGGGGTTCTGGCGCAAAGACGGCTTTCTCATCTTCGGTGGCTTCTTCGGGGATGGCCGCCAACCAATCTGGCACAGCCGTTGGTTGCGCTTCTACCGCGCTCACCGTTGCCGCGGAGACGATCCCCTCTTCGTCACCTGCGTCTTCCTGAATAGCCAGCAGCCAATCGGGGACGCTATGCTCGATGAGTGGCTCCTGCGCGGCAGATTCGTAATCTGGCGTCATGGATGTGGCCTGGGTGCTTTCCCGGGTGACATCAGCGGGTTTGCGCTCTTCCTGCGGGGAGGCTATTTCCACCGTGGGCCACTCGGCAACCACCTCCGTTTCGGCCTCAATCTGTGTCAGCCAATCGGGCAGGGCTTCTTGGGGTGCGGGCTGCGCTTCGGCGGGTTCTGGCAGCGCCGGGGCTTCAGCCTGGGCGGCGTCCTGGGTGATCCACGCTGGCGTGGCGGCCGGGCGTTCCTCGGGGGCGGTGAATAACTCGTCTTCTGAGATGCCCTGTCGCGCCGCCAGACCCTCCAGCCAGGCCATTGCCGTGGCTTCGTCGCTCAGGTCGGGCAGTTCGTCGGCGGCGGGCGGCGGGGTGGGCGTGGCCTGCTGCGCCTCGAAGGCGTCGGCTTCGGCCTCCAGTTGGGTCAGCCAATCGGGGGTTGTCTCTTCGATTTCGGGCTGCGCCGCGACGGGTTCTGGTAGCGCCGGGGCTTCGGCCTGGGCGGCGTCCTGGGTGATCCACGCTGGCGTGGCGGCCGGGCGTTCCTCGGGGGCGGTGAATAACTCGTCTTCTGAGATGCCCTGTCGCGCCGCCAGACCCTCCAGCCAGGCCATTGCCGTGGCTTCGTCGCTCAGGTCGGGCAGTT
>CAZSFD010000115.1:0-13096 GCA_964606085.1 uncultured Anaerolineaceae bacterium
GCATACCCGTGATGGTGCCAGCATAGTAGGCGATGGAGAGTGCTTCATTGAAGCCCCGGCGAGAAGCCGATGCTACACGGATGTTCGCCTGCACGGCCATGCGCATACCATACTGACCCACGATCAGCGAGAACGAAGCACCCATAATGAAAGCAATCGTGCGGCCAATAGCGATGACCAGTTGGGTAGCTTGCTCGCCCAGGGTGTGAAATTCCTCACGCGCTTCCAGGCTGGGAGGAATGACATAAACGCTCAGGAACATCACGACCGTCAATACAACGATGAGCGGCAGGATGGTCTTGAGTTGGCGGCTCAGATAGGAATCCGCGCCGATGCGGATCGCATTCCAAACCTCTTGCATTTTCTTGGTGCCGGTATCGTTTTTCAGCACCGTACCGCGCAACCACCAGGCATACGCCAGGCTCAAGAAGGCGGTGAGCAGAACGAACACCATCGCAATCTGCTCAAAACTATTCAGGCCATGCCTGCTACCGAGAAGAAAGATATCCATGGTACAACCTCCGAGGGGATAGGGAATTAAAATAACCAGGTGTTCGGTGAGGCGTTAAACCAAACCCGAACACCTGGTAGATGGACCTATGGGGTGAAAAGTGGTGGAAAAAAAGAGAAAACAAAGCGGTGGACACACAAGGCCCTATTCTACCACGGCATCTGATTTGGGGTCGAAATTTGCAGAAAATCATTGAGAATAGCTCGACGTTTGCAATGAATTATGATAAATCAGGTCTTGTTTAGCGCTAACGTAAGCCGGAAACGATGAGATTAGCATTCGATGAGAGTTAAAAGAACCACTTGACTTTGACTTTCACTTTGCTGTATATTCTTACACAGGTTTGCCAGGGTGAAAAACACCAGCGATGCACACAGCCTGTATGAATACAAAGCACCACTCTAAGACGCGAGGGGTATGGCGAGGAGAGGTGCTTTTGTGTGTGTTTGGTGCGCTCACCCGCTGGTGAAAACCCCTGGTTTTTCCCGAGGACACGCTGCAAAAGTCACACAATCCACCCGACAATTGTCAGGAGAAAAATATGATTCGTGTTGAAGCCTTAACCAAAGAATATGGCCCGCGCAAGGCCATCGAAAACCTGACCTTCGATGCGCAGAAAGGTGAAATCGTCGGTTTCCTGGGGCCAAATGGCGCCGGCAAGACGACCACCATGCGCATTCTGGCCGGTTACATGCCCCCGACCTCAGGCATTGCCGAAGTAGCCGGTTTCGATGTGGTCGAACAATCCCTCGAAGTCCGCCGCCGGATGGGCTATTTGCCCGAAACCGTGCCGCTCTACACCGACATGACGGTTTATGAATACCTCAAATACATGGGCGATTTACGCAACGTGCCAGAACTGGATGAACGCATTGACGAGGTGCTGGAAGAAGTCAACATGGTCGAACGCGCCGATGGCTACATTGCCAAACTCTCGAAAGGCATGCGGCAGCGGGTTGGTCTGGCTCAGGCGCTTTTGCACCAGCCCGAAGTGTTGATCCTCGACGAACCCACCATCGGTCTCGACCCGGCCCAGATTATCGAAGTGCGCAAGTTGATCCGCGCGATCGGCCGCGAACGCACGGTATTGCTCTCCACGCACATCCTTTCTGAGGTGCAGCAGCTTTGCGACCGGGTGCTGATCATCAACCGCGGCAAAATCGTGGCCGAAGATACCCCGGCGCAACTGCAAGCGCGGCTGACCGGCGTTCAAAAGGTCATTTTGCAGGTGGCCGGCGATGCCGATGGCCTGGCCGATGTGGTGCAAAACGTGCCGGGGGTTCAGCGGGTGTTGGTGGAGGCCGAAGGCAACCTGACCTTTGAAGCGCAGCCAGGGCAGGATGTCCGCCCGGATGTGGCTAAAGCCGTGGTCAATGGCGGGTACAGCCTGATTGAGCTGCGCCCGGTGGGGTTGAGCCTGGAAGCCATCTTTATGGAATTGACCCGCGAAGACCCGGAATTGCCCCAGGTTGACGAAAGCAGCCCAGAAGATGAACTGGACGATGATGCGCCGGTCAATAAAGATGACGAAAAACAATCCCGGGAGGAGTGACGCGATGAAAAACATCTGGACGATTGCTAAACGCGAATACCAATTGTATTTCAACGGCCCCATTGCTTACGCAGTGGCCTTCTTATTTTTCCTCATCCTCGGCCTGACGTTTTTCCAGTCTATCCGCCAGGCCGTGGTGTCGGCGTTTTACCAACAAGCCTACACGCCGACCGTGCAAATTATCACCGGTGGGGTGATGATTTTCCTGCTCGTTTTCACCATGCCAGCCATCACCATGCGCCTGGTGGCCGAAGAAAACCGCACCGGCACGATGGAACTCTTGCTCACCTCGCCGGTGCGCGATGGCGAATTGGTGGTTGGCAAGTGGGCGGGCGGATTCCTGTTTATGGCTACGCTGCTGGCCATCACGTTGATCTATTCGATCATCCTCAATTGGCTGGTGACGCCGGGCATTGACCAGGGACTGTTGGTTGCCAGCTATGTCGGCCTGATTTTGATGCTGATGAGCCTGGTTGCCGTGGGCGTGGCCGTCTCCGCCTTCTTCAGCAATCAAATCGCCGCTTTCTTCGTCAGCCTGGCTATCGTTTTGCTGTTGTGGTTGATGCAGAGCGCACCGACCGATACCGGCACACTCACCGAAGTGATCAAGTACATCAACTTCATCGAACACTATATCAATTTTTATAACGGCGTGATTGATTTGCGCGATATTGTGTACTATCTTTCCATTACGGCCCTGGGCCTGTTCGTGGGCAGTGTGGCTGTGGAAATGCGGAGGTGGCAATGAAAACCGAATGGCGTCGTTTCGCCCCGCTGGGGCTGGTCATTGCCGGGCTGGCTGCGGTTTCAGCCTTTGCCCTGTTCGTTCTCTATCGTAATGTGCGCGGGCTGCCATTTTTAATCAGCGTGGGATTGGTGGTGGTTGGTCTGGCGCTGTTTGCCCTGCTCGACCCCGAGCGTGTACGCCGGGCGATCACCGGACGCCAGGCGCGCTATGGCAGCAATGCGTTGATCCGCTCGGTGGCGTTTGTCGGCATCGTCGTGATCGTCAATATCCTGGTCTTCCAGTTGGCTTCGCTGTATCCTGATAGAACCAAAGTGGATTTGACCGAAGGGAAACAAAACTCGCTGGCTGAGCAAACGCTGGATACCCTGGCAAAACTGCCTGAAAGCGTCAAAGCAGTCGGTTTTTACTCGCCCCAGGCTGCTGGCGCACAGGAAAACGCCGATGCCATCTTGCGCCGCTACGCTGAAAACAGCAAAGGCAAATTTACCTACGAGTTTCTCAACCCCGATGCCAACCCTCTGGCGGTCAAAAACGCCGGTATCCCCGCTGGCAAAGACGGCATGATTTCCATCGAAATGGGCGACAAGCGCCAATTGGTTGACTTTGCCGACGAAGAACGTTTAACCTCCGCCCTGGTCAAATTAATGTCAACAGAAGCGCGCACGTTGTACTTCCTGACCGGTCACGGCGAACATAACCCCGAAGACAGCGGCGATACCGCCTATGCCAGCGCCAAACGCCTGCTGACCAACAAAAATTACACCGTCAAGCTGCTCAATTTGCGCACCGATACCGCCATCCCCGAAGATGCCCAGGCGATCATCATTGCTGGCCCCACCAAACCGGTTTCGCCGGAAGAAATCAACCTGATCATCCCCTTTGTTGCGGCTGGTGGCAAATTGATCGTGCTGCAAGACCCCCGCATTCAAACCGACTTCGGTGATGCCGCCGACCCCCTGGCCGATTATTTGATCGGCACCTGGGGCATCACCCTGGGCAACGATTTCATCGTCCAGGTGGCGACCAACCAGCCGTCCCCCTACATCACCGGCATCGAAATGGCTACGCACCCCATCATCAGCCAGGGGCTGCAAAACAACCCACCCCTGTTCATCGCCGCCCAATCGGTGCGCACCAGCGCCGATATGCCAACGGTCACACTGACCGAGATCGTAAAGTCCACTTCTTTCTACGAAAATTGTTACCCTTCCTGCGCCTGGGCTTCAACCAACCCGGATGATATTTCAGCCTGGTTGAGCGGCACAGCCGACGGCCCGGCCAACCCCACCACAGACGATCTGTTGGGGCCAGTGACCATCGTTGCCAGCGGAGAAATGAGCGCCATGGGCAGCCGGGTGGTGGTATTTGGCGATTCAGACTTTGCTTCAGATGCTTTCTTCGATGCTTACGGCAACAGTGATCTGTTCATCAATGCCATTGATTGGGCCGTTGGCCAGGAAGACTTAATCGCCCTGACACCGAAAAGCACAACCCCCCGCACCTTGAACATTTCTGCCGAAAACCTGGCTGTGGTCAACAATGCCCTGTTCCTGGGCCTGGTGATTGGCCTGCCAGCGCTGGTTATTCTGGCAGGGGCAGTCAACTGGTTTATTCGTCGCAGCCGAGGCTGATATGTCGAAAAACGCAACCTGGATTTTGGTGATCGTTTTCCTGGCGCTGCTGGCTTTGCTGCTCTGGATGCCGCGCCTGCAAGAAATGATAGCCCAACCGACCGTCACGCCCACCATAACGACTGAAAAGCTGTTTACCTTTCAAGCCAGCGATGTCCGTGCGGTCAGGGTGGTTTCGTCAACCGGGAAAGCCTTTACCGCCCAACGTGATAGCAGCAATGCCTGGCTTGCCGATGGCATCACCGATTTGGACAGCGCCGTCGTTGAGCAGGCTGTCAACCAGTTGGCTGGCGTCACGATCCTCTCACAATTGGAAGACAGCTCAGACCTCAGCCAATACGGGCTGGGCTATCCGGCGGAAATGACCTTATCGTTGACCCTGCAAGACGGAACGCAATACCAGATGCACATCGGCAGCATCACACCAACCGGCCGTGGATATTATGTTCTCACAAATGAGGATAGGTTGGTCGCGTTGTCCAAATACAGTCTGGAAAAGCTCCTTGGCTTCGCCGAAAATCCCCCATTGGCCACGCCAACGCCAACGCCAACGTCTGTGCCAACTCCAACCCCAACCCTTGCTCCTGAATGAGTTGTCTTCATAACTCATATCACTTGTATCCGCTAGTGCAACGCGCCTGGTTTTGCTCCCCACAAGGGAATTCGTTGGATACCCACGCGCGTTGCACCTCTCCAGCCGATTGAGTTGCTGCAGAAATGTATTATTTGCTTGCATCTTTTTCGTTTTATGCAACGAAATTGGGTATTGATTTCTATCAAAAAAAGATGTATTCTGAATGGGAAATCGCAACAGAAACGAGAAACTACGTGGGGTAAGCCTCACAGGAAGATTTGTGTGGAGTCGTTATGATTGATGATGATCTGTTGAAAACAATCGAAGCCAGTGAAAGTGAAGATGAAGGTCATTCGGTAGTGGCGCGCCTGGTGGACTTGGGGCGGCAAAAATCGTATGTGACCATTGACGATATTCTCAGTTTTTTCCCCGATGCCGAACATGATGTTGACCAGCTCGAAGAAACCTTCGCCGCCCTGCTCAGCGCCGGGGTAGCCTACGTGGATGAAGCGCCCGCCGCCGGCCCCAGTGAAGACGAATTAGCCGCCAAGGAAGTGGTTGAAATTGTAGACGAAACCCGGCGGCTGCCCCCCACCGATGACAACTACCTGGCCAACATTGACACCGACGACACCATCGGTCTCTACCTGAAAGAAGTTGGCCGCGTGCCGCTGCTGACCGCCGAAGAAGAAGTGGAACTGGCGCAGCGCATTGAATGTGGCCGCCTGGCCCGCGAAGAACTGGCCAAAGGCAATGTCACCCCCAACCGGCGGCAAGAACTACAACGCCTGATCGAAGATGGCTGGGCCGCCCGCGAACACCTGATCACGGCCAACTCGCGCCTGGTGATCAGTGTAGCTAAAAAATACATGGGGCGCGGCGTGCCTTTCCTCGATCTGATTCAAGAAGGCAATATCGGCCTGATCCGCGCCGCCAAAAAGTTCGACTATCACCGCGGCCACAAGTTCAGCACCTATGCCACCTGGTGGATTCGCCAGGCCGTCACACGCGCCATCGCCGACCAGGGCCGCACCATTCGCGTCCCCGTCCACATGGGTGATCAAATCAACAAGCTGCTGCGCGTGCAGCATCAGCTAACCCAACGCCTCGGCCGCGACCCATCGGTAGACGAACTGGCCACCGCCCTCGAAGTGACCCCTCAAAAAGTGGAAAACATGATCCAGGTGGCGCGCCGCCCGCTCTCGCTCGAAACTCCCACCGACGACGAAGAAGACTCGGTGCTTGGCGACTTCATCCAGGATGAAGAAGTACCCGCCCCCGACGAGACCGCCACCTATAACCTGTTGCGCGAACACCTCGAAGGCGTGCTGAACGGCCTGCCGCCACGCGAAGTGCGCATCTTACAACTGCGCTATGGCCTGCTGGATGGACAGGCTTACACGCTCGAAGAAGTAGGCCGCAAAATGGGCGTCACGCGCGAACGCGTGCGCCAGATCGAAGCACAGGCGCTCAGCCGCCTGCGCCACCCAGCCATCCGCCGTAAACTACGCGAGTACCTGGGATAATCTCAATGGCCTGGCCTCCGAAAGGCCAGGCCATTTTTTTTGTCAATGAATTCGTGGCTGCGCATCCTTTTTTGGTTTGTTGGCATTCCCATCCTGCTTGGGGGGCTGTTTTGGCTGAATTTAAGGCCCGGATTCCTGCCTGCGCAAGCAACATTCTTTGCCACCTATTGGCAAGAAACACGCGCCTTCCTGTTTGAAAATGCCAGCCCTTACGAAAATGCGGCCAGCCCAACCCCCGGTGCTTTCAGCATCCATCCCGCTTACCCACTCTTTGCCACACTATTTTTCGCCCCTTTTGCCCTGATCCCCGATTTCGCCATCGCCCAGGCCGCCTGGACGACATTTTTGCAACTGGCCGCCCTGGCAACCCTGTTAACCAGCCTGCGCCTGGCACGCTGGCAACCCCCGGCATGGTTGGCCGTGGGTTGGGCGATATTTATCGTCGCCTGGTTCCATGGGTATATGGCTATTCAGAACGGCGATCTGATTGTGCTAACAGGGCTGTTTCTCAGCCTGAGCTTGCTGTGCATTCGGGCAGAACGCTACGAAATCGGCGGCATTCTCCTCGCCTTCAGTTGCATTCACCTGCCGGGCGTGCTGCTGGTGATGGCGTTTATCTTGATCTGGTGCGCCAGTAAATATAAAACGGGCGGCGTCACCTTGATCCTGTATTTCCTCGGCACGCTGGCGTTGCTGAGTGCGCTCGGCAGTTTCTTGCAACCAGCCTGGCTGTTGGGCTACCTGCGTCTCTTGTTGAACACATCGGCCTATCCAGGCCCCACCAGCCTCGGCCAGGTGTTCTTTTCCTGGTGGCCGGGCGTTGGCAGGCAGCTCGGCTGGGCAATCTCAGCCTTGTTGAGCGCCATTTTACTGGTCGAATGGCTGTTGACGCTGCGCCAGGAGTTTACCCGCTTCCTGTGGGCCTGCTGCCTCACCCTCGCCTTCAGCGCCTGGATTGGCCTGCCGACCTCGCCGATGACTTTCCATCTGTTGATCCTGCCGTTGGTCGTCGTTTGCGCCACCTGGGAAGGACGCCATCGGCAAAGCGGGCGTGTTCTGGCGGTGGTAGCGCCGCTCATTTTCGGCCTGGGGCTATGGAAAATTTTCTGGGATGCTCAGAGCCTCGCGCTGGTCAGCGTACCGCCACAATTATTCATCCCGGTTCCGCTCGTTTTGTTTATCCTGCTCTATTGGGTGCGCTGGTGGATCATTCGTCCCAGGCGCTTTCTGGATGCAGGCCAGTAAGTCGAATATGGAGGCCAGGATGCGTCAACTCCCCCGTATCCCCATCGAAGCGATTTGGGTGATCATTTTCATCACCGGCATTTTCGTTTTCGTCAACACCCACCCCATTCGCCCGCACGATTTTTGGTTTCACGCCGCTGCCGGCAGGGAAATTGTCGCGAACGGCCAAATCCCCGCCGTAGACACGTTTAGCTACACGGCGGCCGGCCAACCGTACGAGTCCTACAAAATCTACTGGCTGATGGAAGTGACCTTTTACCTTCTGCTGCAGACAGGCGGCATAGCCGGGGTGGTTCTCTTTCAAAGCCTGGTGATTACGGCAGCCTACGCGCTGGTGCTGTTGACGGCCTGGCGCACCACCGGCAATTGGCGCGCCGCCACCCTGGCCGCCTTGTGCGCCGCCGCCACCGGCATCGAAGATTGGAATGTCCGTCCCCAGGCCATCACCATCCTGATCGGCGCGTGCTACCTGTTGGCTATCAGCGAGTTAAACCGGGGAGGCAAGCGCCTGTGGTTGGGCGTTTTCCCGCTGGGGATGGTGATCTGGGTTAACAGCCACGGCTCTTTTGTGCTGGGCTTTGCCTTGCTGGCCGCCTGGCTGGCGGCCGCCTCGCTGGAAGCCCTGGCCCCGCGCCTGTTCACGGCTTTCCAGTTTCCCGTAGCCCACCGCCCCATCCGAACCATCGCCGCGGCCATCATCCTGAGTGGATTGGCGTGCCTGCTCAACCCGCGCGGCCCCGGCGTGCTGCTTTACCTTTCCGAGATGACCACCAATCCCATCGTCCAAAACCTGGTACCTGAATGGGTGCCTCCCACGATAGAAAGCCAGGTCGGCCTGTTCTTTTTTAGCGTTTTATTGGTTACCATATTGCTGTTGGCCGTTTCACCCCGCCGCCCAGATATTTTCCATCTGCTGCTGTTCACCGGCTTTACCGTGCTGAGCTTCAAAACCGCCCGCGGCATCTTGTGGTTTGGCCTGACCACCGCACCCCTGATTGCCGCGCAGTTGGATGCCATCGGCCAACACTGGCAAGCAAAACTGGCCGCCCCCGGCCATTCACCCAGGTTAGCCCCCGTGTGGATTAACTGGGCTTTCGTTAGCCTTGCCGTTGTGGCGGCTTTTCTCTCTCTGCCGTGGTTCAAAGAGCTTTTGCCGCTGCCGCCAGCCAAAGCCGGCCTGGTTTCACAAGAGACACCCACCCAGGCCACCGCCGTCCTCATGCAAAACCGCTGGCCGGGCCGGTTATTCCATTCCATGCCGTTCGGCAGTTACTTACATTGGGCCGCCCAGCCCGCCTACCCCGTATTCGTCGATTCGCGCATCGAGCTTTTTCCAATCACGGTCTGGCGCGATTACCTGACCATCGTCAATGCCCAGCCAGGCTGGGAAGACAAGCTATCCGCTTACCAGGTCAACACGCTCATGCTCAGCCCCACGCAAGATAGCAACCTGCTCCAGGCCGCCAGCGCGCTGCCAAACTGGCAGAAAGTCTATCAAGATGATGTCGCGGTTATTTTGATCCGCAAGGGAAATGAATAGTGCCTAACCCGCGAACTTCTTGCACAAAAAGCAAGAATTTCCTGGATTAGTGCGCTGGTCGTTCCGCTTTATGCGGGTTAGGTTAACATAAAACAAGATGAACATCTGGAACAAGATCAGACATTACCCCCAACTCGGCCTGGTGCTATTGGCCTACATCGCTTTCATCGCCCTGGGAATGCCCGATGGACTGCTGGGCGTTGGCTGGCCCTCCATCCGGGCGGGGTTCTCCATCCCGCTCGATGCCATCGGCATGTTTCTGACCGCCTCGGTCATCGGCTACATGACCTCCAGTTTCCTGAGCGGCTTTCTGCTCGCCCGCCTGGGGGTAGGGCGGATGCTGGCGGCCAGTTGCCTGCTCACCGGCCTGGCGTTGATCGGCTACACCTTTGCCCCGGCGTGGTGGCTGATGGTACTGCTGGGCGTATTCGCCGGGCTGGGCGCTGGCGCGATTGACGCCGGCCTCAACACCTATGTGGCCGCCCACTTCGGCGAAGGGCTGATGCAGTGGCTTCATGCCAGTTGGGGCATCGGAATCACCACCGGGCCAATCATCATGACTCTCGGCCTGACGGCCCTGAACACCTGGCACTTTGGTTACCGCGTGGTGGGCGGTTTTCAACTGGCGCTGGCGGCTTGCTTTGTGCTGACCCTGGCGATGTGGAACACGAACCATACGCCATCGAACGGCGAGGCGCAGAAAAAACTGACCGATTACAAAACCCCACTCGGCGAGACCCTGCGGCAGCCGCAAGTATGGCTCAGCATCCTGCTGTTCTTCCTCTATGTTGGCGCAGAAACTGCCCTGGGCACCTGGACTTACACCCTGCTGACGGAATCGCGCGGGGTGCAGCCAACATTGGCGGGGTTCTTCGCCGGCAGCTACTGGTTCACCTTTACCATTGGGCGCATCCTGGCGGGAGTAGTTGCCAACCGGGTGGGGGTCAACAAGCTCGTGACGGGTGGTTTGGTTGGCGCGCTGCTGGGTGTGGGGCTGCTGATCTGGAATCCATCTGAAATTGCCAATGTGATCGCCGTGGCCGTGATCGGCGTATCCATTGCGCCCATCTTCCCGGCGATGATGTCTGGCACCAGCCGGCGCGTGGGCGATCACTTTGCTGCCAACACCATCGGCATGCAAATGGCCGCCACGGGCTTTGGCATCGCCGTCATCCCCAGCCTGATGGGCGTGCTGGCGCGCCAGGTTTCGCTGGAGATCATCCCGGTCTGCCTGTTGGCAGTGTACGCCGGGCTGCTGGGCGCTTACCTGCTGGCCGTAAAGTATCCATCGCAAGTCCCAGACTTGCGCCACAATTGATCATCTTTTAATCAGGAGATAGTCATGGACGACACCCAAAAATCAGAAAATGAAGTTAACCAGCGCGTCGAGGCGCTGCTGGCACGCATGAGCCTGGACGAGAAAATCGGCCAACTCAACCAGGTCGGCGGAGCCGATTTCGCCCCCGGCCCGAAGGCTGAAGACCAGATTCGCCAGGGCCGGGCCGGTTCGGTGCTGTGGCTCAACAACACCCAACGCTTCAACGAACTGCAAAAGATCGCCGTTGAAGAAAGCCCCTCCGGCATCCCGCTGCTCTTCGCCCTCGATGTGATCCACGGCTACCGCACCATCTTCCCCGTCCCGTTGGCCATGGCCGCCTCGTGGGACGCAAATGTGCCTGAAAAAGCGCAAACTGTGGCTGCCCGAGAAGCGCGCGCCGCCGGCCTGCACTGGACATTCGGCCCCATGCTCGACATCTGCCGCGATGCCCGTTGGGGGCGCATTGTGGAAGGCGCCGGCGAGGACCCCTACCTCGGAGCGGCCATGGCCGCCGCGCAGGTGCGCGGCTTCCAGGGCGATGACATCGCCCACCCCGAACGGCTGCTGGCCTGCGCCAAGCACTTCGCCGGCTATGGCTATTCAGAAGGCGGGCGCGACTACGACCCGGTCTACCTTTCTGAAACGCAACTGCGCAACACCGTCCTGCCGCCCTTCAAAGCCGCTGTCGAGGCCGGTGTGGCCACCTTCATGAGCGCTTACATGGATTTGAACGATGTCCCCGCCAGCGGCAACCGCTGGCTGCTGCGCCAGGTGCTGCGCCAGGAATGGGGCTTCGCTGGCTTTGTGGTTTCAGACGCCTTCGCCGTGATGAACATGGTCATCCAGGGCCACGCCCGCGACCGGCGCGAAGCCGCCCTGCGCGGCATCAAAGCTGGCCTCAACATGGATATGTCCAGCTACACCTACCCCGAAAACGTGGCCGCCCTGGTGGCCGACGGCGCGCTGACCGTCGCTGAGATCGAAGAACTGGTCCGCCCGATCCTCGCCCTCAAGGTCAAGATGGGCCTGTTCGAGCATCCGTATGTAGATGAGAGCCTGCTGGAGAAGGTGGTGGCCCGCCCCGATCACCGCCAGATGGCGCGTTGGGCGGCGCAGCGCTCGATGGTGCTGCTCAAGAACGATGGCGGCCTGCTGCCCCTGGATAGCAACGTGCAGAAAATTGCCGTGATCGGCCCATTGGCCGACTCGATGCCAGCCACCGAAGGCTCGTGGATGGTCTTCGGCCACCAACCCGCCGCCGTCACCGTCCTGGCAGGCATCCGCGCCAGACTGCCCGGCGCAGCCGTAACCTACGCCCCCGGCCCCGCAATCCGCCGCGACATCCCCTCCTGGTTCGAGGGTATGATGGCCGGGCAAACCCGCCAGCCGGCCCAAACCGCCGAAGAATCTGAAGCCGCCTTTCAGACCGCCCTCGAAACCGCCCGCGCCGCCGACCAGGTGATTATGGTTCTGGGCGAAACCGACCTGATGGCCGGCGAAGCCGCCTCGCGCGCCTCGCTCGATCTGCCCGGCCGCCAGGAAGAACTGCTCCAAGCGGTGGCCGCCCTGGGGAAGCCCGTGGTGTTGGTGCTGCTGAATGGCCGCCCCTTGAGCATCAACTGGGCCGCCGAACACATCCCCGCCATCCTCGAAGCCTGGGAACCCGGCAGCGAGGGCGGCAACGCCGTCGCTGACATCCTGTTTGGCGATGTCAACCCCGGCGGCAAACTGCCCGTTACATTCCCGCGCAAAGGCAGCCACACCCCGCTCTACTACGCCCGCAACCTGACCCACTCGCCCGAAAGCAGCCCGATGTACAACCCGCGCTACTGGGACGGCCTGCCCACGCCGCTTTACCCCTTTGGCTATGGCCTGAGCTACACCACCTTTGACTTTTCCAATCTGAAAGTGTCGGCGTCCCAGGTCAAGGTGGGCGAAAGCGTGACCGTCAGCGTGGACGTGACCAACACCGGCAAAGTGGCCGGCGACGAGGTGGCCCAGCTATACATCCACCAGCAATGGGGCACCGATACGCGCCCCATGCGCGAGTTGAAAGGCTTCGCCCGCCTGACCCTCCAGCCCGGCGAGACCCAAACCGTCACTTTCCCACTTGGCCCAGGCGAATTAGGCTACTGGAGTACGAACGCCAACGCCTGGATTCAAGACGCCGCCCCCTTCGACCTGTGGGTCGGCGCGGACTCGACGGCGACGCTCCATGCAGCGCTGGAAGTGGTCGGTTAGCTCATCAACTTTTGAACCAATGTTCCTGATCCAGGCAGGGGGGTGTGCGTGAGTGCGAAGCACCCAATCACACCCCCCTGCCTGAAAAATTTCCTATCAAGGGGGGAAGAGCCAATTCGTTTCAAGACCGGGAGAATGCCTAAGAAGAGGATGGCTGAATAATTTGACAATGTCACATTAGGTTTCAGTTTTTGACCGCTGGCGCAGGCG
>CAZSFD010000116.1:0-13052 GCA_964606085.1 uncultured Anaerolineaceae bacterium
ACCGCTCTCCAAAAGCGGGGGTTGTGGGTTCGATTCCTGCCTGGCCTGCCTTCTGGGGTATTCCCCAAGAAAAACGCCGCTGATAAGGCGGCGTTTTAACCGTCAAGTGGAGAATTTGCCGTGAGTGCCAACGATAAGCCAAATATCTTTCAGCGTTTTATTGCGTGGATAAGACAAATCTATCAGGAAACTGTTGGGGAACTACGCAAAGTCAATTGGCCTTCGCGTCGTGAAGCACTTAAATTGACGCGGATTGTTTTGATCGTGCTGGGTGTGATGACAGCGATTTTAGGTTCGTTGGATTTTGTCTATTCGCAGTTATTCAAATTGCTGTTGAGCATCTGAGCGAGTGGCTGCTTTGGCGCGATCGTGAAACGAGGAAGATCGAATGTTCGATAGCGAAAACGAGCAAAAACCCAAATATGCTGGCGATCCTTCCTCCAGCGATCTTGAGTTTTCTGTCGGGGCCGATGAAACCGGCCAGTCGGCAGATGGTCGCGCCTGGTATGTGGTGCATTGTTATTCAGGATATGAAAACAAGGTGCGTCACAACCTGGAGCAGCGCATTGATACCATGGGAATGAAAGATAAAATCTTCGATGTGGTCGTACCTACCGAAGAAGAAATTGAAGTCAAGGAAGGCAAACGGCGCACGGTTGAACGCAGGGTGTTTCCAGGGTATATCCTGGTCAATATGCTGCTCAGCGAAGAATCGTGGTATGTCGTTCGCAACACGCCGGGTGTGACTGGTTTCGTGGGAATGGGGAACACCCCCACCCCATTGCGACCTGAGGAAGTGGCCCAGATTATCAAGCGTATGGAGGCCGAATCGCCGCGGGTGAAAGTCACTTTCAAATCTGGTGATCGCGTGCGTATTGTGGATGGGCCTTTCAATGATTTCCGCGGTTCTGTGTCGGAAGTGGATATGGAGCGGGCCAAGGTTCGCGTAATGGTAAACTTTTTTGGCCGCGAAACCCCGGTTGAGTTGGACTTTTTACAAGTTGAGAAAGCGTAAGGATCAGCAATTCCAGAAGGAAGCGCTGTGTAAAAGTGGGAGGGTATTCCCTGCCCGTTATCACCACCCAGGAGTACTATTGTGGCAAAGAAATTGAAAGCAGTTGTTCGTTTGCAGATCAAGGCCGGCAAGGCCAATCCTGCACCCCCCATCGGACCCGCCCTCGCCGGGCATGGTATCAATTTGATGGCTTTTTGCAAGGAATATAATGCCCGCACCGCCCAGCGCGTTGGCGAGATCATCCCTGCAGAAATCAGCATTTTCACCGATGGGTCATTCACTTTTATTCTGAAAACTCCACCTGCGGCTGAGTTATTGAAAAAGGCCGCTGGCATTGAGAAGGGGTCTGCCAATCCGAAACGCGACAAAATTGGCAAGATTCAGCGCCGGCATATCCGTGAGATCGCCGAATTGAAGATGAAAGACCTCAATGCGGTGGACATCGAGGGTGCCATGAAACAAATTGAAGGCACCGCCGTCAGCCTGGGGCTGGTTGTCGAGGACTAGGAAATTGTGGGAGGGCAACTCGGTGTTGTCCGCTTGCACCACGAAGGAGTAATAAATGGCGAAACATGGTAAAAAATACCTCGAAGCAGCGGCGAAAGTAGACCGTGAACGTTCGTATACACCCGATGAAGCATTGGCTTTGGTAAAAGATACCTCAACGGTCAAATTTGACGCGACCGTAGAAGTTCACATGCGCCTGGGTGTTGACCCCCGTCATGCTGATCAGCAAGTGCGTGATGTGGTTGTCTTACCGCATGGCCTGGGTAAGACGGTGCGTGTGTTGGTGTTTGCCCAGGGTGAAGGGGTTGCCCTGGCGCGTGAAGCCGGCGCTGATTATGTGGCCGACGACGAAATGATTGCCAAGATTCAAGGCGGTTGGACTGATTTCGATGTGGCCATCGCCACGCCAGACGTGATGGGCAAAGTCGGTCGCCTCGGTCGCATCTTAGGCCCGCGTGGGTTGATGCCCAACCCGAAAGCTGGTACGGTTGTTCCGGCAGAAGACCTGCCGCGGGTGATCCACGAGTCAAAAGCGGGCCGCGTGGAATTTCGCGTGGACAAAACTTCCAATCTGCACGTTCCGATAGGTAAAGTATCTTTCGAGCAGGGCAAACTTTATGACAACCTGGCAGCCCTGATGGAAGCGGTCAAGAAAGCTCGGCCTTCGGCGATGAAAGGCGTTTACATCAAGCGCGTTGCGTTGACCTCAACGATGGGGCCTGGCGTCAAAGTAGACGCCACGCAGGTGCAAAGTATGGAATCTCGTTTGTAAAATCAAATTGTGCGTGTGTTGTACGCACTTTTCGCCATAGACAGCAGGCGCTGTGCAAAACCGTTTCACAGCTTAATCTCCTGCCGAGGTGAAGACAACTTCGTCCCTATCGCATAGATAGGCTAATCTGGTATACAGATTTATGAAAAGTCTTTGCCTCGATTGTGGCAAAGACTTTTTTGTTTAGGAAATTCTGGCGAAAGGAGGTGAATTTTCATTGGCTATTACCAAAGAACGAAAAGATGAATTGTTGGCCCGCTATGTGGATTGGGCCGGCCGTAGTCAGGCGCTATTTGTAACCAAGTATTCTGGCCTGAATATGAAAGATGTGGATACGCTGCGGGCGAAATTACGCGAAGTGGGCAGCGAGTTCCATGTGGTCAAGAATACGCTGGCCTCGTTAGCTTTGCAGCAGGCTGGCGTCGAGATGTCGCACGATGTTCTCGAAGGCAGTACGGCGATTTGTTTCGCATTCAACGATGTCGCAGCAACGGCGAAATTGATCACGGAGATCGCTAAATCCTCTGAGTTTGTGGCGATCAAGGGTGGTTCATTGGGCAAACGCGCCATTTCGGCAGATGGCGTCAAGGCCCTGGCTGACCTGCCACCGTTGCCGGTGATGCGGGCGCAGTTGTTGGGTGTTATTTCTGCCCCGGCCAGCAAGTTGGTACGCACATTGGCCGAGCCTGCGCGTGGCCTGGCGGCTGTGCTGAAGGCCAAAGTGGATGCGGCTGAAGCGGCCACGCAACCGGCGGCCTGATTTTTTTCAAGGCTGGCAGGTTCAAAAATAGAAGGTTCTGCTTGCTGGCCTGTTTCACGGATAACCTTCAAAAATTAAAATCTACAAACAAAGTAAGGAGTTTTTGCAATGGCTGATCTCGCTAAACTGGTTGAGGAACTGAGCCAACTTTCAGTCCTCGAAGCTGCTGATTTGGTAAAAATGTTGGAAGAAAAATGGGGCGTTTCTGCTGCGGCACCCGTTGCCGCGATGGCTGCTGGCCCCGCCGCTGCCGCTGCTGCCCCTGAACCGGTGGAAGAGCAGACCGAGTTCGATGTGATCATCAAGGACGCTGGCGCCAAGAAGATCGAAGTCATCAAGGTCGTGCGCCAACTGACCAGCCTGGGCCTCAAAGAGGCCAAGGATGTGGCCGAGACCGCTGGCTCGAAGGTGTTGGAAGCCGTGAGCAAAGAAGTTGCCAACGATGCCAAGGCCAAGCTCGAAGCTGCTGGCGCTTCTGTCGAAGTCAAGTAAATTCTTGCAACCCATGTACGCGACAAAGGCCGTCGGTTTTCCGGCGGCCTTTGTGATTTTGCTGTGGCTGTGGTATATTCAGAACCGGAGGACAGCATGAGCGCCCGAATACTTGTAATTGAAGATGATGAAGCGATCTTGAAGTTGCTCCGCCGGGGACTTGCCTATGAAGGGTACGCAGTGGATACCGCCACTGACGGGCAGGCGGGTTTGTTATTGGCGCGCGATACACCCCCAGACCTGGTGATCCTCGATCTGATGCTCCCAGGCATTGATGGCCTCGAAGTGTGCCGCCGCCTGCGCACCGGTGGACCCGTGCCAATCATCATTCTGACGGCCAAGGATTCGATCAACGACCGCATCGTCGGCCTCGATATGGGCGCCGACGATTACCTGGTCAAGCCCTTCGATCTGGACGAACTGCTGGCACGCATTCGTGCCTTGCTGCGCCGGGCGCAGCCTACCCGCCCACAAGTTCTTCGCTTTGCCGACCTTTCCCTCGATACTGGCACCCGGCAGGCCATGCGCGGCGAACGGGTGATCGCTTTGACCGCCAAAGAATATGAATTGCTTGAATTGTTCATGCGTCATCCGCGCCAGGTGTTGACCCGCGATATGATCTTTGACCGTGTATGGGGATATGATTTTGGCGGCGAATCCAACATCATCGAAGTTTACATGCGCTATCTACGCCAGAAACTCGAAACTGAAAAAGAAACGCGCCTGCTTCACACGGTCAGGGGGATGGGATACGTGCTACGCGAAGATTCTTGAACCTGGTCTTATGCCCTTGCGATCACGCCTGACCTTGCTTTATACCTCCCTGGTGGGGGGTATTTTGCTTTTATTTGACCTGGTGGTGTATGCCTCGGTCAGTTTTATCCTCGTTGGGCAATTGGATGGCATTTTGCGGCGCACCGCGCTGGATTTATTGGATGGCGCACGCGTCAATACCCTGGGCGAACTGACGATGATGGACCCGCCCAGGTTGGGTTTACCTGCTGATGTGTATGTGCAATTATGGAGTCTGAATGGGCAGCTTGCCGCTTTCTCGCCCAACGCCAGCCAGTTGACCACCCCATTTAGCTCGATGGCGTTGGGTTCGCGCACGGTAAGCCTGCGCGACGTTTATGTAGAAGGGGCGCATTTTCGGGTGTTGAGCGTGCCTTTGATCCTGCCGGAAAGCAAACGACCGGCAGGCACATTGCAAGTGGCCTCGAAAATGGCGGTGGTAGATGTCACGCAGCAGGTTTTAGCGGCTATCCTGATGGCAGGAACCGTGATTGCCGTGGGCATTACCAGTCTCGCTGCCTGGTTCAGCGCCCGGCAAGCTCTGGCCCCCTTGCAAGAAGTGACCCGTGTGGCCTTACAAATCACCCGCGCCGATGATCTCTCGCGGCGCATTCCCAATCCTGCTTCCCCCAACGACGAAATTGGCTCGTTGATCAGCGCCTTCAACCAGACCTTGAGCCGGCTTGAAAACCTGTTCCACTCGCAGCGCCGTTTCATGGCCGATGTGGGCCACGAACTGCGCACGCCGTTGACCGTCATCAAGGGCAATGTGGACTTGATGCAGCGCATGGATCAGGTGGATCAGGAATCGCTGTGCAGCATCGAAAGCGAAGTAGAACGCCTGACGCGCCTGGTGGGAGACCTGCTGCTGCTGGCGCAAGCCGAATCGGGCAAAATTACGCTGGACCGCCGCACGGTGGAATTGGATACCCTGGTGCTGGAGGCGCTCAACCAGATGCGCGTGTTGGCACGCGATCGCCTGACCCTGCGCCTGGGTGAAATTGACCAGGTTTTGGTATGCGGCGACCGGGATCGGCTGAAACAGGTATTGGTTAACCTGATTGGCAATGCCATCCATTACACGCAGGCGGGAGGGGAAGTGGTTGTGGGCGTGGGAAAGGTGGGTCAGCAGGCGCGCCTGACCGTCAGTGATAACGGGCCTGGTATCCCGGTAGAAGATCAGCCCTATCTTTTCGAGCGTTTTTATCGCGGTGAAAAGTCGCGCACACGCCCGAAAGATGGCAAGGGTTTTGGCCTGGGGCTTTCGATTGCCTACTGGATTGTGCGCCATCACGGGGGACGCATCGAGGTCAACTCGGCTGAGGGCCACGGCACCACCTTTGCCGTCTGGCTGCCCCTGGCCGAAAAAGATTGCCCCTGACGCTATCCCCTGCCACGGGCGACTTCAGCGACAAACTGCCGGGCGCGTTCGATCAATCCCGGCCAATCCTGGCTCTCGAGCAACTTTGCATCGAGCAATTCTCCCCCAACCCCCACGGCGGCTGCGCCAGCCCGAATAAACTCGGCAGCATTCGACAGGTTTACGCCCCCCACCGGTACGATCTCCACCTGGGGCAGTGGCGCTTTGAGCGCCTTGATAAACCCTGGCCCGCCCACGCTGGCCGGGAACAGCTTCACCATATCGGCGCCCCATTCCCAGGCCGTGAGAACTTCGGTTGGCGTGTAAACGCCAGGAAAAACAGGGATGCTGTAACGCCGGCACAGGGCAATCACTTCAGCTTTCAACGTGGGCGTGACAATGAACTGCGCTCCAGCCAGGATGGCCGCCCGCGCACTGTCTGCATCCAACACGGTTCCAGCGCCGAATGTGACCTGCTCTTTGAAATGGCCGACTGCTTTTTCGATGACCCCCAAGGCCCCCGGCGTGGTCATGGTCACTTCGATAGCCGTCACCCCACCGATGCGAATGGCCTCGGCGGCGGCCATCAATTGCTCAGAGCTTTTGGCACGCAAAATGGCAATCACACCGCTGGTGCGGATCAGGTGCAGACAAGTTTCTCGGTTCATCGTGTAGCAACTCCTTCAGAATGGGTTGTGGTGTATTTTACCCTGGATGAATCGCTCTGCTTGCGGCCTGGCGCTCAAACACTTTGCTATGCCGACCCATTTCTTGAGTATAATCTGCCCGCAAATTCAATAGCCTTCGGGGCAGGGTGCGGCGAGTAAAAAAACATTCGCTCAGTCCCGACCGGTGGTACAGCCCACGAGTCAGCGCGGCAACGCCTGGCATGATCCGGTGTAATTCCGGGGCCGACGGTATAGTCCGGATGAAAGAAGGCAATGAAAAACGACGATTCGTCATTCGAGTTCTGTTATTCGTTAACGAATTATCTTTTTTGCTTGCCACCCGCCCCGACCTCCCTTCGGGGTTTTTTTATGCCTGTAAGACGTTTCGTTTTTTTACTCCTTTCTCTTACCATTGTACTGCTCGTTTGGTGGGGCTTGACGGCGTTTTGGGAACTGCCCGCTTTTCTGCTGCCTGGGCCAGGCGCAGTGGCAGCACGCTTTGGACGGGCGCTGACCGATGGCAGCCTGGCGCGTCACTCGCTGGCGACGCTGACCGAGGTGCTGATCGGGCTGGCGGTGGGCGTGTTGGCGGCTACCAGCCTGGGCTATCTGCTGGCGAAATCGCCTGCGCTTGAACGCCTGCTGACACCCTATGTGGTCGCCAGCCAGGCTATCCCGGTGGTAGCGATAGCCCCGCTGCTGGTGATCTGGTTTGGGCCGGGATTGATCTCGAAGGTGCTGATCTGCGCCCTGATCGTCTTCTTCCCGGTGCTGATCAACACAGTGGTGGGGATGCGTTCGGTGCCGCCGCAGTTAAGTGAACTGATGCGCTCACTCCATGCCACGCCCTGGCAGACCTTTTGCAAGCTCGAAGTGCCGGCTGCGTTGCCGGTTTTCCTCGGCGGGCTGCGCATTGGCGCTACGCTGGCGGTGATCGGCGCGGTGGTGGGTGAGTTCGTGGGGGCAGACCGCGGGCTGGGATTCCTCGTCAATGCCGGGCGCGGCGTGTACGATACCGCGCTGGTTTTCGTAGCGGTTTTCACGCTGATCGTGATGGCGCTGGCGTTGTATGGCGGGGTGGTGCTGCTCGAAAGGCATCTGCTACGCTGGCGGGAAAAGATTTGAAGGTCAAAGGTTAATTGTCAAATTAGACACAAACTTCTTTGGAGGCTTTAATGAAACGATCGAAATTCTTGTTGTCTGTGTTGGTTTTGGGGGTGTTGTTGACCGCTTGCGGGGGTGGGGCCAGGCCCGCCGTGACCGAAAGCGCCTATCCCGCGCCGCAAGTGTACCTGCCACTGGCGAACGGCGCTGATGAAACCGAGCCGTACCCTGCGCCTGAGACGAGCGCCCCTGTCGCCGCGCTCGTCAGTATCCGCCTGCCGTTGGGGTACATCCCCAATGTGCAGTTTGCGCCGCTGTATGTGGCCGTGGCGAAGGGCTATTTTCGCCAGGCAGGCATCGAAGTCACCTTCGACTACCAGTTCGAGACCGATGCCGTGGGTTTGGTGGGCGCCAATGAACTGCAATTTGCCGTGGTATCAGGCGAACAGGTACTTCTGGCGCGGGCGCAAGGGCTTCCGCTGGTGTACGTGATGGCCTGGTATCAGGATTATCCCGTGGGCCTGGTGGCAAAGAGCGAGACGAACATAAAATCGCTCAGCGACCTGAAAGGCAAGAAGATCGCCCTGCCGGGAACGTATGGGGCCAATTACATCGGGCTGCGGGCGCTGTTGAGCGTGGCCGGGCTGCAAGAGAGCGATGTGACCCTCGATTCCGTTGGCTACACCCAGGTGGAAGCGTTGGTCAGCGGGCGCGATGACATTGCCGTGGTCTACGCCGCCAACGAACCGGTGCAATTGCGGGCGCAGGGCATTGCCGTAGATGAGCTGCGCGTGGCCGATTTCGTGCAACTGGCCTCGAATGGCTTGATCACCAACGAGAAAACGCTGGCCGAAAACCCCGACCTGGTGCAGCGCATGGTGCAGGCCATCTTGCGCGGCCTGGAAGATACGCTGGACAACCCCGACGAAGCCTTTGAAATCAGCAAGGAATATGTCGAGACGCTGGCCCAGGCCGATGAAGCCCAGGCGGCTGTACAGCGCCAGGTGCTGCAAACCTCGCTCGATTTCTGGCAGCCCGCCGCCGGGCAGCAGTTGGGATTTTCTGACCCGCAGGCCTGGGAGAATATGCAGAAAGTGCTGCTCGACATGGGGCTGCTATCCAGCCCGTTAAACATCAACGAGGCCTTCACCAATGATTTTCTCAAGTAATAGGGGCCAATGGATGAACATTTGCGCCGTCAGTGCCAATTGTGGCGCAAATCTCAGATTTGCGTTACACCTGGTTGCGTTATGGATACCTTGAGCCAGATTCCAACAGATGCCTTAGCCAGCCTGCGTGGTGTTTCGGCGGTCTTTCCAGACGGTAATGGCGGGGTGCAGGCGTTGGACGATGTGTCGTTCGACCTGTACTCGTGCCAGTTCGTGTGTGTGTTGGGGCCGTCGGGCAGTGGCAAAAGTACGCTGCTGCGCCTGTTGGCCGGACTACTGATGCCAACAGGCGGCCAAATTCGCTATGCTAGTGAAGTGTTGACCGGCCCGCTGCGCCAGGTGGGGTTCGTGTTCCAAAAGGCCAATTTAATGCCCTGGCGCACGGTACAGCAAAACATTCTCCTGCCGTTGGAAATCCAGGGTGTGCCATCGGCTGATGCCCTGGCAAAAGTGGCCGCCTTGATCGAATTGGTGGGCTTGCAAGGCTTCGAGCAGGCCCACCCAAGCCAGCTTTCGGGCGGCATGGCGCAACGTGTGAGCATTGCCCGCGCCCTGGCGCACGACCCTGAGATTTTATTGCTCGACGAACCCTTTGGCTCGCTTGACGCCCTGACGCGCGAACGCATGGGTTCCGAATTACTGCGCATCTGGCAGGCACGCCAGAAAACGGTGGTCATGGTGACGCACTCGATCTCCGAGGCGCTCTTCCTGGCCGACCGCGTGCTGGTGTTGACTTCGCGGCCTGGCAAAATTCATCTCGATTTGGATGTAAATTTGCCTCGCCCGCGCAGCGAAGCATGCCGCTACACGCCGCAATTTGGCGCGCTGGCGCGGCAGTTGCGGGCGGCGATAGGGTAGCAGGGAGCAGCAGACCTGCCACTGGCCCCCTGCCACCTGTCGTGTGCGTGGTAAGATTCGGGGAAATAATTCATGAGGTTGCCTATGCGGAAATGGATCATCTTTTTCTTTGTAATATGCCTGGCTTTGCTGCCCAACCGCGGCTACGCCCAGCAAGAAATAACCCTGTCATCGTTAGAGATCAAACTGTGGCCGGAGTATGACACCCCAGAAATGTTGGTGATCTACAACTTTGAATTACCAGAGACTACCTCGCTGCCGGTAGATGTTCATTTCCGCATCCCGGCAACGGCTGGTCAGTTGTATGGCTACGGATATTATCCTGATGGGGGCGGTTTGCCCGTGCAAGAAAATTACCAGCAGCAGATGGAGGTTGGCTGGCTGGATGTGTCGTTTACGATGCGTTCGCTGGTTGGCACGCTGGAATACTATGATCCGGCGCTGCTCAAAAATGGTATAGCGCGCCATTTCGAGTATTTCTGGCCGGGTGATTATGCGCTCGAAGCGCTTCGCATCCTGGTGCAAGAACCCGTGGATGCCGAAATGGTGCAGATTTCACCCGCCGCCAATAGCACCTTTACCGATGCCAATGGTTTATTGACGCACCTGATCACGGTTAACCGCCAGCCGGCCAATGCCACCTTTTCGTTGAGCCTCGATTATCAAAAAAGCACCGCCCGCTTGAGTGTGGCCGAGATGCCGGTGGAACCGGTCTCGGCGCTGCCGACGGAGACGACCTTCCTCTTGTCATCGGTAGCAGCGGTTTTGATCCTGGCGGGTGTGCTGGTAATTGGAGCGGCGGTGGCTTGGTTCTGGTTTTCCACGCCGCGCAGCAAGCCTGCCGCCGCGCCGCGCCGCCGCAAACGCGCTCTGGCAGCGCCTCCTGCTGAGCCAGGGATGCCGCTTGCTTCCCAGGCTGGCAATGATCACGAGGGGGTCTACTGCCATCAATGCGGACGACGCGCCACCGCCGGCGACCGTTTCTGCCGCTCGTGTGGCACACAGTTGCGCGTGGATTAAAATAATTTCCCCCTTTTCTCATCCGATTATGCCGTTTATCTCATTTTTTGTTAATCTGAGCATGTGAAAATTTAAGCACTTTTCCTATTCGAATCAGGAGGTCTTTTCCATGCGCCCAAAATTCTTAGTCGGTGGTGTGTTGATTTTAGCGGCAGTGGTGTATTTGATCGTTTCATCCATGAGCGCCAGCGCCGAGTATTTTATGACGGTAGACGAAGTGGCCGCCCAGGGGCCGGCCGTGGCGGGCAAAAGCCTGCGCGTTTCGGGGGCCGTGCTGGGCGATTCGATCACCTACGACGCCAAAACCCTGACGCTCAAATTCACTGTGGCGCATGTGCCAGCCGATAACAAGCTGGTGGAAGATGAAGGCGGCCTGGCGCAAGCCCTGTATGAGGCCGTCAACGACCCCACCCGCAACCGCATGGAAGTGGTCTATAACGGCGTCCAGCCCGACCTGCTGCGCAACGAGGCCCAGGCCATTATGACCGGCAAGCTGGGCGAAGATGGCGTGTTCTATGCCGATGAACTTTTGCTGAAATGCCCCACCAAATACGAAGAGGCCGTGCCAGAGCAATCGGCGGCGGAGAGTGGCGGGTAGCAAGTTTCTCCTGACACCGCTCTGCGGTGTCAACAAATTGTGTAGATCGGTAGCAACAGGATACACGAGTAGCATGATCGCTAATTTTGGTTACGCTTCCCTGGTTATCACATTTCTCATTTCAATCTACGGCGTGGCGGCGGCGGTGTTTGGCGCGCTCAGACGCCAGCCCCAATGGGTGGATAGCGCCCGCAACGCTATGCTGCTCACCTTCCCGCTGCTCTCCTTGACGGCGGGAAGTATTATCTTCCTGCTCGTCAACGGCAATTACGAAGTAGCCTACGTGGGCGAAGTGACCAGCAGCTCGATGCCGCTTTACCTGCGCGTGACAGCGCTGTGGGGCGGACAGGCCGGCTCGCTCATTTTCTGGTCGTGGCTGATGGCGGCGTTTGCCTCGGCGGTGACGCTGCGCAAATGGGATCGCGACCGCGAGTTCCTGCCGTGGGTGATCGTCGTCTCGCTGGTGACGCTGGCCTTCTTCCTGATGCTGAGCATCATGGTGGAGAACCCCTTCGAGCGCATCTGGCAGACCTCCAGTGACTTTGTCATTGCCATGTTCCCCCCGGTGGGTTCGACCCTGTTCACGCCTGCCGATGGCCGCGGCCTCAACCCGCTGCTGCGCCACCCCGGCATGATCATCCACCCGCCCATGCTCTACCTGGGCTTTGTCGCCTTCGTCATCCCCTACGCCTTCGCCATCGCCGCCCTGATCACTGGGCGCACCGATGACCGCTGGATCCGCCTGACGCGCCGCTGGACGCTGTGGGCGTGGCTGTTCCTTTCGCTCGGCCTGTTGCTCGGCGGGCGCTGGGCCTACGATGTGCTGGGTTGGGGCGGCTACTGGGGCTGGGACCCGGTCGAAATTGCCGCCTTCATCCCCTGGTTGACCGGCACGGCCTTTTTGCATTCGGTGATGATCCAGGAAAAGCGCGGCATGTTGAAGCACTGGAACATGGTGCTGGTCATCTTGACCTACGACCTGGTCATCTTCGGCACGTTTCTGACCCGTTCGGGCGTGTTATCGTCGGTTCATGCGTTTGCGCAGAGCGCCATCGGGCCGCTGTTCTTCGCCTTCATCGGCATCACGTTTATCGTCTCGCTGGCACTGCTCTCGTGGCGCTGGAAAGACCTGCAAGCCGAAGCGCAGATGAACCACTTTTTCTCGCGCGAAGCCTTGTTCCTGGTCAACAACCTGCTTTTCATGGCCCTGCTGATCATCTGCTTTTGGGGCGTGATCTTCCCCATCCTCAGCGAGGCCAGTGGGATGATCGGTCAGGCGATTCCCGCCCTTTCGGGCGTGTTCACCGGCCAGAAAATCACCGTTGGCCCGCCCTATTATGAGCGCGCCACCGGGCCGATCTTCGCCGCGCTGCTGCTGCTCATGGGCGTGGCGCCGCTTTCGGCCTGGGGCCATTCCACCGCCCAAACGCTCGGACGGGCGCTGTGGAAGCCCGCCCTGGGGACTTTGGCCGTGCTGGTGATCGTCTTCGCCCTCGGCGTGCGCTCTCCGGCGGCGCTGCTTGGCTTTGGCCTGACGGCGTTGGCCGCGCTGGTGACGCTGTACGAATTCTGGCGCGCCGCCCGCGCCCGCCAAAAGACCCACGCCGAAAACTTCTTTGCCGCCCTGTGGAAGCTGGCCGGGCGCAACCGCCGCCGCTACGGCGGGTACACCATTCACCTGGGCGTGGCGCTGATGGCCCTCGGCATCATCGGCATCGAAATGTTTCAGACCGAGACGCAAGGCACACTTTCCCCAGGTGAGCAGATGTCCCTGGGACGCTACGCCATCCAATACGAGTCGCTGGCCGAATTCCCCACCGCCGATGGCCGCCAGGTGGCGCGTGCCACCGTCACCGTGCTCAAAGACGGCCAGCCCGTCACCGAACTGCACCCCCGCCGCGACTACTACGTCGAATCGCAGCAGCCCATGACCATCC
>CAZSFD010000117.1:0-12070 GCA_964606085.1 uncultured Anaerolineaceae bacterium
TTTTTGTCAACCGTTGGTAGGCTGGCACCAACGAAACATATAATACGAGGAGTTCGGGGGTTAGGCACTTTCAGGCTTGCGCCAGTTGCTGCACGATATCCTCCAGGTTTTGCACCAGGTAAACCTGTCCTTCCAATCGGGTAAGCACCCCTGCCGCATCATTGATCCCGATCACTTTGAGATCGGGGCGGGCGCGCAGCATGGTAATAACATCTATGGCGTGAAGATCGTTAAAATCAACCAGCACGGCATCGAAATCGGCTAAATCGCCCAGGCGGGTCAGCGATTCGCGGCAATACACCTGCATTCCTGGCAAATGGACCAGTTGGGCCGCCAGGCCCGCTAACAAGATGGATGTGCCGTAAAGAAGGATGTGCTGCATCGGGGGAGGGTTTCAAACCAACGCTGGCAGGGTATGACATGATTTGGCGCTGTATGCACGAATTTGCGTGCAAATTTGTCTGACAACGGTTTGAGTGTAGCAAATTCGTCCCGCGCGGTCACTGGACTAAGGTCTAAAAAAGGTCCAGTACCCGGGTACCTTTCAGGAATGTCAGCAAAAAGAGGGGCGGAGCGGCATTCACCTTGCAAGCGTGCAAGTTGCCAGAATCAAAACCGCCGCCCGTGAAGGGGGCGGCGGTTTTTGGAATATAGGCCGAAATTGCCAGCAATTATGCTGACTTCAACAAATCATCATACTCGGCGTGGCTACCAATCCACCACCAGGTGGCGGTGTTTTCTTCGAGCAAAGCCAACGCCCGCCAATGTAAGCCTATCCGAACTGAATAAATTGGTTCACGCACTGAGATACGTTTGAACTGCAAACTGGCGTGATAAGGGTTTTCTTGCCATAAGCGGTAAGCCTTGTAGGCCTGCTGCCTGATTTCCAGCGGCAGGCGGCGATACTGTTGCCTGAATTGGCGTGTCGTTCTGGAGTCCATTATTCGCCTGATTTTTCAACCAGCAAGTGATCGAGAGGTTCCGTTTGCCCATCCCTGATTTCGGCGCGCACTTTTGAGGCCATCTGCGCCAGAAATTCTTGCGATCTTTCAGATGCAAAATCACTATCCCAGGTTTGATCATCGGTTTCAAGAGCCTGGGGAGAGGCATCAAAAGGCCACTCAGCACGTTCGAGGATAAAATCATAGATTTCTGGCAGCCGTTCTAATGGCACGTGTTTGATAGCTTCTTCAAGGTCATAGTAAGTTAACATAACAAACCTCCACCACGATTATACCCCCTTGCCCCGCCCAGCCTGCAGGGCATAGGCCGCAGCCTGGGCGCGGTTCTCCACGTTCAGGCGTTCGATGATTACTCTTGCGTCAGAAAAGGTAAAACAGCAACCAGAACTTTTGGGATATCCATCGCCCGCGACGGCATCACATTTCCCTGGGCGAGGTGCAAATGTTCCGGGTGCGTTTCGACCTCTGGATGGTGGGGGGCATTATCCCAACGCGCCACGAACTGCTTGTCATACGTCTGGAAATGGTAGCGATACTTTAGCCGCTGAAGAGCTGGCTCTGTCACCGTATATTCTGCCACATGCAATTCAAACCCCTTGATCAGCATGAGCGAGCCTCGAATATAGCACTCGCTTTCCGAGATTTCATCAAAAGCCAGATTCGATTGGATGACATGGGATGCAGCAAGCACCGCTTCTTGAACTTGTTGAAAATAGGCGCGTGCCCTCACACAGACACCCCCGAAAGAATTTCGCGCCGTTCTTGCCAGATATCCAAACCACGTTTGGCAGCGTACCAATCAAAATAGATCAGATCATCGCCCAGATCGCCAGCGTTGAACTTCTGCACAAACTCATCCGATGTCATCCCGAAGCGTTGCTCAAATTCGCGGCAGGCATTGGCATAATAATCGAAGCGTTGTTGTGATTGCGCTGCCGCCGAAACCAGTGCATACGAAACAGCTTCGCGAATGTCAACTTTTTTGTAACCTGAGACGGATGTTTTCAAAGCCAAGGTCATAGCAACCTCCAATGATCCGATTATACCCCCTTGCCCCGCCCAGCCTGCAGGGCATAGGCCACGGCCTGGGCGCGGTTCTCCACGTTCAGGCGTTCGATGATCTGCGCCATGTGGTATTTAACGGCCTTTTCGCTGATGCCCAGGGCCACGCCGACCTCCTTGTAGGTCATACCCTGGGCCACCCTCTGCAAAATTTCCCATTGGCGGGGGGTGAGCATTTCGGGATATTGGCTGGCTTGCGGTGAATGGGGCGCTCCGCTGCGGCGGGCAAACTCGGCCAGCAGGCGCTCGCTCATGCCCGCCGAAAGCGCCGCCTCGCCGCGCAGCAAACCGATCAGCAGATGGACGAACTGGTTGGCCTCCAGGCTCTTCAATAAGTATCCCGAAGCGCCGTTTTGAATGGCCTCGAAAAGGTGTTCTTCATCTTCCGCAACGGTCAAGATCACCACTTTGATTTCGGGGTACTCGGCCTTGATCCTTTGTGTGGCCGCGATACCGTTACAGCCGGGCATGTTCAGGTCCAGGACGGCTACATCGGGATGCAGCAGGCGCACCTTTTCGATGGCCTGGTTGCCATCGTGGGCTACGCCCACCACCGTGATGCCGCGCGCCAGCAGCAAGTTGCACAGGCCGTCTAAAAAGAGCGGATGATCATCGGCCAATAGCACGCGCAAGCCCTGAACCTCCTCGCCCTCGGCAGAGGCAGGCCAGAAACGCGGCAAGGTGATCGTAACGCGGGTGCCATTCTCGGCTTGTGAAAAGATAGCCACCTTCCCGCCTACACTTTCGGCGCGTTCGTCCATGATCTGCAAACCGAAATGATGGCCTTGTCCATTCTGAGCGGTGGCAGGCGTTTGCCCAGGCGGGGAAAAGCCAACCCCATTGTCGGCAATCGTGATCGTCACCTGATCCTGGGTGAGGTGAAATTCCACATCCACCCGGCTGGCATGGGCATGTTTGCCAGCGTTCGTCAACGCTTCCTGGATGATGCGTAAAACCTGTTGCTCTACGCCGGGGGGAAAGAGTGAATCGGGCAGGTCGTCGGGCCGCCAAAGCCCGGCCTGGAATGCGTAACGCGCCTGCACCTGCTCCAGGTAGGCTTGCAGGGTGGCCCAAAAACCGCCCTGCATCCTGACGGCAGGCAAGTGTTCCTGGCGCAGGCCCAGGATATGCTGACGCACTTCGTCATGCGCCTGGCGCGCCGCCCGGGTCACCTGTTGCAGGTTCGCCTGAGCGGCCTGGTTTTCTCCGTGCTGGAGCAACGTTTCAATCGCCTGTGTTTCGACGTTGATATAGCCCAGCACTTGCCCCAGGCCATCGTGCAGGTCGCGGCTCAGGCGTTCGCGCTCATCCAGGGCGATCATTTGCAGGCGCTTTTGGTGCAGCTCGGCTTCCGAACGCTGGTATTCTGCCGCAGTCTGCAACACTCTCTCCGACAGGGTTTGCACTTCAATCGTTGTGCGCTGACCGTTCAGCAGCATAAAACAGACCGTCCAACTGATGTCTCCGATCAGGGCGACCAGAAAGTACATGGAATTGACAACGGTATTGGCAAGAAGTCCCTGGTCGGCCGGTTGAAGGAACAAACCGATGGCGCGGATAAGCAAGAAAAGGCTATAGAAGCTCAAAATGCCCACGAAAAAATAGGTAATACCCCTGGGCTTATTCCATGGGCTGGCAAGCAACAGCCTGGAAAGCCACACAATGATGAATATGGTGGCGGCGGCAAACATGGCATTGCGGATGGGGAGGCTGTTTTGCCCAAACGTAAAATACCAATACCAAAGGAAGGTCAGAGTGGATAACCATAAATTCCAATAGTTGAACTTGCCAACCCTGCCGATAAAGCGCTTGATGCCCTCGATGCGAAAAACAGCGCTGATCATCACAATGGTGTTGGCAACCGGAATGGTCAGCCAATCTGGGGCAATTCCCCGCAAAAAAAGCAGGATATAAGTTGCGGCCACCATAACCGTTCCCGTTAGCCAAAGGCTGAAACCGGGGTAGGTCTTCTGGCTGCGCCCATAGGCAAACAGCGTTACCGTCATGTAAAGGTTGATCAGCGTAATGGCGATCAGCAGGGTTTTGGTATCCAGCATGGTTTGTTCACCTGTATCTCATTAAAGTCTTAGAACTTTGCCATCCCTCGCTGATTGCAACAGCGCCGCCAGCGCCGCCACATTGCCGCGGCTATCGGCCAGCGAGATGCGCGGCGGCTTGCCCAGCAGCACGGCATCGGCCATATCTTCCACCTCGCCCTGGTAAAGCTCCTGCCCGGCGATGACGATCTGTTCGGTGTCATCGCCGCGCGTCAGGTAGATTTCGGTTTCGAGGCCGGGCTTGAAAGGGGTGGGAACCGTCAGTGTAGCCTCGCTGCCGACGATTTCGACCTGGGCGCGGTAGGGCATGTTGAAGGCGCAGTCGAACTGGGCGAAAACGTTGTTTGGAAAGCGCATCTGCCCGGCGAACAGCAAATCCACGCCGGTCGGCCCCGTCACCTGCCAGCCAAACACCTCCTCTGGCTCTGCGCCGACGACCGTGCGGATGTAGCTGACCGGGTAGCAGCCCACATCCCAGATGCAGCCGCCGTCCAGGTCGGGGCGCAGGCGCACATCGGGGTCGCGGCTGAGCGTGAAGGAGAAGGAGCCGCGCATCAGGCGCAGTGCGCCCAACGCGCCACTCGCCACCAGTTCTTTCACCTTTAAGGTCTGTGGATGATGGCGATACATGAAAGCCTCGGCCACTACCTTTCCGTTGCTTTCGGCAGCGGCGATGATGGCGTCGGTCTCGCTCACTTTGGCGGTCAGCGGCTTCTCGCATAACACATGCTTGCCCGCCTGCAACGCCTTGATCGTCCATTCGGCGTGCAGGCTGTTGGGCAGCGGGTTGTAGATCACGTCTATTTCGGGGTCGGCCAGCAGCGCTTCGTAGCTCTCGTGGACGCGCCCGATGCCCCACTCGGCGGCGTATTTCTCCGCTTTGGCCTGGTCACGGCTGGCAACCGCCACCAATTCATTGCGCGGTGAAACGCGCAGCGGGGGGATGATCACTCGATTGATGCGGGCCGTGCTGAGCAGGCCCCAGCGTAATTGGGGGTGCATACGATACTCCTTCGTTTGAATGGTTGCTATCCAAAGATTTCGCCGTAGCCGCGGTCGAGTTCGTCGTCGGAAAGGTGGGCGTAACGTTGGGTGACGGCGATGTTGCTGTGGCGGGCCAGTTCTTGCGCCAGCTTGAGGTTGCCCGAGGCACGCAGCACCGTGGTGACGAAGTAATGACGGAACGAGTGCGGCGTAATCGTACCAACGGCTTCTTGGCCCAGGCATTCTTCAACGCGTTCAGCAACAATGTTGCGCCCGGTGGTGGGCGTGATGGCCTTGACCTTTTTGCCAGCCCCGCGGTCGTGGCGGGCGAAGAGCGGCAGGGCGGCCAGCGGCTTGCCCGAATTACCATCTATTTCGGAGCGGGCGTTGAGGTAGTCGCGCAGCGCCTTCAGCGAGCGCGGCGAGAAACGAATGACGGCCTGTTTGTCGCCCTTGCCGATGATGATGGCGTGGCCCTCGTTCCAATCCAGGTCGCCGCGGCGCAGCTTGCAGGCTTCGTGAACGCGCAAGCCGGTGTCGGCCAGGGTGATCAGAAAGGCGCGGTCACGCAGGTTGCGCAGGTGTTCGTTGAATGGATCGTGTTCGTGGGTTTCGACCGGCTCAACCCGCGAGGTGGGGTTGGGTGAGCTGTAAATGGCGCTCGTCGCCGAATCCAGATTTTGAGCATAGGCGATCACTTTTTCGAGTTCTTCGCGGGGGAATTGCGGCAGGCGTTGACCCGTTTTGCGGGAGCGCCGCCGGATCAGCAGGCGCAGGCGCGGCAGGTTGGGCATGGCGAGTTTTTCGGCGGTCAGATATTCGTAGAAGCCCGCCGCGGCAGTGAGATAGAGCTGTTCGGTGGCGGGCGCATGATATTTGAGTTCGGTGGACAGCCAGGCGACGGCATCTTCGGGCAGGTCGGTGGGAGCGGTTTTTTCGGGGGGCAGGTTGTGCTCGGCCAACACCTGGACAAAGAATTTGAGGGCGTTGGCATAGGTGCGGTGGGTCTGTTCGCTGCGAGCGTCGGCGATGACGGCGAGATAGCTTTCGATGGCCTGGGAAATGGTTGCGGCGGGCATGAGGCGGATTGTACCATTTTGGGGTAGAATGCACGCATCTAGTCCCCTCGTTATCTTTTCGCGGAGTTTAGCATGGCCTTTTTCGATCTCCCCCTCGAGCAATTGCAATCCTACCAGCCCACCCGTGTCGAAGCCGAAGATTTCGACCTGTTTTGGAAATCCACCCTGGCGGCGGCGCGCCAGCGCCCGCTCCTCGCCCACTTCAAGCAGGTGGATTATGGCCTGACGGCGCAGGATACCTACGATGTGAGTTTTTCGGGCTACGATGGTCAGCCGGTGAAAGGCTGGCTGATCATGCCCCGTCAGCGCGGCGGAAAGCTGCCGTGTGTGGTCGAGTATATCGGTTATGGCGGCGGGCGCGGCTTTCCTACCGATTGGCTGCTGTGGGCCAGCGTGGGGTACGCTCACTTCGTCATGGATACGCGTGGGCAAGGCTCCGCCTGGCAGAAGGGCGACACGCCCGATAACCAGGCTGGCGGCAATCCCTTTCACCCCGGCTTCATGACGCAGGGCATCCTCAGCCCGCAGGATTATTACTACCGCCGCGTTTTCACCGATGCCGTGCGTGCCATCGAAGCGGCGCGTTCCTTCGATGGGGTAGATGCCAGCCGCATTGCCGTCACGGGCGGTTCACAGGGTGGCGGCATCACCCTCGCGGCCGCCGGCCTCATGCCAGATGTGGCCGTGGCAATGCCTGATGTGCCGTTCCTCTGCCACTACCGCCGTGCCACCGACATCGTGGATAGCTACCCTTACCAGGAGATCACGCGTTACCTCAACACGCACCGCAACCATATCGAACAGGTCTTTCGTACCCTGTCTTATTTTGATGGCGTCAACTTTGCCACGCGCGCGCATGCCAAGACGCTCTTCTCGGTGGGTCTGATGGATATGGTCTGCCCGCCATCCACCGTTTATGCCGCCTATAACTATTGGGCCGGGCCGAAGGAAATCCGCGTTTACGCGTACAACGGTCACGAAGGCGGCGGCGATTTCCACACGGTGGAAAAGGTGAAATTTTTGAAGGGGGTATGGGGATAGGGTTGGGCGGTTTATACCGTTATCGTTTTCGCCCGATTGGGGGTTGCGGGTGCCAGGGAAGCAGACATTGCTTCGACCGCGGGCAGGTGAACGAAGAAAGTGCTGCCCGGATAGGTGGTTTCATCGTAGCCTGGGCTTTCAACCCAAATGCGTCCCCCGTGCGCTTCGATAATGCCGCGTACGATAGCCAGCCCCAGGCCAGCACCACCGCCTTTGAAATTCAACTTGCCGGTCGCGTGCAAAGAAACTTTTCCCGTCTGATAGAATTTGGAAAAGATGGCTTCGCGCTGTTCGGGGGCAACCCCAACGCCGCTATCTTTGACAATGACTTCTACCCCCTCCACGCCGTTACCATTCGATTGGAGCGCCCGCCCGCGAAACAAGATCGAGCCGCCGTTGGGGGTGAACTTGATCGCATTTTGTAAGAGATGGTTGAAAACCTTATAGAGCGCATCGCGGTCGCCGCGCACTTCGGGGAAATGGAGCGGGTTGTCGTATTGGATGTTAAAGCTCAAATCACGGGCGGCCAACACCTTCTCATATTCTTTGCGCAACTGGTTGAAAATACTATCCAGCGCAACCGCTTGAAAATTGAGGCTGAGTTCTTTCGAGTCTACCCGGGCCACATCGAGCATGGTTTCGACCACATCGTCCAGGCGCTTGAGGGCGGCGTTCATTTCGTTGATCATGCGTACCAGGCCCGAATTCATCTGGATGGTCGAACTGAGCAGCAACATCTGGCTATATTGGTTGACGACCATCAGCGGGGAACGCAGTTCACTGGATGCGACGCTGATGAAGTCCGCTTTTGTGCGGTCGAGTTGTTCGAGCTGATTGTAAGCCTCTTGCAGGGCTTTGGTGCGTTCAAGCACTTTGGCTTCGAGTTCCTCATTGAGGCTGGATATTTCTTCGTATTGTTGGCCAATTACCATATTGGCGTTGGAAAGTAGTTCTGTTTCGGCCAGCAGGAGGACATGCAGGTCTAGCAGGCGAAACTCGGCTTCCCCCACCTGAATCACAATCGGTTCGTACAGTTGATCGGAAGGGCGCTTGAGGGCTAACTCAACCGCGGTTTCGATGGACATTTCGGCAGGCAGCACCGTGGCGCTGATGTTCAGATGTTGGTAGAGCGCCACAATCGGGCGATTGAGAAATACTTCCACCCCAAAAGGCCGCCCCAATTGCTCATAACATTTTTGACGGGAAACCATGCCCATTAAGCATTGGCATCCATCCTCGTTGATCGATAAGATCAGTACACCGGGTAGTTTGATGTGCTGTTCTAAAATTTGGGCAATGATTTTGCCCGAAGTATCAGGGGTGACACATTCGGCGTAATTGGGCAATTCGCCAATTACGGAAGGTTTTTTGTTAGGAGGGGTGGGAGAATTGCTCATAGGCACACAATCAATGCTTTCATGTTATCACGCCGATGTTATGGCCCCGTTAACGAGCGTCAAAGATATTGTTAAACTACAAAACTTATCAATTTTTTATGAAGTTTGGCAATTTTCATCCGGCGAACTTTATTGGACATATTTGGTAGAATTTCGTTGACGTTTTTACCGCCCACATGATAAAATCTTGCCCGCTATGAACCAGCCAAGCCAGGAGCCCTCGGAGAAGAACCGCAGCCAATATGCGCTCAATCTCACCCTGGCAGCGGTGGCCGGGCAGGTGGGGTTTCTAACCCTGTTTGTGGTCTTGCTTTCACTGTTCGGTGGGTTATGGCTCGATCAACAGTTCGGCACCAAACCTTTATTTACACTGATTTTGTTGTTGGCCAGCGTGCCGGTGACGATTGTGATGATGTTCTGGATTGTGAACAAGGCCACCGCCCGTATCAAACCGACAACCAAAGGACAATCTCAGGAGGATGCTGACCGTGGAAGGAACTCATAACGCAAAAACGGGTTGGCGTTGGGGCTTCAAGCGATGGATAGTCCTGGCGGTGATCATTGGCAACATCGTCGCCGCGCAGTATTTTGCGCCGGTCCGCCCGCACATCCAGATGGCTGCCGAGCATGTGCCGCTGGAAGGTTGGGGGCTGGCGGTGACGGTGCTATCGGTGGCGGCTGCACTGCTGATTTTGGCTGTTGGCTTCCTCAATAAAGCCTGGGATGCCCTGCTGTTGGCTGGCTGGCTGGGTTTTGTGGCGGCCATCCCCTATATGTTCCCCTCTTTCTACTGGACCAATACGCTGACCGGCCTGGTCATTTCGATGACGGTGCTGGGCCTGATGGGCCTGGCGGTGCGCCGAGCCGTCTTGGGCGGCGAGATGGTGCCGGGTGGTATTCCGGGTGTGATCGAATTTATGCTCGAAGCGATCTACAACATCACCGAAACCACTGCCGGAAAATGGGCCAGGAGCATCTTCCCCTTCTTCGCCACCATTACCCTGCTCGTGCTGGTCTCCAACTGGACTGAACTCTTCCCGGTGGTCGAAACGATTGGCGTTCTGCATCACTCCGACCACGGCTACGTCACCAAAGAACTGCTGCCTGGTTTGACCACCATCACCGCCGAAGAAGCTCATGGCGACGAAGGCTATGCCCTGATCCCGTTCCTGCGTGTTGTCACCACCGACTTGAACTTCACCCTGGCCCTGGCCTTGATCGCTGTGGTGATGACGCAGGTGATCGGCTTTCGGGCGCAAAAATTCTCCTATTTCAGCAAATTCTTCAATGTCAAGACGCTCTTCACCAAGCCATTTTTTGGCGCGTTGGATTTGGTGGTGAGTATTCTCGAATTGATTTCGGAAATCTCCAAAGTCATTTCGTTCTCCTTCCGTCTCTTTGGCAATATCTTCGCCGGCTCGGTGCTGTTGATGGTGATTGGCTCACTCGTACCGGCTTTCGCCCAATCGGGCTTTCTGATGCTCGAGTTTTTCGTCGGCGCTATCCAGGCGATTGTGTTTGGGATGCTGACGATGGTTTTCATGTCGCAGGCTACCCAGGGCCACGGCGACCACGAAGAAGGTCACGCTCACTAGCGCGCGTTCCTCAAGGGAACACGCATTACGAAAAATCAAACAGAAATTTCAGGAGGAACGTACACATGGATGTTGAAGCCGCAACCATTTTGGGAAAGTTGATCGGTGCCGGGTTGGCTATGATCGGAGCAATTGGCGCGGGCGCTGGCATTGGCATCGTCGCCAGCGGCGCGGTGCAGGGCATGGCCCGCAATCCCGATGCCAGTGGTCTGGTGCAAACCAATATGATCTTGGGCATCGCTTTCGCCGAGGCCGTCGCCATTTATTGCCTGGTGGTGGCGCTCTTGATCTTGTTCGTGTTCTAGGGCGCGCCAATCTCGCGCAGGAGGTTTGCTTTGGAAGCACTTGGACTTAATCTCGGATATTTGCTCGTTTATATTGGCAGTTTCATCATCCTGTTTGTCATTTTGGCAGGATGGGTGTACAAGCCGGTGTTGGGTTTGCTCGAAAAACGCCGCACGACGATTGCCCAGGGCCTCGAAGATGCCCGTGTGGCCGCCGAAGCGCGTGCCAACGCCGAAAAAGAAGCCGCCGCCATCGTCAGCCAGGCGCAGACGAAGGCCAACACCGTCGTGAGCGAGGCTGCCGATAAGGCCGCCAAGGCCGCCCAGGAAATCAAAGCGGCTGCCGAAGCGGAGATTGCCAAGCAGCGCGAAGCCGCCCTGGCCGAAGCCTACCAGGAACGCGAACGCATCCTGGCTGACGTGCGCGGCCAGGTGGTCGCTATTTCCATTGCCGCCGCCCAAAAGCTGATCGGCGAGGCGCTCGACGACAAACGCCAGCGCGCCTTGCTCGATGAGTTCTTCTCCGGCGTCAAGGCGGGCAAAGTGGTCGTCCTCGAAGGCGCGTCGGTCAGCGGCGCGGCCGCCGATGTGACCAGCGCCCTGCCGCTGACCGACGGCGAGAAAGTCACCGTTCAACGTGATGTTCTGGCGAAATTGGGCGGGCAGGCGGATGTCAACTTCCATGTTGACCCATCCATCCTCGGTGGGCTGGTGATCAAGGCGGGCGGCAAGGTGCTGGATGCTTCCGTCGCCGGACAGTTGCTCTCGCTCAAGCAAAACCTGTCCTGATTTTGCCCACTTTGCGCGTGGTAAACTTGCAGGCGCTCAGAGATTCTGAGCGCCTGTTTTGTTTGATGTTGCTGGGAAGCCTATGAAACTCTATCAGATGAAGGCTTGATCACCGGTCCCGACTTTCAGGCTCTCGAAAGGAGTTGACCCATGACCTTGCACGATCTGGTCCGACGTAATCGCAGTTACCGCCGTTTTTACCAGGGTGTGGCTGTTGATACCGCGACCCTGCGCGAACTGGTAGACCTGGCGCGCCTCTCTGCCTCGGGTTCGAACAAGCAGGCATTGAAATATGTGCTTTCCAACGACCCGGCCCGCAATGCGATGATCTTTTCGCATTTGGCCTGGGCGGGATACCTGAAAGATTGGCCCGGCCCCGAAGAAGGCGAGCGTCCCGCCGCCTATATCGTCATGCTGGGCGATAAATCCATCAGCCCTGCTTTTGGTTGCGATCACGGTATTGCCGCTCAGAGCATCATGCTCGGTGCAACCGAAAGGGGCCTGGGTGGCTGCATGTTGGGCTCTGTTCGCCGGGCCGAATTGGCTCAGGAACTTGGCCTGCCCGATACCTACGAGATTTTACTCGTCCTCGCCCTCGGCAAGCCCAAAGAAACCGTCGTCATCGAAGCTATCCCCGCCAGCGGCGACATCCAATACTGGCGCGACGCCGAGGCTGTCCATCACGTCCCCAAGCGTTCCCTCGACGACATCATCATCTTCTGACTTTCAACCTTTGCCCTGCAACCTTTTCATGCCCTCTCTCATTTCTCTTTTCTCCGCCTACCCCTTTCCCATCCATACCCCCATCCCTGACACGCCC
>CAZSFD010000118.1:0-11889 GCA_964606085.1 uncultured Anaerolineaceae bacterium
GCCGTAGTAGCCGGGCAGGTGCTGGTAGGCGGTGCCGCCGCCCAGGGCTTGCAGATCAGGCGGTACCCAGCGCCCGGTATAGCGCTCAGCATAGCCGGTGGGCGCAGGGTAATCGTCGCGATGGTTCTGGAAGTGCGGCTCCAGATACGACAGGAACAGCAAGAACGGCTGCGTGCGGGGGGTATCTATGTAACGGATGGCGGCATCGGTCAGTGCGTCCACTCGATAGCCGGGCAGCCGCACGGGCTGGTTGTCGCGATCGTACAGTTCGGTTTGATAGGCGTCGGAGGTCATTTCGAGGGCATTGGCGGCCAGCCAATATTCATAGCCGCCACGATACGGTTCGGTCACCGCCCCGGTCACGTGTCCTTCAGCCAGGTGCCACTTGCCGATATAGCCGGTGGTGTAGCCAGCCGCGCCAAAGACGCGTGCCAGGGTCAAAGCATCGGTGGGCAGCGGGATGCCGTTGCGGTAACAACCCGATTGGGTTGCATAGCGCCCGGTTTGCAGGCAGGCACGCGCCGGGCCGCACACAGGCTGGGGCGTGAAGGTGTTGTAGAGGTGCGTCCCTTCATGCGCCATGCGGTCGAAATTGGGGGTCAGATCGAGCGGGTTGCCATGAACACCGGTGGTGTCAAAGCGCTGCTGGTCGGTAAAGAAAAAGATGACATTGGGTTGTGCGGACATTGCGGCTCCTGGTGGATGATCAACTTCTACTATGTAGGCTCCCCGGCCCGCGCCAGCAGGTCGGCGAAGTCATAATTGACACTGGTCACACCGAAATCGGGTTCGCGCTGGAAGGGGCGGCGCAGGTAGCGCACCTGGTGTGAGCCATCTGAGTTGAAGGCCACCAGCGCCAAAATGAACTGCTCCGGCTGGTTGAACGAATAGAGAATCTCGTTGCGGGTAACAGTGACGGTATCGGCCCCGGCCACGCGGCCCTTGACCTCGATAAAACGCAGCAAGCCGCTATTGGGGATGCCGCTCTCGATGTCGTAGCCGAGGCGCTCAAACTCCCGGTCAGTGGGAGCAAAGCCCAGGCGGCGTTCGATGTCCATCATGATCTGCCGGGCGCGGGCGGCGCTGGCCTGGGTGTCGGTGGGATGGGTGGCAACCGGTACGGGCTGGCCCGTCATGGCGCGGATCAGCCCGATGGGAACGATCAACACCCCGCCCAGCACCAGCGGCGGCAGCGGCGAAATCTGCGCTTCGAGGGCCAGCTCTTCCAGGCGTTTTTGCAGGCGGGTTTGCAGGGCGTCGGCGCGCTTGACCGCCTCACCCGAATTGAGCCGGGCGTTGGGTTTCCCGGCCTGTTCCTGCAACTTAAGTTCCTCCGAACGGCGGTACCAATAGGCGATCTCCTTGGTCAGGCGTTCCTTCACCGCCGCTTCGGTCTTGGCGATCAGCGTCAAACGCGCCTCGCGCACTTCCTTGAGAGGCTCCGGCACCACCTGGCTGACGGCGTAGCCCTGCGCCTGCTGCTCCAGCGCCCGCGTGATCCAGGCGCATTCGGGGCGGGCCAGCAGCGCTTCCACGCCGGGTTCGTTCTCGGTCAGGGGGCGGTAATCGAGATAGGGGGCGTAATGGACGTGGCGCATCGTGCCGGCGGAGTCGAGTTCGGTGTAGAGCATCCGTTTGGAGATCACGCGCCGCTCACCGGCCCGCGTCAAACTGGCATCTTGCAGGGCGTGTTCGAGCGAAAAAAGCACACGCGGCTGCGTGCCGAAGTCGCGTTCATCCACCAGCACCGCCCCACGTCGCAGCAAATCGCGCTGCCGTTCGAGTGTCAGCTCAATCACGGCATCCAGCAGCGGATGGCCGGGACAGACGAAATCGGCCAATGACTGGCCCTGGGGTTGAACCAGGTCTTTCTCAAAGGTGATGCGCTCGTAGCGCGGCAGCACCGGTTCGCCCAGGCCGCTGGCGCGGTGATGGTTGCGCACCAGCGCCGGGACGTGGGTGATCTCGTAGCGCCCGGTTTCGCGCTGGCGTACCGTGCCGCCCAACTGCTGGAAGGCCTCGATGAAAAATGACTTGATGTAATGCGGCTGCAAGCGGCGGGCCTCGGCGCGCTCCATCTCCACGCGGATGCTCTGTAACCGGCTGACATCCATCACATCGTGGGCCAGGGCGCGTTCTTCGAGCAGGTTTTGCAGTTGGCCGCGGTCGAGGGCGCAATCTACCACGGTGCTCAGGTAGGCGCGCCGTTCGGGCTGGTCACCATAGCGAATGGCCTCGATCAACAGGTCGCGCAGCGATTTGCCCTCGAATTGCAGCTTGCCCAGCACATCGAAGACCTGCCCGCCGAGGGCCTGGCGCGCCTGTTCGATCTTTTCCAGCAAGCGCTGGTACACATCGCCCTCGCGCGTCTCGGCGGCCACCAGGTTCCACAGGTGGCAGGTTTCGGTCTGCCCGATGCGGTGGATGCGCCCGAAGCGCTGCTCCAGGCGGTTGGGGTTCCAGGGCAGGTCGTAGTTGACCATCAGGTGGGCGCGCTGCAAGTTGATGCCTTCGCCCGCCGCGTCGGTGGCGAGAAGCACCTGCACAGCGGGGTCGAACTTGAAGGCTTCCTGAGCTTTGGCACGTTCCTCGCGCCCCAGTCCGCCGTGAATCTGCACCACGGCCTGCCTGCGCCCTAGCAAAGTGGCGATGCGGTTTTCGAGGTAATTGAGCGTGTCGCGGTGTTCGGTGAAGATGACGAGTTTTTGCCCCGGCGAGGGCTGCGGCTTGGGGATCGGGCCGCTGCCGTAGGGGGCGCGTTCTTCGGCCACACCGTGCAGCCCGGCGGGGGTGAAAATCTCACCCAGCAGGCTGGCAAGCTGCCGCCATTTGGTGTCCATCCCGCTGCGGCGCACGGCCAGGGCGTCAGTTTCGAGGGATTTGAGCGTCTCGATCTCGGCGCGCAGCTCGTCTATCGTGCGGGCGGCGGTGGCCTGGTCGAGGATCACTTGCTCGACGGCGTCCAGTTCGTCGGCGGGTGATTCGTTGAGGTCTTCCACCGCTTCGTCGTCCAGTACCGGCACAGCAGAAGAAAGGATCGAGGCGGCCATGCCGCGGCGCTGCTGCACTTCCAACTCGTTCAGGCGGGCTTGCAGGCGTTCGCGCCGCCGCCGCAGGGATTGATGGATGGCTTCGGGCGAGGATGCCAGGCGGCGCTGCAAGATCGTCAGCGCAAACCCCACCGTCCCGGCGCGTTTATCGTTTTCGAGAGCGTCAGCGCGATTGAATTCCTGGCGCACGTAATCGGTCACGGCCTGGTACAGATCGGCCTCGGCCAGCGAGAGCGTGTAGGGTACAGTGTAGGCGATGCGCTCCGGGAAAAGCGGCGTGCCATCGAATTTGAGCAGCTTCTCCTTGACCATGCGGCGCATCAAATCGGACACATCTGCCGCCTGCGCGCCGTCGCGGAAGCGGCCCTCGAAACGGTCGCCATCGAGCAGGGCCATGAATAACTGGAAATCTTCTTCTTTACCGTTGTGGGGCGTGGCCGTCATCAGCAGAAAGTGGCGCGTCAGCGAGGAGAGCAGTTGGCCGAGGCGATAGCGCTTGGTGTACTTGACCTCGCCGCCAAAGAGCGTGGCCGAGAGCTTGTGGGCTTCATCGCACACCACCAAATCCCAGCGGCAGTCGGGCGTCTTGAGCTTCTCTTGCACATCCTCGTCCCGCGAGAGCTTGTCCAGGCGGGCGATGGCCAGGTTGTTTTCCAGGAACCAGTTGCCGGTGCGGGCGGCTTCGAGCTTGTCGTTGGTCAGAATCTCGAAGGGCAGGTGGAATTTCTTGTCGAGTTCATCTTGCCACTGCTCCGCCAGGCTGCCGGGGCAGACGATCAGGCAGCGCTGTAAATCGCCGCGTGCAATTAATTCTTTGATCAGCAGCCCGGCCATGATCGTCTTGCCCGCGCCGGGGTCATCGGCCAGCAAGAAGCGCAGCGGTTGGCGCGGCAGCATGGCCTCGTACACAGCGGTAATCTGGTGCGGCAGCGGCTCGACGATGGATGTATGCACCGCCAGCACCGGGTCGAACAGGTGCGCCAGCTTGATGCGCTGCGCCTCCGAAACCAGGCGGAAGGTGGCCCCATCGCCATCGAAGCTCCACGGGCGGCCCTGCTCCACCAGTTCCAGGTGCGTTTCGTCCTCGCGGTAGAGTAGCTGGTTGGCCACCCGCCCAGAAGCCGTCTTGTAGGTCAGTTCGAGCGCCTCCGAGCCGAACCACTGCACGCTGACGACGGTGACGAGTTCATTGGGCAAGATGCCGCGGATGGCGGCATTCAGTTGGATCGATTCGAGATTGAGCATAGGAGATACCCACCATCAAAAAAGACCGCCCGCGGCCATTTGCGCGAGCGGCCCAGATGCGTTCCCATTCAGCCGCCATGCGACCCCTGCGCACGGGTGATCTCTGCTTCGCAGAGATTCAACCGGGTAGTATTGCTGCACCGCCCGGCATTTTGTTGGGCTGGACAGGTTTCAGTATAGATAAGATGGGCGGTTTTGGCAAGAAATTCATGCCCTGGGCAGGCAGGTGTGAGATAAGCCAGGTTTGAGTGTCTTAGACCACGGAACACACCGAATACCCGGTAAATAGGAAACCGCTGTGAGCCGGTTTGAAGGCTGATTCACATCGCTTATAGCGGGTTTTTGCGGTCAGCGTTGAAGCGTGGGCAGAAAGACCTGCTGCAGCCATGCCTTATCAAACTGATACACCATGTCATCCAGGTAAAAAGTCACGTCTTGCCCGGCATAGAAGCCGAAACCGCCCACCGTGCGCCGGTAGTCACGCGGGATGAAGAACAGGCTGATGGCGTACTGCTGCCAGGCAGAACTCAATGTGAAAACTTGCTCGATTTTGGGGCAAACGGAATCGGGATAGCTGCCGGTGGGCTGGTTGCACGAAGAATCGCCATTCTTGGTTGCATACCCCACCCCGCCCGGTTCTTCGATCTTCCACAGTTCATCGAAAGCATCGAAGTAGAAGTAATCCACATTGTTGGCGTCGGCCAGGGCCAAAAATTCGAGATAGAAACGGCGCTGGTTTTCCAGGCTGGGAACGGCCTCGTTGTTCGGCGAACCCGCCGAGGGCCAGCCAGTTTCGCCAATGACCACCCGTTTGCCCTGGCCGGGGTAGGTTTGCTCGATCAAGGCCTGGATTTTCAGGTAGTGATTTTTGTGCCAGTGACGATATCGCCGCCCACACTTCCTTCCACCAGCACGCCGCCTGCACCGATGTTGTTTTGTTGGTCAATGTGATGGATGATCGTCAAACTGTTGTGGACAACCACCTGCACCACTCTGGAAGCGTCCTGGTTGGCGGCGGGCAGTTCTCCTTGCAGTTGTTCGGCCAGGTATTTCAGCCCCCGGGCTTCTTGTTGCAATGTTTCGGCCTGGGCACTGTCACCGGCCTGCCGGGCGGCTACGAATTTTTGCAGCAGATCGCCGACCAGCCCATAAAGCGCCGGTGGAAAAGACGCCAGCGAGTTCTTGAGTTCCTGCTCGCTATAGGCCAGAGCCATGGCTGCCAGGGCACGCTGGTGAAAAAGCTGGTAGGTCTCCGGCGATGTGGTGGCGAAGATTACCTTGCGCAGTGCCATACATTTGGGCAGCAGGGCGATGATCTCGCCCACGATGCGCCTGACCACTTCCAGCGGGTCGCCGCGCCCCACGCCGCTGCCCAGGGCGGGGATGGCGATACTCGGCTGGCCCAGCAAATCGGCCAGATGCACGGCCCGGGCGGTGCTTTGCGAAATCAGCTTGGGGTCGGCGTAGTAGCGGTTTTCGCCGCTGGTGACGACGGCGTGGAAAATGTAACGGGTGAGGGCCGTTTTCCGCAGGTGGCCGGCCGAGGTGATGACGATCTGCCCTGGCACGAGCGGCACATGGGCATCGAGTTCCTGGCGTACCCCTTCGCCTGCCGCAGTCAGGATGGCTTTGGCGATTTTGCCACGGCGAAAAGTGGCCTTGCGCCCCACCGAGTTGACCAGCACTGCCGCGCCGGTGGTCTCGATGGCGACCGGGCGCGGTTCGATCCAGTGATCGTAGAATTCATAGGCAACGGGGACGGTTTCTGGGGTCATAAACCCACTCCCTTCATCCTTCGGCCACAATCTCCTTTACCCGCCCCACCTTGCCATCGGTCAGGCGGACTTTGATGCCATGCGGGTGGGTGGCCGAGTTGGTCAGAATATCTTTGACGATGCCTTCCGTCAACTTACCGCTGGCCTGATCTTGCTTCTGGACGATGCGCACGCGCAGGCCGGGCCGAATGTGAATGCGTTGTGTTCCGTTCATAAGCCCATTGTAGCCGAGAACGTTGCCCGTATACAAACACAAACAGCCCCGGCGTGGCCGAGGCTGTTTGTGATCCTGTCAGCCCCACAGGCTGATCTGCCCATTCGTCTGAGCAGGCTTGCGGGGTTTCCCCTTGTTCGGCGCGGCCAGGTTCCTCGCCGCCATCCACTCGACCCAGGTATGCGCCTGAACGGGCGCTATCTGTGGGCTGAGGGCGGTTGGCGATAAAGAACATCGCTCAGCGGCGACGCCGTCATCGGGCAGTTTGCCGACGGCCTTTTCGAGCCGGGCGAGCAGGATTTCGTCATCCGTCAGCTGCTGCAAAAAACGCCCTTCCAGGCGTTCCCCGCCGCCAGTGGCCGTTTCGCCATCATAGGGTGAGTTGAGCAGGCAGAACGAGAACGTGCCATCGGTCAGGGCGGCGTTCTCGAAGCCTGCCGCCAGGACGTGGTTGAGCCGGGCGGCGGCTTCTTCGGCTTATCGAGAGTAACGCCTGTGCCGTAATGAAAACTGCGCCGGGCGGGATGCCGCGGCGCAGTCGTGTGAATAGGTGATGATGAAGGGAAGTCGTTACGTTTTGTCTATTTCCCGCCAAAACTCGTCTTCGGGAATGCCTTCGCCCTGCTCAAGTTGATGATGGGCTTTTTCCAGAATGGCTCGAAATTTCGATGAATAGGACAACAACAGGTCTTCCACCAGCAGCAGGGCGATGCGCCGCCCACCCGTGCCTATCGCTGCTCTCGCCGCAAGCCCTGCGTGCCATCGGCATCGGCGCATTGACCGGGGCGGTTACGGGGCTGGTGGGAGGGTTGTTCCCGGCGGGGGCGGGACTGGCCGCATCCATGTTGTGGGGTGCGGCGGGCGGGGCCGCTGCCAGTGTGACCGGGGTCGCGGTCACGAATGCCCTATGTGGACGCGCAACCACACTCGAAGAAGTCCTGGCTGCCGGGATTTCCGGCATGATCAGCGGGGCTTTCGGCGGGGCGCTTGGGTGGGGCATTCGCAGCGCGGCACAGTCGATGTTGGGCACATTGGCCGGGGGCGCCTGTCCGGGCGGCGTTTGCAAGCTTCCTGGTGAATGCTTTGTCGCCGGGACGCTGATCGCCACCGCAGATGGCGAACGGCCCATCGAAGAAATCAAGGTCGGTGACAAGGTCTACGCCACCGACCCGGACACTGGCGAAACGGGCCTCTTCACCGTCACCGACGCCTTCACGCGCACCGCCGAAGCCACCGTCGTCATCGAAATCGGCAGCGCCCACATCCGCGCCACGCTCAACCATCCCTTCTGGGTAGAAGGCACAGGCTGGACGGACGCAGGCCATTTGCCCGTGGGAGACTGCGTCCCATGCAACGGATGATCATCTCCGCTGCCAAATCCTGACCCCCGCAGCCTGATAAACCACCTCATATTCGGTCTCGCTGGCAATGTCGGGCCAGGCCCGTTCCATGAAGCCGGGAAAATACCCCTGGTACACATATTCGAGCCGGTTCTCGTCCAGCCAGGCACGCACATCAGCCGCTGCCATTTCTTCTGGCAGCCACTCCACGGGCCTGCCTGTCAAGGACGGAATCCACGCACCGCCATCGCAGGGGACGACCCTGAGATGCCCCCAATAATTTGAATTGATCCAAAAACGCGCCGAGGTTTCGGTGTTGGTGAGAATCCAGTGCAGGGCGCTTTGGTCAGCAGGCGTGAGGAGCGTGGTGGTGGGGTTGAGCGCCGCCAGTTGGCTCCAGGCTCCCAGCCCGGCCAGCGCTATCAGCAGCCAGCGCAGTGGATGAAAATGGTTCGTCCAGGCCAGGGATAGGAAGCCCACAAACAGTGAAATGGGCAGCGAAAGGATCAGCAGGCCATTGGTGTAGCTGGCAATCGCTTCACCCAGCCAGGGGGCTTGCAGGGTGATCAGCAGCGCCTGGCACAGAACCCACCCGTTCAACAGCCACAACAGCTTGTGGCGTTGGGAAAGGCCGACAACCCATCCGAGCAGCCCAGCAGCCCACAGCCACAAACCGCCCGCATAGCCGTTGAGCAGGAGCAAATCGAGGTAGTTGAACTCATCGGCCGTTTGGCGGCTTTGGGCGATGATTTGCTGAATGGCCGGGCTGCCGATCACCCTGAACAAAACGATGGTGAGCGCGACGCCCCCCAAAACGCCAACCGCCACCGCAGCGCCAAAACGCCAGCCCCATTTGCGCTGCGCCGACTGCAGGAATGGGCCGATCTCGCCCAACGTCTGCCGGTTGGCTTGCAGCAGCAGGGCAGCCAGCCAAAAGGTGAGGCAGAAGGACAGCGTGCCATAGTGTGACACGGTCAGGCCGCCGACCAGCAGGATCAGCAGGATAACGGGATTGCGCTGGCGCTGCCGCACGGCGAGCATGCCCGCCACGATGGCTAACGGCAGCAGGGCAATCCCCTGCAAGAAGGGGTAGCGCCCCCAATTCACCAGGTAGCCGGGCAGGTTGGCAAAGAACCACAGGGCTGCCGTGCTGGACAAGGCGGCCATCTTTGCGCCGGGCGCATTGCCCCACAATTGCCGCGCCAGCACGAACAAGGTCAAGCCGCCGAACGCGATCAGCCATTGCCCATACACCAGCACCATTTCAGGGATCGCCAGGGTGGTCAGCGCGCTCAGGAAAGCGCTGTTGGCATGAAAGCCGATGTGATAAAGCGTGCCGGGCGGAACGCCGGAATGCTGCACAAACGCACCGATGGTTTCGACATGGCTCAGGCCATCCACCCAGGGCGGGACATCGAGCGCGGCGACGGATAACAAGCGCATTCCCAGGGCGAGCATGAACAAGCCCCCCAGGCCCAACGTCTCGCGGCTGGCAAACCAGCCAGCCGGCTGCCGAAGCCCTGTTATCAGGTTGACATGCCAACCGCCCCGCCGGGTACTGGCGGCCATCCCTTTGATCAGCGCCGCGCCCACCAGCCCTGCCGTTATCCATCGCAGGAATGAAGCCGTCAGCGGCACACCCAGGATACCCCCCAGCACAAACCACAATGGCGGCTGGCACACGCCCAGGCCGAGCGCCCATATCCAGCCAAAACCGTGCGGCCCGGGGCGGAAATTGAGCAGCACTAACAGGCTCCAGCCGATGGCGGCAAAGAGCAGCGTCAGCCATAGCGCCCAGGCCAGGCGCGGCAAGACCCGATTCAGCAGGTGGGCGGCCTCGCCCACCAGGGGCATGCGGAAGGTGCGAAACGCCAGGTCGCCGGCGGCAGGCTGCCCATTGGCGAGCAGCACGCCGTCGAAATAGGCATCCTGCTCACTGGAGAGCAGCGTCACCCAGCCGGTCAGCACGTTGGTTTCGACCAGCGCATAATAGGCCTGGCCCGCCGAATCCATTTGTGGCGCAAAGCTAAAGCGCACTTCGGGGTTGGTGCCAATTCGATGGAGGGGGATGGAGGCGCTTGCCAGGATCGTTGCATCCTGGGGGGTACGCGTGAGATGCAGGGTCAGGCGGGCGGCGGGGTCGTTCATGCCGGGGTTGAGGCGCACCGTCACCTGGAAGGCGTTCAGGCCATTTTCGGTGGCGATGAAGCTTTGCCCCAGGCTGCGAAAACGGCTGAGATCACCGGCGAAGGCGCTGCCGCGTTCCTGGCGGGCAAGCAGATCGGGGACGTGCGTGTTCCAGGCAATGACGCCAGCCAGCAGGAATAAAACCAGGGCCGCGCCGGTGATGAGCAGGCTGGCCCTGGCGGGTGTGCTGGTGAATTGGCCTGAGCGGACGGTCATGGGGTAGATGCAGCCGGTTTGCCTATTCCACAATCACCATTGCGTAATTCAGCGTGGCATCTACGAAGTGAATGTACAACTGCTGTGCGGCGGCGTTGCCGGTCATCCAGGCGGCGCGGCCATCGAGCCAGAAAGCATCGTCGCCGCGTGGCAAATGGTGGGCGCTGGTGATCAGGCGGGGTGATTGCCAGATATTGCCCTGGGCATCAATCACCATGCCATAGATGCCATTGAAGGTGTCGTAATAGCTGCCGGTATAGCGCCATTCTTCCCACAGCACCACATAGTGGTCTCCGCCCAGGCCAATCAGTTTCGGGCGTTCGGCATGCAGGTTGGAAGCTGCCGAGTAGAAGGTCAGCCAGCGCAGGCGGTTGGTCTGCTGCGTGCCCGAGGAGATCACGGTCAGGGTGTCGGGCAGATTAGGGTCGAGGGCGAGGCTGCTGCCGTTGACACGCACAATTGCCAGGTTGCGCGGCCCACTGATGGTGCTGCTGGTGTCAGCGCTGTTTTCGCTGGCAAACAGGGCCAGGTAACGGTAGGTGGGGTCATTTTCGATCAGGGCGATATTGCCCAGCCGGGTGCGGGTGTTGTTGTCGCCCAGGTTGCCCTTGATGTGGAAGAGAGGGTATGAATTGTGGTTGGATTCGAGGGCGATATAGCGCGGGTAGGCATCTCCGAGGTGCGTTTCGAGAATGGACTGCCCATTGAAGAAGAGCCGTTGGTCGAAGGAGTGGCTGACCCAAATAGATGAAACACGGGTCACCGCGCCGGTGGCCGCATTCAGGCGGGTCGAGAGGGCTTTCTGATGGCGTGTGCCGTTGATGTTCCAATCTGGCCCGGTGTTGATGCCATGCACCAGGGCAATTTCGTTGCCGCCCACCGCCAGGCGGGAACTGGCCGCCACCATCGGGTTGATGAGCATCTCAGCGCTGCTGTTGAAATCGTGGCGGGCGATGTCCAAATCAATGTTGAACAACACTTCGCCAGCCGCATTCAACTTGATCACACGCACAATATCTGAGCGGTAGGTGTTGAGCGGGGGGTAGGTGGGGGAAATCAACGCGCTCTCATCCACACCGGTGGCGTAATAGCGGTTGCCCGCCGCATCTATCGCCAGGCCCATCACGCGATCCAGAAATGGCAGGGCGGTCAGGGCCTGGGTGATCTTGTAGCCGCTGCTGCCCAGCTCGATGTGCAGCAGCACGGCCTTCCAGGGGGTGCTGCTGTCATAATCCTGCGCCAGAACGTCCAAGCCCACGCCATCGGAGGCAACGATAATCTCCGGCGTTTTGCCGTAATTGCCGGCCCAACTGGATGGCCCACCCAGATCGCTCTGATTGCCATCGAATGGGGTCAGAAGCGCTGCCAGCGGGATGTTGACATCGGGCAGCACGATGAACGGCAAGAACACGGGATATGGATACGGATATGGCGGGTAGAGCGACATGGCCGCTGTGCCGGGCGCGGCATCGGCAAATCCCGGCCCGACCTGGTCGAGTTGACTGCCTGACGGCCTGGCCGCGTATGCCGAACCCGAAAGGGCAATGAGCAATAGCAGTGTAACGGCAAGCGCGATGAGATAAAAATCTTGTTTGGTAAAGTGACTGTGTTTGGCCTGGGATGATGATGTGTGCATAAATTCCTCCTGGGCGCTATTATACATTGGCATCACTCATCCATCGCCGTTATCCCACCGATAAGCTGCCGATATTCCGCCGATAAACGGTAGCGGCGCGTTTTACGGGCCGCGGCGCTGATTTCGAGTCAGCCGGTTTCCACCCATTGGGTGAGCAGTTCCCTGGCCGCTCAGCAATTCCAAATCTGAAATCCGATTCTGCGGGCAAAGGTCCTTCTGCATGGAA
>CAZSFD010000119.1:0-11863 GCA_964606085.1 uncultured Anaerolineaceae bacterium
CGGGTCGTGGACGTATTCCGCCGCCGCGTCCTGGATGCGCAGGTAGGTCTCGACTGGCAGGTAGGCATCGGGCGAGCGCACCGTCTCCGGTTCGAGGCCCAGCGAGCGCAGGAAGGCATTGATGTCCACCTGGAGCGCTACGCCGACTGGGAACCCCTGAAGACCGATGCAGCCGCCTACCAGGCCCGCAAAGCCGCCGTCGCCGGTGAGCTGATCACCCGCGCCGAGGAGTTTTTGCCCGGCCTGCGCCAACACATCGAGGTGCAAGATGCCGCCTCGCCCTTGACCTACGAGCGATATACATCGAATTGGCAGGGCGCTACCACTGGCTGGAACTGGAACCCCGCTTACGCCCCGCATTTCAACTTCGCCAAAGACCTGCCGCTCAAAAATTTCTACGCCGTGGGGCATTACGTCTTCAATCCCGGCGGCGTGCCGACGGCGATGATCACGGCCTGGTATATTGCCGGCGAAATTCTTAAGCAGTGAGTACAAAATGTCCCATCAAACCCACACCATCCACGTCTCTAACCACCAATTGGTCGCCCTGTGCCTGAACCCCGGTGCAACGGGCGAGCCGGTCATCCTGATCCACGGCATTACCAGCACCATTGACCTGTGGCGGGTCAATCCGGCGCCGTTTATGCTCGGCATTGGCCCGTGTTATGCCCTCAGCCTGCCCGGTCACTATCCGGCGGTTGCACCAGCCAGCTTCAAAAAGGATGTGCTGACCGCCGACACGTTGGTGAACCTGATGGATGAAGCCATCCGCCAGTTGATCGGTGAGCGTCCCGCCACGCTGATCGGCCATTCGACCGGCGGCTTTATGGCGCTGGCGCTGGCCGCCAACCGCCCCCAGATGGCCCGGCGTGTGATCAGCATTTCGGGCTTTGCCCACGGGCGCTGGACGGGCGTGTTGGGGTTGAACCAGACCTTTACCCGCTGGGGCGGCCTGGGTTGGGCCTTGTTCAACGCCGCCTTTCGCCCGCTCATGCTGCACCCGGCCATCTTCGCCTGGGGCTTGCGTTTTTACGTGGCCGACCGGAAGGCTTTTTACGCCCATCCTGATTCCGCCGAAGCATTCCGGGTATCCTACCCCCCTTATCGCCAGATGGATTTGAGCGCCTTGTGGCCCTACTTTAAGCACATGCCGCAGGTGGACATCACGCCGCAGCTATCCCGCATCCAGGCCGCCACCTTCGCCATCACCGGCGGCAGCGACCCGATTGTACCGCCAGAACAATCACAGGCCATTGCCCAACACGTTCCCACCGCCGAACTCAAAATCCTGCCCGGCGCCGGGCATTTCCCCTTCACCGAGCGTTCCGGCGAATACAACGCCAGCCTGGAGAGTTGGCTGGCGCACCACCCATAGGAGATTCTTATGACCAATACACCCCGTTCTTCTTCACGCCGCGTGGCTATCGGCACGGGCGGCTGCGCCTTGATTGCCCTGTGGACAATCGGGTTGCTGATCTTGGGTCTGATTGCCGGCGTTTGGGCGATTTCAGCCGCCGCCCAGAGCCGTTCGGCGGCGATCCAGCGCCACAAAGATCGGGTTGACCCCAACGCCACCGAGGCCGGAAAAACCGCCGCTGAAAAAAGCCCGCCCCCCGGCCACGAAAACGATATTCCCGTGGATGTGCGCGTGGGCCTGTACGTAGACCGCATCGTCGAAATCTCGGTCAAAGAGACCGGCTGGACGGTGGATTTCTACCTGTGGTTCAACTGGGCCAGCGACGCCATCCATCCGGGTGAAAACTTTCAGATCGTCGAAGGGGATATCGAATCGAAAGAACTGCTCAAAGAGACGGTTGAAAATGGCAACCATTATGCCCTCTATCGCGTCACCGCTCGCATCACCAAATTTTTCGATGTCTCGCGTTTCCCCTGCGATGACCACCTGCTGACGATCAGCCTGGAAGACCAGGGCTTGCAATCGTACCAACTGCGCTACATCCCCGATGTGGCCGGTTCGACGATCAGTTCACGCGTCAAAGTGCCTGGCTACAAAATCTACGATCAAACCACCACGGTCAAGCCGCATTCCTACAAAACACCGCGCGGCGACCCCGCCCTGCCGACCGATTTCAAGGCCACCTATTCGCAGTTCATCTTCGGCATCTGGTTGCAGCGCCCCGATTATGGCTTTTACTTCAAGATGTTCCAGGGCCTGTTCGCCGCGGTGGCCATTGCGACGCTGGCCTTCTTCATCAAACCCACCGATGTAGACCCGCGCTTCGGCCTGAGTGTGGGCGCCTTCTTCGCCGCAGTCGCCAATACCTACGTCGTTGCCAGCCTGCTGCCCGATAGCGGAGCGATGACGCTGACCGACATGGTCAACGGCATTGGCATGGGCGTGATCTTTCTGACGCTGCTGCAATCTACCATCTCGCTCTACCTGTACGACCGCCGCGGCCTGGAGGCGCTTTCGGGCCTGTTCGATAAGGTCTCGTTTGTGGTGCTGGCGGTGGTTTATATCATCATCAATTTTGCCATCCCCTGGGTGGCGATTTTGTAAATCCGAGTCCCCTCACGTTCAATTACCTACCATGCAACTTACCCTGCCAGCCTCGCCACCTGCTTGCTCTGGTTGTTGGCCTTGCCCTCGGCCTGGATTTGCTGGTGCAGCGGCAGGCTGAGGTAGCTTTGGTGGAAGGGGCTGTTGGGGGGGATCAGGGCCAGTTTGCGCATCATTTCGGTGTAGGCCTGTTGCAGGAAGGCGTTGGCCTCTTCGGTTTGCCCGTTGGCGCGCAACGCCTGGCTGTAGCGATACAGCACTTCCTCGCTGGTGCATTCGATCACCTGCACGAAGCCAAATTCCCAAAACAATTCGAGCGCCTGGCGGGCCGCCTGTAAGGCGGCCCGCTGGTGTTCCTGTTGGCGCGACTCATCGGCATAGCTTTGGCTGAGCTTGAGATGGGCGGTGGCGGCGATGCAGTTGGCCGCCAGTTGATATTGCCGCGACACCAGGCGGTCTACGCTCATCTGGTAGACCTGGTTGGCGTGGTAGATGGCCCCTTTCAGGTAATCCTCGCCATCGAAGCGCACATCCAGGCAGGCGCGCACCAGGCCCAGCCCGGCGCGCCCGGTATCTTCGGCCACGCGGTCTTGGTATTCGCTGGCCTCTTGCAGTAATGCTTTGGCTTCCTCGAAACGCTCCTGCACGATGCGAATTTGCGCCAGGCGCAGCAGGGGGAACATGCGGGCGGTTGTATATTCCCAGGTTTTCAGCGCCTCCGTCACCAGTTCGCTGCCAGCTTCCAAATCGCCGAGGTAGATGGCGCGAATCTGGCCGCATTTCATCAGGGCGTGGCCCTCGTTACGCCGGTTGCCGGTCTGGCGGCTGATTTCCAGGCGTTTCTCCTCGCACACGGTCAACTGACGGAAGTAATCGCCCTGACGTTCGAACTCGTAGGCCAGCAATTGCAAAATGTTGCTTTGCACGGTGCTGTCTTCCACCTGCTGACTGACGGCGAGGGCCTGCTGGAGGTATTGCAACGCTTCCGAACGGTGGTCGGGCCCGTAGGCTTTGCCGATGCTGAGCAAGATATTCACTTCCTGGGTGCAGTCGTTCACCTGGCGGGCAATTTCGAGCGCACGTTGCGAGAGCTTCAGCCAATCTTTTTGTTTAAGCAGACGGTGTTTTTCGGCCACGGCCAGCAGGCACATCATTTCGCGCTGCGGGTCGTCCAGTTTTTGGGTCAGCGCCAGGGCCTCCTCGGCCAGGTGCACCCCTTCGGCCAGTTCGTCGCGGTTGTCCCAGTGCGTCACTTCAGGCTGGGCCAGCAGGGCGTCAATTTTCCAACTGGGATCATCGGAGAGGGTGTCGGCCAGCGGCAGCAGGGCACGGGCGTCGTTGCGCCCGTTCAACAGATCGCCGATGGTGTAGAGAACCTGGCGGCGGCCATTCAGCACCTCGAAGCGCTGGGTTGCCAGGATGTAGTGGGCGGCTTCGTCGGCACCCGTCGCTTCCACTTCCAGTTCGGCCAAAATATCGAGGGCGCGTGAGTAGTATTGAATGGCCTCGTGATTGGCGTAGGCCTTGCGGGCCTGGTCGGCGGCCAACAAAATGAAGAACAACTCGCGCTGGTGCTGGTGGGCGTTGCGGTAATGGTAGGCCACCAGGCTGTCGTAGCGGCGTAGCGTTTCGGGCGGCAAGCAGGTGGCCAGGGCGTCGGCCACCTGTTGGTGCAGGTGGACGCGCTGCGAGGAGAGCAGGCTTTCGTACACCACGTCGCGGATCAGCGAGGGGCTGAAGGCATATTCCTTGCCCAATTCGTGGGTTTGCTGGCGCAGGTGGATCAGTTGACGTCCCATCAGGGTATCGAGGGCGGTGTTCACCAACTCGTCTTTGGCGAACAACTCATACAGCACATTTTCCCAAAACACGCTGCCCACCACCGAGGCGGCCTGAAGAATCTGCCGTTCGTTGGCCGACAGGCGGTCGAGGCGCGCCAGCAATAGCCCCTGCAAGCTGTCGGGCAGGTCGAGTGATGACACCGGGCGGGTTTCCCGCCACACCTGGGTTTGCTCGTCGCGCTGTAAAATGCCCTCTTCCATCATTTGGTGCAGCAGTTCGCGAATGTAATAGGGGTTGCCCTCCGATTGCTGGATGACCAGTTGCAGCGTTTCTTCGGAGAGTGCGCCGGGGCCAACCAGCGCTTCCACCAGGGCGCGGCTTTGCTCGCTATCGAAGGGTTGCAGGGTAATGAAGTTCAGCCGTTGGGCGTAGGCTTTGCGCAGGTGACGCAAGAAGCCTTCGAGATCGGCATCTTCGCCGCTGTGGTAGGTGAACAGAAACAGCACCGGCAGCCGTTCGCACAACGGCAGGCAGCTTTTGACCAGTTCGATGGAAGTGTCGTCGGCCCAGTGGATGTAGGCGAAGGCCAGCAATAGGGGCTGCTTTTGCGCCAGCGCCTCTACCCAGGTTTGCACGGCGCGGAAAATGAGCTTTTTCATTTCCTCAACCGACATATTGTGCAGCCATTCGACATACTCATCTTCGATGGGCAGGCCCAGCAGCGTAGCCAGGTAGGGGTACGTCCAGGCGATGGAGTCGATTCCTGCGAGTTTCTGGCGCAGGCGTGCGCGGCGCGCTTCGGCGGCCTCGTCGCTTTCGGTTTTCAACCAGCGGTCGAGCAGGTCTATCCACATCGAGTAGGGTTGGTTTTGCTCGAACGAACGGCAGTAGCCGGTGATCCAGGTGAGCGGGTGCTGCTCACTGGCGGTGTTGGTGAAATAATCGCGCACATAGCGCAGCAAGAACGACTTGCCCATGCCCTTTTCGCCCGACAGCAGCACGATGCGGCCATCACCATGACCCAGCTTGTGAATCTGGTCGAAGAGCGCTTCGGCTTCGCGGGCGCGGTGCAGCGGGCCGGGCAGGGCGCTTTGGGCGGCGATGTTTTCGGCGCTTTCGGCAGATTGGTGCGACAGCGGGCGGTACACCTCCATCGGGTAACTCAGCCCCTTGATGGCGATCTCACCCAGCGCCAGCCACTTGAAGCGGTTCTCCACCAGGCGATAGGTAGATTGGCTGACCAACACGCTGCCCGGTTCTGCCGAGGCCTCCAGGCGGGCGGCGATGGTGATGGCCTCGCCCATGCCCGTATCGGTCTGGCGCTGCGGGCCTTCGCCCACGCTGGTGCGGATCATCTCGCCGGTGTTCACGCCCACGCGCACCGTCAGCACGATGCCATGCACGCCCAATTCCTGCGTGGTGTAGCTGTGGATGGCCTGCTGAATGCCCAGGGCAGCCAGCACGCCGCGTTCGGGGTCATCTTCGTGGGCCTGCTGCGCGCCGAAGAAGGCCACCAGCCCGTCGCCGCGGAACGAATCGACCACGCCGCCCAGCCGGGTGATCTCGCGCTCCATAATTTGCAACACCTGGTTCATGATCCCCACCCAGGCCTCGCTGCCCACGCGCTCCATCAGCCCGGTCGAATCGAACACATCGGCCATTAGCACGGTGGTCAGGCGTCGTTCGCCTTCGAGCTGGCGCAGCGGGCGGGCGTCGTTTTCGCCGGGCGCCAGGGCGGCGGCGTCTAAGGCGTTGCCGCACATGCCGCAGAAGCGATAGTCGAGCGGATTCCAGGTGTTACAGCGTGGGCAGGGGCGCGCAATGGCCGAGCCGCACATGCCGCAAAAGCGGTTGTGATCGGGGTTGATGAAGTGGCAGGTGGGGCAGTTCATGGAGGCAGGGGGGCAGGGGGTAAGGAGCAGGGGGGAGTAACCTGGTGGAATAACAAATCAGGCGCTGCCGGGATGGGAGCGCCTGATTTGTTGGAGGGCGCAAGGCCCATCGTCCCTGGGGATGTGTGGCTTACATCGAGTCCAGCATGACGCGGAAGCGCCGGGATACTTCGAGCAGCACGCTCAGGGCCATTTCGGCGTCGCTTCTGAGCAGGGTTTGGAAATCCCAGCGTGGCAGGCCCAGACATTGCGTGTCTTCGCTGGTAACAACAGAGGCGGTGCGCACACCATCGTCAAGCAGGGCCAGTTCGCCGAAGAAATCGCCAGCGCCAAAGGTGTTGACCACGGCGGTGCTGCCATCGGAGCGTTCACGCACGGCTTCTGCCTTGCCCGCGACGACCATGAACATGCCCACGCCCTGTTCACCTTGCTTGACAATCGTCTCGCCAGCCTGGTATTGCCGTTCGTAGGCCAGTTTTGCCACACTTTGCAGTTGGCGTTGGTTCAGGCCAGAAAGGATCGGTACTTTCTGCAATGCGGTTATGATTTCTTTTTCGTTCATAGGGTTCTCCATGAAAGTCAAATTGAGTCCAACACGGAAATCTTGTGCCTGCTGATTGATAACACAGGTCAGGCTTTTCAACAAGGATCAAGTTACCCCCCGCCGTCTTCGGGCGGGCGGGCTTTGGCCGATTTGCCCAGCTCTTGAGAACGTTCGTAAGCGGCCCAGATGGCGCGGGAGATGGCGGTGCGGAAACCGGCCTTTTCGAGGTAATACAGCGCCGCGGCGGTGGTGCCGGCGGGCGACGTCACCTGGTTGCGCAGGCTGGCCGGATGACTGGGGTTTTGTTGCGAGAGGTAAAAATCTACTGAACCGCGCACTGTCTGCGCCACCAGCTTTTCGGCGATGCTGCGGTGGAAGCCCAGGTGCACACCGGCGTCAATCAGCGCTTCCATGAACAGGAACACATACGCCGGCCCGCTGCCCGAAAGGGCGGTAGCCATGTCGAGATAATTTTCTTCCTCGACGAACACTTCCTCGCCGAGGGCCTGCAAGATGATCAACGCCATGCTGCGCTGTTGCTCCGTCACTGCGCTCGCAGCCGTCCACACGGTGATGCCCTCGCCGATTTGCCCCGGTGTGTTGGGCATACAACGAATGACCGCCGCGTGGCCCAATCCCTGGCTGATCTTGCTGATCGGCGCACCGGCCACAATCGAAAAGACCAGCGCCTCTGGCTTGATCAGCCCTTTGATGCTGCTCATGGCCTTGTCGAGCGATTGCGGCTTGACCGACAACACGGCCACATCGGCATTGCGGGCGGCGATGGCGTTATCGGGGGTGGCGTCTATGCCATAGCGAGCGACGATTTCGTTCAGGCGCTCTGGGCGCGGCTCGGCGGCGATCAGGTTATCTACCGTGGCCGAGCCCTGGCGCAGCAGCCCGGCGATCATGGCCTCAGCCATTACACCCGAACCGATGAAGGCGATTTTGCGGTTGGTGAACATACTTTTCCTTTAGAACGAATCGTACAGGCTGCTGACGCGCAACGCCTTGCGCACGCGTGCCACCGACCAGCCCTTCGGCTTGGGCAGCGTGATGGTGAGGCTGCGTCCGGCCGGCAGGTCGAAGTAATTGTCTGAAAAGACGGTGAAGGGGTGGCCGCCTGCCAACGTGAGTTCGACAAAGCGGGCTGTTTTCTGGCTGCGAATTTCGATGGCGATCTGGCTGCCTTCGCCGGTCACTTCCCAGGCCAGGTGCGGGTTGGTCAGCGCCAAGTGCTTGTTGGCGACGAAGGGCTGCACGCCGCGTTGCAGGCATTTTTCGTTGTCCCATAGCTCATACACCAGCACCACATTGCGCCGGTTACCGGGGTTGACCTGGCTGGCGAAATCGAGCGAGCACACTGCCAGCGATTGCAGCGCCCCCACGGTGAAGGGCGTCTCGCCGCTTGCGAGCTTCTCGCCAGCCAGGGTCTCCAGCGTCCATTTGACCGCGCCCTGCCATTCATGGGTCAGGTCGCTGCTGATGTGCAGGTTGATCTGCGGGCCGTTATCTTCGGCGGAGATCAGCAGCGGGGCGTAGAAGCGTTTGGCGGCGTAGTGCAGCGCCTTCCAGCGGCCAAAATAATCCAGGCTGGCCCACGAGGCCACCGGCCAGCAGTCGTTGAGCTGCCAGATCAGCGTTCCTGCCACGCGGTGCATGTTGCGCCGCCAGTGTTCCACACCATAGCGAATGCCTTCTGCTTGCAGCATCATGCTCAGGTATACCAATTGCTGAAAATCCTTCGGCATACGGAAGGTATCGGTCATCTGGCTGATCATCAGGCCATTGCCGCTGCCGCTGCGCTGGTGGTGTTCCATGATGTACGAGGTCATGTTCTGGTCTTCAGGGGCGGCGTAGGTGCAGATGGTTTCGTAGGGCGGCAGCGATTGGAAGCCAAACTCGCTCATAAAGCGTGGGAATTGCGTGCGATAGGCGGTGAAAGGCTTGCGTCCATGCCACACGTCCCAATAGTGGGCGTCGCCGCGGTCGTTGCCGTTGGGGTTTTGGAAGGGGATGCCCGAGGAGGGCGAGGACGGCCAGTAGGGGGTGTCGGGGTCTTCTTCTGCGAGGATGTCGGGGATGAAGTGGTGGTACATGCGGTCGTAGGCGGCCTTCAGGTCTACGTTTTCGGGTTTGTCCCAGCCCCAGTGAATCCAGCCCATTTCCATTTCGTTGTTGCCGCACCACAGGGCCAGGCTGGCGCGATGGCGAATGCGGCGGATGTTGTGGACGGCTTCGACGCCGAAGTTCTCGAAAAATTCGCTGTCTTTGGGATAGATGTTGCAGGCGAAGATGAAATCCTGCCAGATCAGAATGCCGTAGCGGTCGCACAGGTCGTAGAAGCGTTCTTCTTCATACATGCCGCCGCCCCACACGCGCAGCATATTCATGTTGGCCTCGGCAGCCGAGCGCAGCAGGTGATCGAGCAGTTCGTCGCTGATGCGGGTGGGGAAGGAGTCGGCGGGAATCCAGTCGGCGCCTTTGGCGAAAATGCGCACGCCATTGACGACGAACTCGAACGATTGGCCGTATTCGTCATCTTCCATGCGCAGTTCGATGGTACGCAGGCCCATTTGGGCGCTGAAGGTATCCAGCACTTCACGTCCGCTGAGCAATTGCACTTCCACCTGGTAAAGCGGCTGTTGGCCGTAGCCGTTGGGCCACCACAGTTGCGGGTTCTTGACTGTGATTTCGGCTACGCCGGAAAAATCTTGTCCTAACACCACCTGCGAGCGCTGTAATGTGCCATCGGGCCCTTTCAGGCGTAAGATGGCTTTCAAACCTTGCAGCGTCCAGCGGTCAACACTGACTTCGGCGCTGATGATCACGCCTTGGGGGGTGTGACGCTGGCGCAGGTAGACATCTTCCAGGCGGGCCAGCGTGTAGCCTTCCAGGCGGATGTCTTTCCACGGGCCGATGGGCGGCAGTTTGGGACCCCAGTCCCAACCGAAGTGGCAGGGGGCTTTGCGGATGTACGAACTGCCTGGTTGCTCGAACCCGCCCAGGTGACGCACGGCATCTTTGGCGCGCACATAAGTGACCGGCCCGCCAAAACGAATGTGGATTTCGTTTTCGCCAGCGTGCAAGAGCGGCTTGACGTCCCAGCGATATGTCTGGAACATGTTCTCGCTATGCCCGATCACCTGCCCGTTGACCGAAACATCGGCCAGCGTATCCAGGCCGTCGCACACCAGCCAGACCTGGTTTTCGGCCAGCAGCGCCTGGCTGACCTCGAAGCTGCGGCGATACTCCCAATCGCGTTCGCCGATCCACTGCACTTGCAGCTCATGGTCGGCGACGAACGGATCGGGGATGCGCCCCAGGGCCATCAATTCGAGATGGACGCTGCCGGGGACGGTGGCGGGCAACCAATCGGTGGTGTTGGCTTCGCGGAAAGTCCACGAGCCTGAAAGGGAAAGGGACTGCATAAACTTGAAACTCCTGTGTGGGTGGGGCGTGTTGTTCACGCGCCTGGGGATGGATCAGCGTGTAGCGCTCTTTGCGCCGTGACAGTTTTTGTATTTGCGTCCACTGCCGCATGGACAGCGATCGTCGGGCCGGGTGTTGGAAAAATCCACATTTTTCAGCGGCTGCCGCCAGCGCGGCACGCCAGGGTAAACGACAACCTGCGGTTCTTCGTCTTCTTCGTCTTCTTCGTCATCTTCATCCCACGCATCATCCCATTCATCTTCGTCATCCCATTCGTCATCAGAAGACGATGAGGTCGGTGAAGATGAATGGGATGTAAAAAACAGGGTGATAATGATCAGCACAAAGCCCAGGCTAAGCAGGCTGAGCAGGGTGGCCTCGTACGGCTGATAGCGCAGCAGCAGGTTGAGCAGCAGCCCCAGGCCAAAGGCGGCTACGACAATCAACCCGGCCACCAGGCCGATACCTGCCAATACGATCAAAATACCGACGAGAAAACTAAGAATCGTTTGCAATGTTTTCATTTTTTCGCTTTCTTTTTACAAAATGTTATTGCAGTGCCGTAACCCTGGTGCCCCCCAGCACATGGTCGAAATCTTCACGGGTAAATTTTCCGCCGCCAACGCTGAGGGCGTTGGCGCTGCCTGCCGCGACACCCTGGCGCAGCGCTTCGGGGTCGGGTTCGTGGTTGAGCGAGGCGCACACGATGCCTGCCAGGAACGCATCGCCGCTGCCGATGGGACACACGGCCGAGATGGCAGGCGGCTTGGCAAACCAGGCGCCGGCATCGCTGGCGAGGATGGCGCCCGTTTTGCCCAGGGTGATGATCACCTTCGCTGTACCGCTTTGCAGAATGGTTTGCGCGGCCTGCACGGCGGTTGGCACATCACTGAACGGACGCCAGCCTAATACCTCCGCCGCTTCGAGATGGTTGATTTTGATCGCTGCCGGGCGGGCCTGCACGGCGGTTTTGAGCGTTCCCCCACTCGAATCGACCCACACCTGTTGGCGGGTGCGGTTGAGCGCCTGCACCAGGTTGCCCATCGCATCGGCACTGAGTCCCCGCGGCAAACTGCCGCTGATGCAGACAGCCTGTGCCTGGGCTGATTGTGCCAGCACCTCATCTTGCAGGCGCTTCCAATCCTCGACGCTGACGGTGGGGCCTTCTTCGTTCAGCACCGTCGTCTCGCCGCTTTTAGGGTCAATCACGATCACCGAGACGCGCGTCTCGCCGTCAATCCATATCCAATGCGCCGGGATACCTTCCATCGCCATGAATTGCGCTTGCAGGCGTCCGCTATGTCCACCCAGCAGCCCGGTGCAAACGGCTTGCTGCCCAAGCGTGCGCGCGGCCCTGGCGACGTTGATGCCTTTTCCGCCTGCGCAGAGCGTGAGCGCTGTGGCGCGCCAGACCTGCCCGGCAGCGAAATTGGCGATCGTTTGAATGCGGTCGAAGGCGGGGTTGGGGGTGACGGTGAGGATGGACATACCGAAAGTCTATCCCAAAGCTGGCGATTGGTCAACGTTCGTATCCAAAAGAGCCGCGCTGGCTTTCGCCGCCCCGTCTCACACATTCTTCCACCCGGCGATAGCCGCCTGCCGTCCATCCCCGCCCGGACATGAATGCCCGGGCTATTCAGCGGCGCTGGATAAATCCAGCTTGCAGCGCATTTGCCCAGGCCAGGCCCGATT
>CAZSFD010000120.1:0-11630 GCA_964606085.1 uncultured Anaerolineaceae bacterium
TCGCCCCCGGCGGCAACATCAACTACGACACCGGCCACGCCATCTTCGAGGCCACGCACGGCACCGCCCCCAAGTACGCCGACAAAGACCAGGTCAACCCCGGCTCGGTGATCCTTTCGGGCGAGATGATGCTGCGCTACCTGGGCTGGGGCGAAGCCGCCGACCTGATCGTCAAAGGCATGGAAGGGGCCATCACCGCCAAAACCGTAACCTACGATTTCCACCGCCTGATGGATGGGGCCACGCTGGTGAAATGCTCCGGATTTGGCGATGCGATTATTCAGCACATGGGCGATTAGGACGCGGAAAAACGCAGAAAAACGCGGAGCAAAACAGCCTCCTGGGTTTCTCAGGAGGCTGTTTTCGTAGGGCGAACTTCAGTTCGCCCATTCAAGGCAGCAACACCGCAGCAATTTCGTCCCACATCTGGCCGCCATCGGTGCTTTTGAACAAACCGCTGATTTCGCCGCTGGCGAGGATGGCATAACGAGTGGCAGGATTGAGGGGATCGAGGGCGAAAGCAAACAAGTCACCCGCAGGCAGGCCAAAATCAGTCTCGACCCAGGTTTGGCCGCCTTCGCTACTGATGTAGGTTTTGCCATTCGTGTTGTTAGCTGCATACAGCATATCGGGGTTGGTCGGATCGATCACCAGCCATCGGGCATAAAAAGAGTTTTGACCATCCGCGTGGCTTAGCGAAACCCAGTTCTCGCCGCTATCGGTGCTTTTGAATGCGCCCCACGATTGATCCAGAACATACACGATACTGGACGCAGAAGGATCAAAGATGAACTGCGTGAAATTTAAGCCTGATGGCCCAGGTTCAGGCAGGCCGCGCACCTTATGCCAGGTTTCGCCAGCATCAGAGCTTTTGTACATGGCAGACATTGTTGTCACAAAAAGGGCGTTGGGGTTCCAGGGGTCAAACTCCAAAATGCCGCCCATATAGATAAGCTCTGTCGCTTCGAATGGAGTCATAAGGGGTACCCAGCTTTGACCGCCGTCTACACTTTTAACAAAGGATAGGGTGGCTTCATTGACGCCATAGAGGGTAGTGGAGGTTTGGGGGTCTCGCCAAATCGGGCCACCCTCCAGCGAGCGCTGAATTTCATCCAAACCCGGATCGGGTTTGACCAGCGCCCAGGTCGTGCCGCCGTCTGTGCTTTGGTAGGTTCCGTGTCCGAATTTGCTGCGAGCGTAGAGAATTTCTGGGGATAACAGGTCGAAAATCAACACGGTGTCACCCCGCTGTCGGAAATCAAGAATACGCAAAGATGGGGTGGGGGAAGCGGGAATCTCGGTCGCGGTAGCGGTCAGCGGTGGTTCGGTGGGAATTGGGGTGACCGTGGGCGGTGACGTGGGGATGGGAGTTTCTGTGGCAGCAGGGTTCGTCGAGGGAGCGGGGGGCTGCGTTGGTGGCAAGGGCGTAGGTGCGCTGCTCATACAGGCCAGGCTGATCAGGGCAAACAGGCAGGTAAAGAAGCAAAGTAGGGATGTGAACGCTCTTGTTGTCATAGGTGTTATTTCATCACAAGCCAACTCAACAGGTTTTTCAATAACTCATAATTGTTATATTGGGTGTCATCCAAGTTCTCGAATACAAATGTTCCACCCGATAAAGCCGCCAGCCTGCTTTTAGGGGTTTGCAGTGTTGCCAGAATAGCACTGCTCTTCGTGCAAGAAATAACAACATCAGCCGGAGATGTAGCGCTTAAATCGCTGACAGCATTTCCTGGTTTCGATGCAAGCAAATTCAGGCCATTGACAATGGGATGTTGCGCATTCATCAAGGATGTGTTGATTTCGATCAAATCTTCTGCATCTCTTGGACAGGCGTAGGAATTAGTATTGAAGGTGATGCCATATGGGGTAGCAATCAGGTTCAATGGGTAATCTTCAATGGTACCCTGCTTGTACGCCGTCCAAACCCAGGCGAGTCCGATTAGCAATACATTGCCACCCTGGTCAAGATAATCGCGAACGGCTTGTATTTCGACCGACGTAAATTGTTCAACTTGTATATTTTCTGGATACCATGCAAAGTTGATGATCAATGCGTCATAAGGCAAAAGTGAATCCAATGTCCATTCATTTTTGCCAGATTTTGTAAAAGCAAAATTGCCAAGATTGGCAGTTCTCAATACTTCATAAGTGCTTTCTGTTTGATGCCGCGTATCCACTAAAACCTGGTATGGTCTTATCATTTCTGGAGTCTGCGAGGGAGACACAGTCAAAGTCAAAACCGCCGTTTCTTGTTGGGCTGTTTGCTGTGCCATGCCTGGCGAGTTCGTCGCCACGGGCCCTAATGATAGCCAGATAGCTATTCCAATAAGCCCCAAACCAGCCACAAAAGACACCACACGTCCCCTGGGCGATATCCATGGAATTTCTACTTCTTTAGCCTTGATGCCACCGCCCAATACACCGATCAGCAAGGCAATTACGCCAGCCATAGCAAGAATAATAGGAACGCTCATTTTTTCTCCTTGAAAAAAACATACAAATCAGCAGCACTCCGATAATTACCTGACAATCATCGGCAAATAGATATACTGCGTCGCTACTGCATCGAAACTACTCTCGGCACTCTCGATACTGTTCCCGCTCCGATCGGTGCTGACAACCTTGAAGTAATACGTTGCGCCAGGGGTCAAACCCGATAGGGTAATGGCGTGATTTTTCGCATACAACGGGTTGGAAACTGTCTGGCTCAGGTTGCCAGCCTGCGTGCCATAACGCACCATCGAATCGGTAAATTCATTCGTCGTCCAGGTGATCGTGGCGACGCTGCCGTTGCCGGTGGGGACAGGGGTGATGGCGCTGACCTGCGGCGGCTGGCTGTCATCAACCAGGGCATCGGGATAGGTCAACGCTGCCAGGATTCGGTTGGACTCGGCATTTTGAATTTGGACGCGCGCGGGTACGCCGGTCAGCAGGGTTTGCAAGGGTGCGGGGGCGTTGGTCAGAGCGATGTAGCGCATCCCCTCGCCGAATTGCACCGCGGGACGGGCGATCACATTGCTCAGGAACGTCTGGAGTGTCGCCGACGAGACCGGGAGGATATTGCGTGTGCCATCTGCCCCGGTGATGGTAATGACATCGTTGGTCAGTGCCGAACCGGGGCGCACGCCCCACCACAACAAGGCCGCCGCCACACATAATGCCAGGGTGAGTTGGGAAAAAGGCAGCTTGATCATGGCACATCCCGATAGACAACGGCAAGGGCGCAGGTATCTGCAGAGTTGTCAGCATCTACCAAGAAGGTATGGCTTTGATCGGTTCCCAACTGTGCGGGGGTCAACAAGCCGTAGATACTTTGAGTACCAGCAGTTTGGCCCAATTTATCGCCATTTAAAGAACATATCGCCCAACTTGCGCCTAATGCCCAACTTCGTTCATAATAGTTAGGGAATGTTCCAGGTAAATTAACGGTAAATGTATCTGTGCTATTAGATGGAGCCTGATCTGCTACCAATAACATCTTTGTCGCATTTGGGTAGCGAAAATCGTAAAATGTGGGGGTGTAACCAGGAGCTACGCGGTTTAATACGATTTCCAATTTGGTGTTGATTGTGCTACCACCATAGTTGTATACATCCACGATTTTACTGACCGGATCACTACTAAAATAATATGCCATCACCCATCCGTTGACGTTCACGTAAACATGCGGGTCCTCGGATTCGGCGTAGGTGAACAGCCCAGAACCAGAAACTTGCATAGAACCAAGAATATAGGTATCCGTCTCAATCTCGATGGTGCGGAACAACCCGCGCACCGAGGAGAGCGTGATCGGCTGGCCCTTGTCGAAATAAGCGGCGATACCGGCTTCCTCCTGAACAGCCGCCATGCCCTGCGGCGCGGCTTCCTGTGCAAGCGCCACACCTACAAAGGGCGGCGCTTGCAAAGCCATCACTGCATTATTTTGGGGGTTAGGCTGTGCCTGCCATAGGGCGCTGACAGCCAGGACAATCACCGCAACGGCAACGAAACGAAGAAACAATTCAATCATCCTTTTCATAGTTTCACTCCTTAACAAATTTCGATAATTTAGATAAACCTTAGCTGATATAATAGCAACATCCACTTAAATTTTTGGTCTAATTTTTAGCCACTTTTGGCATCCAGGAGGGACACATGCCAACCACCCTCGCTGAGCTTCTCGGAACCCACCTCGCCCGCACCCACACCAGCGTCAACCGCCTGTTCAAGCTCTCTGGCGTGCCGCAGCGCACCCTGGCTAACTGGCTCAATGGGCAAATCCGCAAGCCGCAGCAGTGGCAGGCCGTGGTCAAGGCCGCTGCCGCCCTGCATCTCACCCCCACCGAAGCCGACGCTTTGCTCCAAGCCGCCGGCCACCCCTGCGCCGCCAAACTCCGCCAACAAACCACATCCCCCGCCGACCTGACCCTGCTCACATCCTTTTCAATCGAAAATCAGCAATCAAAAATCGAAAATTCACCGTTTCAGGCCATCGCCAGCCCCGCCACCTTCGTCGGACGCGAAACGGAACTCGCCGCTGCTCGCCGAGCCCTGCTCAACGATGGCCGCGCCGCCATCTGTGGGCTGCGCGGCATGGGTGGCGTAGGCAAGACGGCGCTGGCCGCTCATCTGGCCTACCAATTGCGCGGCGACTTTCCCGATGGCGTGCTGTGGGCGCGCCTCGATACCGCCGACACGCTTTCGATCCTGGGATCATTTGCCGATGCCTACGGCAAGGATGTCAGCCACTATCGCGATGTGGCAAGCCGCGCCGCCGTGGTGCGCGGCCTGTTAGCGGATAAACGCGCCCTGCTGGTGCTGGATAACGCCGAAAGCAGCGCCCAGGTGCGCCCCCTGCTGCCCCCCAGCACCGGAACCTGCGCCGTGCTGATCACCACCCGCGCCGACCTCAGCGCCACCGATGGCTGGCTGCGCCTGACCCTCGAACCGTTCGACCCCGCCGGGCAAGAAGCCTTGCAGTTGTTCGAGAAATACCTGGGCCGCGCCCGCGTGCGCCAGGAACGCGCCGCCCTGCTCGAAATGGCCGCACTGTTGGGGCATTTGCCGCTGGCGCTGGCCATCGCCGCGGGTCAACTGGCCTACCAGCAAGACGAAAACGGTGTTGCCAGTCTGCTGGCCGCCTTGCGCCAATCGGCTGCGCGGCTGGATGCCTTGGCGCGTGATGACCTGGGCGTGCGCGCCACGTTCGATGTCAGCTACGCCGCGCTGCCGCTGGCCTTGCAAACGTCCTTTGCCGCCCTGGGCGCTTTCGGCGGCGAAGATTTCAGCGCCGAAGCCGTGGCTGCCGTGACCGAAACATCCCCCGAAACCGCGCAAAACCAACTTGCCGCGCTGGTCTCGCTCTCACTGTTGCAAGAAAGCCGCGCCGGGCGATGGCGGCTGCACCCCTTGTTGCGCGATTATGCCCGCGAGAAGCTGGCCCAACAGCCCAACCCCCAATCCGTCTTCAATCGAATGGTGGAATACTTCATCCAGGCGGCCAAAGGGCTGGGTGAGCGCGGCTACGAGCCACTGCGCGGCGATGTGCCGCAACTGCTTCACATCCTCGAACACGTCAACACCTTCGGACAGCCCGCCCTGGTGGTGCGCAGCTTTTCGGCATTTCAACCCGTTTTGAACCGCCTCGGGTTTCACCGCGCCCTGAATGTCGAAACATTGAAGGCCCAGGTGGTCGCCGCCGCCGAAAAACTGGAAGATCAAGCGGAACTGCCGCAACTGTTTTTCTCGATGGCCGTCACCGATGCCGAAAGCGGATACGAGTATTCACGCGCCGAGGAGTATGGCCTGCTGGCGGTGGCATGGGCGCGCCGCCTCGAACAATGGGAAGTGGCTGCGCGCTGCCTCAATTTTCTTTCATCGCTATCCTGGTACCAGGGGCAGCGACCGCGCGCCAACACCTACACCGCCGAAGCAGAAAGCGTGGCGCGCCAGCACAATATCCAGCGCACACTGGCTTCGTTGACCAATGGCCGCGGCATTCGGGCGGTCGAATTGGGCCAATTTGCCGAGGCCGAAGCCGCTTTCAAAGAATTTGAAGCCTACTGCCGCAAGGAACAAAACGCCTACTGGCTGGCCGCTTGTATGACCAACCTGGGCGAGGTGGCCTATCGCCAGCGTCAATATGAACAGGCCGATTGGTATTACAACGAGGCAATCCGCATGACCGAGCAAATCAACGGCTCCCGCCCTGGGGCCGTGCTGCTGATGCGTGGCAAAATCGCCGCCGCCCTGGGAAACCCGGCCCAGGCCGAAGCCTTCGCCGATGAAGCCCTGCGCAGCGAACGCGAGGCCGGGCATCCGCGCGGCATCAGCAACGTCCTGGGGGGCGTGGGCGATATTGCCCTATCCATCGGGCAGGATGAATTCGCCCGCCAGGTTTGGCAGGAAGGCCTGGAAATTGCCCGGCAGCTCGACCTGAAAATTTACATCAGCGACCACGCCTGGCGTTTGGGCCGCTGGTACATCGCCCACGGCCAGGCTGAAACCGCCAGCGAACTGCTCGATGAAGCTCACCGCTACGCATCGGAACTGCAAAACGAACTCGCGCTGGCCAACAGCCTATTTGGCCTGGCGCAACTGGCCGCCGCCCGCGGCCAAGCCACCGAAGCGCGCCGCCTGGCCGAAGAAAGCATCGCCCAATTCGAGCGCATCCACGATTGGCACGCCGAGGAAGTGCGCGCCTGGTTGGAAGAGCAAACTCTTTTGCCTGTATAATACTTCCATGCCAAAAACCTACACCCAATACGTTTGCCAACAATGCGGACGCGTCACCCCGCGTCAAATGGGAAAATGCCCCGGCTGCGGTGCATGGAGCAGCATGGTCGAAGAAGTGGTGGCTGCCGCACCGCCCTCGAAAAAGGTCACGCCGGGTGGGCCGGGCAGCGCTTCGCAGCCGCGCCGCCTGAGCGAGATCACCTCGGAGACCGAGGACCGGCTAAAACTCTCCATCGAAGAATTTTCACGCGTTCTCGGCGGCGGCATCGTTCCCGGCTCCATCGTCCTGATCGGCGGCGATCCGGGCATCGGCAAATCCACGCTGCTGCTGCAAGTGGCGCTGGAGATGGCGCGCAACCATACGGTGCTGTACATCTCTGGGGAAGAATCGGAACGGCAGATCAAGATGCGGGCGGATCGGTTGAAGGGGACGGGGAGCGGGGGAGAGGGGGAGAAAGGGGGCGAGGGAGAAGGGGGGCTGTTTTTGGTGACGGAGACCAATTTGAATGTGATGCTCGAACACAATGCCGCCGTCAAACCCACCCTGCTGATCGTTGACTCGATCCAGACCACCTACCTGCCCGAACTGGAATCGTCGGCGGGGTCGGTTTCGCAGGTGCGCGAGTGTTCGTCGCGGCTGCGCGAACTGGCGAAAACGAGCGGGGTGGCAGTTTTCTTGATCGGCCACGTGACCAAAGAAGGCACGATTGCCGGGCCGCGCGTGCTGGAACACATTGTGGATACGGTGCTGTACCTCGAAGGCGACCGCTTCCTGTCGTACCGCTTACTGCGCGGCGTCAAGAACCGCTTCGGGGCCACCTCCGAAGTGGGCGTGTTCGAGATGCGCGAGAAGGGCATGGTCGAAATCACCAACCCCTCCGAGGCCTTCCTGGCCGAACGCATGGTCAACGCCCCCGGTTCAGCCATCGCCGTGACGATGGAAGGCACGCGCCCGATTCTGGTCGAAGTGCAGGGTTTAGCCAGCCCCACTACCTTTGGCAACCCGCGCCGCACCCCCAACGGCGTAGATATGAACCGCCTGCTGCTCGTCACCGCCGTACTCACCCGCCGCGTCAACATCCGCCTGGGCGAGCAAGATGTCTTCGTCAACGTTGTTGGCGGCATCCAGATCGAGGAACCTGCCGCCGATCTGGCGATGGCCGTAGCCATTGCCTCCTCCGTGCGCGACGCCCCCGTGCGCGCCGACACGGTGCTGATCGGCGAGGTGGGGCTTTCGGGCGAGCTGCGCCTGGTAGGCCAGATGCCCGCCCGCCTGCGCGAGGCCGCCAAGTTGGGCTTCAAAACCGCCATTGTGCCGCGCCGCCTGCGCAAAGCCGAACCCTGGCCGGGGGAGATTGAAGTGGTGGAAGTACGTTCGCTACGCGAAGCGCTGGAGAAGGCGATGAGGGTTGAAGGGTGAAAGTGGCAGATGACAGGTTGTGCGAAAAAGTGGTTTTGGTTTCAAGGTATAATTGCGGCGCGGTAATTTGGCCGTGAGTTTATTTAGAAAAAGGAGTTGCTATGCCCTTCAAATTAGGCGCCCCTGAATTGATCATCGTCCTGGTGATCGTGATTTTGATCTTCGGTGTAGGCCGTATTTCAAAAATTTCCAGTGAACTGGGTTCCGGCATTCGTGCTTTTCGTGAGGGTTTAAAAGGCCCTGAAAGCGATAAAAAAGACGAAGAAGGCCCTAAAGATCAGGCTTAACCGTAGCGTCGGATAAAAGCGAAAGGCCCCTTTCTCGATGAGAAAGGGGCCTTTCGCTTTTCATTAGCCGTTGTCTTCTTCCTGCCCGGCGCGCATCCGCAAATAAGATTGGTAGCGGGCCGGGTGAATCTCGCCCGCCTCCACCGCGGCGCGAATGGCGCAGTCGGGTTCGTGCAGGTGGGTGCAATCGCTGAAGGCGCATTCGGCCACCCGTTCGCCGATTTCGGGGAAATAGCCGTCCAGTTCTTCGGGTTCGATATCCCACAGGGCCAGCGCTTTCAGGCCGGGTGTGTCGGCCACATAGCCGCCGCCGGCCAGCGGGAACATCTGACGCACGACAGTGGTGTGCTTGCCCTTGCTGGTCGTCAGGCTGATTTCGCGCACCGCCAGGCCCAGGCCCGCTTGCACGACGTTGAGCAGGCTCGATTTTCCCACCCCCGAAGGCCCGGCGAACACCGAGAGCTTGCCCGCCAGGTGCTGGCGCAGCGCATCCACGCCCAGGTTGCCGCGTGCCGAGGTGTATAACACCGGGTAGCCGAGGGGTTCGTAGTGACCGAAAGTGCGCCGGGCCGCCGCCTCGCCCACCAAATCCACCTTGTTCGCCACAATCAACGCCGGGATTTCCTGCTTTTCGGCAATCACCAAAAAGCGGTCGAGCATCCCCAAATGCGGCTGCGGGTTGGCGCAGGCAAAGGTCAGCACTACCTGGTCGGGATTGGCAAAGATGATTTGCTGATAAACGCCGCGCGGCGTGGGATCGAGGCGGATCAGCGCACGCTGGCGCGGCTCAATCGCCTCGATCATCCCCTGCCCGCCACCCTGGGCTGAGACCTGCACGCCATCGCCCACGGCCACAATATCGCCCAGGCGCGGGCCGCGCTTCATGCGTCCGCGCAGGTGGCAGGTCAACTCGCCCGTTTCGGTCTGGACGGTGTAAAAGCCCGATTGTGAACGAATGATGATACCGCGCATAAAGAGGGAAGCAAAAGAGCAAAGGGGCAAACGCACAGCTTATTGGCTTTCTTGCCTATTTGCCCATTTGCCCATTTGCTTCCTTGCTGACTTCATCCAGCGTCTCCAAATCTTGCTGCAAATTGCGCTGGCGCAGCCACAGGCTGAAGAGATAGAGACCCATCACAAAAAAGATGACGGCATACCCGGCGATCATATAGCCGGTCGTTTCGGCGGGGGGGAGTTCGGAGAGAAACATGGGGATTGGGGGATTGGGGGATTGGGGGATTGAGAGATTGGGGGATTAGACTACCTGCTACCTGCTACTTGCCACCTTTCAACCTTCGATTTGCAACTTACGTTGCTCAACCGTTTCGGCCAGGTTACCGAGGCGGATACGGTGCCACAACAATACCACAAACAGCACGGAGAAGACCAACAGGCTGAACAGGAAGGTTTGCAGCATGGGCGGGGTCATGTCGAATTTGCCCATTGCGCCAGGGTCATTGCTGCCGATGACGACGGGATGGATGGTGCGGTCGAAAATGCGGATGGAGAAGAAGGTAAGCGGCACGCTGATGAAGGCCACAACGGCATAGACTGCCCCGAAGCGGGCGCGCTTATCGGGGTCATCCAGGCCCTGGCGCAGCATCAGATAGGCGGCGTAAACCAGTTCGACGATGGCCGCCGTGGTCAGGCGCACATCCCACGTCCACCAGGTATTCCAAATCGGGCGCGCCCAGATCGAGCCGGTGACGATGGCGATGAAGAAGAACACCAGGCTGATCTCCACCGCTGCCAGGCCGACAATATCCCACTGGCGCTTGCTGGTGATCAGGTACGCTACGCCAGCGATGAAGGCCATGCCAAAGCCGAGCATTCCCACCCAGGCAGTGGCCACGTGGAAATAGAACACGCGCTGCACCTGCCCCATCACGCGTTCCAACGGCGCATAGAAAAACACCATCAGCACGGCAATGCAGAATAGAACGAGGGTGACAATATCGAGGATGGTGAGGAGGCGAGGCTTGGGGGGCATGGGTACTCCGTAAGGGGGTAATCGTTATTCGTTATTCGTTATTCGTTATTCGAATAACGAATAACGTTTTTTTTCATTCTTCTACCACATAATCAAACAGCATAAACGCCACGGCGACGAAGATCACATCGTACACCAGCAGCAAATTGACCCACGGCCAGATTTCGGCGGCGGGGACGGATTCAAGGATGCCGCCGCTGGCTTTGACAGCCGCCACCAGCACGGGGATGATCACCGGGAAGAGCAAAATCGGCAGCAGCATGTCGCGCGTACGCGTCTGCACGGCCATGCTGGCCAGCAGCGTGCCGACCGTTACATAGCCCAGCGAACCGAGCAAAACCACGCCCAGCAGGGCCGGGTGGAACAGGTTGACGGTGTAGAGAATGCTGTACACCGGCAGCACAATCGCTTCCACGATCAGCATGAAGATCAAATTGCCGATGGCCTTGCCAAAAAAGATGGATGTACGATCCACCGGGGCCAGCAGCAGGCCGTCCATGCAGCCGCGGTCCTTCTCGGCGGCCAGCGAGCGGTTGAGGCCGAGCGTGCCAGCAAAAGCAAACGTGGCCCACAACACCCCCGCGGTGATATTTTTCGACTTTTTGGTGCTGGCGTCGAGATCGAGCGCAAAGTTGAAAATCAAGATCATCAGCAGAGCGAAAACCAGCATGGCCGAGAGCAATTCACGGCTGCGTAACTCGGCGGCCAGGTCTTTCCAGACGATGGCGGCGACGGCGCGGGGGAGGGAGGGAGAGGGCGGGCGAGGGGGCAAGGGAGCGTGGGAACAGGGGGAGAATGAATGTAGGGGCGACCCGTCAGGGTGATTCAAGTTTCGTCTGGCAAATGGCAGTGTCGTCGAGGGCTTTCTGATGGCAAATGCAGGGTCGCCCGTACACGGTTTCATGTGATGGCCTGGCGATAAAAGGCGAGCAGGGCGTTGGGTTCGATGGCGGAGCGCTGAATGGTGGCGGCGATCTGGCCGCGCGCGAGGATGTCGAAGCGGGAGGCCAGGTCGGCGGTGCGGGCCAGGTCGTGGGAGGTCATCACCACGGTGCGGCCGCGGGCGGCCACTTCGCGCAGCACGGTATCGAGCATGTTGCAGGCATCCTGGTCGAGACCGGTGTGCGGCTCGTCGAAGAGCATCACTTCGGGGTCGTGGAGCACGGCGCGCCCAATGGACAGGCGTTGCTGCATCCCGCGCGAGAAAGTGCGCACC
>CAZSFD010000121.1:0-6140 GCA_964606085.1 uncultured Anaerolineaceae bacterium
TTTTGTCAACCGTTGGTAGGCTGGCACCAACGAAACATATAATACGAGGAGTTTTGTATGAGCTTAAATGTTGTTGCCGAAAATGTCCCCAACCTGCCCTGGCAAGAGCGACCGGCTGGCAGTGATGCCGTGATCTGGCGCTATACCCACAACCCGGTCATCCCGCGCAACCCCTTTCCCAAGGCCAATAGCACCTTCAACAGTGCCGTGATCCCCTACAAGGGCGAATTTGCTGGCGTCTTTCGCATTGATGATACGCGCCGCGTGATGAATCTCTACTTCGGCCAGTCGAAAGATGGCCTGAACTGGCAGATCAACGACCAACCCATTGACTTCATCTGCGATGACCCCGAAATTGCCAAATTCCAATATCGCTATGACCCGCGCCTGGGCTGGATTGAAGACCGCTACTATGTTTCCTGGTGCAATGGCTATCATGGCCCCACCATTGGCATTGGCTACACCTTCGATTTCGAGAAATTCTATCAACTCGAAAATGCCTTCTTGCCCTTCAACCGCAATGGGGTATTGTTCCCGCGTAAGATCAATGGCCGTTTCGCCATGTACAGCCGCCCGTCAGATAACGGCCACACGCCTTTCGGCGAAATTTATTATTCTGAAAGCCCCGATATGGTGTATTGGGGCCGCCATCGTTGGGTCTTTGGGGCGTCTTTATCGTGGTGCTATACCAAGGTCGGGGCAGGGGCTATCCCCATCGAAACATCTGAAGGCTGGCTGAACATTTACCACGGCGTACTCAATTCGTGTAATGGCTTTGTGTACAGCATGAGCGCGGCCCTGATGGACCTCGACCAACCCTGGAAGGTGATCGCCCGCGCCCAACCCTACCTGCTCTCGCCACAGACGCTTTACGAATGTGTGGGCGATGTGCCCAATGTGGCTTTCCCCTGCGCCACCGTCGTAGACGCCGCTACCAATCGCATGGCCGTCTATTACGGCGCTGCCGACACATGCGTGGCCCTGGCCTTTGCCAAAGTGGATGAGATTGTCCAGTGGGTCAAGGATAATGCCGTTTGAGCGGCAAGTAACTGCCCTGCATCCTGTACACAAAAAGACCTCGGATACATTTCCGAGGTCTTTTTGTGTACAAGGTTGGCGCGTTTTGTGCTTGACTCGGCGTGAAATATCCATTAATTTAATTAAAGTTTAATTAAAAATTTTAGGTAAAGTTTTAGCCAGCCTCGTCAACTTGCGCCCATGGAAAAGAAAATCACCATCAACGATGTCGCCCAAAAAAGCGGTGTGTCTGTTTCGACCGTTTCATTGGTTTTCAATCAACGGCCCGGCGTGGCCTCCGAAACGCGCGCCCGCGTCTTCGAGGTGGCCGAAGACCTGGGATATGTTGCCAGGGGGGCGCCTGTGGCGACCAAAAGCACCTCGTTAGCCACCATCGGCATGATCCTCAAAAGGGCCGGGCGCGACCAGCCCCCGCAGGAAAATCCCTTTTATTCACGCATTGTGGCAGGGATTGAAGACGCCTGCCGCCTGAAGGGGATCAATCTTCTCTATGCCACCATGCCCGTTGACGATGACAACCACCCGACCCAAATTCCCACCTTGTTCGAATCGGATGACCTCGACGGGGTTGTGATGGTAGGTGCATTCCTTGACCGCTCGGTTGAAACCGCAGCCACGCGTTACCGGCGCAAATTGGTTCTGGTAGATGGCTATTCCGACACGGGCAGTTTCGATGCTGTGGTTTCGGATAATTTTCGCGCTGCCTATCAGGCCGTGGAATATCTGATCGCGCATGGACATCACCACATCGGCTTTGCTGGTGCGCCGCCCAACGCATACCCCAGCCTGAATGACCGTCGCAACGGCTATTTACGCGCCCTGAAAGAGCATGGCATTGGCGATGCTTACGAAGCCAATTTCAACATTGCCAGCCACCACGGACAAGATGAAATCGCCCGCCTTTTGTGTGAAAACCCGGCTATCACGGCGCTCTTTTGTGTCAATGATGAGATCGCCATCGCCGCATTGCGCGCCGCCAAGACCCTGCAACGCCCCGTGCCACAATCGCTCTCCGTCATCGGCTATGACGACATTTACCTCTCCTTGCACACTTCACCGCCCTTGACCACTATGCACGTAGACACCGTAGCCATGGGGCGCGCCGCGGTGCAGCTCCTCGCCTTGCGCGTCGAGAATCCCGACATGGCGCGCCTGACCCTGACCATCCACCCAACCCTGGTAGAACGCGACTCGGTCAGCCGGGTGAATGGGTGAGAAAGGAGTCAATCGCAAGTTATATATCCTTACTTTTTCCCTTTGTATTTACCCCTCACACACCAATCTTCAAAAGGAGAAATTGGAAATGGAAAGCATTTCAACCAAAACCCGCATTGCGTTTGCATCCGGCCTGACCTGCCTGCTGGTACTGGCAATCTTCATGGCCGTGCTTGGCCCTTCGGCCCTGGTTGGGCGGGCCAGCCCAGCCCTGGACCCGGCTGACCCCCTCGTCTTGTATTCCTATGAAACCGGCACCCAGGGTTGGCGCGGCGACGTGGTCGGCAACAACCACGGCGGCACGGTCGCCATCACCACCACGCATGTAACCGATGGCGTGCAAGCGCTACAAATCAACGCCATGGCCGATTTTGGCGCTGGCGATGACACCGACGGTGGCTTTTTCACCGTCCAGCCCAGCCCGGCGCTTGATTTTTCGGCCTACACCACCTTCAAATTTGACCTGCATGTCCCCGTCTCTGGCACCGTCTTTGTCGCCTTCCAGACCGGCGGATGGGCCAATTGGGTGCAATCGCCTGACTACCCCCTGGAAGCGGGTGATCACACCATTAGCATTGACCTCAATACGCTCAGCGGCGGCGGACGCCTGGCAGCCGATGAACGCATTGACGCCATTCACATCTTCTACCGCGATGTGGGCACCTTCGTGCAGGATAACATCCGCCTCGAAGGCTATGTGCCACCGCCGACCAATACCAGCACGCCCACGCTTGGCCCAACAGTCACCCCAATGGCCGAACTGCCCGGTTTGCGTGTGATCGGACCCAATGTGTATGATCACTGCGGCGAAAGAGTGCTGCTGCGCGGCGTCAACAAAATGGTCATCTGGACCGACATCAATGGCAACAGCTTCCCCGAAATTGCCAAGACCGGGGCCAACTCGGTGCGCATCGTCTGGCTGCCCTCTGGAAACCCGGCGCAACTGGATGTCGTGGTTCAGCGGGCCATAGACAACGGCCTGATCCCCATGGTGGGCATGTGGAACACCACCGGCGATTGGGCGCAACTCACCATTGCCCTGGAATACTGGCTGCGCCCCGATGTCATCTCGGTCATCCAGAAGCATGAAAAGTACCTGCTCGTCAACATCGGCAATGAAGCCGGCAATGTGGTGAGTGAGGAAGATTTCAAGGCCACCTACGCTTACATGATCCGCCGTATGCGTCAGGAAGGCATCCGCACGCCGCTGGTCATTGATGCTTCCGGCTGGGGGCAGAATATCAATATGCTGCAAGCCGCCGGGCCGTATCTGCTCTCCATTGACCCCGATCACAACCTGATCTTCGACGTTCACACCTACTGGCCCTATAAATGGGGCTGGAGCGACGAGCGTGTGATGGCCGAATTTGCCGAAACCGCCGCCCTGGGTTTGCCCTTTGTGATCGGCGAATTTGGCAATGTGTGGGATAACGACGGCTCCGAAGGCGACGAAATTCCCTACAAACTGATCATTCAGGAAGCCTATCGCTACGGCTTTGGCTTCTACCCCTGGGAATGGGGCCCCGGTAACAACCCGCAGACCCACCTCAACATGACCAACGACAACACCTACGACACCCTGCACGACTGGGGTCTCGAAGTGGCTGTTACCGATCCATTCAGCATCCTCAATACATCGGATCGGCCCTACTCGATTGTGAATGGCGGCGTCTGCGAAAGCGGCACACCACCCACACCAGGCCCATCGCCAACACCCTACAACGACGGGCCAGTTGTCAATATGGTCGGGCCAGCCTTCAACGCCATATTCCAGGCCGGCGAGGCAATCATCCTGGTGGCTGAAGCAACCGATTTCGACGGCACGATCAGCAAAGTTGAGTTTTATGCCAATGACTTGCTGATCGGCGAAGACACTACCGCACCCTACACGACCACCTTTGCCACCGAGTACGCGGGCGAATACTGGTTCAGCGCCAAAGCGACCGACGATGACGGCGCAAACGCTATGTCGTCGGCGACCTACGCTATTGTCGGCCTGCCGCCCTTCTTCTCCATCAACGACGGCGTTACTGGCAGCGGCAATCTCCAATTCGACTATAGCGGCACCTGGAATGTCGGCATCAAAGCCGGACGCTTCCACGATGACGACCACTATTCTTACGATGCCGGTAGTTGTTTCACCTTCCGCTTCATTGGCAGCCAGGTCAGCATGTACGTTGCCACTGCACCCCATCATGGCATTGCCGATATCTCGGTAGATGGCGGCGAGACCTTCACGGCTACACTCTACAGCGAAACAGCCCAGGATAATGTGATGCTCTGGCAAAGCGACCTGCTCGCACTTGGCGAGCATTCGGTCGAAGTATGTGTCACCGGCCAAAGCGACCCAAGGGGTACGGGCCACACGGTTTCGGTGGACCGCATGTATGTTTCTGTGGTCAATAGCGCCCCCACCGTAGCAGTGACACTGCCAGCTTTTGGCGTCATCTTGCCGGAAAGCAGCGATGTGACGATAATCGCCAACGCCAGCGATAGCGATGGCGAAATCAGCAAGGTCAAATTCTACGTCAACGACAGCCTGGTTGGCGAGGATGCCGCCGCCCCATACACCTACACCTTAGCGGCTGCCCCCACCGGCGAGCATTGGATTCACGCCGTCGCAATGGATAACCTGGGTGCAGCGACAACCTCAGACAAAGTTTACCTGGTGGTCGCCACGCCCGATTACTTCTCCGTCAACGACAGCATCACCGGCACGGCCAACTACCAGTTCGAGTACACCGGCGAATGGGCCTCCACGTTCCAAAATGGCCTGTTCAACGATGACCAGCACAGTTCAGATACAACCGGCGATTGCTACACCTTGCGCTTCGATGGCGCACAGGCCAGCATCTACTCGGCGCTCGGCCCCGACCGCGGCATTGCCAGCGTGCGTATGGATGGCGGCTATGTGGAGTATTTCGACCTGTATGATGTCGTATCGTTGGAGAGCATCCTGGTCTGGCAAAGTGAACTGCTCGAAGAAGGCGGCCACACGCTCGATGTGTGCGTGACCGGCCAGAAAAACGCCGCATCCAGCGGGACGACTGTTTCGGTTGACCGGGTGTATTTGAAGATTTTCAACCCGCCACCTCCGGTTTATACCGTGTATATGCCGTTGATCTTCAAATCTGACGGAGATGGCTCACCCGCTCCAACCCCTACAAACACGCCCACGCGCACCCCGCGCTTCACGGCTACGCCGCGCGGTACGTCCACAGCCACCTTTACCGCCACTGCCGCCGCCACCCACACCGACCTGCCAACCCAAACACAGCAGCCCACAACCACTGCTACGGTCGTCCCGCCCAATACCCGCACCCCCTATCCGACCAGCATAGCCACAGCCACCAACACGCCCACCCCGGAACCGACCGAATGCGTCCCCGTACCCGATGTGACCGTCTACGATGACACCACCACCTGGGAAAACTGGTCGTGGGGCACCAGCGCAGATTTTGCCCAAACCGATGTCGTCTATGCTGGCACGAATGCCATCTCGGTCACGTACACGGGCGGATGGGGCGCACTTTCGCTGCGCAATGCGACGCCGGTGGATACCGCGGGCATCCAGTATCTCTCCTTCTATGCCTACGGCGGCACAGGCGGCACGCAACTGCGCATCTACACCAAGACCGCCGCCGACGAAGACAGCCTGAATGTGGATGTTGACGTGCCTGCCGACACCTGGACGAACATCACCGTTACCCTGGCTGCCCTCGGCAGCCCGGCAGAGATCGCCCGCATCAACTTCCAGGATCGCGGCGACCCCGATAGCACCACCTACTACCTCGACGAGATCGTCCTGGTCGGCACCGATTGCGGCGAAACCTGCGTCCCCGTACCCGATGTGACCGTCTACGATGACACCACCACCTGGGAAAACT
>CAZSFD010000121.1:6240-11617 GCA_964606085.1 uncultured Anaerolineaceae bacterium
CCCGCATCAACTTCCAGGATCGCGGCGACCCCGATAGCACCACCTACTACCTCGATGAGATCGTCCTGGTCGGCACCGATTGCGAGACACCCCCACCCCCGCCAGCCACGCCCGTGGCCTACTTCTACTCCGACGGCCTGAACGATAGCTGGTCGTGGGGCGGCACCTACAACGCCGTGGTGACCGAAACCGTCCACAGCGGCGCCAATGCCATTGGCGTCGAATATACCGGCGCGTATGGCGCCCTGCGCCTGCACCCCGGCGCAGCCTTCGACACGGCTGGTTACGATAAGCTCGTCTTCTACGCTCACCCCAACGGCCAGGCACACGCCTTGCAGGTTTACATCCAGGAAGCCACCAAAGTGCCCGTCAACCTGACGGCTGGCAGCGAATGGGTGCGCGTCGAGGTCTCGTTGAGCGACCTCGGCAGCCCGACAACCATCGCCGATGTGCAAATCCAGGATAATTCGGGCGGCGCTCAGCCGGTCTTCTTCGTAGATGACATCACCCTCGAAGGCCCTGGCGGCGCGATGGCTTACATCTACACCGATTCGCTGCTCGAAGATGCAGGCAAATGGAATGGCAGCTACAACTTTGCCGATGCCACCCAGGTACACAGCGGCGCGTTCGCCCTTTCGGTCGAAGTGACCGGTAGTTGGGGCGGCTTCCACATTGCCCGGCGGCAAGGCCCGATCTACACCGCTGCGTACGACCGCATCGCCTTCTACGTTCATCCCACCGGCAGCGAGCGCATCCTGCTGATCCAAACCCAAAACGCCGCCGGCGGCGACAGCACGCAACACAGCTTCACCGTCCCCACCGGCAACGACTGGACCCTGGTCGAAATCCCCCTCAGCGCCCTCGGCAGCCCGGCTAACATCCGCCGCATCACCATTCAAGATGGCACAGGCGGTACACAGTCGCTCTTCTACATAGATGACATCATGCTGCTGGGCAACTGACCCATCCCATCCTTACCCCTTTCATCCTGCGCCGGGGGCAACCCCGGCGCAGATTTTTTTTGCCTGACAAACCCGTATACCCTAAAACGCCACTAATCCATTAAAATTTCTCCCATTCTCCCATTCTCCCATTCTCCCATTCTCCCATTCTCCCAATCCCATGTTCACCCTCGACCTTACCTTCACCCAAACCTATCGTGATCACCTGCACGAATCCCCCGCCATTCGCGAGGCCCACTGCCTGCGCGCCCAATTCCCCGGCCTGTTCGACCCCATCCGCATAGATGGCGAGCGCTTCGACCGCTTCGCCGGGCGCATTCACTACCGCCCGGTCGGCTTCGGCCTCGAACTGGCCTCCGGCGGCCCTGGTTTCTATTGCCACGCAGAACAGATTCGCCCCCACCTCGGCGACCTGGACCCGGTTGAGCGCACCGCCGTCGAAGCGATGATGGCTTTCTGGCGGGACGAGGCCACCATCGAAGGCCGCTTGCAGGCCAAACTCTCGCCGGCGCTCAAGGCCGCCACCGAAAACCCCATCGCCGAGATGGGCGGACGGCTGGCCGGCTCCGTTCTCGATTTCGCCAAACTCGTCCGCCTGGGCATTCCCGGCCTGCGCGCCGAAATTGCCGCCGCCAGGCTGCGCAACCCGACCAGCGCCGACCTCTACACCGGCATGGACATGGCCCTCGACCTGCTGGTAGACGTGATGGCCTCCTATGCGGCCCAGGCCCGCCAGATGGCCCAGGCCGCCCGTGACGAGTTCGCCGAACGCGAATTGATCACCATCGCCGCCATCCTCGAAAAGCTGCCCCACGCCAAACCCGCCACCTTCCGCGAGGCGCTGCAACTGCACTGGCTCTACGCCCTCATCTCTGGCACGGTCAACTATGGCCGCATGGATGTAGCCCTGGGCGATTTTCTCGCCCACGACCTCGATACCGGCCTGCTGACCGAAGGCGAAGCCCTGGCGCTGCTGCAATCGCTATGGCAATTGATGGCCGACCGCGTGATCATCTTCAACGGGCGCGTCTTCATCGGTGGGGTGGGGCGGCCCAATGTGGAGAACGCCGATCGCTTCGCCATGCTGGCCATGGAAGCCACCCGCACCGTGATTGAGATCGAGCCGCAACTGACCCTGCGCATCTACGACGGCATGAACCCCATGCTGATGGAAAAGGCTCTCGATGTGATCGGCGAGGGGCGCACCTTTCCTATGCTCTTCAACGATGATGTCAATGTCCCGGCGGTGATGAACGGCTTCAACGTGGAGCGCGCTGCCGCCGAACGCTACCTGCCCTACGGCTGCGGCGAATACGCCCTCGAAGGCCTCAGCTTTGGCTCGCCCAACTGTGGCTTCAATTTGCTCAAAGCGCTCGAAGCCACCCTGCACCGCGGCTGCGACGCTCTCACCGGCCAGCCCATCGGCCTCGACCTGGGCGGTCTGGACAAATTTACCACTTACGACGACCTATGGGCGGCGTATAGCCGTCAGGTAGAATACTTCACCGAAAAACTGGCCGACCGCCACCGCCTGGAATACGAAGCCGAAAATGAGTCAGCCGCCTTCCTGTTCATCTCCATGCTCTACGACGACTGCATCGCCCGCGGCAAGTCGCTGGTGGGTGGGGGGGTGCGCTACCAGGGCGGCATCATCGAGACCTTTGGCATCGTCAATACCGCCGACAGCCTGGCGGCGATCAAGCAGCTTGTTTACGACCAGGGCGTGCTGACGCTGCCCGAATTGGTAGCCGCCCTCGACGCCGATTTCGCCGGTTACGAACGCCAGCAGCGCCTGATGCTCAACGTTCCCAAATATGGCAATGACAACGATGAGGTAGATGCCATCGTCCAGGCGGTCAGCGACCACATCTCCCGCTTCACGCACCAGCAGGCCGCCCGCATCGGCTTCCACTACTTCCTCGTCGTCAACATCAACAACTACGCCAACGTCACCTTCGGCCAGCAGACGGCCGCCTCGGCCGAGGGACGCCGTTCCGGCGCACCGCTGGCCAACGGCAACACGCCTACCGCCGGCAACGACCGCTGCGGCGTGACGGCCTTCCTCAATTCCATCGCCAAAGTAGACCCCGCCTACCACGCCGGTTACACCCACAACATGAAATTCGGCAAAGCGGTCTTCCGCGACGAACGCCCCAAAGTGGCCGCCCTGCTCGAAACCTACTTCGAGAACGGCGGCACCCAGGCCATGATCACCTGCGTTGGCCGCGGCGACCTCGAAGCCGCCCTCAAAGACCCCGCCGCCTACCGCAACCTGATCGTCCGCGTCGGCGGCTTCAGCGCCCGCTTCGTCGAACTCGCCCCCGAAGTCCAGGCGGATTTGATCAACCGGACGCTGTATTGATGCGTGATTGGTGATACGTTGTTCGTGATTCGGTATTCGTAAGTCGTTATTCGTGAGTCGTAAGTCGTTATTCGTAATTCGTAATTCGTAATTCGTGAGTTGCTGCGAATCACGAATTACGAATAACGAATCACGAATCACGAATAACGAATCACGAATAACGAGAATCACGAATCACGAATCACGAATAACGAGAATCACGAATAACGAATAACGAATCACGAATAACGAATCACGACTCACGCCTTTCCCCCCATCCCATGTCCCTCACCGGCCTCCTCTTCGACATCCAACGTTTCTCCCTCCACGACGGCCCCGGCATTCGCACCACCGTCTTCCTCAAGGGCTGCCCGCTGCGCTGTGTGTGGTGCCACAACCCCGAAAGCCAGACCGCCCGCCTGGAGATCGGCTTTCGCCCCGAGGCCTGCGCCCTGTGCGGCGCTTGCGTTGAAGCCTGCCAGCACAACGCCCACCACCTCACCCACCCCGAAGCCCCAATCCCCAATAACGAATCCCCAAGCCCGCATCACCAATACACCCGCTCCCTTTGTGTGCGCTGCACCGCCTGCGTAGATGCCTGCCTCTACGACGCGCTCAGCGTGGCTGGCTACGAGCGCACGGTGGAACAGGTGATGGCTGAAGTGCGCCGCGACCTCGCCTACTACCGCAAATCAGGCGGCGGACTGACCCTCACCGGCGGCGAGCCGCTCAACCAGCGTGCTTTCACCAGAGCTTTGCTCGAAGCCGCCCAAGCCGAGGGCATTCACACCTGCCTCGAAACCTGCGGCTTCGCCCCGCAGAAAGCCTACGCCGAACTGCTGCCCCTGGTAGATCACTGGCTCTTCGATTACAAAGCCACCGACCCTACCATTCACCGCCAACTCACCGGCGTCTCCAACGAGCGCATCCTGGCCAACCTCGATTTTCTCTATCAATCAGCAATTGGCAATCAACAATCGGCAATGACCTTGCGCTGCCCCCTCGTTCCCGGTGTTAACGACGACGACGCCCACCTGGCCGCCATCGCCGCCCTGAAGCGGCGCTACCCGGCCCTGGCGGGCGTTGAGATCATGCCCTATCACAACATCGGCAACGACAAATACCGCCGCTTCGGCCTGCCCAACCCCCTGCCCAACCTGCCCACCGCCGATGACGCCACCCTGCAGGCCTGGCAGACGACCGTCGGGCTAGATTAATGGGTCTTTGGGAATTGCCGTGATGACTTCCCTTGACACGCTGTTCAAACCACGAATAACACTAATCTGCACGAATTTTTGGCTTTTATTCGTGTAAATTCGTGCTATTCGTGGTTCATCCAACCTCCCGCCGCACCAGCGCCGCCAGTTCTTCCGGCAGGGCGCTCAAATCCACCTCGCTTTCGCCCAACAGAATACGCTGCAACACCTGCGCCAGGGCCTGAATTTCAGGCGGGTATTGGCGGCTGGCCGCCACCCGCTGCGCCAGGCCAAACCACTCGCCCGCCTGCGCCGAGCGCTGGCGCGCCGCCTGCACGCTGGCCTGCACCCACGCTTCCAGCGAAAGCCCCTCGCCTTCGGCTGCCGATTCCCCGCGCCCCGCCGCAGCAGCGGGGGTGGGGGCATCTGCCGACAACCAATCTGGCCGCGGCGCGCCAGCGGTGACATCGTGCCATAGGGGGTCGAACTGTTCACGCCCAACTTCTCGGCGAAATCGAATCAACCAACCGGCCACGGCGCGTGCATCCGGTGCCGCGCCCATGTTCTGAAGTGTTAGGAAAGATTCCAGAAACGCTTCTAAGGCTGGCCGCAACTGACCCATTTGCAAAAGAACCACGCCCATATTGGCCAGGGTGGCGGACTTGCCTTGCCGGTCGCCCAGCGCTTCGTATGCTTCCAGCGCCTCCTGGTAGAGCCGCATCGCCCCGTCCAGGTCGCCGCGCGTGACGAAAATGCCGGCCATCTGGTGCAGGGTGGCGGACTTGCCTTGCCGGTCGCCCAGCGCTTCCTTGATGGCCAAAGACTCCTGGTAGAGCCGCATCGCCCCGTCCAGGTCGCCGCGCGTGACGAAAATGCCG
>CAZSFD010000122.1:0-11400 GCA_964606085.1 uncultured Anaerolineaceae bacterium
GGCTGCGTCCTGGTCCCCTAGACGATGGGGGCAGCACTCCTTAGGACGTTCTGGACGCGGGCAGCATTCTACCATTGACCCTCAGGTGGGTCAAGGAATTTGTAATAATTCTGTAAAGAAAATCATGGCCGCAAGCTACTTAACCTGTTTGAAAGAGATATAGACCAGGTTTTTCGTGCAATCGTCAGAAGTAAAAAAGTAAACACGATCTGAGAGTGGTAAACCGGCCTGATCGATCAACTGCACCCACATGGTGCGGTTCGATGCTTCGGGTTTATCGCCGAGTTTGAATTCGTAACCGCCCTCGCCATACTTGCGGGCAATGCCGGTCATCGAAGTCTGTGTATCAATGATTTCTCCGCGCAGAGTCCCGCCCAGTTGCACGAACAAGCCCGTCACCGGGCTGCCGCGTAAATCGGTCACCGCTCCCCCAACGCCCGACCAACTGCATCCCAGCAGGTCAAAATCCTGGATCAATTGAGGCTCGCCCTGGGGAATATAACTCATACTGCCTTCTGGCAGGGGCGTGGCTGTTACACCGGGGTCATCGGTGGGAAAGGACGTTTGCGTAGGAACAGGGGTGCTTGTTGGTGTGGATAGTTCGGTTGGCCCGGGCGTCCAGGTGGGTGGCAGGAGAATTCGTGATGTAGGCGTTACCGTCGGTAGCAGCGGGGTTGGCGTATCCAGCGTCCCTTCTGGAAGGATACGCGTTCCCTCACCGGGGCTAAGAATGGTCAATGCCGTGTAGCCAAACACACAACAAATACTGATTAAAACCAGAATGGTAGCGATATTCCAAACCATTTCAGCGACATTGCGGGGCTGGCTGGGTTCTTTGAAATCAAAAGCATCCATCTCTGTCTCCAAATTCTGTCTTTCCCGGTCAGGGAAGTCTCAATTCAATGTTGGCCTGAGCGCGCTGTTCGGTTATCCAGCGAGATAAGGCGTGTTCTTGTAAAACCAGGTAAGCGGCTGGTTGCACGGGGCGCTGTGCTTCAATCGCAATGACCTGAACAATGTGAAATCCCAGTGGTGAAGAAATAACATCGCTAAACTGATCGGCCTTGAGCGCGAAAGCGGCCTCTTCGACTTCGGGGGTAGTCAGGTAACCTCGCGGGAACCAGCCCAGGTCGCCGCCGCTGGTTGGGTCATATTGAAAAGCCAGGTCAGCGAAACTCGCCCCGTTTTTCAACTGCAACAACACCGCATTGGCCTGATCAAAATTATATAGCAAAATCTGGCGAGCGTGTATTTGCTCGGCTGTGGTCGGCACAGCATTGGCAATTTGGTCACGCATCCAGGCTGCTGCCATAGAGCGCCGCAGCGTCCAGCGGAAGGCTTCGTCGGTATAGCCATGCGCGTCAATCCATGCGTTAAGCGCTTGTGAACCGCCCAACTGTGCGCTGATCTGGTCGAGGCGCGCCTGCAACATCGCATCATCCACCTGGTAGCCCAACTGCCAGGCGGCCTGCGCCAACAACGCCTGGCTGATCAATTCATCCAGCACCTTTTGTTGACTTGTGGCAGCGTCTTCGATGCTATCTGGAGGTAAAGAAGCCCGATAGAGGGTCAGTTCGGCTTCGTATTCTCCCTGGGTGACCGGCCACTGGTTAACGATGGCCGCCAAGGGTACAGAAGGCAGCGTCGGATAGGGTGTCGCCGTTGGCGCAATTTCTGTGTTTATAGGGATGGACGTGACAGCCAATGAAGCCAGCGGAGTCGCCGGGGGCAGCAAAGTCTCTTTTGCCTTGCACCCTGCCAGTCCCCATCCGGCGAGCAGCAGGATGCTGAACCAATAGAAGAAAACATTACTGGTCATTTTCATCCTGCCGATTATACTCGCGAGTATTCTGGCAACGCGTACAAGCAGAGTAAAAGCGGTATAATCAAATTCATCAAAAGGGTCATCGTACAACAAGGAGGTGTTCTCATGGTGATGCCAGTCATTCAATATGCCCCCGAAACCTGCCAATGGTGTGAAGGCGCAGGGAAATATGGCAATTTCGGCGATTTATGCCTGGTATGTGGCGGGCAGGGCAGCCTGTTGGTAGCACAGCCGGCCCGTAAATGTCCCCACTGTGATGGCACGGGCGTGCAAAAATCAGGTGAATTTGAAGATCGCTGCAAAATCTGCAACGGTTCGGGCTGGTCGCACGTGCTGAAGACGGGGGCAAGCAACCGCTAGATATGCGAATCAGCGAATCAGCAAATCGGCAAATCAGCGAATCAGTTATCTATTGACTCGCTGACTCGTTTCTCCCACATCTGATACAACATCACCCCCGTTGCTATGGCCAAATTGAGCGAGGTGGCGTGGCCGAGCATGGGCAGGCGGATCAACTGTTGGCAGGCGGCGCTCTGTTCGGCAGTCAGCCCTTCGCGCTCACTTCCCATCAGCAGGATCATCGGCGGGGTATACCTGGCAATCTGCTCGTAGGGTGTGCTGCCGTGCGCCGATGTGCCATACAGCGTGTAGGCGTGGCGTACCGCCCAAAGGCGAAACTCGTTAAAACTGGCTGTCACCACCGGATGCCAGAAGATCGTCCCCATGCTGGCGCGCACGGCGGAGGGGTGGTAGGGATCGGTGGCCTGGTCGAGAAGGATCAAACCGGAAGCACCGACCGCATCAATTGTGCGCAAAATAGCGCCGATATTGCCGGGGTCTTGCGGGGAGACGAGGGCGACCAGCCAGGGATAGGTGGCAGGTTGAAGGTTTGAAAGTTGAAGGTTGGGTTGGGGGAGAACGGCGAGGATGCCCTGGGGGTTGTCTTTATCGGCCAGGGACGCAAAGGTATTGGCATCCACAGCGTAAATCGGCACGCCTCGGGCTTCAAGTTGGTGGATCAGCCCCAGGGCGTAGTCGCTTTTGAGCAATTCGGGGGCATAGCACAGGTAGGCAAACTGTGCCCCGGCTTCGGCGGCCTCGCCCACGTGGCGGATGCCTTCAACAACAAATAGACCGCTTTCCTGGCGGGCCTTGTGCTGGCGCAGGGCGCGTATTTGCTTGATTTTGGGGTTATTGGGGCTGGTCAGCGTGTTCATGCTGATTGGTGGGAACCCAGGCTAACACGCTGGTTCCCATGCCCGGCTCGGACGTGATTTCGACATCGCCCCCTACTTTGTGAGCACGTGTGTGGATATTCGACAGGCCATGCCCAATCGTCACACTCATCTTGCGTAAGTCAAAACCTTGACCATTATCAGCAACTTCCACCAGCACGCGGCCGGGGGCCGTCCATACCTGGACGGTGGTTTGCAGGGCGCGGGCATGTTTAGCTGTGTTCGCCAGGGCTTCCTGGGTGATGTGGAAGAGGGCGGTGGCGTTTTCCACCGATAGGCCGTTCAACCCGTTATCAGGACCGGCCAGTGATACGTTTTGTAAACCATTGACGCGAAATTCCTCGATCAACCGCCGCAAACTGTCCATCAGGTTTTCGCCGCGGAACTGACGCGGGCGCAAATCTAAAATATAGGTGCGCAAATCGCGGATAACGCTGTTCAGACCCTCGATGGCCTGGTCAATTTTGGCGCGTGCCTGTTCAGGTTCGTCGGTGATGGCCCCGCGGGCGAAATCGAGCCCCAGGCCAACGGCATAAATGGATTGGATAATGCCATCGTGTAAGTCCATGCCGATGCGCTCGCGCTCTTCCAGCACAGCCAGGCGGCGCGACTGCTGGTCGAGACGCACGTTTTCGACGGCGATGCCCGCCCAACTCCCGACGGCCATCAACACTTGAATTTCGCGCTCTTCCAGGCGGCGCTTTTGGCGTGTGGCGACGCTCATCACGCCCACCACCTTGCCAGGGGCCGTCAGCGGCACACACGCCATGCAGCGAAATCCCGCGGCCACTACCGCCGGGCGCAGAAATCGCGTATCGCCATTGAGCGCCTCGCTGATCACCGGCTTGACGTCGTTCGCCGCCAGGCCGATCAATCCTTCGCCAAAGGCAAAATGTTCGCGCGTCCAAAAGGCTTCGGCGGCATCGCCCACGTGCAAGGCCAATTTCATCGTGTGGGTATCTTCATCCGTCAGAAAAATTTCCCCCGCTTCCACCTGCAAATACTCGACCACCCGGTTCAGGGTCATGTGCAAAATATCGGCCACATCTTGCGAGCAGGCCAGGGCCGCGGCCAAATCGTTGACCAGGGCCAGGTCTTCGTTTCGCTGCCGTAGCTCCTCCAGCATGGCATCTACCGACAAAGCACCGCCAAATTTTTCTTCTAATTGTCTGCGCGTCTCAAGAACCATTTTTCTCACCGGCTGAATTGTACCGAAAATGTACGATTTGGGCAATCAAGCAAAATTGATAGCTTTTGCCAGCGGCGCATGATATAAAGTTGCCAGTTGAAGGTTAGAAGGTTGGCAAGTTGAAAGTTAAATCGTGACCTTCGATCTTCGACCTGCAACCTGCAACCTTTACCCCAATCAGCATTCAGCAATCTACAATCAGAAATCGTATGACCTCCCGCATCCCTGGCTTTTACAACCTTTCCCTTGAAGAACGCCGCGCGGCGTTGGCGGCGACGGGCCTGTTGGCTCCCGAAGAACTGGCTGCCCTGACGGGCGAAAATGGTCTGGCTCCGGCGCAAGCCGACAAAATGATCGAGAACGTTGTGGGCTTGTTCGGCCTGCCCATTGGCATCGCGCTCAATTTCGTTGTCAACGGGCGCGAGGTGCTGGTGCCGATGGCGGTGGAAGAACCATCCGTGGTGGCGGGAGCCTCGTTCATGGCACGCCTGGCCCGGCCCGGCGGTGGATTCAGCGCCCACGTCAGCGCTCCTGAAATGATCGGCCAGATGCAACTGCTCGATACCCCCGAACCCCACAGCGCCCGCCTGGCAATTCTCGAAAAGAAGGCCGAACTGCTGGCCGAAGCCGCCGAAATTGACCCCGTGTTGAAGAAACTCGGCGGCGGCCCGCGTGACCTGGAAGTGCGCCTGATGGATGACTCGCCCATCGGTCCCTTCCTGGTCGTCCACCTGATTTATGACGTGCGCGACGCCATGGGGGCCAACGCCGTCAACACCGCCTGTGAACGCCTGGCTCCCCGCATCGAGGGTTTGACCGGCGGCCGCGTCCACCTGCGTATCCTCTCCAACCTGGCCGACCGGCGCGTGGCCCGCGCTCGCTGCACCATCGCTCTCGATGACCTGGCTTTCGATCAGTACAGTGGCGAGCAGGTGCGCGACGGTGTGATTGCCGCCTACGCCTTCGCCGCCGCCGACCCCTACCGAGCCGCCACGCACAACAAGGGCATCATGAACGGCATTGACCCGATCGTCATCGCCACCGGCAACGACTGGCGCGCCGTCGAAGCCGGGGCGCACGCCTACGCCGCCCGCAGCGGACGCTACACTTCACTCACCACCTGGGGCAAAGATGCCGCCGGCAATCTGGTCGGCACGATTGAGCTGCCGATGGCGGTGGGCATCGTGGGCGGGGCCACCAAAGTGCACCCGGCCGCCCGCGCCGCCCTAAAATTGATGGGCGTGACCAGTGCTTCCGATCTGGCTGAAATCATCGCTTCGGTGGGCCTGGCGCAAAACCTGGCTGCCTTGCGCGCCCTTGCCACCGAAGGCATCCAGCGCGGCCACATGAGCCTGCACGCTCGCCAGGTGGCTGCTGCCGCCGGCGCTGTGTGCGATGAGATCGAACGCCTGGCCGCACAACTGGTGGCCGAGAAGGTGGTGCGCGTGGATCGGGCAGAAGAGATTTTGCGAGGCTGGCGTACAGCGTGATCCGTAATTCGTTTTTGAGTAACGAAATATATACAAAACATTGACAAAAGTTATTTATTCGGCTAAAATTTAACTTAAGATGTCCGCCAGTACCCCACTTTCCCCAGAAGAAATTTCTGACATTGTTGATGGCATTGCGCCAATAGATTGGGCACAAATGCAATTGCTGGCTCAATTGCCGCCTGAAAAACGATTGATCCCTGGGCTGAACGCGCAAGCGTTTGCAATGGCCGCCTTGCGGGGAACATTTCGGAAGAAATATCCGCAATGTTCTATATCTGAAATCAACATGAAAGTTCTGGTTTATTTGACCCCGGTACGAATGAAATAACAATAATGGCTATTTCTTTTTGATTATGAAAGAGGCCAGACAAATTAGCCCTGAAGCCTTTGATTTGTGGACAAAAACGCTTGCGAAAGCAAAGGCTCAAATCTCAAAAGATCACCCACCCTATTCAGGGTGAACACCCAGGAGTATTTTCGATGACCTACCCCTTACTCAAACCTGCCCGTCCCGTGGGCATTGTCGGCTATGGCGCGTACGTGCCGCGCTACCGCCTGCCCGCCAAAGAAGTCTCCCGCGTTTGGACGGGTGGCGATGCTGCCCTGCCAATCAAAGAGAAAGCCGTGCCGGGCCTCGATGAAGACGTGGTCACCATGTCCATCGAAGCGGCGCGTAACGCCCTGGCCCGCGGGCGCGTCAATCTCGAAGAGATTCGCGCCGTGTGGGTTGGTTCAGAATCGCATCCGTATGCCGTCAAACCGACCGGTACGCTGGTGGCCGAGGCCCTGGGGCTGACGCCGCACGTCCAGGCCGGCGATTGGGAATTCGCCTGCAAGGCCGGCACCGAGGCCATGGTGGCCGCCATCGGCCTGGTGGGTTCGCAGATGGCGCGCTACGCCCTCGCCATCGGTATGGATACGGCTCAGGGCAAGCCCGGCGATCACCTGGAGTACACGGCCGCGGCGGGCGGGGCGGCCTACCTGCTCGGCCCGGCAGAAGAATCCCTGGCCGTTTTCGATGGTTCGTTCTCCTACGTCACCGACACGCCTGATTTTTGGCGGCGCGAATACCAGAAATATCCCGAACACGGGCAACGCTTCACCGGTGAACCGGCCTATTTCAAGCACATCGCCGAGGCCGGGCAAAACCTGATGGAGGCGCAAGGCACCACCGCCGCCGATTATCAGTGGGCGGTCTTCCATCAGCCCAACACCAAATTCCCGCAGAAGGTAGCCAGCACACTCGGCTTCACCAAAGAGCAGATTGCCCCCGGCCTGCTCGTGCCGACCATCGGCAACACCTACGCTGGCGCAGCCATGATCGGCCTGACCGCCGTGCTGGATATTGCCAAACCTGGCGACCGCATCCTGGTCGTCTCCTTCGGCTCCGGCGCTGGCTCCGATGCCTTCGATCTGCGCGTCACCGAGGCCATTCTCGAAGGCCGCGAGCGCGCCCCCAAGACGCAAGAATACATTGCCCGCCGCACCGAGATAGATTACGCCACCTACGTGCGCTACCGCGGCAAGCTGGCGCTGAAATAGGAGGCCGAGATGAGCGATATTATCGTCGCTGGCATTGGCCAGACCCCGGTGGGCGAACATTGGCATCTCTCGCTGCGCCAACTGGCTTACCAGGCCTACAAAGCCGCCTTGCTCGATTCCGGCGGCCTGAAACCCGATGCGCTCTATGTGGGCAACATGGTGGCCCCGGTACTCTCGCACCAGGCGCATTTGGGCGTGCTGCTGGCCGATAACCTGGGGCTGCGCGGCATCGAAGCGGCCACCATCGAAGCGGGTAACGCTTCGGGTGGCGCAGCGCTGCGTATGGGCTGGCTGGCGGTGGCCTCGGGCCAGGTGGATATAGCGCTGGTGTTGGGCGTCGAAAAATTCACCGATCAGGTGGGCGACGCCGTTGAAGCTGCCGCGGCCATTATTCTCGATGCCGATTACGAAGCCGTGCAGGGCCTTACTCCTACAGGCGTGGCGGCGCTGGTGATGCAGCGCTACCTGCACGAAACCGGCGCGCCGCGCACTGCCTTCGCTGGCTTTGCAATCAACGCCCACAACCACGCCGCCAGCAATCCCAACGCCATGTTCCGCAACAAAATCCGCCCGGAAGTTTACGAGCAAGCCGGGATGGTGGCTGATCCACTCAATATGTTCGATGTGGCCCCGTGGGCCGACGGCGCGGCGGCCGTGCTGCTGACCCGGCGCGACCGGCTGCCCGGCGATTATCCCCACCCCATCGTGCGCCTGTCAGCCTCAAGCGTCGTCACCGACCGGCTGGCCCTGCATGACCGGGTGAACCTGCTCGAATTTCGCGCTGCCCGGCAATCGGTGGAGCGGGCGTGCAGCAAGGCTGGCATCTTGCCCAAAGATGTAGATTTCTTCGAGTTGTGTGATTCGGCGTCGGTTTATGCGGCGCTCTCGCTCGAAGCGGCAGGGTTCGCCGAATTCGGTCAGGGCTGGCGAATGGCTCAGGAAAGCGTTATCGGTTTGCAGGGATCGCTGCCGGTGAATACGTTTGGCGGCTGGAAGGCACGTGGCAATCCCGGCGGTGCGTCGGGTGTTTATCAGGCAGTCGAGGCAGTTTTGCAGTTGCGCGGCCAGGCCGGAGCAAACCAGGTTGTTAATGCACGCCGGGCGATGATCCAAACCCTCAGCGGCCCGGCATCCACCGCCATTACTCACATTTTGGATAGGATTTGAGAGTCACACCAACGCCCCCAGGCGACTGTGATAGCTCTTGAGAGTGGTTGATCGGTAAACTACCGAGTAGAAAATAGAGTAGGAGAAATTATTATGGAAATCTCACGTCATTGGCGTTTACGCAAGCAACGATATGGACTGGTGGGCGAAGTCTGCCCACATTGTGATGCCAAAATCTTCCCGCCGCGCGATGTCTGCCCAGAATGCGGCCTGGAAGCGAAAACCGAATACACCTTCAGCGGCCAGGGCGAAGTTTATTCATACACCGTAATGCACGATGCCCCCGCCGGTTACGACAGCAACCTGCCCTATACCGTAGCGCTGGTCAAGCTGGCCGAAGGCCCCGTAGTCACGGCGCAACTGACCGACCTGGGCGATCAGCCAGTACAGATTGGTATGCCGGTAGAGATGGTCACCCGCCGCATTCGACAAGATGGGGATGAGCGGGGGATGCTGATATACGGGTATAAATTCCGCCCCGCCTGGAATGTACCCACAAAATAAAGGAAAAGATGACAAAAACGGCTTAATTTTCCCACATATGGGGGTATTTTTGAGAAAGCCATTTCCATATACCACCATGCCACACTCCCGATGCTTTAAGCATCGGGAGTGTTTATTTGATGTAGGCGAAGGAATTACCACGAAATTCCGCTTTCGTCGGGTGGAATTTCGTGGTAAAATAATCGCGTGATCACTCGAACTACCTTACAAAATACCATCCAGCGCAAAATAGAAACCAATCGCGTGGTTGCACTGATTGGACCTCGCCAGTGCGGCAAAACAACCCTGGCCCGGCAGTTCGTCTTGCCAACATCGGTGAACTACTTTGATCTGGAAGACCCGTTCAGCCTGGCGCGTCTCGACCAACCGATGACTGCTTTGCAGGATTTGCAGGGGTTGGTGGTGATTGATGAAATCCAGCGCCGCCCTGAACTTTTCCCTGTTTTGCGTGTTCTGGCCGATCGTGCGCCCCTACCGGCGCGTTTCCTAATTTTAGGCAGCGCTTCACCAGAATTGTCGCGCCAATCATCCGAGTCACTCGCCGGGCGCATTTCTATTATCACAATGAGCGGTTTCAGCTTGGACGAGGTGGGTGCAGATGCACAAAACTTGCACTGGCAGCGTGGGGGATATCCGCTTTCGTTCACTGCACCGAGCGAAGAAACCAGCTTGGAATGGCGCAGAGATTTCGTTCGCACTTTTTTGGAGCGTGATATCCCGCAGTTTGGATTCAATTTTCCTTCCACCAGCCTGTTCCGCTTTTGGAGCTTACTGGTGCACTATCATGGGCAGGTCTGGAATGCCGCCGAGGCTGCCCGAACTTTGAACGTTGGCGAAACAACCGCCCGCCGTTATATTGACTTGCTCCAGGATTTGTTTATGGTGCGTTTACTCCAGCCTTGGTATGCCAATTTGGGGAAACGGCAAGTCAAATCGCCCAAGGTCTATATCCGCGATACTGGTTTGCTTCATTACCTGATGGGAATTCGTACCGAACAAGAGCTGCTCCTACACCCACGCAGTGGAGCATCATGGGAAGGATATGTCATCGAAGAAATCATCAAAGCCACCGCGCCGGATGAAGCCTATTTTTGGGGGACTCATTCTGGCGCAGAACTTGACTTACTTCTGCTCAAAAACGGTCAACGCATTGGCGTGGAATGCAAACGCATGGATGCTCCGCGCCTGACCCCCTCGATGCGTACTGCATTCACTGACCTGGATCTGACGAAACTGCTGGTGATTTATCCCGGCCCGCAACCTTACCCACTGGCTGATCATATTCAAACAGTTCCACTTAAGACCCTGGCCGAAAATCCCAATTGTTTTTTTGAGTGACCAATGACACCCAAAGAACAGGCTCTTACCCATCTGCGAACCATGCTGAATCCCCAGGTAGATTTTCGCTCTGGACAATGGGAAGCCATCGAAGCGGTTGCCATTCATAAAAAGCGCGCCCTGGTTGTCCAACGCACAGGATGGGGCAAAAGCTTGGTGTATTTCCTCGCCACCAAACTGCTTCGTGAACAAGGCGCAGGTCCAACCCTGTTGATCAGTCCCCTGCTTTCGCTCATGCGCAACCAAATCGAGATGGCTGGTCGTATTGGCATCTGCGCCCACACCATTCACAGCGCCAATCGCGAAGAGTGGGATATCACTGAAGTGGCGCTCAAAGAGAACACCTGTGACATATTGCTCATATCGCCTGAACGCCTGAACAATGAGCGGTTCATCCAGTCGGTTCTGCCGGGGATGGTCGGAAGCGTGGGATTATTCGTGGTGGATGAAGCCCACTGCATTTCCGATTGGGGGCACGATTTCCGTCCCGATTACCGCCGCATCGTGCGGATTCTGAAAATGCTCCCGAAAAGCGCGCCGGTGTTGGGGACGACCGCGACTGCCAACCGCCGAGTCGTGGATGATATTCGCGCCCAATTGGGGGATGATTTGCTCGTTTTGCGGGGCACGCTCACTCGCGAATCGCTGCGTTTACAGACAATCAAGCTTGCCAACCAGAGCGAACGCCTCGCCTGGCTGGCGGAGAATCTACCCAAACTGCCTGGCAGTGGAATCATCTATTGCCTGACTGTACCAGATACAGAACGGGTCGCCGGTTGGCTCAAGCAAAAAGGTTTTTCTGCCGAAGCTTATCATGCCGGCGATGATACCAACCTCGACCGTCCGGCGCTGGAACAAGCGTTTTTGAAGAATGAAGTCAAAATCCTGGTGGCGACGGTGGCGCTCGGCATGGGCTTTGACAAACCCGATATCGGCTACGTTGTCCACTTCCAACGCCCCGGTTCGGTGGTGGCCTATTACCAACAGGTGGGGCGCGCCGGGCGAGCGGTGGAGCGCTCCTATGGCATTTTGCTCAGCGGGGTGGAAGATGATGAAATTCAGGATTATTTCATTCAATCGGCCTTTCCCAGCCTCGAAACCATGCGT
>CAZSFD010000123.1:0-11229 GCA_964606085.1 uncultured Anaerolineaceae bacterium
CCGCTCAGAATTGGAAGCGGGTGTGCGCCAGGCGTTTGCCAATTCCACCTGCGCCACGCTCGACGAGTATTACAACCTGCTGTGCGATGTTCAGGCCGGGGTCTTCGAGATGGATCGCCTGATCAACGCCGTCACCGTCAGCGAGACGCATTAGCCCAGCGCCAGGCTTTCACTGTGCCTGCGCAAGATGGGATAGAGCGCCAGCCCCATCCCCACAAAGGCGGCCATCATCCAGAACTGGAAGAATGCCCCCCACAAAACCTGCCCGGCGTTGGATGGGATTTGCGTCAAATAGTCGGGCAGGTCTATCACCGGAACCACGCTGAGTACCCCAGCGACAAGTCCCAACAGATAGAGCGCCCCGGCCAGGATAGCTATTTTTCGATCCGCGTGCATGGTTTTGCTCCTTGTCCGTACTCAAACCCGAAAGGTTTGCGGGGCTCTACAGCGAGATGACCACATTGCCGCGCTTATGCCCGGTTTCGATATGGCGGTGGGCCTCGGCGGCTTGCTCCAACAGATAAGTTCGGCCAATCACCGGCTTGAGATGCCCGGCCTCCGCCAGTTCTTTGAGCCGCATCAAAGCATCGGTTCCAAATTGCGGCGTGCCGTCGTCCACCGAGATGAACTTGCCGTTCGGCGTCAGCGCCCTGTGATAGGCGAGCTTTTTGCTGTAGCGTTTGCCCACCGCATCGAAGCTCAGATCATAGCGCTCCGGGCGTTGGGTGAAGTCTTCGCGGGTGTAATCAATCACCGCGTCCGCGCCCAGCGCTTTGACGAAATCCAGGTTGGCCGTGCTGCACACGCCAGTGACGTGCGCGCCGAGGTGTTTGGCCAGTTGCATGGCAAAGGTGCCAATTGCGCCGGAAGCGCCAAAGACCAGCACCCGCTGCCCGGCCTGCACCTGTCCCTGCCCCAGGAAATGCCAGGCCAGCCCGCCGCGTGAAGGCAGGGCGGCGGCCTCGGCGTAGGTCAGGTTGGATGGTTTGGGTGCAATCAGAGCATCCTGCGGGCCGCGCACGCCATCGGCGGGCAGGCAGGCATATTCAGCGTAGGCCCCGAAATACTTGCCGGTAAAAGCCATCACCGGGTCGCCCACTTTGAAGCGCTGCACCGCGCTGCCCACGGCCTCCACCTCCCCGGCCAAATCCAGCCCCAGCACGGGGTTGCGCGGCCGGCCAAACCCGACAAAGATGCGCATCGGCAGCCACAGCGCCGGGTTGACCTTGCCGCTGCGCACGATGCAATCGGAGATGGTGACGGCCGCGGCGTGGACGCGGATCAGAATTTGGCTGCCGGTGGGCGTGGGTTTAGGCAGTTCGCCGGGCCGCAGGACTTCCGGCGGGCCGTAGGCGGTGCAAAGGGCGGCTTTCATCGAGCCGCCTCTGGCGTGGAATAGCCTTTGACAATCAGCCAGACGGCCAGCACCATTTCCTGCACCATGATGGGCAGCATGAGCAGCATCTGAGCCGGAGAAAATGCCTCAACCAGGCCGAACATCCCCGAAAGTGCGCCAATCAACATCAGCAGCAGGCCCAACAGACCCCAGGCCGATAACCAGCGCGGCAGCAGCCGGGTTCTGTAAAATACGATGTAATAGATAGTAGCCGCCACGCACCAGGGGAAGAGATAGAAACCGTTGCTCAGCCATTCCCTCACCGACATGACGACCGCCGCGGCCGGCTGGAAAAAGGAATTGGCTGGGCTGCCGGCCTTCACAAATTCCTGGCTCAATGCCAACAGCACCGCCGTGCTGACGGCGCTGACGAGCTGGAGCGTCCCTTCCATAACACGGAAACCGGCCACGCCCAGCGCCAGCGCCTCGCCATGCGGTTTCAGGATCGGGTACAGCGAGATACCGATCCCGGCGCAGGCCAGGCCCATGAAAATGATGGTGAGCGCCAACAGCAAAACATCGTTGCTGTGCGCCGCCATCAACGACAGGTAGTCTGGGGATGAAACCGATTGGCCCCACAAACCCATCGCAACCATCACCGGGACCGTTCCCAGGATGAACAAGACCCCTGTGATGCGAGCGTTGGTTTTTGAATGACTCAGACTGGTTGTATTCATTTTTACTCCTGTGAAACTTGAATAACCACATTGCCTTTTTTGTGGCCTTGTTCAACATAGCGGTGCGCCTCGACGATCTGCTCGAAAGGATAGGCCCGGTCAATGGCCGGTTTGAAATGCCCGGCTTCGAGCAGCTCTTTGAGTTCGGCCATTTCCTGCAGGCGCGTCTGGCCGGTTTTGGCGTCCGAATCCCGGTGGACGTTCAGGTACACGCCGCCAGGTTTGAGCGCTTTGCGGGCCTGGGCGGGCGGGAATTTGGCAACGGCATCGAAAACGACATCGTAGATGGGGCCTTGTTGGCTGAAATCCTGGCGGGTGTAGTCCAACACGTGGGCTGCACCGAGCGATTTGACCAGGTCGAGATTGGCGCTGCTGCACACCCCGGTCACTTCGCAGCCGAACAGGTTGCGCGCCAGTTGCACGGCATTCGTCCCCACTGCGCCCGACGCGCCATAGACCAACACCTGTTGCCCCGGCTGGAGGTTGGCCTGGCGCAGGCAGCGCAGCGCCGTCATCCCGCCGCCAATCGCCGCGGCGGCCTCGCCGTAGCCCAGGTTGGCCGGTTTGAGCGCCAGCGCGCCGGTTTCGGCGAAGCATTTGTACTCGGCATAGCCGCCCCAATCGGCCTCGAAGGTGGAGGCAAAGACGGCCTCGCCCGGTTTGAAGCGCGTCACTGCCACGCCCACCGCTTCGATGTCCCCGGCCAGTTCCATGCCCAAGACCGGTCGGCGCGGCCTGAAAACGCCCAGGTACAGGCGGGCGAACAACCACTGCTCGGGCGGCACGGTAAAACTGCGCATGCGGCAATCGCCGATGGTGACGGTGGTCGCGCGGATTTTGACCAGCACTTCATTCGGGCGCGGGGCGGGTTTAGGGATATCTGCCAGGTGCAGCACTTCGGGCGGGCCGTATTGGGTGTAGCGGATGGCTTTCATAGTTTTTCCTTTTCTGCCGGGGTGACGGAGATCAGCGTCAGCCCGGCATCGCGCACCTTTTTGAGCAGGCCATACAGGGCGGCCTGGTCGAGGGTGGGGCCGGTGAGCAGGGTCTCGCCAGTCTCCTCGAGGGTGAGGGTCAGGCCGCCCAGCCAGTCGGCCCATGCGGGGTTGAGGTGGCCTTTGAGGCGCACCTGGTAGGTCAATGATTCGGTTGTAGGGTTGAGATCGTCTGTCATGATTGTTCCTTGTTGGTCGCGTTGCAGCGTTCTCATCCGGTTATACGGCAGATAAAGCCGGGGCGTTATACCTCCAAAGAACTAATTGCAGACCTAATCGGCAAAAAATTTGCAACCACCGAACACACGGGCGAAAACAAAAACGGACTGCTGAAAAGCAGTCCGCGCTGTTGGCCTGAAAAGAGCCTGTGGCGCAAGTCTCTGACTTGCGAAAACACGCAAACCAAAGGTTTGCGCTACGTTTACAACAGCCCCAACTCCCTGGCGCGGGCCACGGCCTGGGTGCGGGTGGCGGCCTCCAGCTTGGCGAAGATGTTGCGCACGTGGGCTTTGACGGTGTAGAGCGAAAGGTACAGCCGGTTGGCAACCTGCTCGTTGGTCAAGCCATCGGCGATCAGGCGCAGGATTTCGAGTTCGCGGGAAGTGAGAATTTCTGATTTTTGATTTTTGCTTGCCGATGGCACTGGCGATGGAAAAGCAGCCAGGAGCTTTTCGGCGTAGGCAAGCAGGTTGTGAGGCGTTTTGCCAAGCGAAAATCGAAAATCGGCCATCAGCAATCGCATCGCTTCGCCTTCGTCGAGGAATAATCGGATGAAGCCGCCCGGTTCGGCCAGGGCCAGGGCTTCAGCCAGCGTTGTCAGCGCCGGGGACTTTTGACCGGCCTGGCGCAATGCAACCGCCTGCAAAACCAGCGCTTTCAGGCGTTCATCCTGCCAGGCTTGAGCTTCCATCTGCTGGCGGTAGGGTTCGAGGAGGGCCAGGGCGGCGGCGGGGTCGCCTTGCGCCAGCAGGGCGCGTGCCTGCGCCAGGGGCAGGTCGAACTGGCGAGCGAGGGTGGCAGCGGCGGGGGCGTTTCCTTGCGCCAACAACAGGCGCACCTGGGCGGCGGCAACGTCTGGCAGACGCAGGAGAAAGTTCTTTTGGCGGGCGGTCTGTTCAGTTCGGGTCAGCATGGCGGCGGCGGAATCCACCTCGCCGCGTGCCAGTTTCAATTGCGCCAGGAGAACTTCGCTCAGGATGAAACGATCAATGGCGCGGTCGTACTGTTGCGCCATGTGCAGGGCGCTCTGGCCGTAGGTTTCCGCCGCTTCGAGATCGTTCCACTCGTAATGGATGCGCGCCAGGCCGAGCAGGGCTTCCTCGGCGTTGGGCTGGGGGTAATCGCCAAATAAAGTTAACACACTGCGGTACGTCCCATTGGCAGCGAGGAGCTGGTTATCCAATTCCTGCGCCAAACCCAGGGTGCTGGTTGCCAGGATCCGCGAGAAAGTATCTCCCGATTGCTCGCTGATAGCGATGCCTGCGCGGCTGGCTTGAGCGGCTGCGGCGCGTTCCCCGAGAAAGTGATGCGCCGACGTCAACAGCCAGTTTGCCGTAAAGCGAAAAGTCAGGTTGGCAGGAGAAAGAAGTTCCAGGGCGCGGCGGGCCTGGACAATCATCGTTGGCGGGTCGTAGCGGGTAAGCGCCAGGGTGCCGCGGGCACAGGCAATTTGGCCGAGAAGGTCGCGGGATTGGGTATCGGGTTCGGGGGTTTGCAGAATTCTTTCGGCGGCTTGCAGTTTTTGCTCTACCCCGCTGGTTTGCCCGGCGACCAGAGACAGGGTGGCGGAGCGCACCAACAGGCGCGGATGGGCCTCCAGGGTTGCCTGGGGCAGGGAGGCCAGCCAGTCCAGGATGGCGACGGCCACACTGCGGAAGTGCAGGCCGATGGCCGGGTGGCCGCTCAAGCGCTCGGCGCGCGAGATGTCGTTGGCGGCTGCGGCGTGACGAAAAGCATCAAATAGCAGGTCGTTGTTTTCGTACCATTCGCTGGCGCGCAGGTGATAGGTGGGAAGCGCTGCCGGTGAGCCTAGCCGTTTGCGTAATAACTCGCCAAACAGGTGGTGGTAGCGATACCAGCGGCGTTCGTTGTCGAGGGGGATGATGAACAGGTTGGCGCGGTCGAGGGATTCAAGAACACTGGTTGAAGACTGGCGGCTGAGAGTTGCAGGATCATCCAATACAGCGTCGCAGAGCGGGCCGCAAAGCCGTTCCAAAATCGAAGTGCGCAGGAGGAAATCCTGAACACCTGGCGGCTGGCGGTGCAGCACTTCCTCCAGCAGGTAATCTAGCACAAAGCGGTGGCTGCCCGTGAACGATTGAATGAGGCGGGTGGCGTCTTTTTCGCCTTGCATCGCCAGCGCGGCCAGTTGCAGCCCGGCGATCCAACCTTCGGTGCGGGCCTCGAGGGCGGCCACATCGGCCACGGAAAGATTCAAACCCATCACGCGGTTGAGAAATTCGGCGGCCTCGGCAGGGGTAAAGCGCAGGTCAGCGGCGCGCAGTTCGGTCAGTTGGCCGCCAGCGCGCAGGCGGGCCAGGGGCAGATCGGGGTCTTCACGGCTGGCGATGACGAGATGCAGTTGCGGCGGAAGATATTCGAGCAGGAAGGTCAGGAGTTGGTCCACTTCCTGAGAGTCGAGGCTGTGGTAATCGTCGAGGATCAGGGTAAAGGGTTGGCGAATTGCGGCGATTTCATTTACCAGGGCGGCCAGCAGGCCCTCGGCGGGTGGCGGTTGGGGCGTTTGCAGGGCCGCCAGCACACCATCCCCCAGACCGGGTGCAACCGTCTGCAAGGCAGAAATGAGATAGAGCAGGAAGCGCGCCGGATCGCGGTCGGCCTCGTCGAGGGAGAGCCAGCAGATTTTTGGATTGCCGGTTGGCGCTTGCTGATCGGCAGACTCCCCACAATTTGCATTCCGCAATCGCCAATCAGCAATCCATTCGCTAAGCAGGGTGGTTTTGCCGAAACCGGCAGGGGCAGAGATGAGGGTCAGTTTGCTGCCCAGGCTCGTGTTCAGGCGTTCTACCAAGCGCGGGCGTAAGACAATTTGCGGCCGTGGCGGTGGGAGGTAGAGCTTGGTGGCAAGGAGATGAGGGGTCAAAGGATCAGGCACCCTGTTGTTCCGCCCATGCGTCAATCGTCTCTTCGATCAAATCTAAAAAGGCGTCCAACGCAGCTAACTTTTCGAGAAAGGCGCTGCCACCCAGCCCCATCTGCTCACAATGATCCTGCCAGATTTGATGGGATGTCGTATCAGGAGGGATTAGCGCGATCAAATTCGTCCAGGTACGCAACAAAGGCCAAAAGAGCAGAGACGGATTGCCATGCGAAACAAAGGCGTCGAAAACGTGCAAATAGTAATTTTTGCGCCCGGCAGATAATTCAGGGGGAGGGACATGCTTTTGAGCCAACTCAAATGCCATAGACCAATTTTCGATCAGGCCATAAGCAATGTCTTGATTGATGTGCGTGGCATTCAGCAACCCCATGAACCCGGCCATCAGGCCCGGACGCCCAATCGCCTCGGCGCGCAGAGCAAAGTCAAGCAAAAACCGCCGTTCCGTCAATGGATTGCCGGTTAACAAAGCAATCGCATTGGCTGAATACGCTAATGCCTGCAGATAGCGCTCCACCCGGGCGATGGCAGCAGTGTTCCCCTCGAAGCCAAAAGATAACCAGATTTGCCGGGCCTGTTGCAACAACGGACGACTGCGCGCCAACACATGATCAGGCCGCTCATATTGTCCGCGCACACTGGCCTGGATGAAATCTATGAAATGTTGCGGATCATGCAGTATTTTGCAGCCGTAAAAGGTGGGCCCCCACCATGGATGCGTGCGCAATTCCCGCACCTGGCGAAACAACCGCCGGGGAGCGTTGACAATATCAAAATGCACATCATCGGTGATACGGATAATTTCGCGCTCAGCACGGACATCGTCGGTGTAAATAAAAAACAGATCGATATCGGTTGCATTTCCCAACAAAGGCTCTTTACCCAACACTGAGCCATGAAGATAAGCAGCCACAATCGAGCGGTCTGCTTGTGTTCGCTGTGCCACGAAATCTTGCGCGATTTTCAGCAAGATGTCTGGGGTGATTCGCATCTTCAGGTATCTCCCTTCAAGAGTGGCAGTTCGGGTTGGAATGGGGCCATGCGCAAAGCCTGGCGAATACGGTTTTCAATCCAGACCAAATCATCGGCTCGCTGAAGATAATCCAAATGATCGGTATCAATCGTCAATACTGGAATATCATCGCGCTGCTTGAAGAACTTTTCGTAGGTATGGTGGAGTAATTCGATATATTCGCGTTCCATGCTGCGTTCATAAGACCGGTCACGCAAGCTGATACGCTGCATCAGTGTGCTGGGCGTCGCGCGGAGATAGAGGATTAAATCGGGCTTGGGAATTTTCTCAGCCAAGGCCTCATGGACGCGATGATACATATCCAATTCATCACCATCCAAATTGATCTGGGCAAATAAAGCATCTTTCATAAATGTATAGTCAGAAACGAGATTTTCCCCTCGTTCGATCAGTTCCAACACCCCCCGCCTTTGCTGATGATAACGACTCAGCAAAAAAAACATCTGGGTCTGAAAGGCGTAGCGCGGGCGATCTTCATAGAATTTTGCCAGAAAGGGGTTTTCTTCAAATATCTCTAAGAGCAGCGCCGACGCGAACGCCGGTTGCAGCAAACGGGCCAAAGTGGTCTTGCCAACCCCGATCACACCTTCAATTGCCAAATACATGAGAAATCCTCGCAAGAAACTGGTTTTGCTACGCCGATGTCTGTGGTGATTAAGCATACCAGCGAACAGCCAACTTCGCAATCATCTCTGCAAAAACCAGCCTTGACAAAATGACAGAGCCGGGTAGACTCTGGCTATCGGTTAATTTGTTCATACCAACACCGTTTCAGGAGGAAATCATGCCAAGTCTTAATCGTGTTCAACTGATGGGTAACCTGGGGAAAGACCCCGAAACGCGTTACACCCCTACCGGACAAAAAGTATGTTCTTTCACCGTGGCCGTCAATCGGCGCTGGAAAAACCGCGATGGGGAAGCCAAAGAAGCTACAGAATGGTTCAACATCGAAGCCTGGGGCCGTACCGGCGAGATTTGCCAGGAATACTTACACAAAGGCAGCGCGGTCTACATCGAGGGCCGGTTGCAGACTGACCGCTACGAACATGAAGGCGAAACGCGCTACTTCACCAAAGTAATTGCCCTGGGCATGCAAATGCTGGACCGCAAACAGGCCGATGAAATGCCCGTTGCTGAAGAAGAAGGGGAATTTCCCTTCTAATTGACCCCGCCTTGGGCAACACAAGACAAGATAAAACCCCGGCAAGGAAATCGCCTTGCCGGGGTTTTTGTGTATCGGCCGCAAAACCGTTCCTTACCCAATAACCTTTTCTAATGCCGCCATGCTCGCTGCGATAACCAGAGGCTTTTCCATCGTCTTTGTGATGATATCGGGGTCTTTCAGGCCGTGGCCGGTGCAGATGCCCACAATGCGCTTGCCGCGCACCTCGAAGCGCCCGGCAGCCACCTCGTGCGCCAGGCCCGCCAGGCCGGCCGCCGAAGCCGGTTCCACCCATACGCCCTCGCAAGCCAGGCGGTGCTGCATCGCCAAAATCTCATCATCGCTAACCGCCAGGATGCGGCCATGCGATTGTTCGGCAGCTTCAAGGGCCTGTTCGCCGCGCGCCGGTTTACCAATGCGGATGGCGGTAGCCACGGTTTCGGGCTTTTCCACTGGATGGCCGAGTACCAGCGGGGCTGAGCCAGCCGCCTGCACGCCTAAAATCTGCGGTAAGCCGCTGGCTTTGAGGGCGTGATACTGCTGGAAGCCCATCCAGTAGGAGGTGATGTTGCCCGCATTGCCCACCGGCAGGCACAGCCAATCGGGTGCGTGGCAGAGGTAATCGCAAATCTCGAAGGCGGCGGTTTTCTGGCCTTCCAGGCGGTAGGGGTTGAGCGAGTTGACCAGGGCGATAGGGTGCTTCTGCGTCAATTCGACCACCAGCGTCAGAGCGTCATCGAACGAGCCGTCAATCTGGATCACCTGTGCGCCATAAGCCACCGCGCCCGCCAGCTTGCCCGCTGCCACCTTGCCCTGCGGGATCAGCACGATGCAGCGCTGCCCGGCACGCGCCGCGTAGGCCGCCGCCGAGGCTGCCGTGTTGCCAGTGGAAGCGCAGATGACCGCCTTGACGCCGCGCCCGGCGCATTCGCTGATGGCAGCGGTCATGCCGCGGTCTTTGAACGAGCCGGTGGGGTTCAATCCTTCAAATTTGGCGTAGATTTCGCAGTCGCCGCCGAGTTCTTCAGAGAGACGCGGCAGCGGGATGAGCGGGGTATCGCCTTCCAGCAGGGTGACAGTCTGCGTGTGGGCGGGTAAATCCATCAGGTCACGATAGTGGTTGATAACGCCTTGATACGACATATAAACTCCTTGAGCGGAAAAAATTGGATGCAGCGATTTTACCATCCAGGGTATTCCCAGGCTTTTACATCCACAAACCCCAAAAAACGCCCGATCTGTGCAAAGCCCTTGCCCGGTCGAGGCTGAATGGCTGGTCAGCGCCCTGGCCGCATCCCTGTGCCAATGTAAAGAGCCGTCGGGCGAATAACAACTGCCCCGCGCCCTCAGAAGCGTCTTGCTTCCCTGGCGTGGGGCAGCCTGCTATGCGGGACAGAACAGTTTGATCTGCCAATTGTCTGACATGCTATAATCTTCGCCACCTGTCACCTGTCACCTGCCACCTGTACCCTGGAGTTCCCCATGCCCCTCTACACCCTTCCCGGCCCAAAGGCACGCGCCCTGCTCGAACGCGACCGCGCCGTCATCTCGCCCTCTTATGCCCGCGCTTACCCGCTGGTCATGGATCATGGCCGCGGCTGCGAGGTGTGGGATGTGGATGGCAACCACTTCCTCGATTTCGCCGCCGGCATTGCCGTGGCCGCCACCGGTCACAGCCACCCGCGGGTGGTAAAGGCCATTCAAGAGCAAGCTGAGAAATTCCTGCACATCTCGTCCGATTTTTATCACGAGAAATGGATCGAACTCGGCGAGGCGCTGGCCCGCATTGCGCCGTTCAAAGAGCCTGCTGTCTCGTTCATGACCAACTCTGGCACCGAAAGCGTCGAAACAGCGATCAAACTGGCGCGCTACGCCACCGGGCGCAGCAACTTCATTGGCTTTACCGGCGGCTTCCACGGGCGCACGATGGGCGCAGTCACTTTCACCGCCAGCAAACCCACCCAGCACCGCGGCTTTTATCCGTTGATGAATGGCGTCATCCACGCCCCGTTTCCCAACCCCTATCGCCCAGTGCTGCACTGTGATATTTGCGATGACTACGGCGAAGTGACTGTGGATTACATCGAAAACGAAATTTTCGGCCACATCATCCCCGCCGAAGAAATGGCCGGCATTTTGGTCGAGACGATCCAGGGCGAGGGCGGCTACATTGTCCCGCCGCCGGGCTTCTTCCCCGCCTTGCGCCGCCTGTGCGACAAACACGGCATCTTGCTGATTGTGGACGAAGTGCAATGCGGCATGGGGCGCACCGGCAAATGGTGGGCCATCGAGCATTTCGGTGTTGAACCCGATATTGTCACATCGGCCAAGGGCATTGCTTCGGGTATGCCCCTGGGAGCGTGCATCGCGCGCAAATCCATTATGACGTGGGGACTCGGTTCGCACGGCAACACCTACGGCGGCAACCCCCTGGCTTGCGCCGCCGCCCTCGAAACGATTGACCTGATCGAAACCGGCTACCTGCAAAACGCTGCCGAAGTCGGCCAATACACCCTCGATGCCCTGGCCGAGATCATGGCCTGTCACCCATCCATTGGCGATGTGCGCGGCATCGGCCTGATGATCGGCGTCGAATTTGTCAAGAGCCGTGAAACCAAAGAACCCGCCCACCACCTGCGCGACCGCGTGGTAGACCTGGCCTTCGAGCGCGGCCTGCTCACCCTCGGCTGCGGCAGCAGCACCATTCGCATCTCCCCCCCGCTCTGCATCACCCACGCCGAAATTGACGCCGGCCTGGCGATTTTTGAAGAAGCGATTACGCTGGCCGAAGGGGAGCAGGGGAGCTAGGGTGACACCCCGGTCCCCCCGGGGCGCGGGGGGGGGGGGG
>CAZSFD010000124.1:0-11094 GCA_964606085.1 uncultured Anaerolineaceae bacterium
GCTCATATTCGTACACCAGGCAGCAGCGCAGGCGTCCGCACATGCCGGTGATTTCGGTGGGCGTGAGCGAGATGCCCTGCTCCTTCGCCATTTTGATCGAAACCGGGCTGAAATCGGTGATGAACATCGAGCAGCAACGGTTCGACAGGCCGCACGCCCCGATGCCGCCAAGCAGTTTGGCCACATCGCGCGGGCCTATCTGATGCAGGTCGAGGTTGACGTGTGGATACAGGCGCAACAGGGCGCGGCGCAGGGGGGTGAAATCTACCTTTGCGCCCTCCTCCATGCTGTACAGGTACGACAGGCGGCTGCCATCGTAACTATATTCGGCGGCGAAAATCTTCACACCGGGCAGGTTGAGTTCTTTGAGCTGCTCGCGGGCGTTGACGAGCGCCTCGGGTTCGCGGTTTTTCCAAACCTGACGCTGTACCAAATCTTGCGGGGTGGCCTTGCGTTGAATGGGCTTCCACGAACCATCCGGCGGGCGCGGCGGGTCTTCCACAAAGTGAACGACCTCGCCCAACTGCCGCCCGCGGCTGGTCTCGACGACGGCAAAGTCACCGGGGCGGATGTCTGAAACAGATGTCGCGTCGAAATGATAAATTTTACCGACACGTTGAAAACGGATACCGATGATGTTTGGCATGGTAAATAAGAGTCAAAGGTTGAAGGTCACAAGTCGAAGGTCGCAGGCGTCACCAATGACTTTTGACCTTTGACTTTCGACTTTTGACCTTTAACCGATCATTTGAATAGGAACGAAACTCGGTTTTTGGAGAGCGGCCACGCTGACTTTGGCGGCCACATCTTCTGCCACGGCTTTGAGGGCCTGGGCCACGGGCGAACCAGGGTTGGAGAGGGTCACAGGCTGGCCGATGTCGCCGCCAACGCGCACCTGCGGGTCCATGGGAATAGAACCGATGAAAGGCATCCCGGTCTCTTCGGCCATCAGCTTACCACCGCCCGTGCCGAACACGTCCATACGCGTGCCGTCGGGCAGTTCGAGGTAACTCATGTTTTCGACGATGCCGAGAACTGGCACATTCAACTGCTGGAACATGTAGACCGAGCGCACGGCGTCTTCGCGTGAGACGGCCTGCGGCAGCGTGACGATGACGGCCCCGCTGAGCGGCAGCGATTGCGCCAGGCTGAGCGAGGCGTCGCCGGTGCCGGGGGGCAGGTCAATGATCAGGTAGTCGAGTTCGCCCCACTCCACGTCGGAAAGGAACTGGCGGATGGCCGAGTGCAGCATGGGGCCGCGCCAGATCAGGGGTTGATCGGGTTTGACCATGAAGCCGATGGACATCATTTTCACGCCGTAGGCTTCAGCGGGGATCAGGCGGTCTTCCTGCATGGGGGGCAGGCTGTCTACACCCATCATGGTGGGAATGTTGGGGCCGTAGATGTCGGCGTCGAGCAGGCCCACACGGGCGCCGCTCTGCGCCAACGTGACGGCGATATTGACAGAGACGGTGCTTTTGCCCACGCCGCCCTTGCCGCTGGCGACGGCGATGGCGTTGCGGATGGGCAGTTTCATCAGGCCGCGGTTGCGGCCATCGGTGGGCACGTTGGCATCGAACTTGATGTCAATGTCGCCCACGCCGGGAACGGCGGCGACTGCGGCGCGTGCATCGGCCTGTATCTGGTTGCGCAGCGGGCAAGCCGGGGTGGTGAGGACGATGGTAAAGCTGACGTTGCGGCCTTCGACCTTCACATCGCGGATCATTTTGAGGGTGACGAGGTCTTTGTGCAGTTCGGGGTCGTTGACTTTGCCGAGGGCGGCGAGGATGGTATCGGGGGTGAGGGGTGAATTAGACATGAGAAAAGTGAAAGTCACAGGTCAAAAGTCGAAAGTCGAAAGTCGGGCTGCAGACCTTTGACTTTTGACCTTCGACCTGTAACATGGTTTATCCTAGATAACGGTTTACTTCTTGCAGCGCTTCTTCGTACTGGCGAGTGAGTTCTTCATCGGTGTTGCGGAAACGCTTGACGGTTTGCAGCGCACATTGCGTGCAGCCCTGCATGGCGCGATAAGAGTCCGCCTGGCAGTTGATACAGCCGTGCAGCCGCACCATCAACAGTTCAAAGGCCACGCGTTCTGGCGCTGCCGGGGGATGCCTCTCGACCGAATCCACCAGGCCGCGCCAGGTATCACTGCGCAAGCGACGCACCTGGGGCAGCAGGCGGGGGGGGAAGAGGAGTTCGGTGTCGGGGTTGTACATGACGCGTGATGGGTGATGCGTGATGCGTGATGCGTGATGTTCTTCTTCACGAATCACGTTTCACGCATCACACGGCTGGTTTGACAGCCTGCGCCTTCGCCGCCCGCGCCGCTTCTTTGGCGGCTTCGGCTTCGGAGCGGGCTTTTTCTTCGCGGGCGTAGTTGGTGGGGCGGATGCCGGCGTAGTAGCTGACCGGTTTGGACAGGCGGGCTTTGTTGTAGATGTTCTCCTTGCGGTCATAGACCGATAGTTCGTAGTCGTGATCCATCTTGATGGCATCGAAGGGGCAGAACTCGGCGCACAGGCCGCAGTTCATGCAGATGTCCACGTCAATGAAAAATTCCGCCGGTTCGGGGATCGGTTTGTTGGTGACGGGGTCGTTGGTGCGCACGATCCAGATGCACTGCGGCGGGCACACTTTGGCGCAGATGCCGCAGGAGGTACAGCGGTCTTTCTGCTCGCCATTGGGACCTTCTTCATAGAGCAGGAAGGGGATGAAGCGAAACTCCTCCGGCACGGGCAGCTTTTCTTCGGGATATTGGATCGTGAAGATGCCGCGGGCGTCTTTGCTGCTGCGGTGGGCGATGCCTTCGGGGGTTTTGTAACGTTTGCGGCCCAGTTTGATGTCATCGAGATAGGTCTCGACAAAATGGCGGGCGGCAACCATCAATCCTTTGAGTACACCAGTTCCTTGCATAGCTCATTTCTCCTTAACGGTCCGTCTCGCCCAATACGATGTCAATCGAACCCAGCACGGCCACCACGTCGGCGATCTTGTTGCCCTTGCTCATGATTCCCAGCGGCGTCAGGTTGATGAACGATGGGGCGCGCACGTGATAGCGCCACGGGTTGGCTTTGCCGGTCGAGACGACGTAAAAGCCCAACTCGCCTTTGGGCGCTTCCACCCGCCCGTAGGCTTCACCGGCTGGCACGCGCACCGTGTACTGGGGCTTGCCAGCGATGATCGGCCCTTCGGGAATGCCGCGCACGGCCTGTTCGATGATGCGCATACTCTGGCGCACTTCGTCCATGCGGATCAGGTAACGGTCATAGATGTCGCCGTGATAGCGCACGGGGATGTCGAAATCGAAGCGCTCGTAGATGCTGTAAGGGTCGGCGCGGCGTACATCGTACGGCACGCCCGAAGCCCGCAGCACCGGCCCGGCGGCGGAATAGGCAATGGCCTGTTCCTGCGTCAACACGCCCTGCCCCTGGCTGCGCGCTTTGATGATCTCGCTATTGGTGATGTACACATCCAGGTCATCCAGTTTGCGCGGCAGGCGCTCAGTAACAAGGTCTTTGATCGTCGTCAAAATTTCGGGCGAGATGTCGCGCGCCACGCCACCGAAGCGGAAGTAGTTGCACATCATGCGCGCCCCCGTCACGGCCTCGAACACATCCAGGATCAGTTCGCGTTCTTCGAGGGCGTAAAGCATGGCGGTGAAGTACACGCCCAGGTCGTTGACGAGCGCCCCGATTGCCATCATGTGGTTGCTGATGCGGGTCAGTTCGGCCATGATCACGCGGATGTATTCGGCGCGTTCGGGCGGCGTAACGTTCATCAGCTTTTCGACCGCCAGCACGTAGCCGTGGTTGTTCGTGATCGAGGAGAGATAATCGAGGCGGTCGGTGAAGGGGATATTGCCCAGCCAGGTGTTGCGCTCGCCGATCTTTTCGTGGTTGCGGTGCAGGTAGCCCATCACCGGTTTCAGGTCGGTGACGGTCTCGCCATCCAGCGTGACCACCATGCGGAAAACGCCGTGCGTGGAGGGGTGCTGCGGCCCCAGGTTGACAACGACCGAGTCGGTTTTCAGGCTGCCGTCGGCATGGGAGGTGGGGGACAGCCCGGCATAGAGCAGGGTTTCGGCTTCATCAGGCGTCCAGCGGTCGGGGTCGAAGCCGGCGGGGTAGGCCACGTTGTTGGCGAAGGGGTTCTTGTCTTCGATGCGGATGACGTTGCCCTCGGGCCAGCGGCTTTTGAAGGGCTTGGTTTCTTCTTCAAAGAAGGGTTCCTGCCAATCTTTGCGCAAGGGGTGGCCGGCGAAGCCTTCCCACATCAGAATGCGGCGCAGGTCGGGGTGGCCGTCGAAGCGGATGCCGAGTAAATCCCAGGCTTCACGCTCCTGAAACTCTGCGCCGGGGTAGACGGAGACAAGCGACGGTACATGGGCATCGTCGCGCGGCGTCTGCGCTTTCAGCACCAGGGCCTCACCGCCGGTAGATTGGTACAGGTGATAGACCACTTCCATTTTGCCGTCAGGCAGGTAATCTACGCCGGTGACGGAGGAAAGGTAGTCGTAGCCCATTTCGTCGCGCAGGGCGGTAGCCACTTCGACCAGTTGTTCGGGCTGGACGATGTAGCCGGCATAGCCTTTGCGGGTGTCGGGGGTGATGGCTTCGGGGAAGCGGGCGGCCAGGTCAGTAGCGAGGGTGGCGGTCATCTCGGTCATGCGGCACTCTCCGGGGCGGACTGCGCGGCCGCTTGCATCTGAACTGCGGTGGCGAGGCGTTCCATCTCCACGTTGCGGATGATTTCGTATTGGCGGGGATCGATCAAATCGGGGCCAAGCACCGGCACGGGGATGCCTTCGGCGGGGCCTTTCTGATACCACGAAACCTGGCTGATCGATTGCTTGTCAATCTTTTCCATCAACTTGATGAAGCCATGCAGCAACGCCTGCGGAGTAGGCGGGCAGCCGGGGATGTAGACATCCACCGGCAGGAAGCGGTCAATCCCCGCCACGACGTTGTAGCCTTCTTTGAACGGCCCGCCGCCCGAAGCGCACGCCCCCATCGCAATGACGTATTTGGGTTCGGGCATCTGGTTGTACAGGCGCACGATTTGCGGCACCATCTTCTTCGTCACCGTGCCAGAGACAATCATCAAGTCGGTCTGGCGCGGGCTGGGACGCATGATTTCCATGCCGAAGCGGGCGAAGTCGAAGCGGCTGGCGGCGGTGCAGATCATTTCGATGGCGCAGCAAGCCAGGCCGAACATCATCGGCCAGATGGATGAGCGCCGCCCCCAGTTGTAAATGCGGTCGAGGGTGGTGATTTTCACCGCGCCTTGCATTTCGGGGGGGATGTCGTAACCGGGGGAATCCAGTTCGGTCATAGCGGGTTGGCCTCCTCAAACCATTCCTGCAAAATGGAAGTCAAGATTGATTCGTTGGCGAGTTCGGGATCATCCTGAAATTCGGGGAGAGCGATCACCCATTGATATAACCCCATGAGTGATACATCTTCCAATTGGATGTCGGGGTGAAGCACCTGTAAGCGTTTGGCAATGGGATAGGAATCATCCCAGGTGAGAAATTCTGGACTAAGTGTATCCACGTTGGAAATTATACCGCCGCGGGCTTGCGTGTCAACCAGAGATTAGCAAAAATATGCTTATCAAACCATCACCAGGCGGTCATCTGGCGTAGCACAGGCAAAATGGACAGGGCGATCTGTTCGTGCTGGAAGGCCACCGGGTGCGAATCGGCGCTTGTCCCAGGAAAATGGCTCACAGGCGCAACGGTTATTTTCCCGTCTCCCACCAGTTTTCGCTCAACACAGATTTTGTCGAGGCAGCGGCGTAATAAAGCGCGCCTGGCCCAATCATCGCTGCCAGGGGTCTCGCCAAACATGGGCGACTCGGCCAGGATGATGGCGGCGGCGGGATGCGCGGTGCGTATCGCTTCGATAAAACGCAAGTAGGCGGCGGTGTACGTCGCCTCGTCGAGCAGGCCCTGGTTAAAATCGTTGGTTGCGAGGCAGATGACAATCGCCTGCGGGAGGAATAATGTGTGATCCCAGGGAATGGAAGGATCGTCGGGCAGGGCAAGCTGGAAGAATTGCGGGGCGTTGGCAATATCGGTCAGGCCCTGCCAATCGCGCACGAGGCCGCGCCCACCATAACAGACCAGGTGAACCTCGGCATTGAGCCACTTGCCCAGCAACCAGCCAAAGGAACGGCGGGCATTCGAGGAGCGGTGAGTGACATCGGGAACCGGTGGAAGACGCTCAAGCCCGGCACCGCCTGTGATCGAATCGCCAATGAAAAGCATGCGGCGGGTTGCTGCGGCAGGCAAAGGGGTTAGCTCACCGCCTTCGGGCAGCAGCAGCCCGTAAAAAGACGCCACCCCCTGCCAGGATTCATTGCGCCGCACAATTTCAATCCGGTTGGGCAGATCAGAGGTGACGCCCGTAGGCAGCGCAAGCTCACAACGACCTTCAGCCAGGCGAAAGGTGGTTGGCTCCCAATCGTTGCATTGCAGGTCGAAATAACAGTCAGCCGAGTTCGCCCCGAACAGCACCGTGGGTGCCGGGCCGCGATAGGCAAATTGGATTGTAATGCCAGGAAAGCCCATCCTGACTTCGTCGGGAGCAAAATCGGCAGTGCGCCCAATGATGCGAATGGCATTGTGCCGCGGGGAGATGTGTGTATGCTGGATCGCCATAAAATTTCCTTTTCTGATGAACTGACAGGGCCTCGATACATCAAATCATACCAGCAGATGCTCGTTTCGTTCGTGATATACTCCAATCATCTCCCAACCCCAATCCTCAATTTTTATGAATACCCAAGACTATATCCATCTCGAAGACGAATATGGCGCGCACAATTATCATCCGCTCGATGCGGTGATCGAACGCGGCCAGGGCGTGTGGGTGTACGACGTGGAGGGCAACCGCTATCTCGATTGCCTGAGTGCCTACTCCGCCCTCAACCAGGGACACGTCCACCCCCAAATTTTGGCCGCCCTCACCGAGCAGGCCGCCCGCGTTACGCTCACTTCGCGGGCTTTCCGCAACCAGCAGCTTCCCCTGTTTTACAAGGAACTGGTTGAACTGACCGGCTACGACATGGTGCTGCCGATGAACACCGGCGCAGAAGCCGTGGAGACCGCCATCAAGATCGCCCGCAAATGGGCTTACCGCACCAAGGGCCTCAAGCGCCACAAAGCCGAGATCATCACCTTCGATGGCAATTTCCACGGGCGCACGGTGACGATCATTTCCTTCTCGAACGAGGAACTTTACCGCGAAGATTTCGGCCCCTTCACCCCCGGCTTTCCGCGCATCCCCTACGGCAGCCCGCAGGCGGTAATTGACGCCATCAACGTCAACACCGTGGCCGTGCTGATCGAACCGATCCAGGGCGAGGCGGGCGTGATTGTGCCGCCCGATGGCTTCTTGCGCCAACTGCGCGACATCTGCACCCGCTATGATATTTTGATGATCGCCGACGAAATCCAGACCGGCCTGGGACGCACCGGCAAGCTGTTCGCCTGCGACCACGAAGGGGTACGCCCCGACCTGGTGATTTTGGGCAAGGCGCTTTCGGGTGGGTTTTACCCGGTTTCGGCGGTGCTGGGCGATTGCAATACAATGGGTTTGCTGCGCCCCGGCGAGCATGGCTCCACGTTCGGCGGCAACCCGCTGGCGGCGGCGGTGGCACGCGCCTCGCTGCGCGTGCTGCACGAGGAGAACATGATCCAGAATGCCGCCGAAATGGGCGAATATTTCATGGAACGCCTGGCAGAAATCCCCAGCCCGCATGTGAAAGAAGTGCGCGGCAAGGGCCTGCTGATCGGCGTCGAACTGAAGGTCAGCGCGGGCGGAGCGCGGCGCTTTTGCCAGGCACTGATGGGCCACGGCATCCTCGCCAAAGATACGCACGAACACGTCATCCGCTTCGCCCCGCCATTGATCATTGACCGCCAGACAATTGATTGGGCGGTCGAGCGCATTCAAGTTGTCTTGAATATGCCATAAGGCGGCTTCCAGAAAAGCTGCGAAAAAGCGCCGCGACTGCTGCACAAGACCACGAAAAAATATTTCTTTGCAACCTTGCGCCTTTGCGTCTTTGCATTACCTGCTCAATATCTATCTGACCAGCACCAATATCCACGGGAAATTATCACCATAATCATGGAACACGCATTACGCACCAGATTCAGGAGGTCTCTATGAATATCGGCATCCCCAAAGAACGACGCACCTTCGAGTTTCGCGTCGGCATCACCCCCACGGGCGTGCAGCAGCTTGTCGAAGCCGGGCACACCTGCTATGTGGAACATGAAGCCGGCAACGGCGCTGGCTTCAGCGACCAGGAATATCAGCAAGCCGGGGCGCAGATCGTCTTTTCCGCGCACGAGGCCTTCGGACGGGCCGACATGGTGGTCAAGGTCTCGCGCCCGCTGTACGACGAGTTGGATATGATCCGCCCCGGCAGCATCGTGGTCGGCCTGCTGCACCTGGCCTCCGCCCGGCAAGATAAGGTAGCCATCTTCCAGGAGAAGCAGTTGACCGCCATCGCCCTCGAACAGATCGAAACCGACAGCGGCGATATGCCCGTGCGCCGCCCGCTGGCCCAAATGGGCGGACGCCTGGCCGCGCAGATTGGCGCTCGCCTGCTGCAAAACAACTCCGGCGGCAAAGGCGTGCTGCTGGGCGGCATCGCTGGCGTTCCGCCTGCCGAAGTGGTAGTTCTGGGCGCAGGTGTGGCCGGAACATGCGCCATCCGCGGCTTTGTGGGCATGGGCGCACACGTCACCGTCCTCGATACCGATATGAACGCCCTCGAAGCCATCTACGATAAGGAACCCGCCATCGTCACCATGCTCTCGAACCCGCGCAACATCGCCCGCTCGGTGGCTTACGCCGATGTGGTGGTGGGCGCGATCATGGTTCCCGGTGAACGCCCGCCGATTGTGGTCACGCGTGAAATGGTGCGCTCGATGAAGCCGCGCTCGGTGATCATGGACTTATCCATTGATGAAGGCGGCTGCGTGGAAACCTCCCGCCCGACCACGCACGAACATTCCTACTACACCGAAGAAGGCGTGCTGCACTACTGCGTGCCCAACATCCCCAGCGTGGTGGCCCGCACGGCCACCTACGCCTACACCAACGCCTCGATGCCCTTCATCCTTGAAATGGCCGACGACGGTGTAGATGCAGCGATTGCCCGCCACAGCGCCATCGAGCGCGCTACCAGCATCCATCACGGCAAGATGAAACACATCGCCCGCCTGACCCCCAAGCTTTAGAGAACCCCGCCATGGACTTACAGAAACTCTACCAATCGCGTGTCGTCACCCCCGAAGAAGCCGTACAAAAGATTCACTCCGGCAACCGCGTCTTCCTCACCGGCAACTGCTCGGTGCCGCAAAAACTGCTGGCCGCCCTGGTGAGCTATGCACCGAATCTGCGCAACGTCGAAATCTGCCAGGCGCTCAGCGTTGGCCCCGCCGACTACGCCAGCCCGGCCATGGAAGGCCACATCCGCGTCAACACCATGTTCATCAGCGCTAATGTGCGCCAGGCCGTGCAAGAAGGCCGCGCCGATTTCACCCCCGTGCTGCTCTCCGAGTACCCGCTGCTCTTCAAAGACAAGCACCTGCCGGTGGATGTGGCTCTCGTCCACCTTTCCCGGCCCGATGAACACGGCTTTTGCAGCTTTGGCGTCGAAGTGGGCCTGACCAAAAGCCCGGCAGAATCGGCTAAGATCGTCATCGCCGAGGTCAACCAGTCTATGCCGCGCACGCTGGGTGACGCCTTCATTCACTTGAGCCGCGTCAATTACATTGTTCCGGTAGATTACACGCTGCCCGAAATGAAGATGGGCGGCGACGAAGCCTCTGAAGTGACCGAGCGCATTGCCGGCTTCATCGCCGATCTGATCCCCGACGGAGCGACGATGCAGATGGGCATTGGTGCGATCCCCGATGCCGTGCTGAAATACCTGTATCACAAACGTGACCTGGGCGTCCACTCGGAACTCTTCTCCGACGGCGTGATCGATCTCGTCGAAGCGGGTGTCATCACCAACGCCCGGCGCAGCATCCACACTGGCAAAATCACTGCCGGGTTCATCATCGGCTCGTGCCGCCTGTACGATTGGGTGGACGACAACCCCCTGATCGAACTGCATCGCACCGAATACATCAACGACCCCTTCGTCATCGCCAAAAACGACCGCCAGGTAGCCATCAACTCAGCCATCGAAGTAGACCTGACCGGCCAGGTATGCGCCGACAGTATCGGTCCCAAGCTCTACTCAGGCGTGGGCGGCCAGCTTGATTTTATCTACGGCGCTTCCCGTTCCAAAGGCGGCGTGCCGATTATCGCCCTGCCCAGCACCAACACCGCCCGCGATGGCACGGTGACGAGCAAAATCGTCCCCATGCTCAAGCAAGGTGCGGGCGTCGTCACCAGCCGCAACCACGTGCGCTATGTCGTCACCGAATACGGCGTGGCCGAACTGTACGGCAAGACCATCCGCCAACGTGCGCGTGCCCTGATCAGCATCGCCCACCCCGATTTCCGGGCGGAGTTGACCAAAACGGCGACGGAACTCCACTATCTTTAGAAGGTTGAAGGTTGAAGGTTGAAAATTAACCTTCAACCTTCTAACTTTCAACCTTCCAACCTCCCCCCTATGAGAAAAGCCAAAATCGTCGCTACCATCGGCCCGGCGTGTTGGGATGAACCTATGCTGCGGGCCTTGCTCCAGGCAGGGGTCAATGTGGCCCGCCTGAACTTCTCACATGGCACGCACGAAGGCCACGCCCAGGTGATCGCCCGCCTGCGCAAGGTGGCCGCCGGGCTGGAACGTTCGATTTGCCTGCTGCAAGATTTACAAGGCCCCAAAATCCGCACCGGCGAACTGGTCAATGGCCCGGTAACCCTCGTGGCTGGCGAACCACTCACCTTGACTACCGAGGACGTTCCCGGTGACGCCCGCCTCGTGCCGGTAGATTTTCCCGAACTGACCCGTTCGGCCCGCGTGGGCAAACCTATCTTGCTCGATGATGGTACGATGGAGCTGCGCGTCACGGCCGTCCACGAAGCGTCCGTCGAGACGTTCGTCGTCCAGGGC
>CAZSFD010000125.1:0-10973 GCA_964606085.1 uncultured Anaerolineaceae bacterium
AGAGGCCCATTGATTACCACCCCACTTGCCTTTGTCTTAGCTTGATGCCTATGGGCTATCTGGCCGGCGTTTTCGATAAGCCAGGTGATAACGGCGCAGCGGTCAAGGCTGGGACGCTGGCTGGCGTGATTGGCGGCATTGGCGCCATGTTCGGCCAGGTGATTGGCGGCGTGTTGAACAGCGTTCTGGTATCGCCTGAAGGCTATGCACAAACCCTTCAGCAGTTTGGCGTAGAAGGCATGAACGAAACGGCTTACTGGGTCGGGCGCGTGGGCGGTGTATGCTGCGCCGGCATCTTCGACATTCTCTTGATGGCCGGTCTGGGTGCGTTGGGCGGCCTGCTGTGGTGGCAGTTCAGCGGCAAAAACTCGGCCAGAGCATCTGTCATGAACATGTAATAACATGGAACGCAAAAGCTTCTACAGGAGAAGTATGCAAACAGCTTTCCGAACCCATGCGAAAGTAAACAGGGGTGGACGGATTGAAGTCCGTTTGCCTGAATTGCCCGTCGGTAAAAACGTGGAGGTTATCATCTTACTATCCGAAACAGTAAACATGCCGAAACGTTCTGCCGCAGATATTCTTGCAGAAGCACAAGGACATCGGTTGTTTCAAACCGAACAAGATGTCAGGAATTATCTTGAAGAGGAACATTCGTCATGGGACAGATAAAGCTCCCCGAATCGGGTTCTGTTTATCTTGATGCCAGTCCAGTCATACCCAGACGCTATCCATGCAGCCACAGCCTTACAGAAAAATTGTGCATTGTTTATCACAAATGATCTTGTTTTTAAACGAATATCCGGTTTACCCGTTATGGTTTTACAACAAGAAATCTAACCCATAAAACATAACACATCCCGCACAATCACCTGGGATGTGTTATGTTTTAAGAACCTGAACATGATACGCACAATTTACAGTCCCCGCCACCTGCTCCACGATACCGCCAACCTGATCGTCGAAGGCAACCCGTTCATCATCGAAGAAGTACCGCAACGGGCCGAGATCATCCGCCAGGCCCTCGCAAACGAGCAACTCGGCGTCATTGAGTCGCCTATCGATCACGGCCTACAACCCATCCTGTCCGTTCACACTGCCGATTATGTGGATTATTTGCAGCGCGCCCACCGCGATTATGTGCGCGTTTACCCCACGGAGCAGGCCGCGGTACCTGGCACGTTTGCCCCGCGCAGCGCCCGGCGCATGAGCCGCCACATTTACGGCCAGGCCGGGCAGTATGCCTTTGGCGTGGGCGCACCCATCTTACAAGAGACCTGGCAAGCCGCGTATTGGAGCGCTCAATGCGCCCTCAGCGCCGCCGACCATCTTCTGGCTGGCGAACGCGCCGCCTATGCCCTGTGCCGACCGCCAGGCCACCACGCCGCCGCCAACCTGTGCGGCGGCTTTTGCTATCTCAACAACGCCGCCATCGCTGCCGAATACCTGGGGCAGCAGGGCCGCCACAAGGTTGCCATCTTCGATGTAGATTACCACCACGGCAACGGCACCCAGGAAATCTTCTACACCCGCGGTGATGTGCTGTTCTGCTCGCTGCACGCCGACCCCGACGAGGCCTACCCCTACTTCTGGGGCGCCGCCGACGAAACTGGCGTCGGCGCCGGCCTGGGCTGCAATCGCAACTGGCCCTTACCCGTCCAGGCCGCCGACGAATTCTACCTGCACGCGCTGGAACAGGCGCTATCGGTCATTCGAGCGTTTCAGCCGCGTCACCTGGTCATCTCGCTGGGGCTGGATGGCGTCCAAGGCGACCCGGTGGGCGGCTTCCAGCTTACGCCGGGCGGCCTGGCGCAGGTTGGCGAGCAGATCGCCCGTCTGGGGCTGCCAACGTTGCTGGTTCAGGAAGGCGGTTATTTGCTGGAAACCCTGGGGGAAAACGCGCTGCGGTTTATCAGGCCGTTTGCAATCTGAGAGGCTGTCTGAAAAAAGAAAAGCGCCGGGCTGTTGCAGCCCGGCGCTTTTCACAAACTATGAAAGCACTACACGAATTTTTGGATTTCATTTGTGAAAATTGGCGCTATTCGTGGTTCATCTTGAAGTGGATCACGGTAAACCCAGCGGAACTCAATTCTCCAGGTGGTCGAAGCCGCTGATTTCGCGCTTTTGCTGTTCAATTTGGTTCAACAAAGCCGCCACACTACTGCGGTCGGCTTTCTTGCCCAGCGTTTGCAGGTGAACGGCCTCGGTAACGATGCCATCCAGGTCGCTATCGAGGTTGAGCAGTTGCGCCTCGAAACGATCCAGCCCGGCAGACATGGCCTGAAATTTGTTGCTGCGCTCCTGCAAGGCCAGGCGCGATTCTTCGTACTCTTTCTTGACCGATGGTGTGTTGGCCGAGGCAATCTTGGCATCAATCAGCGCCATTTCTTCGCTCAGGTTTTGACTGCGCTGCAACACCAGGCGGCGGTTTTCGAGCGCAGTCATGCGCAGGCATTGTTGGTAAGCACGCTCGACCAGGTCGTTGACGGCCTCCTGCACGGGACGCAGCAATTGTTTCGATGCGCCAGAAGCAGAGATGAGGCTGTTGTTCAGGGCCACCTGGCTGCGTTCGATGCGGTCGAAACGCTGCTGGAAGCGATAGGCCAGCGAGGCGCGGTTGTGCATGGTTTGCGCCATCTTCAGCGCCGGGTCGCTGAAGATGACCGCAAACATGATCAGCCAGAGCAAAATCCCCACGGGGAAGAGCCACCAGGCGGCGCACAAACCAGCGGCTACAGCAAGCCCCAGCATCGCCAGGTTAACCGGATTGAGAAGGGCAGTGACAAACGGAGATCGCATAAGATTTAGAAGAACGTCGCAATTTCGGCGTAAATTTTATTGATATTCTCCGGCGAGGCGTCATATTGCTTGCCGCCGGTATACTCGGCCATGGTGGTCAGGGTTTGTTTATCGGCATCATCGCCAAAACCAATGGTGAAGAGCTTGATGGCATTGCCGCCGCTTTCCTCGCTGCCGGTTTGCAGCATCTGGAAAATGCCAAACTGCGACACATCCGATTCCGTGTCCATGCCATCTGAAAGCACGACCACCGCCCGAATGTGGTTGGGATCACCCTTCGCTTCCAATTCCTGGTAAGCCATCTCCACCGCGTCATACATGCGCGTCCCGCCACGCTCGAAAATGCCACCCACACCGGCCAAAACCTGCTGGCGTTTCGCTCCAATCGGCGAAAGGTCGGTCAGGATGCTCATTTCTGAGTTGAACAAAATGATCTCCAGGCGGTCACGGTCGTCGAGCAGTTGGACGAATTGCTTCAGGCTTTCGCGGGCCGCCGAGATTTTGTCCCCCTTCATACTGCCCGAAATATCCATCACCACCACCAGGTCAACGGGCTTTTTGGTTTGTTCCCATAGCTTCTGGATGCCCGTGATCACCTCCACCGAGGGAATTTCCAGGACGGTCTGGGGCTGGCTGATGTCCACGCCATGTTGTGCATCCAACGGTGAGGTGAGCGGAATAGACGGGTCTGCCGGGCGGAAACCGAGTTCGATGGCGCGCTGTTGTTGGGGTTTGTCGAGCAAATAGGCTTCAAAATCTTTGGCGGCGGCGCGCTGTTCATCGGTCACCCAGGGGGCATTGAGAATGGCATAGGGATTGTTCGACCAAAAAGTGCCTTCCTTCGGATAAATCGCCACCACCTGGGTTTGTGTGCTTTGGCCGGAAAGCCGTTTGCTCTCTTGGGCGACAATCAGGTTTTCATACAACACTGCCGCGCTCAAATAAGAAGGCCCACGCTCGAACATGCGCTCGGCAAAGAAGCCGGTGCTGGTGCCATAGTGGATCACACTGCTTTCCACCTGGCGCATAAACTCCTGGGTTTTGGGCGAGTTGATGTCATCGAGGGTCAGGCCGCGCTGTTTGCCGGCCCCGGCGTAGGCTTCGGCCAGGATGGAGACGATCCCGCTGTTGCTATATTCGGGGTGTGTGTGGCCGAATTGAAAATCGCCCCACACCGGAAAGCCATACGCCGACCAACCCTCATCGGAAGTGGCTAATTCGGCAATATCAGCCCAGCCGAGCGCCTTATCGGGCCAGCCGAGCGCCCGCGCCATCGGCTCCCACATGGCAATGACCACCGGGCTGAGAACCAGATCGGGCGGGTTATCGCCAACCAGTGGACCGGTGTGGTTTTTGGCCCATTCTGCATTGGCTACGGGGATATACACCGAAGAAGCCGGGCTCCACACCGTCGGCTGAAGGGTTCCGTCTATAATCCCCCGCACCGATTCAATCGAACCCATCGCCACCGCCTCGACAACGATGGTCGCGCCGTCTTCGGTGGTGTGTTTGGCAGCGTTGTATTCGCTGACCAACGGCTCCAGCCACTCTTTTTTCTCCGAGCCATAAACAATCATCACCGTAACGCTCTTGCCCAACCCAGGGATCATCTGGCAGGCCGAGAGGATCAGGCTGACAACCATCAACCACGACACAAGCCAGGCCGCAAGTTTACGCTTCATAAAAACCTCCAATCGTTTACCGCTGCACATTGCGCGTCCAAAAATCTAATAAAGTGCTCAACACATTGCCAGGCGGCACTTCAACCGTGGGCAGTGACGATAAATTGGCCTGGAAGCCATTGGCCGCATAGCGCTCGAAGGGGCTGCCAGGCTGTTCCAACGGAATGCCCGCCAGGGCCGGGCGGAAGCCATATTGCAGCAGGGCCGTCTGTTGGGCCTCCTCGGTCAACAGATAATCCATGAAAACCTGGGCGGCGCGGGCCTTTTCGGGCGTAACCCATTCGGCATCCAGCAGGCAGAAAGGATGATCGCTCCATACGGTAGCCGGCGGGTAATACACGCGCAACTCGCCATAACGGCCCACGGCGTTCTCGGCCTGCTCAATCGCCGTCGCTTCGTACACGGCCACCATATCATAGGTGCTTGGCCCGTAGGCGATCATTTTCTCCATCAACGGCCCGGTGCTATATTCGAATTCTGAAATGCTCTGCTCGAAGGCCAGAAACCAATCCTGGTAGCCCTGATCGGCGAGGATGTCTTCGGCGGTCAGGCCGCTGGTTTTGCCAAAGTAGTTGTACGTCATCAACAGAACCGCCATGAAACCGCTGTTCGACCTGAGCGGGTCTGTGTGGCCGAACTTGACATAGCCCCATTCAGGATGTGCATACGAATCCCAACCTGTGGGGTCACTCACGGCTTGTTGCAAGCGCAGCCACATATCGCCTTGTGGGTTGTCACCCCACAACACGTCAGCGCGTTCCTTCCATGCAACCACCACCAGCGGGGTTGTGACCACCGGACGACAATTGGCACGGTCGTTCACATCCACCACAGGCTTGCCAAACTTCACCACCGATTGGTCCTGCAAAATGGCAATCTGCAAAGAGCTGGCCGGGCTGATCACATCGGGCTGGCGTGTGCCATCCAGCACAGATAGATAAACTTCGCGCGAACCCATCTTTTCGAGGCGCACTTCAATTGGATGCCCATTGATGCGGTCGTTGCGGGCGCTGAAATCGGCAATGACTGCGTTGAGCCAGGCTTCTTTCTCGGTGGAGTACAACACATTGACCACAATTGGCGCCGGCGGCGGCAAGAGAATTTCACGCAGCGGCGCATAAGCCACCTGACGAAAAGGCGGGAAAACAAACGCTGCGATCAGCACAACCAGGCTGGCCGCAGCGTAGAGGAACAACAGGAGTAGGTTAATTCGAGGGATACGCATAAGTGTCCGAATCGCCAAAGGAGAATACAAAAAACGTTTTACGATTATATCGCCGCGGCCAAAGGGGGTAAAATTGCCCACCCAATGTTTACGATAATTTAATCATTTGTTAACAAACCCATAACATTAACCGAAAACACGCAAGTCAAGCACCGGCCAGAGATAGGTGGCATTGCTCTTCAGAGAATTTGCCAGGCTGTCGAGCGCTTCGTGATAGGCTTCAGGCAGGTTGCGCATGCGGCGAAACGCCTGGCGGGTAAGCGTATCGGCGGCATGGTTTTCGCGGCGCGGCACCCAATGCCACTCGAGGTGGGTAAATGCCTGGGCCAGCTTCTTCGCCCGGCGATACAGGCTGCGCGTGGGCAGCGAAGTCACATTCGCACGCCCTGCCATCTGATCCAGCACGCACTTGGCATCGCCGCGGATTTCGACATAGGCATCGCCAATGTTCATATCCGCCAGGGCTTCCAGGCCCTCGATCAGAGCCAGATATTCTGCGATATTCGATGCTGCATATTTTCGCCTCGCGAAGACCCCCAGGCCACGCGCCACCAGCTTGCCGCGTTTGAAAATCAACCAACCATAACTCATAAAACCCGCATGTTGACCACCCCCCGACTGTTCTGCAATTTCCCGATACAAGCCATCGAATTGTAAAACGTACAAGCGCGGCCTCCTCAATGGGCTATGAGGCATCCGCCCTCCCCCACAGCGGATGAGAAGTGTACCGACGACGCTTTTGCATCAATACCGGCAGCGGCGTTTGCAACACACGTCGGCAGGCAACGGCAATGTTCTGCGCCGATGTGCCGCCATTTTGGATCGGCATCAGGCGGCGCAATTCATTTTGATCCAAATAGGTAAAGGTTTCCTTTTCGAGCGCCAGGGCAACAAAGGTGCAGGTAGATTGCTGGGTGATGACCGTGGCGGCATTGGCAATCATGTGGTTGACATTGCCATGCGTCAAGATCAACGCATCGGGCGCTACCTGGCGAATTTCACGCGTGGCGCGTTCGACCCGTTCGAGCGGATGCAGCTTGAAGATCAACTGCCGCCCGGCGGCAATGTCCACACAGCGGCGCAAAAAGGCCATGCGGTCATCGCCGCGGAAGGTTTCGCGGTAAGGGGTGGTGGCTACCAGAACGTGATCGTGGTAGGGGAAATCGTTGTCGAAATTGGTTTTGAGATTATCGAAATTGGGGATGCCCGTCACAGCAATCTTTTCGGGCCGGACGCCTTTGCTGATGAATTTCTCGCGATAACCCTCGGAAGCCACGCAAAAGAGATCATACGCGTTGGACAGGCCAAAGGTAGCCGTGTTGGCGATATAGCGCGGCAAGAAAGGCAAGCTGCGCCACAGGCGATATAAACGCGCTTCTGGCTCTGTGATCCCTTCCTGCACCAGCACAAGCCGCCGATTGCGGATATTCGATTGCACGATCAAATCACTGCATGTGATCACCAGATCATACGCCCGCGCTTTACCGCCCACATCCAGGAGAAGGTGATGATCTTTCATGTATTGCATCGAATCCTGGTAATGCCGTCCGCCCAGCACAGAAAAATCGAGCATGCCCGTGCGCATGGCCAGGTATTCAACGCCTTCGACATAAAATGGACTGAAATAACAATTATGGTTCGCCAGATTTTGAGCAATCTGGTGCATTTGGGTGGTCTGATTGAGTGAGCCGCCGATGAGGAGAATGTCTTGTGCCATACCCATTAGCCTTTGCACCATTGTACAGGTTGATTGTTAAGTGCTTTCCAACAAAGCGTTAAGGCCGGGTAAACATCCGTTAAACAAGCAATCCTCGCCGCGCACCGCTTCAACCGAGCAATCATAGCGAACTTGCCATATCCGATCACGCCTGACCCTTAACCGAATGTTAACTCTTCAGGCTGTCAATCACCAGAAAGAGATGATATAGTACTAATTTGAAAAGTGGATACAGCTTGTTATGGACATCACCCACCCAACAGATCACCTGCAGCACGCTTTGATGGATGAAATCGTACATTACCTGGGCTGGCCCACAATCGGCTGGCCGCGCCGCCTGCTCGAAAGCATCTTCTGGCTGCCCCTTCAGCGCTTTTTGCCCCTGGTCGTGCAATTTGACCAGATTGCCGGCAAAGATGGCTTTTGCGAAGCATCCCGCCAGGTGTTGCCCAGGCTGATCACCCGTTTCGAGGCCACGGGGCAAGAAAACATCCCCCGCGAAGGCCCGCTGCTGCTGCTAACCAACCACCCCGGCACGTTCGATGCCCTGGTCGCCGCCGCCAACATTCACCGCCGCGACTTCAAAACCATTGCCCGCGGCATGCCTTTCTTGCGCGCCCTGCCGAATGCGCCATCCTATCTTATTTTTTCCACCCGCGATGTTCATGTCAAAATGACCGCCGCCCGCGCCGCCATCCAACACCTGCAGGAAGGCGGCGTTTTACTTTTATTCCCCAGTGGCGATATGGACCCCGACCCGGCCTGGATGCCCGAACAAGCGCAACTGGCGCTCTCGAAATGGTCGGCCAGTGTTGAGTTGCTGCTGCGCAAGGCCCCGCAAGCCCAGGTGCAGGTGGCCATGATGAGCGGCCTGCTCTCGCCGCGCTTTCTCAACCACCCGGTGGCACGCTGGCGCAAAGACCCGCACCGGCGGCAAATCGTGGCTGAGATCATGCAGGTACTCCAACAAATGTTACTCGCCCGGCCGGCCGAGGCAATTCCAACAATCACCTTTGGCAAACCCTTTCACATCCCATCTGGAGGTGGTTTGGAATATGTTCGTGATGAAGCCCGCCGCCTGATCAAAAGCCAACCATGCCGCTCCAAAAAACATTCCCAAACACTATCACGTTTGTGAAGAAGGTCGCATGTTCCCTGCGAAATACGGCATTAACCTGAAATTAGAGTCCACCCTGGCCGATTTGCCTTCGTATGAAGGCAGCATTAACGTCTTGGATTCGGGCATCGAGGCCTCGCGGGTATTCGAGCAGAACCCTGACCTGCCGGGCCTGTTGGTGATGGAACAAGATCGCCTGGTGGGGGTTATTTCGCGCCGCCGGTACATACAGCAGATGGGCCGACCGTATGGCGCAGAAGTGTTCTATTGGAAACGCCCCGTAAAAGTGATCGTTGAGACCATCGCCAGCGAACCACTCGTCTTACCCGCCCATTGCACCATCCGCAGCGCTGCCCAGCAAGCCCTGGCGCGCCCGGCAGATACCGTATACGAGCCGCTTGTCGTAGAATTTGCGGATGGCCGCCTGCAACTCCTGGAAGCCTATCTGTTGCTGCTGGCGCAAACGGAATTGCTCAATCTGAGCGTGAAGGTAGCCGAACATCAAAAGCAAATGACCGAAATGATGTATCAGGCCACCAACTCGCTGATCTCCACACTGGATCAAGATACCTTGCTCCAGCGAATTCTTGCATCAGTGCTTGAAGCCATCCCCGTAGCTGCCAAAGGCTGGCTGTTTGCCTTCGACCAGGTCACAGGAGCATTGGCCCGCAGCGCCATCCGGGGTGTTTCGGGGCAAGCAAACGAGATTTTCTCCGCACATCAAACGTATATTGGGCGCGCCATCGCCGAAAAACAGACCATTACCCTGGTAGATGACGATTTGCAACGCAATGTCCTCTACACCGACCTGCCTCAGGCCGCCGCCAGCGCCATCTACCTGCCGCTCACCCACGATCATCAAACCCTGGGCGTACTGCACCTGGCAGCCTCCCCCTCCACCGCCTTCTCGGAGAATGACCTGAAACTGCTGACCGTCTATGGGCGCACCGCTACGGCCACCTTGCGCAATGCCATGCTGCTGGCCGAAGTGCAAAAACTGGCGGTCACTGACCCACTGACCGGGCTGCTCAACCGACGCGGCTTTCAATCGCTGGCACTCTTTGAAATTGAACGCTCGCAACGCTATAACCGCCAACTGAGCGCCATGATGGTGGATATTGACCTGTTCAAAGCCGTCAACGACACGTATGGACACGATATGGGGGATCGGGTGATTGCCACCATCGGGGAGATTTGCCGCCAATCCGTGCGCACCACCGATTTGCTCTGCCGTTTTGGCGGCGAAGAGTTTTTGATCTTACTGCCTGAAACCAGCCTGGAGGATGCCCTGTGCGTGGCAAACCGCCTGCGCCTGGATGTGGCACAAACCCGCCTGTCAGTCCATGAGGCAGCCTTTGCGGTAACGGTCAGCATCGGCGTAGCCCAACTCGACAACCGCGAGCCCAATGCGGCCCAGGCTTTGGACCAGTTATTCAACTACCTCGATCACGCCCTGTATGCGTCGAAAAACCGTGGGCGAAATCGGATCTCGCTGTGGGAAATGCTGCCAGAGAATCCGAGCAGCCTGACCAACATGATGAACGACGCGAATGCTTTCGCTTCTTCTATCAAAACCTATTCCCCCGAACAAACCTTTTGTTGACTCGAACATCGCCATAACGCAAATCTCTGACTTGCGCCAATAAACCTTTCGTTTGCCCCATCCCATGCTTTTTTCGCATAGCGCATAACTTACTATACGCTATTGGACAAGTCGGCATGTCAATCCGAACGGAGTGAGGAATCCCTAAAACATTGGCTTGTCCGAACATTGAAGGGCAAAAAAAACTAGCTCGATAGGGATTCCTCGTCGCTTCGCTCCTCGGAATGACATGCCATAGTAAGTTATGCGCTATTGCCTTTTTTCTGCTCAGAACAAAAGGCCCTCACAGGTGTTGCCGTCTGTGAGGGCCTTCTTCAAAAAAATTGGCTCAATACCTTCCCATCGCCTGCGTGCAACAGGGGATGGGGTCATGGACATACACATCAATGCCTTCCTGACAGAGAAAATCATCCAGGTCAGGGGTAACGGGAATGGCCAGTTGGATATTGGCAACGTGCTGTCGGTTCTGCAAATTGAACAGGTAGGCGCAGTCAACGAAACGTTCGCCCACGTGAACCAATTGGGCAGGCCCTTCAATTTGCCAGCCGGAGTCTAATGCGGTCAACAGCAGGAGCGTGTCTTGCGAAATTTGCGGCGAGCGTGCTGGTTCGCGCAAACGATTCCAGAGAATTTCACGGCCAAAAACGTCTGTGGTGGTCATAGTTTAATCCCTTTCTGTATCTTCAAGCATACAAGAAGGGTGTTACAAAAACAATAACAGACCTTTAAGGGTTTGTAAAAAGTTTGTAAGGGGTTTTTTAGCCCGCCAGGGCGGCGGCCACAGCCATCTCCGCGTGAAGGCGGGTGGTATTGAACAAGCGCACAGCCTA
>CAZSFD010000126.1:0-10803 GCA_964606085.1 uncultured Anaerolineaceae bacterium
GGGGAGGCGGGGCGCGTGGGAGAGGGGGAGGCGGGGCGCGTGGGAGAGGGGGAGGGGGTGATGGGGGTGTTGCACCCGGCCAGGAAAATTACCAGGACGACCACGGCAATTCGGGATCGAAGGGTTGGGTTGTAAGGGCTAAAGCGAGGCATAGGTGAAAAGGGTCTCCAGAAAGTTAGATCAATCATCGTGAAGCAGCCGCCCGCCATTTCAAATGGATGAAAATGGGCGGGACACTGTGGCGCAAACCTTTGGTTTGCGAACGTGCGCAATTCAACGTGCGCAATTCAGCGTTCGCAAGTCAGAGACTTGCGCCACGGGCTATTTTCATGCCATATAAGCTAAATTACGGCACGGCAGCGCGGGCACAGCGGAAGCCGTTGGCCTTGTAGGTGAGGACGGGCAGCTTGGCGAAGCGGTAGGTGGTGCGCACCTGGTTGGGCGCATTGAACCAGGCCCCGCCGCGGAAAATGCGAAAGTCGCCGCGTTCGGGGCCGGTCGGGTTATCGGTCTGGCGGGTGTCGTAGGGGGAAATGTACCAGTCGGCCACCCATTCCATCACATTGCCAGCCATGTTGTATACACCGTAGGGGCTGACGGCGTTGGGGTAGCTGTCTATTGGCACAGAATCGTAGAAGCAGCCGGCGAAATTTGCCAGTTGGCAGGTCGGCTCGGCCTCGCCCCAGGGGAAGGTGCGGCCATCGTCGCCGCGGGCGGCCTTTTCCCATTCGGCCTCGCTGGGCAGCCGGGCTGAGCGCCAGGCGCAGTAAGCGCGGGCGGCGTACCAGGTGGCCTCGTTGATCGGGTGGTCAGCGTAGCCCTCATCGGGCGTCCAGAGGCCCTCGCGGCGGTGGATGCGCAGGTCAGGGTCGCTTTCCTCCACCCACGGGGCGTAGCCTTCGATCTGGTTGCCGTTGGCGTTGAGAAACTCGGCAAAGGAAGCGTTGCTGACCTCGAACTGATCGATATAAAAAGCATCCAGGTAGACGGTGTGCAACGGGCGCTCGTTGTCGTTCCAGGATGCGCTGCCCATGATGAACGGCCCGGCGGGGATCAGCCGCATGGGCAGGCCGAAGGTGTCGGTGATGAGGGTGGGGGTGAGGGGGAGGGAGGGCGCAGGGGAGGCGGGGAGCGAGGGGGAGGGGGGGAGCGAAGGAGAGGGAGATGGGGAGGCGGGGCGTGAGGGCGAGGGAGAGGGGGAGGGGGGGAGCGAGGGGGAGGGGGGGGGCGCAGTGGCAACGGGCGGGGTGGGCTGCGCCGAGGCGGTGGCGTGGGATGTGGGTGTTGCGCTTGCGAAGGTGTTACAGGCAGCCAGCAGCACCGACAGGCAGGCGATTAATACACGGAGCGGGGTTGATGGGTGAGTCATGGCTTCCTAATTATACGCGCCGGAAGCTGCCTGTGGGAGATGGGCTGACAAAGGGTGTTTGCTGAAGCGGGCTGGCTTTTGACGTGAAAAGAGTTGGCCCGAAGGTTTTGCCTGCGGGCCAACTCTTTTCATGGCGCAAATTGTGTCAATGGGCCTGTTTCAGGGGCGCTCCCCGTGTTGTAGCCGCAGTTCGATCTCGTCCAACACTTCAGGCAAATCCCAAATCCCATCAATCACAAAATGCGCCCCGGCGCGATAGAGCAGCGGCGCGATGCGTTCACGGGCGGCCTGGCGTTCGTCTTCACTCATGGCTTCGGATTCTTCTTGTCGCAAGCCGAGCAAATTGCCGGTCAGCGAGAGACCCACGCTCCACATGCCGGCGTTCAGGCCCTCCTCGATGTCTACCAGCGTATCGCCCACTTTGACGATGGCTTCATTGGGATAAACGCCCAACTGCATGGCATTCTGGTAGCACATCCAGGGGTAAGGACGCCCAGCGGGAACATCGTCGGGACAGATGATGCAATCGGGCGTGTAGCCGTGGCGGGCCGCTGCGGGGGCGAGGACATCCATCATCGAACGGATGTAGCCTGTGGTCGAGCCGACTGCGATATCCAGGTCGGCCAGTTCGTCGAGGACAGCTAACAGGCCGGGGATGGGGTTGGCGTAATCGGCCACGACAGCGGTTTGTTGGGGGATGAAATCGCTGAACAGGCGTTCGATGTCGGCTTCGCTGGCGGGCGCGCCGTGAGCAGCCTGCCAGGCGGCGGCCACGCCAGGCCGGGCCAGGATGGTGCGCAGGTGCTCCTTCTTCATCAGCCCCATGCCCGAACGGGCGTCATCGGCGGTAATCGTCACGCCCTGGCTCTCGAACAGGCGCAGGAAAACGGCGGTGGGGGCAAACGAGCCGTAATCTACGGCGGTGCCGGCCCAATCGAGGATCACCGCCTTGACGGGGCCGCGGTAGGTGCGGCGAAAGTGAAATTCCATCTTAGTCTCCTAAATCCACCTGCATTTCGGTCAACGTCTGGCGGATGGCGGCCAGCAGGGCGCGCACATCCGATTCGTCCAGCCGACCCACGTGGCCGATGCGGAAGCAATCGGCGTGGCTGAGTTTGCCGGGGTAGATGACGTGGCCCTTCTCGCTAAGCAGTTCGTAGAAGCGCCGGAAGCTGAAATTGGGGTGTGCGGGGTAGCGGAACGAGGTGATGATGTATCCCTGGTTTTCGGGGCTCAGGTATGCCTTGAAGCCCAGCGCCGCCATGCCCTTGATGCAGACCTCGTAATTGCGCTGGTAGCGTGCGGCGCGCCCGGCCACGCCGCCCTCGGCTTCCAGTTCGAGCAGCGCCTGATGGAAGGCTAACAGGGTGTGGGTGGGCGGGGTGAAGCGGAACTGGCCGTCGGCTTCCAGGCCCTCGTATTGCGCCAGCAAATCCAGGCTGAGCGTGCGGGCCAGGCCGCGCGTGGCGAGCAGGCTTTCTTTGTGGGCCAGGGCAAACGAGAACCCCGGCACGCCTTCGATGCACTTGTTGGCCGATGACACCAGGAAGTGAATGCCTGCATCGGCCAGATCGAGCGGGTAAGCCCCAAAGCTGCTCATCGCATCTACGATATAAATACACGAAAGCTGCCGCACCACCTCGCCGTAGGCTTCCACCGGGTTGATGATGCCGGTGGTCGTCTCGCAGTGGACGGCGGCGACGTGGCTGACCTCGGGATCGTCGAAGAGCGCCTGGCGCAGGTCTTCGGGCGTGGGGTAGGTGTCCTCGGCGGTTTGCAGCACTGCCGTGCGAATGCGGTGGATGGCGGCCATCTTGCGCATCCGTTCGCCATACGCCCCGTTGATGACGATCAGCAGCTTGCCATCGGCTGGCACCACTGACGACAGCACCGCCTCGATGCCAAACGTGCCGCTGCCTTGCATCAGCACGGCGGTATATTCGGCTTCGTTATCGCCGCCCAGGGCCACCAACCGCCGCCGGATATCGCGGATGATCTCGATGAAGGCGGCGTCGCGCGAACCCAGGTCGCGCAGCATGGCCTGTTTGACCGTGCGGCTGGTGGTCAACGGGCCGGGGGTGAAGAGGGTTTTGTCTTTCCAGGAGGGGATGGATGGCATAGATTATCTTCCTATCAATTGAGATAAGATCGTTATGGGCTTTCTTACCACGGAACACACGAAATACACGGAAAAACAGCCGCTCAAAAGGTTTTCTTCCGTGTGTTCCGTGTTGTCCGTGGTTAAATTTTCGCTTGTTTCCACTTATCCGGGCAAAATGGGTTTCGCATTACAGCAACCAGCAAGCATCTGGTGAAAAAGTCACATCGAACGACTCGCCAATATGCGGCGGTTGCAGGCAGCGCTCGTTGAACATATCCATCGAAACCGGGTGACCTTCGATGTCCACGCGCACGCGCACAATCGAACCGAGATAGGTGACGGCGTTGACGGTGCCGCGCAGGTTGTTCAGGCCTTCTTGCCGCCCGGCGTTCAGTTCTTCGGGACGGATAGCCAGCCGGATGGCGTGTCCGTTGAGATGGGCGGGCACTTGCCCGGCGCGCACGGTTTGTTCGCCCAGGCGCACCACGCCCTCGGCCCGGTTGACCCATTCCACCGGCAGCAGGTTGATCTGCCCGACGAAGCGGGCAACGAACTCGGTGGCGGGAAAGTTGTAGATTTGCGCCGGGGTGCCGATCTGCTCGATCTTGCCTTCACTCATCACCACGATGCGGTCGGAGAGCGAGAGCGCTTCTTCTTGATCGTGGGTGACATAGATGGTGGTGATGCCCAACTGCTGCTGAATGCGGCGGATTTCCAGGCGCAGCTCGACGCGGATTTTGGCGTCCAGCGCGGAGAGCGGCTCGTCGAGCAACAACACCTGTGGGCGGATGGCCAGCGCCCGCGCCAGCGCCACGCGCTGCTGCTGCCCGCCAGAAAGCTGGCCGGGGTAGCGTCCGCCGAAGTTTTCCAGGTGGATCAGCGCCAGCATCTCATCCACGCGCGGCTGAATCTCTTTTTTGGATTTACCGGCCACCTTCAGGCCGTAGCCGATGTTTTCGGCCACGGTCATGTTGGGGAACAGGGCATACGACTGAAAGACCATGCCCACGTTGCGTTTGTTGGGCGGCACGAAGGTGAGATCGTCCCCCGCCAGGGTGATCTGGCCCGCGGTGGGCAGTTCGAACCCGGCGATCATGCGCAGGGTGGTGGTCTTGCCGCAGCCGCTCGGCCCCAGGAAGGAGACAAATTCGCCGCTGGCGGCGCTCAGGTTGAAATCATCTACCACCGCTTTGCCAGCGCCGAAGGTTTTGTGAATATGGGAGAGTTCAAGATAAGACATGGTTTACCGTCCGGTAAGTTGCTGCTGGCTGGCGCCGCCGCGGCTGAAGAACTGGATCAGCCCCAGGCAGAGCCAGGTGAGGGCGTAGCTGATGATCGCCAGGGCGGCGGGTTCGTACAACTTGCTCTCGCCCACCTGGGCCATGTACGGCCCCAGCGCCGGGCGGAAGAGAAAATCTCCCAGGATCAGTTCGCCGATCACCGTGGCGAAGCAGATCAGCGAACCGCTCAAGATGGCGATGCGCAAGTTGGGGAAGATCACGTTGAACAAAATTTGCCACCAACTGGCCCCCAGGCTTTGGGCGGCTTCGGTCAGCGTGCGCACGTCAATCGAACGCATCCCTACGTCAATGGCGCGGAACATATACGGCATCGAGATGACGATATACCCGGCAGTGATCAGGATGTCCGTTTTGAAGGGCGAGAGGGTCATCTGGAAGGGGGGGCCGCTGAAGGTGCGCACGAGGCCGAAGACGTAGACGATGACGGGGATGATGAAGGGCAGGATGGTGATGGTCTCGACAAGCGGGCGCGCTTGCGGAAGGCGCAGATAAATCCAATACACCGTTGGCACAAAGATCAAGATACTGACGGCGACGGTGATCAGGCCCATGATGACAGAGTAGCGGAAACTCGCCAGGAATTGCGGGTCGGCCAACACGTTTTGGTAAGCCAACAGGCTGAGTTCGCCTTTTTTGATGCGCAGCGAGAAATCCAGCGTGCCGTACATTGGCAGGAAGAAATAGAGCAGGGCCGCTACGCCCCACAAGATGCCCCAAAAGTTGAATGTTTTCGTTTTCATAGTTTCAGCCAGCGTACTGTGCGGCGCTGTAACAGGGTGTATGCGGCAATCGTGACTGCCATGATCACCACCATGCCCAGGGCCAGGGCGTAGCCTTCGTTGGGGTTATTCAACACATCGCCGCGAATCTGCTGGCCGATCAGGATGGTGACGAGGTAAATGCTGCCGCCGGTGAGCGCCTGGGCGGTGGCGAAGGCCCCAAAGGCGCTGCCAAACAACAGCAGGGTGGCGCCCAAGATCGAAGGCCATAAAATGGGAAAGGCGATGTCGCGCCAGTATTGGAACGAATTTGCACCGAGGTTTTCGGAGGCCTCGCGCCAATCTTTCTTGAGGCCTTCCAGGGCGGGGGTGATTGTCAGCACCATCAAGGGGAACTGGAAATAGGTGTAGGCCAGCACCAACCCGGTCATGGTGTACAGGCTGAAGCCATGATCATACGGATTGAACGGGCAAACCTGCGTTCCGTTGGCGGCGGGGAAGCAGATGGCTTTGAGAATGGCGGTGATGAAGCCGGTGCGCCCGATGGTGGCGATGAAGGCAAAGGCCAACGGAACCCCGCCGAAGTTGGCGGCCAGGCCCGAAAAGGTCATCAGGATATTGCGCATCCAGCGCGGGGCCTTGCCCAGCGTGATGGCGTAGGCCACGAAAAACCCGAACACGCCGCCCACCACCGAGGTAATCACGCTGACCTGGAGGCTGATGCTGTACGATTTCAACACGTAGGGATTGGAGAGGAAGTTGATATTGGCCAGGGTGAAGTTGCCCTGCTGATCGCGGAAAGCGCCCAGGAATAAATTGAGCGAGGGGAAGATCAAGAACGCGATGATAAAAATGAAAAACGGAAGCAGCCCCAGCCAATCGAGCCAGGGATTGGGCTTGCGAGGGCGCGGAATGGCGGGTTTCTCGGCGGAATTTGGATTCATGCTAATGAAAAGAATGTAGGACGAAATTCATTTCGTCCAAATAGGCGAAATGAATTTCGCCCTACGTTTATAAAAGCGCATGGCCCGGTTGGTTGCGGGCCATGCGCCTGGCATAATGATATGAAGTTTTACTTGATGTCGAGACCAACGACCGAATCCCACTGTTCTTTGATCAAGGCGCGGGCGGCGCTGAGCTGGTCGCCGCTGGGGACGATGGCGCTGGTGAGCAAATCGGCAGCCGGCAGCTTGGCCTTCAGGTCATCGGAAAGCACGTTGCGGGCGGTCAGGTCGGCCAGGCGGGCGGGGGCGCAGTAGCCTTTGACCCAGATGGTTTGGCCTTCGTCTGAGTAGAGATATTCTTCCCACAGACGGGCGGCGGCGGGGTGCGGGGCGTAGGCGCTGATGGCCTGGTAGTAGTAGCCGCCCCAGTTCACGTCGCTGGGATAGACGATTTCGATGTTCGGGTTGCCAGCGAAGTTGTCTTTGTTGGCGTAGGCGTTCCAACTCCACTGGAAGGTGATGGGGGTTTCGCCTTTGCCGATCGGGCCAGTGTTGGCGATCAGCGGCAGCAGGTTGCCCATTTCGTTCAGTTGCTTGAAGAAATCGAGGCCGGGTTGAATGTCATCGAGCGAGCCGCCATTGGCAATCGCCGCCGCATACACCGATTGGGCGGCCTGGTTCGAGGCGCGCGGGTCGCCAGCGAGGGCAATTTGCCCCTTGTATTTCGGGTCGAGCAGGTCTTTATAGCTGGTGGGCAGGTCGGTGACGACATCGGTGTTGATTTCCAGCACCATCACGCCGCTGTAATCCACGTAAAAATAGCCGTCTGGGTCGTTGTTGCCTTTGATCGTGTCCCAGGTGGCGACTTTGTAGGGGGTGATCAAACCCTCGTCTTTGGCGAGCGGGCCATAAGCGGGGCCGATGTCAATCACATCGGGGGCCTGGGGGCCTTTGTTTTCTTTGTTATCTTTGATGGCCTGAATTTCATCAGCCGAGCCGCCATCGGGGATGAGCGAATTGATTTTGATGCCATATTTGGCGCTGAAGGTGTCCATCATCTCACCGTAGTTGCACCAGTCGCGCGGCAGGGTGATGACGTTGAGTTCGCCTTCGGCCTTGGCCGCGGCAATCAGGGCATCCATCCCGCCGCCATCGGCAACCGATTTGACGGTGGACCAATCGGAAACTTTTGCCTGGGGCGCGCCGCAGGCCGAAAGGACGATGGCCAGGGCGGTCAACAATAGACCCAACTTCAGGGCGATTTTGTTCAACATATTTGTATCTCCTCGTTGTAACAGGTTTGACTCTCTTGCCTTGTGGGTGAAAATGGGAGAGTCAGCGGGTTTAACCAACCACAATACATCCTAACAAATTTGTTAGAAAGTAAGATGATTATACGAATTGGCGATTAACCCCTCTTTACAGCCTGGTAAACATCTTTTTAATGTTTGATTAACCTGGCGGATGTGTTCACTTTCTATTTATTTCAGCGATGGCGGGCTAAAGGTATAATCGAAAATATCCCGCGCGACCGCTTACAACTTTGCCAGCAGGTTCGCTTGCGTAAGCCTTCTGCCTGACATAAAATAAAAGAGTTGGTTCCTTAATTTTGAGAAGAAGATAAAGCTATGGCCGAACATTCCTCATCCCCCACAAGCATCTGGTTGAACTTACAACATCGGGTTGCGCCTATTCTGGTGCTTGTGTATGAAATGGTAACTTTTCTGGTAATGATCATGGCCCTGGCCCTGGGGATGCGCTGGATTCAGCAACCCTTTATCGGTGCTTTGATTGAAAATACCCTCGTGATCAGCCAAAGCCCGCCCATGACGGCTGGCGGCTGGGCGTTATACGATTCAGAGCGCAGTTTTGGATTTCAGGTCACTTCCATTGATGAGCAACCCCTGACCAGTATTCATGCTTTGCGCGAGGCCCTGGCTGTCCGCCAGGTGGGCGATGTTGTCACGCTGACGATTGATGACCTGAACACACCGGTCAATGAGCAGCAAGTGGCGCAGGTGACGTTGCAGCCGTTTCCCCTCGACGATCAATTGATTTATTTTTACCTGCCCTATTTGATTGCGGTGATATTTCTCGCCAGCAGTTTATGGGTTTTTGTGACCCGCCGACGCGATATCGTGGGACAGGCCTTCGCGGTGTTCACCGCTTCGGTGGCCCTGGTGATGGGGCTGTTTTTTGATTTCAACACCAGCAACCATTTCACCTTTCTTTGGACGATGGGTCTGGCTTTTTGCAGCGGATCATTGATCGGTATGACCTTCTTATACCCGGTAGAAGACGATTGGATTATCCGGCGTCCGTTCTTGACGTGGTTGTTTTTCATCCCGTCCCTGGTGATCACGATCCTGGCAGGTATTTTTTTGTATGATACGGCTCATCCGTTGCTTTATCTTGTCATCTGGCGGGTGTGCTATGCGTTGCTCATTGTTTCGCTGGTTATCTTTCTGCTGCGCTTATCGTTTCGTCTGCGCAGCTTTGTTTCGCCGGTGGCCCGAAACCAGGCCCGCCTGACTCTGGTGGGTGCCTTGTTTTCTTTTGGGCCATTGGTGATCTGGTTGGCGCTGACATTGATCTGGGCCGAAATCACCTTTCGTCCCTGGTTATTTTTGTTCTTTGCGATTTTCCCCGTGACCATGGCGTATGCTATTCTCCGCTATCGTATGGTGAAGGCTGATTATTGGGTCAGCCGTACCATCCTATATTCGACCATGTTTGTGCTGGCGGCGGTAGGTTATGCCTTATTAGCGGCTGGTTCGGCCTTGCTCTTCGGCTCGCTGGTGGCGATCAGCAATCCCTATCTTTTAGGCGCATCTGCCTTTATTTTTGCCCTGCTGTTTCACCCGGTGCGATCATTCTTGCTGCGCAGGATGGATTTGCTTTTGAGCCGCGGCAAGGCGGCCTATCAGGAGCAACTTCAGACTTTCGGCCACCAATTGACCCAGGTGATGGAGCTTCCCCAGATCATCGAAAAATTACGCAACACGGTGAACGAAAACTTGACCCCGGCCACACTGCATATTTTTGTTCAGGAAGCACAGGGTGAACGTTACCTGGCGACAGCCGTCAACGGTGGGCGGCCAACCAGCGATCTGCGCTTTGCTTTGGATGGCGCTTTGGTGCAAACCCTGATCGAGCGGCGCAATACCGTTTTCTTGGGTGAAGGCGCACCCTTGCCGACCGCCTTGCTGCCTGAACAATCGCGAATTGGTTTGCTGGGGGCGAAGATGTTCGTGCCTATGTTGGGCCGTCAACGCCTGACCGGGTGGCTTGCCCTGGGGTCGCGTTTTGCCGGACAGCCCTACAACAACCACGATGTCCAATTCCTCGAATCGTTGTGCGACCAGGCAGCGCTTGCCATCGAGCGCGCCCAGGTGATGGAAGACCTCGAACGCCGTATGCACGCCATGAACGTGCTGACCCGCGTTTCGCAGGGGATCAACATCACCCTCGCCTTCGACGACATGCTCGAATTGATCTATGCCCAAACCAACCAGGTCATCCCAACCCAAGATTTTCGCCTGACCCTGAATGACAATTACAGTAGCTTGCTCTACCATGTTTTTTGTCTCGAAAGAGACGACCGTCTGAGCGAAAAAGAGAACCGCCTTCTGCCATCGAACCAGGGTCTGGAGCAGGAAGTTGTGCGTGAGCGCCGTACCATTCTCACCGATGATTATGAGCGTGAATGCCGTTCGCGTGGCCTGGTGCCAGCGGTCAAAAACCAATGGTACGCCTGGCTCGGTGTCCCACTCAATGCCGGTGCTGAGACCATCGGTGTTGTCAGTGTTGCCAGCCGCGATGCCACAGCCACGTATTCCTCCGAACAGGTCAATTTGCTGCAAGCCATCGCCGACCAGGCCGCCGGTGCGATTGTCAAAGCCCGCCTGTTGCAAGAAACCGAACGCCGCGCGCGTCAGTTGACCATGCTCAACGAAGTGGCCCGCAGCCTCACCTCCACCCTCGACATCAACCTTTTGCTGAATCAGATTTTGCAGAGCGCCGTAGACATTTTGAATTGCGAAGCAGGCAGCCTGTTGATGGTGGATCAGCAAACCGAAGAACTGGTCTTCGAAGTGGTGGTTGGGCCGGTAGATTTGCAGGGCCAGCGCCTGCCGCCTGGTACGGGGCTGGTCGGCAAGGCGGTTGAGACGCGCGAACCCATCATCGCCAATGACGCTCGCCGTACCAAAGAGTGGTACGACAAAGACGAAGAGACCGGTTTCACCACCAAAGATTTACTGGTCGTCCCCATGCAGGTCAAAGAACGGGTGATCGGGGTGATCGAAGTCATCAACCGCAAGGATCGCCTGCCGTTCGTGACGACCCTCGAGGAATGCCCGGAGTCGGT
>CAZSFD010000127.1:0-10752 GCA_964606085.1 uncultured Anaerolineaceae bacterium
CCCTTCGCTAATTTCAGAAAAGGCGAAACACCAGTTTTAGATTTGGAATTGCTGGGCAAAAAAGCTCTCTTTTGATGGGTGAGGGGATTTCAGAATGGAAGAACGAATGTAAATTTAGCGTGCGATTTTCGCCTGCAACCAATCCACCCAGGCGGATACCCCCTCACCGGTGGCGCACGACAGCGGGAAGAAACTCAAACCCGGGTTGAGCGCCTCGACCCCGCGACGGAAGTAATCCACGTCGAAGGGCACGTAGGGCAGCAAATCCATCTTGTTCAGGATGACCGCCTGCACGCCGCGGTAGATGCCCGGATATTTGTAGGGCTTGTCGTCCCCTTCGGGAACCGAGGCGATCAACACGCTGGCATGGGTGCCCAACTGGAAGCTGGCCGGGCAGACCAGGTTGCCCACGTTTTCGACGATCACCAAATCCAATTCGTCCAGCGGCAGGCTGCCCAGCGCTCCCTGGATCATCACGGCGTCCAGGTGACAATCGCCGCCGGTGTTGACCTGCACGGCGGGCATCCCGGCGGCCAGCACCTTGTCGGCGTCAATCGTCACCGGGGCGGTATCGCCCTCGATCACGCCGATGCGGCAGCGCCCTTTCAGGGCGGCGATAGTTTTCAGGATCAGGCTGGTCTTGCCGGCCCCCGGCGAAGCCATCACGTTGATGGCGAACACGCCGGCCGCATCCAGCCGCGCCCGGTTTTGCTGCGCCAGGCGGTCGTTGGCGTCCATGATTTTTTCGACAACCATTACTTTCTGAGCCATATCAACCTCTAATGATCTTTCTCGCACTCTGCACAGCGGCCAAACAGGATCAGGTGATTGGTGACGATTTTGAAATCGTTCTCGTGTTCGATGCGCCCGAATAACTCGCTGATCTGCGCGTCGCCAATCGTACGCGCCGCGCCGCAATCCTGGCAGACCAGGTGGTGATGGCGTTCGCCGCCGACGGCCTCGTACACCGCCGCACCCTGGCCCATATCGGAGACCGAGATCAACCCCTCGTGCGCCAGCTTTTCGAGGGCGCGGTAGATGGTGGAAGGGTTGACGGCCGGCAGGCGCTGGCGCAGGCTTTCGTAGACCTGGTGGGCGGTCAGATGAGCCTGGTTGTGGCCCAGGGTTTCAAGAATGATGTGATTGACGGATGAAGCGCGCATGGGAAGGAAACTCCTGGGAAGATTATAATGCAAAGATTTGCGAATGCAAACCTTGATGTATAATGTCTGCTTTGAACCCATTCTGGTTTTGGTGCAAATGTTGGTTTCGACAGGCTCAACCAGCGTTTTGTACCGCGAACGATTCTACACCACGGAGAAACTGCGATGACCATTTTCTACTGTGATTGTTTTTCGGGGATCAGCGGGGATATGTTTCTCGGCGCGCTGCTCGACGCCGGGCTGCCGGTGGATGTGCTGTCTGATGGTCTGCGCCGATTGAACCTGCCCGAATTCGAGGGCGTGGCGGCCCAGACGGTTCACAAGGGCGCACTGCGCGCCACGCAACTGGTGTTCGATCTGCACGAGCACGATCATCATCAGGCTGATCACGATCACGAACATGGCGATCAACACCATCACCATCACCACGCGCAGCGCGGCCTGCACGAAATCACCCACCTGATCGAAGACAGCGGCCTGCCCAGCCCGGTGCAGCAGACCAGCCTGAAAATCTTCGGCAAGCTGGCCGAGGCCGAAGCGGCCGTGCATGGCTGTCCGGTGGAGGAAGTCCACTTTCACGAGGTAGGAGCCACCGACTCGATCCTGGATATCGTGGGTGCGGCGATTGGCCTGCATTATTTCGCTATCCAGGCGGTTTACTCGTCCCCGCTGCCGATGAGCCAGGGCCACGTCCACACCGAGCACGGCCTGCTGCCGCTGCCCGCCCCGGCCACACTGGAGTTGATGCGCATGGCGAGGGCGACGACGGTCGCTTCGCCGGCGACGGTTGAGTTGGTCACACCCACCGGGGCGGCGATCCTGGCGGCGCTGGGGCAGTTTGTTCAGCCAGATATGAAAATCGAACGCGTGGGGGTTGGAGCCGGGCAACGCGACCTGCCCTGGCCGAATGTGATGCGGGTGATGGTGGGGGAATAAGAGGATTGCGTACTCTCAGCCATGTCGGTTCAGGAAAACATCACTACGGGTTTCGCCCCTAAAGTGTCGCCACCATCTGCCCGCCGCGGTACATATCTGAACTACGGGTATAAATTCCGTCGCAAATCTGACTAAAACAATCTGAATTTGCTCGGGCTGTCCAGGAAGCAACGGACAGCCCCGCTATGTGTCTGGCGGGAAATAGGATGCGGCTCTGCTTGTCTAAAGGCGGATGGAAGCTTTGTGACTCAAGGGGCATGGATGAAAACCGAACCTGGCCACTTGACCAGGTCAACACTCCCCCCAGGGCGGGGGAGTTTTTGTTCGTCAGCGACTATGCTTATGCCATGAAGCCTACTCTGCGCAAATACCAAACCGAAGCCGATAGCGAAAAAATCCGCCAATTCCTGCGCGAAGTCTATCTTTTGAATAACCGCCGCGAAGTCGGCTGGCCGCTCTACCGCTGGGATTACTGGCGCTGGCATATCAACGAGAATATCTTCCACTTCGACCTGTCGGCGGCGATTTTTCTGTGGGAAGCGCCCGATGGCCGCCTGGCCGCCGTGCTGCACCCCGATGGCAAGGGGGAAGCCTTTTTGCAGGTGCATCCCGCTTTTCACACTACCGAACTCGACGTGGAGATGATCAACGTGGCCGAAACCCAATTCGCGGTCGTGCAACCCGATGGCAAGCAGCGCCTCACCCTCTGGGCGCACGAAGCGGACTCGCTGCGGCAGGACTTGCTGGCCCGCCGCGGCTATGTGCGCGGCGAGTACCCTGAATACCAGCGCCGCCGTCCGATGAGCCAGCCCATCCCTGAAATTCCTACGCCCGCCGGGTACACCCTGCGCCCCCTGGGCGATGTGGATGAACACCCCGCCCGCAGTTGGGTCTCGTGGAAAGCTTTTCACCCCGACGAGCCAGACGAAAAATACGAAGGCTGGGATTGGTACGCCAACGTCCAGCGTGCCCCGCTCTACCGCCGCGATCTGGATTTGGTGGCCGTCGCCCCCAATGGCGAACACGCCGCCTTTTGCACGCTCTGGTTCGACGACGTCACCCACACCGCCGCCTTCGAGCCGGTGGGCACGCACCCCGACCACCAGCGCAAGGGGTTGGGCAAGGCGCTCATGGCCGAGGGCCTGCGCCGCGTGAGCGACCTGGGGGCCACGCTCTGCACGGTTGGCTCCTATTCTGAAGCCGCTGGGTCGCTGTATGCTTCATTGGGATTCACCGAGTATGATTTGTCCGAACCGTGGATCAAAGAATGGTAGACTAGCCTCCATGCGCCGTCTTTCGTTTCTCGTTGCTCTCCTCCTCCTTCTCACTACCCTCCAGCCTGTTTTTGCCCAAACGGGCGGTGTCACCTTTGCCCCCGGCGCGCACCTGCGCTTTGAACACCTCACCATTGACGATGGCCTCTCGCAAAACGCCGGCCTGGCCCTGCTGCAAGACCGCCAGGGCTACCTGTGGATTGGCACGCAAGACGGCCTGAATCGCTACGATGGCTACAACATCACCCAATTCAAGCACGACCCCGCTAATCCTGCCAGCCTGAGCCATAATGGGATCATCGCCCTCTACGAAGACCACGATGGTTCCTTGTGGATTGGCACCTGGGGCGGCGGCCTGGATCGCTACGACCCCAAAACCGGCCAGTTCACCCGTTACCAGCCCGACCCGGCCAACCCCAACAGCTTGAGTCACCCGATTGTCACCGCCATTTTCCAGGCGGAAGATGGTCTGTTCTGGGTGGGAACCCAGGGCGGCCTGGAGCGCCTCGACCCGGCGACTGGGCAATTTACCCATTTCCGTTCCGACCCCAATAACCCGGCCACCCTCAGCAGCGACTCGATCTCCGTCATCGTCCCGGCGGAAAACAGCAAACTATGGATCGGCACCGGCGCTTTTGGCGCGCCCGGCGCCGGGCTGAACCTGTTCGACCCGGCCACCGGCACCGCCCAACGCCTCAAAAAAACCGGCGAATGCCTGGCTTCTCCCAACATCAGCGACATTCTACCCGCCGCCGACGGCGACGGTGTCGCGTTGTGGATCGCCTTTGGCGGTTACGGCGTGCCCGGCGGCGGCCTCGACCATTACAACCCCAAAACCGGGGCCTGCACGCATTACGACAACACCCGCACCTTCAACAACCAGATCACCGATAACAACCTGACCGACCTGGCCTTCGACCGTGATGGCGCGCTCTGGATCACCAGTTGGTCGAGCGGCGTCTGGCGCATGTCTCCCAACGGCGACCTGATCGGCGTACACCACAGCCCCGCCGACCCCGAAAGCCTCTCCAACGACAACACCTTCAGCGTTCTGCCTGACCGCTCGGGCATCATCTGGGTTGGCACGCTCAGCGCCGGGATCAACAAACTCAGCCTCGACACGCTCCAATTCCGCACCTACCGCCAGGACGCATCCAACCCCAAAAGCCTGCCCAGCAACCACATCGGCGCTTTTGCCCAAACCAGTGACGGTGCGATCTGGGTGGGCACCTGGGAAGCCGGGTTGGCGCGCTTCGACCCGGCCAGCGGAAACTTCACCCAATACAAAAGCGACCCGGACGATCCCCAAAGTCTCTCCAGCGACCTGGTTATGTCGCTTTTCGCCGAACCCGATGGCACGCTTTGGGTGGGCACCCTCGGCGGCGGGCTGAATCACTTCGATCCGCACAGCGGCATTTTTACCCGCTATCAGAATGACCCAGCCGACCCCAAAAGTTTGCTCGAAAACCAGATCACGAACATCCTGCGCGACCCCGCCGGACGGCTGTGGGTGGGCACGTTTGCCGGGTTTGCGCGCCTCGACCCTGGCGCGGAAGGTTTTGTCAACTATCCCATGCCGGCCCCGGTCACTTGTTTCAAAGTCATCGGCGATGAATTGTGGATTGGCACCTGGGGCGGCGGTATTTCCCGGCTCGATCTATCTGATCCCGCCAGCCTGGACCCCGCCCAAGCGACTTTTTCCTCCCTGGCCAACGACCCAGCCAACCCCAACTCACTCAGCCAGAACGGCGTCTGGTCGATCCTCCAGACGCCCGATGGGCTGGTCTGGCTGGCCACCGAAAACGGCCTGAACCGCTACCATCCGCAAACCGGTCAGTTCAAGGTTTTTGCCGCCAAAGACGGCCTGCGCAACACCACCATCCTGGGCCTGCTGCAAGATAAAGACGGTTTCATCTGGATTACCACCAACAACGGCCTGGCGAAATTTGACCCCCAACGCGAAACCTTCCAAACCTATGATAAAGCCGATGGCTTGCAGGGCAACGAATTCAACTCCAACGCCTATTTCCAGGATCAAAACGGCCAAATCTACGTCGGCGGCGTAAGCGGATTCAGCGCCTTCGACCCGCTCAACCTGCGCCAGAACGAACTCCCGCCCCCGGTGGTGATTACCGATTTTTCGATTTTCAACACCCCCCAGCCCTTCAACCCGGCGCAAACCATCCGCCTGAACTACGACCAGAATTTCATCTCGTTTGAGTTCGCCGCCCTCGATTTTCACGACTCGCGCCGCAACCAGTACGCCTATAAGCTGGAAGGCTTCGACAAGGATTGGGTGCAGGCAGACACACGCAACTATGCCAGCTACACCAACCTGCCCGGCGGCACGTACACCTTCCACGTGCGCGCCGCCAACAGCGATGGCGTCTGGAACGAGGACGGCGCAATGCTCCAGCTAACGGTCACGCCGCCTCTCTGGCAGACCTGGCCCTTCCAGGTGGGGACGTTTGTGGCGGCTATCGCCCTCATCGCCGTGGGATTCCAGTGGCGGGTGCGGGCAGTGCGCCAGCAAAATGCCCAACTCCAGCAAATGGTGAACGAGCAGCAGCGCGTCGAGGCTGAATTGCGCGAGTCCCAGGCCCGTTTCAAGGCCATGTTCGAGAATGCCGCGGTGGGCGTCTCGTTGATGACCCTCGACCGGCACATTGTCCAGATTAACCCGAAAGTGACCGCCATCACCGGTTATTCTCCCGAGGAAATGTACGCCATTAACCCGTCAGATATGGTGTTGGAACCCGACCGCCTCCTCGACCGCGACCTGTTCCTGGAATTGGTGGCCGGCAAACGCGACCAATACATCATGGAAAAGCGCTACCTCCGCAAAGATGGCCGCATTTTCTGGGGGCGGGTCAACTTTGCGCTGGTGCGCGGTGAAAATGAACAACCGCTCTACATCGTTGGCATCATCGAGGATATTACCGAGGAAAAACATTCTGCCGAAAAACTGGCCGCCCAGGAAGCCGAACATCTCCAGCAGCTCGAACAGCGTATTGCCGAACGCACCGAGGAACTGAACCAGGCCAACGAACGCCTGCGCGAAAAAGCCGCCCAGGATGCCGTCTCTGCCGAACGCACCCGCCTGGCGCGTGACCTGCACGATGCCGTAACCCAAACGCTCTTCTCCACCACGCTGATCGCCGACGTGCTGCCCGACATTTGGGCGCTGAACCCCGACGAGGGCAAACGCCGCCTGGAAGAAGTGCGCCAACTGACGCGCGGCGCGCTGGCTGAAATGCGCACCCTGCTGGTGGAACTGCGCCCCAACGCCCTGGTGGAAGTGCCGCTGCCCACGCTGCTGCGCCAACTGACCGAAGCCATGATTGGGCGCTCACGAATAACCATCCAACTCAGCGCCGAGGGCGATGCTGGTTCAGCCAGCGCACGCAAGCTGCCGCCCGATGTGCAGGTTGGTCTGTACCGCCTGGCGCAGGAAGCCCTCAACAACGTGGTCAAACATGCCAAAGCCAGCCAGGCCGTCGTCACCCTGCGCTATCACGATGAATCTGTGCGCCTGACCGTGGCCGACAACGGCGCTGGCTTCGACCCCACCACCGTTACTGCTGATCACCTCGGCCTGAAAATCATGCGCGAACGCGCCGAAGCGATGGGCGCGAAATTCAGTATTTATAGCGAACCCGGCGAGGGGACGCAAATTTCGGTCGTGTGGGAAAACAAACCAGTCAACCACGAAGGACACAAAGGGCACGAAGGTTCTTAAAACCTTTGTGTCCTTCGTGCCCTTTGTGGTTAAGTTTTTGGAGATCCTATGGAAAACAAAATCCGCATCATGCTTGTAGATGACCATGCCGTTGTGCGTTCGGGGTTGGGCGCATTCTTGAGCGTCAACCCCGATTTGGAACTGGTCGGCGAGGCCGAAAACGGCGAACAGGCTGTGGCACGCGCCAACATCTTGAAACCAGATGTCATCCTGATGGATTTGATGATGCCGGTGATGGATGGCGTGGCCGCCACGGCGGCGATCAAAAAGCAGAACCCGGGCGTCCAGGTGGTGGCGCTCACCAGCTTTCAGGAAGATGAACTGGTGCAGAACGCCCTCAAAGCCGGGGCCATCGGCTACCTGATGAAAAACGTCAGCGCCCGCGAACTGGCCGCCGCTATCCGCGCCGCCAAAGACGGCAAGATGACGCTCTCGCCGGAAGCGGCGCAAGCGCTTGTCCATGCCAGCCAGCAGGCGCAGGAGACCGAAACGCTGACCGAGCGCGAGCGCGAGGTGCTCAAGCTGATGGTGGAGGGCCTCAACAACGCCGAAATCGCTGAACGCCTGGTGGTCAGCCTTTCGACGGTCAAGTATCACATCAGCAATATCCTGATGAAGCTGGGGGTGGATAACCGCGTGGCGGCGGTGACGATGGCGATCCAGAAGAAGCTGGTGTGAGAGTAGGCGGCGGGCAGTAGGCAGTAGACAGTGAGCAGCAGGCAGAGAGCGGGCAGTGGGAATTGTCCGCTTTTTTTGATTCCCGGTTTCAAGGTCACTGGATATTGGAAACTATCCACTCGACCAGTGACACACTCCTCTGGCGGGCAATGCGCGGGGAGCGGGCGGGGGGTACACTATCCTCAGAAAGAGGCACCAAATGAACCGTATCTTGCTTGCCAACGCCCATCCATTTACCCAATCAGCCCTGGCGCTGATGCTGCGCACGCGCCTGCCAGATGCAGATATTCTGGCTGCGACCCATTGGGGTGAACTGCTGCCCCTGGCCGAAAAACACCGTCCGGTGCTGGTTCTGCTCGACAGAGAACTACCCGGCTGCACCGCAGAGCAAGGGCTGGCGGCCTTGCAGGGAAGCTGCCCAGGCGTGAAGGTGATCCTGCTCGGCACACAAGCCGCCACTGGCAATGGGGATGCGGCGGCTTTCTTCTCTTGCCTGGAGCCGCCCGAACGCCTGCTGGCCGTGGTGCAATCGGCGCTCGCGCCAACCCTGACTACCTGACCAGGAGATTTTTAGCCTTTTGGATAGCTGCAAACCCACCTGCAGAGGGGGAAGCCTCAGCCCCATCGGGCGTACACTACCGGCAGACATTCCTCCTCCTTGTGAAGGTTGGGGCGGCCCTGCGAGAGCGTCGCCCTGCGATAACGCCGCCTTGCGGGAGCGCCGCCCCAACAAAATTTCTTATGAATGGAGCTTCCTATGAAAACGGACAAAATCATCTGGATCATTCTTGGCATATTAGCCGCACTCGTTGTTTTGTGTGGCTGCGGCGTGTCGGCCATGCTGGCGACCGGCGCCTGGTTCGTGACCGATTCGGTGCAGGAAACCAACCTGCACATCACCACCGACGCGCGCCAGGTCGAAAAACACGGCCTGGAAATTGCCACCTACACCCTTCCCGAAGGTTATCGCGCCGATTACGCCGTCAGCGTTGACGGCATTCTGGTGGTGGGCTACAAGGCGCAATCGGACGATAGCCACATCAACCTGCTGCAACTCGGCCCCACCGGTCACATTGGCCTGGACGAGATGGAACGCGAAATGAAAGAAGCGGCTGGCGTACCCAAAATGGAATGGTTCGACCTCGAAATGGTCACGATTGAGCAGCGCCCCATCACCATTCGCGGCGAAGAACACCTTTTGAGCGTGCGCGAAGGCACGAACGGCGCCGGCGAAACTTTCCGCGTGGCAATGGTGCAGTTCAGCGGCAATGGCGGCCCGGCGCTGCTGGTCGTTTCAGGCTCGCTGGCGCATTGGGATATGGCCGAAATTGAGCGGTTGATTGTCAGCATGGAGTGATGGGTATGATAAACCTTGAAACAATTCCGTTGGCCCTTGAAACTTTGCGCCAGCAGAATGAGATTCCCGGTTTGAGCGTGGCTATCACATTCGGGCCAGAGGTTATCTTCGAGCAAGCGCTCGGTGTGGCCGACCTGCAAACACAAACGCCCCTCACACCCCAGGCCGTGCTGCCGATTGGCTCGATCACCAAAACCTTCATCGCCACCCTGCTCATGCATCTGACGGAGCAGGGTTTGGTCAGCCTGTCTGACCCGCTGCGCTGTTACCTGCCCGAATACCCCCATTCGGCCACCACCCTGCGCCAACTGGCCGCCCACACCAGCGGTCTGCCGCGCGACGCCGCCGTCAACTACCCAATGAACTATTCGATTGGCAGCATGGCCGCCGCTGGCGAGAAAGCGGTGATCGAATGGTACGCGTCTACCGATGAACTGCTGGCCTCCCTGCCCAGCGTAGAACTGGAAACCGCACCCGATAGCGGCAAAACCTATTCCAACCTGGGCATTTGCCTGTTGGGCCTGGCGCTCGAACGCGCCGCCCGGCAGCCGATGGCGCAATTGCTGGCTGAACGCATCTTTGCGCCGTTGGGCATGACCAGCAGCCAGTTCGTTGTGGATCACCGCCATCTGGCCGCGCCGCTCGCCCAACGCCTGGCATCGGGCTACGTGTATACCGATCATGGCCCGCTGACAGCCCCGCCCTGGCAATTGGGCTGCGCCGCCTATTCGGGCGGAATCTGCTGCACCGCAGGCGACCTGGCGCGTTTTTTGGCCTTTCACCTGGCCCCGCCGCCGACCAATCCTGTGCTGCCCCCGGCCAGCGTCCAACGCATGCGCCCGACGCACTCGGCAGGCGACGGCTACCTGGGCTGGTGGAAGGGCTGGCACGCCGGGCGCGAGAACTTCGGTCACGCCGGCGGTCACTTCGGCTATCTGGCGACAGCGCTCGGCATTACCAATTTGCAGTTGGGCGTGGTAGTGCTGACCAACCGCTTCAGCCCGGCGCGCTTTGAAGATCACGCCACCGAGATTGCCAAAAAACTGCTGGAAATTCTCGCCCCAGCGGTGGAATTGCCGCCCGCTTCCTTCGACCCGCTGGCAGTAGATTTGCGCCCCTACGAGGGTACTTACGCCCTGGCAGGCGGCTACACCCCGGTACAAATCCAGGCCGCCCCCGGTCACTTGACCCTTTCCTGGCTGGATCGCCCCTATCCCGCCGAAACCTACCGACCCATCGGGCCCGATCAATTCACCCCGCAAGGTTCGCCAGCGCCAATCCCGCTGCTCACCTTCACACGCAGCGAGCAAGGAACGCCCGAAAAGCTCAACCACGCCCTGTTCACCTTTCGCCGCAGCCGATCAACAACGCCCCTATCCACCTGACCAGTCCCAAACTTAGCCGCCTGACCAAAACCAACTCCCCCCTTGACGGGGGAGTTTTTTATTCGCTGGGGCTATCATACGAGCATCGGTTCTGTGATTTTTTAGGAGACAACCATGAACGAACAAACCTCTTTTGAGCCTACCCGCCGCCAACGCCGCCACAGTGGTGGCTGGATCGGTGGCACGATGCTGATCGGCCTCGGCCTGATCTTGCTGCTGC
>CAZSFD010000128.1:0-10351 GCA_964606085.1 uncultured Anaerolineaceae bacterium
AAGGCGCTGACCAGCATGATCAGGGTGGATTTGGGCAGGTGGAAGTTGGTGATCAGCGCATCTACCACGTTGAATGGATAACCGGGGAGGATGTAGATGGATGTAGGGCCGGAGAAGGGGGGCAAGGGGCAGGGAGCAGGCGGCAGGGAGCAGGCGGCGGATTCGAGGGTGCGGACGCTGGTGGTGCCGACGGCGATCACGCGGCCGCCAGCAGATTTCGTCTGGTTAATCAGGTGGGCCGTTGCGGCGGGGAGTTCGCACCATTCGGTGTGGATTTTGTGTTCGGCGGGGTCGGCTGCGGTGACGGGGGCGAACGTATCCAGCCCGACGTGCAGGGTGACGCTGGCAAAGCGCACGCCCTGGCTTTGCAGGGCGGCGATCAGCCCCGGCGTGAAGTGCAGCCCGGCGGTGGGGGCCGCCGCCGAGCCGGGCGTTTTGGCGTAGACGGTCTGGTAGCGTTCGGGATCATGCAGCGGGGCGTGGATGTAGGGCGGCAGCGGGGTGTGGCCCACTTGCGCCAGGTGGCCCTCCACCGGCTCGGCAAAACGCACCAGGCGGCGCGAGCCTTCCAGCACGGCGGCGATCTCCACATCCAGGCCATCTTCCAGGGTCAGGTGTTTGCCCTCGCCCAACCCCTTGCCGCCAACCAGCGCTTCCCAGGTGGTCAGGTCACGCCGGTTGAGCAGCAAAATCTCGGCCTTGCCGCCGGTGGGCTTGCGAGCGTACAACCGGGCCGGGATGACGCGTGTCTCGTTCCACACCAACAGATCACCGGGACGCAGAAAACCGCCGATCTGGTTGAAGACGGCATGTTGCAGCGCGCCCGTGTGGCGGTCCATCACGAGCAGCCGTGAACTGTCGCGCGGCTCGGCAGGCGTTTGGGCAATGGCGGTTGGGGGGAGTTCGTAGTCGAAATCGGAGGTCTGCATGGCGGGGGCAATTATACCGTCGGGGCATTGGTACGCCAATTCTAAGAAGAGCTTATGAAGGTTATCGAAGGGGTATAATTTCGGCGTTCACTATCTCAAATATCCCTCACAAAAGGAGCCACCCATGAAAGGGAACGAACAAGTCATCGCCCGCCTGAATGAACTGCTGGCCGACGAGTTGACCGCCATCAATCAGTACATGGTGCATTCTGAAATGTGCGCCAACTGGCGCTACAACGAACTCCACGAAGCCATCGAAAAGCGCGCCATCCAGGAAATGAAGCACGCCGAAATGCACATCGCCCGCATCCTGTTCCTCGAAGGCGTACCCATCGTCTCGAACCTGAACCCGCTCCACATCGGCGGCACCATCCCCGAACAGTTGCAGCGCGACCTGGCTGCCGAGGAAGGCGCGGTCAAGCTGTATAACGACAGCATCCGCCTGGCAGTGGAAGCTGGCGATAACGGCACGCGCGAAATGCTCGAAGCGATCCTGAAAGACGAGGAAGAACACCTGGATTGGATTGACGCGCAGTTGATCCAGATCGAGCAGATGGGCATCTCGGCGTATCTTGCGGAGCAAATTTCCTGATTTTACAGGACGGGATGGCTGCCAACGCCTCGCCGAGGTACGGCGCGCCTTCTGCCTTGTTCTATTGAGCACCATCCTGCAACCGCACCACGCGATCCACATACTCATCCACCAGCGGGTCGTGCGAGGTAAGCAGGATGGTGACGTTTTCTTCGGCAACGATGCGGCGAAAGAGCGTGAGAATTTCGCGCGTGGTGGCGGTATCGAGGTCACCGGTGGGTTCGTCGGCCAGGAGCAGCCGGGGGTGGTTGGCCAGGGCGCGGGCAATGGCAATGCGCTGCTGCTGGCCGCCGGAAAGCTCGTCGGGGCGGTGATTGCGCCAGCGCGTCAGGCCCACCAGCGCCAGCAGTTCCTCCGTGCGCTGGCGGCAGACCTGGTTGGGCGCGCCCGCGATACGCAGCAGAATATCTACATTTTCGTAGGCTGAAAACAGGGGGTTGAGGCCGAAAGACTGGAAAATGAAGGCCACCTGACCACGGCGGAAGCGCGTCAACTGGCCTTCTTTCATCTGCGCCACATCCTGACCAAAGACAATCACCCGTCCCCGGGTGGGCTGATCCAGCCCGCCAATGCAGTTGAGCAGCGTCGTTTTGCCGCTGCCCGAACGTCCCTTGACCGCCACGACACCCGGCGTTTCGATGGTGAGGTTGACGCCGCGCAGGGCGTGGATTTCCTGGCGCGAGCCGGTGCGGTAGGTGCGCCACAGGTCTTGGGTTTGGATGATGGGGGTGTTTTCAGTCATTGGGTGATTGTTTACCATGCCGCAAGATGCGCTGCAACCAGTTGCCGCCTTTGTGCTTCTCCAACCGATCCACCATATCTTCGGCGGTTTCGATCTCGCCCGTGGCTACCGGGCGGATCAGCACGCCATCTGCGACGGCTTCGAGCTGCACACGGTCGCGGATGCCAAACTGTTCGCGCAGGTCTTTGGGAATTTGCAGGCGTCCGGCAGAGTCGACCACGGTCAAATCTACGTGGCGGGTTTCGGCGGCTTCGTCGCTGCCGTTGTGGCGCACGGTTTCGGTGGCAATCTTGCCATCGCGAATGGCGATGACGCGATCCACCTGCTGCGCCACCTGGGCATCGTGGCTGACGATCAGCGTCGTCAGGCCCAGGTCGGTTTGCAGGCGGCGGAAGATGTCGTAGATGACCTGGGCCGTGCTGCCATCCACTTCGCCGGTGGGTTCGTCAGCCAGCAGCAGCTTGGGATGGTTGGCCAACGCCACAGCGATAGCCACGCGCTGCTGTTCACCGCCCGAAAGCTGGGAAAGCCGGTGATGGCGGCGATCCGCCAGGCCGACCATTTCAAGCAGTTGGCGGGCGCGCTGGCTCTTCTTGCGGCCAAAATCGCCGGCCAGCGTCATCGGATATTCCACATTTTCCTGGGCGTTGAGGTAGGGCAGCAGGTTACGGGCGCTCTGCTGCCATAAAAATCCCACCGAAGCAAGCCGGTAACGGTTGAGGGCCATATCGCTCAATTTGAGCAAATCCTGGCCGTCCACCCAGGCCCGCCCGGCGGTGGGGCGATCCAGCCCGCCAAGGATGTTCATCAACGTGGACTTTCCGCTGCCGCTGACGCCGACGATGCCGAGCAGTTCGCCTGGCGCGACGGTCATATCCAGCCCTTGCAGCGCCACCACGTCATGCCCGGCAATCTGGTAAATGCGCACCAGGTTATCGCAGATGATAAAGGCTTCTTGCGCCATCAGACACTCTCCCCGAGCTTGATCGCCTGGAAAATTTTCATCCGTTGCAGGCGGAAGACCAGCACGACCAGCGTGATGACGAAGAGCAGGCCGAACAGGGCGTAAATCTGGAAGATCGCATCCCAGGCGATGATCACCTGGAAGGGCGGCGTGCGCTCGATAGGCAGGCTGCCAAGTTGCAGGAAGGGGATGAATTGTATACTGATCCACCAGCCCAGCCCCGTGCCAACGCCAGCGCCGAACAAAATCAAAAAAATCAACTCAAAACCGAGGTAAGCCGCCATTTGCCAGCGCGATAAACCCGCCGCCCGCAATACGCCCAGTTCGATAAAGCGCCGCTGGTACGAGAACATGGCGTAGAGCATGAAGCCGACCACCGTCAGCACGGCCGCGGCGGCAAAGCCGATGAACAGGAAGCCAAACACGCCCTGCTGTTCGGGGCGCTGCTGCACGCGGGCGATGGCCGGCGGGGCAGCCTGCCAACTGACCACGCGCACGTTCAGGCCGCGCAGTTCGAAATCGCCCACCTGGGCAAAATCGAGGCGGGGGTCGGTCTTCACCCACACGCGGTAGGGCGATTGGCCGCCCGCTACATCGTAAAGAAAGTCCAGGTTGCCCACGAACAGCGGGCCGACTTCTTCTTCGTACCAGGTGGGGAAGAGATCGAAGCTGCCGACAATTTGCGCCTCGAAGGTGGCCCGCCCCAGGTCGGTCGTCACCGATAGGTTGATGAAATCGCCTTCGCGCAGGCTGGCGTTAGCCAGAAAACTGCGCGGCACCAGGATGCCGTTGGGCACGGCGCCGAGGGCGTTCATCAAGACCCCCAGGTTAGCAGGGGCGAAATCTTTGCGCCAGTAAGCCACGGCGGGGAAATCGAGCCGGTCTACGCCATAATAGCGCCCCAGGATGAATGAACCCGCCAGCAAGGTGGCCGAGGCCGGGTGGCTGCCGACGCGCGCCACCGCCCGTATGCCGGGGATTTTGAGATATTCACTCACCGGGAAGAAGAAAAATTCTGGTTTGAGCGAGATCGTCTCCTGGCCGGGAACGGGGAAAGGCATGGCCTGCGGCGATTCGCCGACTTCGGTAAATTGCATGTCGGCGCCCACGTTGTAGTAGAAGCGGGCAGAAAGGTGCTGGTCAAGCGTCTGCGCCAACGAGGCGGTATACGCCGAAAGGCTGAGCGTGAAGACGAGGATCAGCAGCGGGGTGTTGTAATAGCCTGGCGAGCGCGCCAACTGGCGGCAGGCCAACAGGATACCGACGAAATGGGTGCGCGCCAGCAGCCAGGCCAGGGCGGACATCACCAGCGGCACCAGGCGCAGGCAGAGCAGCGTCAGCGCTACCACCAGCAGCGAGGGAACCAGGAATAGCAGCGGGTTCGATAGCGGGTCAGTAGCGCCTTCGGCGATCACGCTGCCTTGCTGTCGTAAAAGATACATGCCGTAAAAGCCAGGGATCAGCAGCAGCACGTCGAGCCAGGCGCGCTGCCAAAGCGGCGGGCGGTTGGTGCGGGCGGCGGCTTGCTTGTAAGAGACGATGGTGTGCCGCACGGCCGCAAAGGATGGCAGTAAGGACGTTGCCAGCGCCACGCCCACGGCAACCAGCCCGGCCAGCAGCGCCGAACGCGACAGGCTGGCTTGCAAACCTGCCTGGGCCGAAAAATCCATGAAGCTGCGCCCCTGCCCGACAAACTGGATCAGCCACAGCGCCACCGGGAAGCTGACCGCCAGCGCCGCCAGGCCCAGCAGAACGCTTTCTAGCCCCACACTGCCCAGCACCTGCCAGGCCGTAGCCCCGCGGCTGCGCGTGACGGCCATTTCGTTGCGCTTGCGTTCTACCGCCAGATTGGAAACGAGGCTGATAAAGGCCAGGATCAGCCCTAAAATGGGTGTGACGAAGGCGTAGAGCAGCAACGTCAGGCGGTTGGCCGCGGCCTGAAAAGCGACCAGTTCATCCACTGGCGAACGGCGCACGGCCAGATTGGGCAGCAGGCTGGCAGTTTTGCCTTGCAGGCGGCCAATGCGCCCCAGCAGCGCGCCGACTTCGTCGGTGTTGAGCTGCCCGCCGTCCATCACCAGATACCACACGGCGGTGTAAACTTCGCCGGTCATCACCGGGCTGATGCGGCTGGCAAAGGTAGCTTCGGGGACGAGCAGGATATCAACCAGGTTAGAGGGGCTGAACATCCAGTAGGGGTCGTGGATGTCGTTTGGCTGCCATACCCCGCTGATGCGCACGGGCAGCAGGGCAGTCACGTTAGCGCCCGTATCCAGGCTGGTCGTCAGGCGCAAGGTATAGGTTTCGCCCACCTGCAGGCCCACTTTGTTCGCCAGCGGCAGGCTGATCAACACATCCATCACGCTGTCTTCGCTGATCTCGGCTGGCTGCGGCAGGCTGCCCTCGGCCAGGGTGATGTGATCTTCGATGCTGCTCATCGCTCCCAGGTTGGCCCAGGTGACGCGCGCATCAGGCGGATAGGTGCTATCGGCTGTTTCAGGGAAGAGTTCGCCACCATCGGTGGCCACATAGCGGGTGAGGGCCGCTACCGGCATGCTCAGGGCTTGATCGGCTGATGTGCGGAGGTAGGCATCGAAAGGCTGCAAATCATCCCATTCTTTGACCCCGCTCCAGCCGCCGTAATAGTTGAACAAAAATGACAGGGGCAAGGTGTCTGTTGTTTGAGCATTGCCTTGACCGCTGACTTCTTCCAGGAATGTGCGGTGGTAGACCGCATCGGCGTATAAGGGGATACTGATGATGAGCGAGATGGATGTTACCAAACCCAAAATCGTGATCAGCGCCAGTTCCCACTGTGCTATCAGGCGCTTGACCACGATAACGAAAATTGCCCAGGTGCGCAGGAAAAATCCCATGTCAGTTGGTTTACGGGCTGATAACGGTCTGGCCTTTTTCGAGGCCCTCGAGGATTTCGACGCGTTCTTCGCCAATCAGGCCGAGCTTGACATCCACACGGCGCTGCACGTCGCCATCTTGAATCACGACAAACTTGCGCCCCTCATAGGTGCGGATAGCCTGCGGCGGCAGCCAGAGCGCATCGGCTTTTTGCCGCAAGATGATGCGCACATGCACCAGATCGCCGATTTTGTAACCATCAGCAACAGGGTCGAAGGTAATCCGCATGCCATCATCTCCCTCGCTAGAAAGTGTGGATGAAGGCAAGACACGGATCGTGCCAGCAATTTCCTGACCACTGCTTCTGGAGGCTTCGATGCGTACCGCCATACCTTCGGCCAGCTTGGCTAAATCTTGCCCGGTGATGGTGACGCGCACTTCGATTTCATCCAGGTCTGCCACGCTGCCAATGGGCTTATAAGCTTCGACTTCTCGACCTTCGGCAGTTGAGATGGCGGTGACGATGCCATCCATTGGCGCGAGCAGTTGGGTATCCGAAATGACCGAACGCAGGTCTTCCAGGCCCAGGGCGGCTTCTTGCACGGCCAATTCAGCCAGCAAGAGGCTGTTCTGTTTCATTTGCAACTGTTCTGGGTAATCGCGGGAATAGATCGAGACAGTTTTGGTGAAGACATCCAAGGCAAGGGAGGCGTTGTGGGCGTTGATGACGGCGCGCTGCATGTTCAATTCGCGCAAGGCCTGCTGGCGTTCGAGGTCGTCAATCCCTTCCAGATCGGCAACCACCTGTCCGGCAGTTACAAAATCTCCCTTTTGAATGTATAGCTTGCGGATGCGGCCATTGACCGGGAAATAAAATACCTGCTCGACCACCGGAACGATACGCCCGGTGAATTCGGCTATTTCGACTACTTCGCCGCGAGCGACTGTATAGGTGGGTTTGGCCAGGGCAGCCTGGGTAGGGAAGGGGGTTGGCGTGGGCGCTTCGTCCACGGCTTGCGTACAACTCACCAAAAGAAAAAGAGCCAGCAAAGCCAGCCCGATTGGCATTATAAGAATGCGGTGCGATTTCAAAAATCACCTCCCGAACCAGCTTTCCGTTAGCGCTTCCGTTATCGTTCACATAAACCGAAACCATCATACCAGAAAGGCAGGGGCGTGTCAAAGAAGAGGTCGTTTCTTGAAAGTACCGATTGACTCGGCTACTCCTTTTTGCTATACTAATCGTGAGCGCTCCCGGAAGCGCTCTCGGAAGCGCTCACGAGAAAATCACTCAAGACTGCTGGCAAAACAGGCAACCCATGAAATATCCTCGCAAGCATATCACCATCAAAGAAGTGGCCGAAAAAGCCGGGGTTTCTATCCAGACCGTTTCACGCGTACTCAATGACCGGCCCGATGTTTCGGCTGAAACCCGCCAAAACGTACAGCGTGTCATTGATGAACTCGGCTTCAAGCCGTATGCCCTGGCCCGCGGCCTGGCTTCACGCAGCAACCGTACACTAGGGTTGTTTGCCACCGATCTGAGCGACTATTTTTTTGCCGAGGCTGTTGTGGGGGCCAATGCTGAGGCGCTCGAAGCAGGCTACTTTTTTATCCTGGGCAGCACCAAGTTGCGCCGCGAAGACGAACCCAGGTATTTGCACCTGTTGACTGAACGGCATATAGATGGCGTCTTGTTCGTGCGCGCCGGCAGCGAGGATGATCACGAACATCTGTGTCGGCTCTACGACACCGGTATTCCCGTGGTGACCACCGGTTACCAGGAAGCCGCCGTTGATTTCACCCTGGTAGATGTCAAAAACCAGCAGGGCAGTCATACCGGCGTCAAATATCTGACCGAACTGGGGCATTCGCAAATTGCCATGATCACCGGACCGCAGCATGTCAAATCCAGCCATGATCGCAACGAAGGGTACGCTCAGGCATTGCGAGAAGCCGGAATTATCCCCGACCCGGCCTTGCTAGCCTTCGGCGATTGGACTCATGCCAGCGGCTATCGGGCCATGCACACCATCCTGGAGAGCCGACAGCCATTTACGGCTCTCTTCGCTCACAATGACCGCATGGCCATTGGCGCGATCAGTGCGCTGGCAGAGGTGGGCCGCAAAGTACCCGACGATGTGTCCGTCATTGGTTTTGACGACATCCCTGAAGCCACCTACACCAACCCGCCACTGACCACCATCCGCCAGCCTTTGCAAGAAGTCGGACGCACGGCAGCCCGCTTGCTGATCCAACGGGTTGAAAACCCATCGATCGGGCCAACGCAAGTTCTTCTGGATACCGAACTCATTTTGCGCTCATCATGCACCCGCCGCTAACCTTGGCGCAACTGACCTGCACAGGAGGTGTCGAAAAAACAATATTCCTTTGTTGCCAATTCTCTCAGTCAACTCAAATCGGATTTAATTTTTGGATGGAGAAAAGACCATGACTAAAAAAATGTCCCGTCGAGATATGCTCAAGCTGACCGGCACCGTAGCTGCTGGTTCGCTGCTGGCCGCATGCAGCACCCCCACCCCCCAGGTCATCAAAGAGACCGTCGTCGTCCAGGAAACCGTCAAAGAAACCGTGGAAGTTGAAAAAGCGGTTAAAGAGACAGTGGTTGTGACCGAAAAAGAAACGGTTAAAGAAACCGTCGTCGTCGAGGTTGCACCCCCGCCCGCCAATGTAGAGGGCCATGTGGTTGTTGCGCACTTCCCGCACGAATTTACCGGCGACCATGTCACCGCCGTCCAGGAAGCCAACCCCGGCATCACCGTTGAAGTGGTAGATAACCAGGATGCCACCAAGGTCTTCGCCATGCTGGCCGCTGGCACCCCGCCCGATCTGGTGCGCTGCCAGGCCCCCTGGATTCCCCAGCAACTGGCCCGCGGCCTGCTGCAAGACCTGACCCCCTTCTTCCAGGTCAGCGAGCTGTGCAAGCCAGACGACCTGATGCCCGCCAACAACTATTACAAAGCCCGCAGCCCGCTCGAAATTGGCGACGGCCCGATCTATGGCATGTGCAAGGACTTCTCGCCAGACCTGACCATCTTCGCCAACACCAAACTCTTCGAAGAAGCCGGCCTGAGTGTTGACGACAGCAAGGCCCTGTCTATGCAAGAAGTGTGGGAAGCCGCCAAAGCCATCACCAAATTTGATGGCGACCGTGTGGTTAATGTCGGTTTTGGCCTGGAAGGCGGCTGGATTGACCGCATCATCATGGTGGGCCTGATGGAAAGCGGCCAAAAATTATACAGCGATGCCTTCGATCAGGTGCAACTGAGCGCAAATGAACAGGCTATGGCGATTGCCAAAACCTTTTTTGAGATGCAAAAAGAAAAGGTCATGCTCAGCCCGATCAACCCCAGCCCCGGCGGCTGGTTTGGCAATGACTTCACGGCTGGCATTTTGGGCATGGCGCAATATGGCTTCTGGTTCAGCGCCATGGCCGAATCGGACAATCAGCGCGGCTTTGTGAAGATGCTGCCCGCGGCCACCTGGACTGGCACACGCATGAACCCCACCATCACCGCCACCGGCATGGTTATGCTTTCACCCACCAAGGTAGCCGATGCAGCCTGGAAAGTGTTTGAATGGTACAACGGCGGCCAGCCCTCTATTGACCGCGCCAAGAGTGGTTGGGGCGTACCAGCCCTCAAATCACAACTCAGCCTGATCCCGCAGGAAACCGACTTCCAGAAACAGGCTTTCAAAGTACTGCAAGGCGAACTCGACCTGAATACCCCACCCATCGGCTTCAACCCCTTCATCGGAGAAACCGCCTTCGCCGATGCCTGGAACAAGAACATTGACCAGGCGCTCAAGGGCGACATCACCTTTGAAGAAATGATCGCCAACGTAGAGTCTGAGGTCAACCTGGTCATCCAGGAAGGCATTGACCGTATCAGCGGCTAATTTATTGAATAGGCTTGTGTAGGGGCGAGAGTTCTCGCCCCTACATCATTTTTTCTGTTCTGTGTAAGCTGGAGGCATTATGGCCGTCGAAACAATTGCCCAGCCGAGCCAACCACCTCGCCGTAGAATCCTGAACCGCGTCCAACGCCGGACTGCCACGTTTTACATTTTCATTTCGCCCTGGCTGGTCACATTTATCCTGCTGGGGGTCATTCCGCTCATCATTGGCTTGCTCACATCGTTCACCAATTATGATGGAATGAATTTCAATTCGCTGAAATTTGTCGAATTTAAGAATTACATCCGCGCCCTGAACGGGAGCGATAAAGATGTCCTCTTTTCGCTGG
>CAZSFD010000129.1:0-10126 GCA_964606085.1 uncultured Anaerolineaceae bacterium
GGCCGGGCGTGCCGGGCAACCTGCGGGCCATGAGCGGGCCTGACGGGCAGTACAGCCTGGCCGTCTCTGCTGGAGAATGGCACGTCAGGCCGGCTCCCACGGCCACGCAGCCCTACCTGTATCCTGAAGCTGGCGTAGAGCTGACCATCACCGCCGGCCAGACGATCACCGAGGTCAATTTCGACCTGACCCTGGCCGACGCGCTGATTGCCGGGATGCTGGTGGATGAAGATGGCAACCCTGTTACCGATGTGGCTGGCTGGGCGCACGCCCATCAGATCGGCCAGCCGGGCATCCACAACGGTGCGCCGCTGCTGGAGGGTGCGTTTACCCTGCTGGTGCCGGCGGGCGAGTATCGGCTTTCGGTCGTGCTGCCGCCGGGATCGCCCTACACTTCTGCTGCTGATCGCAACGTGACTGCCGTGGCTGGTGCAACCACCCAGGTCACGTTGACCGTGCAGGCCAAAGACGCCACCATCACCGGCGCGCTGTGGGATGCCCGCAATAATGACGTGGTCGAAGGCGTGGCGGGCATGGTGGGGGCGTGGCAGCCGGGCAACTGGGTCGCCGCGCCGATCAACCCCGGCAATGGCAGTTACGTGTTGAATGTGGCCGCCGGGCTGTGGCGCTTGAACTATCGCATTGACCCCACCAGCGGCTATGCCCGCCTGGCGCACGGGCGCACCATTCCTGTCGAAAGCGAGCAGACGGTGATCGTGCCGCTGCCGGTGGCGCTGAAAGATGCCGCCATCCGCGGCAGCGTGCTGGCCCCCGATGGTTCACCCCTGCCGGGCGTGGTTGTGCTGGTCAAGGGTGTCGGCGGCGATGTGGATCAGCTGTGGCTGCAAACCCGTTCTGATGCGGCGGGGAACTTTTCTCTCGAAGTTCCCTATGGCACGTATCGCCTGGGCGCGGCGCTGCGTCACCCCACCTGGATACACCCCATCGAAATCGAAGTGGACGTACTGCCCGGCGCGACCTCGGATGGTCACGTGCTGCAATTCCAGCAGCCCAACGCCACCATCCACGGCACACTGACGCTCGAAAATGCCGTGGGCGACGAGATGGCCTACGTGTGGGCCTGGAGCGATGACGGCGGCTTTGTCCATGCCCGCTTCCCGCTCACGCTGACCGATACCACCGCCAGCGGCCCCTATCATCTGGAGGTGATCTCTAGCACGATCTGGCACGTGGGGGCGGCGGCGCAGAACCGTCAAGCGTACTGGCTGGGCCGGGCCGTGGTGGAAGTGAACGCCGCCGCCGTCACGCAAGATGTGACGCTGGCAGGGCCAAACCCACTGCCGGGGCCGGTGGTGGTCATGTTTGACGCCGCTGAGCCGCAGTCCATCAGCCTGGCCGACGGAACGACCCTCTACATCCCGGCCAACGCCATGCCGGTCAGCGGGCAGGTCACGCTGCGCATTTTGCCCATCGCCACGCTGCCCCGCCAGCATTCGGCCAACGTCCTCGATTATGGCTATGCCTTCCTGGCCACCGGGCCAGATGGCGAACCCATCGAGAGCAACTTCAACACCGAAGTGACCATCACCTTCAGCTACACCGATGAACAATTGGCCGCCGAACGCATCTTCGAGCCGCTGCTGCAACCGGCCTATTTCTCTACCACCACCGATAGCTGGATTTTCCCCGGCAGCTTCGTGGTGGACACGACCAACAACCAGGTGGTGATGCAGATCGATCACTTTACCGATTTCGCCCTGATGGGTGAAGCGGGCTACCAGGTGTATTTGCCCGTTCTGACGCGGTAAGTATCCGGCTTTGCTGAAAGCCACAGTTCTACACGGCGTGGAGTGCATTAGCAACTCCACGCCGTTTGATTCGCGCAAGGCGTTGATGATAAAATCAAATCACCCAGTTTTGTAGGATGTGAACGATGATCACGCAAGAAAAAATCACAACAGTGCTTCGCGAACATAAACAGACGTTAGCTGTCGAATATGGCATCCAACGGATTGGATTATTTGGCTCCTGAGCAAGGCAAAGCCCCATGAAGGCAGCGATATTGACTTGCTCATTGAATTTTCGCGGCCGATTGGTTTTCGATTTGTGGAACTGGCTGACTACCTGGAATTGCTCTTAGGCGCGCCCGTAGATATCCTCACCCCCGCCGGGGTTGGCGCGATTCGCATCCCGAAAATTGCCGCTGAAATTGAAGAATCGGTGATTTATGTCTGAACGAGAATTGCTCGCTTTTATCCAGGATATGCTGGAGGCTGGTCAATGAATTGGAAACCATTTTGAAGCAGGTACGATAAACGTTGGCCCAACCGAAAACCCTCCGCACATCCGATCTCGCCAAAGCCACCGGCATTCACGCCAACACCGTGCGCTTGTATGAAGCCTGGGGCTTTTTGCCGCCGGCCGAACGCAGTCCGGCGGGCTACCGGCGTTTCACCCCCTATCACCTCGACCAATTGCGTCTGATCCGGCTGATCTTCGATGGCGGCTGGCCGGGCAAACCGATCCGCAAGATCGGCATGGAGATCATCCAATGCGGCGCAGCGCACGATTTGGGCGGTGCGCTCGAACGGGCGCATCAGATGGTGGCGCAGGTGCAGGCCGAACGTGCCCAGGCCGAGGCCGCCGCCGCTTATCTCGAACGCTGGGCCGCCGGCGCACCGGCCGAGCCCACTCGCCAGCCGCTGCGCATCGGCGACGCCGCCCGCCTGCTCAACACCACCATAGATGCCATCCGCAATTGGGAGCGCAATGGGCTGCTGGACGTGCCGCGTGACCCCCAAAACGGCTACCGACTCTACGGCGCGCCCGAAATTGGCCGCCTGCGCGTCATCCGCATGTTGCTGCGGGCCGGGTATAGCATGATGGCCGTGCTGCGCCTGATGACCGCCCTCGACGAAGGCCAAACCGACGGACTGCGCCAAACCCTTGACACCCCCCGCCCCGACGAAGATGTCTACATGGTCAACGACCGCTGGCTGACCGCCCTGGCCGAGTTCGAGGCGCGGGCGCAGCGCGTTGTCGCTTTGTTGGAAGAGATGATGGCGAAGGGCGAAGGGGAAAGTTAAGAAATCGCCAATTGTGCGCACCCCAGGCCATCAATCCATCAATCCCCCGATCCGTCCGCCCGTAAAATCACGACACCCGACAAAATCAACAACCCGCCAAACACCTGCCCCCCGTTCAGTTGTTCGCCGAGCAGGAAGTAGGCGATAACCGCGGTGAAAATTGGCTCTGTGGTGACGAGCAGGTTGGCTACGCTGGAGGGCAGGTGACTCAGGCTGACCATGTACAGCCCGAAGCCCAGCACCGTCGGCCCGGCGGCCAGGGCAAACAAGACCGTCCACCCCATCCAGGCATCTCCCAGCCACACAAAATCGGCCAGCCGCGCCGCCGTGCCAGGTAAAAGGCCCGCTGGCAGCAAGTTGGCGGCGAACAGGTACACGGTGGCAAAGCCAAAGGTGAAAAACAGGGTCGTCCAGGGGTTCAGGCCACGCTGCGCCGCCGAACGCCCCAGCAGGCTGTAGGCGGCATAGCTCAACCCCGCCAGCACCCCGGCCAAAATGCCCCCCAGGTTGGTCTGCCAGGCTGCCAGGTTGAGCGCATCGGCTACCCAGGCGCAACCGAGCAGACACAGCGCCACCGCTGCCAGCTTGCCCCATCCCAACGACTCGTTGAGCAGCCACCAGCCCAGCAGCGCCGTAAACGCCGCCGAACAGTACACCAGCACGGTCGCCACCGCCGCGCCGTTCAGCGCCACCGAAAGCGTCCACAGGGCGTTGAAGGCGGCCAGCACCAGCCCATAGCAAGCCAGGTAGGGCCAATGCTGGCGCGCCACCCGCAGCCGCGCTGGCCGGAACAGCCCGAAGGCCGCCAGCAAGGTCAACACCACAAAGACATCACGCCAGAAAGCCAGCACCAGCGAGGGAATTTGGTAGGTTTGCGTGAGATAGCGAATGAAGATGGCCGTGGTCGAAAGGATCACCGCCGCCAATAAGGCAATGGCGTAGCCGCGCAGCGAAGATGAAGATGAAGATGGGGAAGGTGAGTCTGGCATAGGCATTAAAGCGCTACCCGGAAGCACAGGCCTCCGGGTAGGGTGGATGGGTGTGGCGGGTTGGGTTCAGGCGTTTTCTTGCTGCTGAATTTTGGCCCAGGTATCTTTGAGCGAGACGGTGCGGTTGAAGACCAGTTTGTCGGGGGTGGCCGTGGTATCCACGCAGAAGTAGCCCAGGCGCTCGAATTGAAATTTATCGCCAATGGCGGCGTCTTTCAGGCTGGGTTCGAGCCAGGCTTCGGGCAGGATGGCGAGCGAGGCGGGGTTCAGGTTTTCGAGGAAATCGCCGCTGCTGCCGGGGTTGGGGTCTTTGAACAGGCGGTCGTACAGGCGCACTTCGGCTGGCACGGCATGGGTGGCGGAAACCCAGTGCAGCGTGGCTTTCACCTTGCGGCCATCGGGGGCGTCGCCGCCGCGCGTGGCGGGGTCGTAGGTGCAGCGCAGTTCGACGATTGCGCCGTTTTCATCTTTGACGACGCCCGTGCAGGTGATGAAGTAGGCATAACGCAGGCGCACCTCGCGGCCGGGGGCCAGGCGGAAGAATTTCTTGGGCGGCTCTTCCATGAAATCGTCGCGTTCGATGTATATCACCTTCGAGAACGGCACTTTGCGCGTCCCGGCGCTTGCATCTTCGGGGTTGTTGATGGCGTCCATTTCTTCGACCAGGTCAGCGGGATAATTTTCGATCACCACTTTGAGCGGGTTGATCACGGCCATTTTGCGGGGGGCGTGTTGGTTCAAATCCTCGCGCACGCAGGCTTCGAGCAGGGCCATATCCACGTTGACGCCGGAGCGGGTGTTGGCTGTTTTCGCCACGCCGGTGCGGGCGATGAAATCGCGGATCGCTTCAGGCGTGTATCCGCGCCGCCGCATGGCACGCAGCGAAGGCATGCGCGGGTCGTCCCAGCCACTGACGTGCTTCTCTTCGACGAGACGCCGCAAGAAGCGCTTGCTCATCACCGTGTAGGTCAGGTTCATGCGCGCAAACTCGATCTGCCGCGGCGGGTTGGGGATTTCCAGTTCGTTCAGGTACCATTCGTAGAGGACGCGGTGGTCTTCATATTCGAGCGAACACAGCGAATGGGTCACGCCGTGCATGGCATCGTTCTGGCCTTGCGCCCAGTCGTACATGGGGTAAATGCACCACTTCCGCCCCAGGCGGTGATGCGGCGGTTCGTGGATGATGCGGTACATGATCGGGTCGCGCATGTTCATGTTGCCGTGGGCCATGTCAATTTTGGCGCGCAGCACGCGTGAGCCATCGGGGAACTCGCCGTTTTTCATTCGTTCGAGCAGCGCCAGGTTCTCTTCTACCGAGCGGTTGCGCCAGGGGCTGTCTACGCCGGGTTCGGTCAGCGTGCCGCGGTTCTTGCTGACTTCTTCGGGGCTTTGGTCATCTACATAGGCTTTGCCCTTTTGGACGAGCTTGATCGCCCACTCGTAGAGCAGATCGAAAAAGTCGGAAGCGAAGATGACCTTTTCCCATTCGATGCCCAGCCAGCGGGCATCTTCTTGAATGGCGTCAACGAACTCAGTTTCTTCTTTGGCGGGGTTGGTGTCATCAAAGCGCAGATCGAGCGCACCGCCGAAATGCTGGGCGATGTTGTAATCAATCAGAAAGGCTTTGACGTGGCCGATGTGCAGATAGCCGTTTGGCTCTGGCGGCAGGCGGGTACGCACGCTGGCGAAACGTCCGCTGCGCAGGTCTTCGGCTACGGCCTCGTGGATAAAATCGGTGGGGATGGTGTTTTCGTCGGTCATGGGAGCATTTTGGTGGGGTTCAAAACAAGATATTCGCCAGTTCGGCGCGGTAGTCACGCGTCACCGGGTTGGTTTCGCCCAATATCTCAAACAGGCCAACCAGCACCTTGCGTGGTTCGCCGTTGCGATAGGTGCGGTTTTCGCGCAGCACATCGAGCAGGCCATCCATGGCCGCTTCGATATTTCCACGCAGGATCAGGTTCAGGGCGCGCAGGTAAGCGGCCTCGAGCGGGCTGTCGGTTTCGGCGTTACCTGGCAGGCGCATCAGGGCCTCGGCCAGGGGGCGTAATTTTTCGGCCTCGTGATATTCTTTGCTGGCCGGGAAGTTGAGCAAAATTTTGCGCCCCTCGGCGGCCTTGCCCTGGGCCAGCAGTGCTCTGACCATGCCAAGCAGGGCAGCAGGGTAATTGGGGTGTTTGCTCAGGTACTGCTGAAAGGCTTTTTCGGCCTCGGCCCAGTGGCCCATTTCCAGCAGGCCGATGGCTTTTTCGAGCTGCAAGTCGCTCTGACTGGGGGCAATGCTGCGGAAAAACTCGCGCACGCGCGCTTCGGGCTGCGCGCCGACAAATTCAGCAATCTGGCGGCCATCGCGAAAGGCCTTCACCGCCGGAATACTGCGCACGCTGAAACGCAGCGCCAGGTTGGGGTTGGCGTCCACATCCACTTTGGCCAAACGAAAAGCGCCGTTGGCTTCTTGCGTCAGGCGTTCGAGCAAGGGGCCGAGCGAGCGGCACGGGCCGCACCATTCGGCCCAGAAATCTACAATGACGGGGTTCTGGCGCGAATAGGCGATCACGTCGTATTCGAAGCTGCTTTCGGTTACAGCGATGATGTAATCGGAAGGTTTCATGGATGGTTATTCCTCGTCTGAGTCTATCGCACCGGGTTGTTCGATGGCGATGATTTCGCCGCGGTAGTTGACGCGCACCCGGAAGCCCAACATGCCCAGGTAAGCGCGTCCTTCTTCGGGGATGCCGGTTTGGACGACCTGATCGAACTGCTGGTCAATGTTTTTGAGTTGGTTTTCGAGTATGGCGCGCGAGAAGATATCATTCTGGCCGAGCATTTTGGCGGCCTGTTCGGCCACCAGGCCCTCGCTGCCACGAATTTGCCCGATCATGGCCTCGAAAACCTGACGGTCAATTTCGATGGCCGGGATGTGCCGGCGGAAACCGGCGTCATCCAGCACATAACAGGGTTCATCGCCCACCCAGGTCGTTTCGAGGGGGCGATCATATTCATCTACAACCAGGCCGGCAAACAGCGGCTGACGGGGCATTTATACGCTCTCTTCTTCGTCAATCACATCCAGTTGTGTGCCGCGAAAGACGAAACGTTCGGGATCAGCGGGTGGCACGAAGGGGTCGCTCCAGCGGTAAATCCACTGTGCTGCCTGGGGCGTGACGTTGATGCAGCCGTGGCTGCGGGGGCGGCCATAATTGTTGTGCCAATAGGTGCCATGGATGGCGATTCCGCTTTCGGTAATATAACATATCCACGGTACACCCGGCAAGTCATAGCCGCTGGCGGCGATGTCACCGGCGGCCATGTGCCGTCCGGCGCGCTTGCCGGTGATGTAGTAGCGACCGGGTTTGGTCTTGTAGTTGCCGTCGCGCAGGCTGGCCCCGCTGGCGGTGCGGGCCATGAAAACGGGCTGATCGTGTTCGTAAGCGATCAACACCTGCTGACCCGTCCACACCTCGATCCGTTTGGCCTCGGCTGGCACGGTGGGTGAAATGCGTCTCAAATCGGCCGGCGGGATCAGGCGCATGTGAACGGCCGGCACATAGTATTGGCGTTCTTTGAACTTGTCATCCCACACGCGATACCACGCTTCGCCGTCGAAATCGTATTCCAGGCCCAGAATCCAATGCACCGTTTGGTAGTAGAAGCGGTAGGCCAGCGGTTCGTAATGGCCGCGGCCGCGAAACGCATCGGTAAAAGGCACAGTCACTTCGCCCCAGGCCCCGTCTGTGGGAATGCGGTCATTGGGCTGGTTGACCATGGCGCGCACCGGTTGGATGTCGCCGGAGTGGGCGTAGCCGTTGCCATCCAGTTGATACCACACCCGGTTGTAAGCGGGTTCTTCATCGCCCACGGTGACATCGGTGATCTGCGGCACGGCATCTTGAAAAAGCTGGCCGATGCGCTCACCCTGGAAGGAGGGCCGGTCATACAGGTCAATGTTCTCCACGATCACGCGCCCCAACTGGTCGGGGTGGATGTCGGTGAAGGCGGCCCCAGGTTCTTTCCAGACGGCTTTGACGCCGATGGGCGGCAGCAGCGCCCCCAGCAGGCCAAGCGCTCCCAGGCGTAAAAAATCGCGACGAGAAACCGGTTTACCGTTCACAGGATGATTTTACCGCTATTAATAATGGACATTGACCAGGGTGCCAACTTCGACGAAATCGAACACCCACCCGGCATCTTCGGTGGGGAAGTTGACGCAGCCGTGGCTCATCGGCGTGCCGAAGTTGTTGTGCCAGTAGGTGCCGTGCAGGCCGTATCCTTCGTAAAAATACATCACGTATGGCACGTTGGGCAGGTAATAGCCCGGCCCGGCCATATCGGCATAGCGATACTTGACATAGATATTGTACTGCCCGGTGACGGTGGGGGTCTGCCAGGTGCCGGTGGAGACGATGAACGATTTGACCAGTTCATGCCCGCGATAGGCCGCTGCCGATTGCTCGGTCAGGTTGATGTCAATCCAATGTTCTTCTGCGCCGACATCCGGCAGGGGAAAGCCCAGGGCCGGGGGCGTTTCGGTGGGGATGGGCGTGGCCGTGGGAACGGGCGTGTCGGTGGGGATGGGCGTGGCCGTGAAAGTGGCCGTGGGCAGCGGCGTGGCGGTGGCTGTGGGCGTGGCGCTGGGCAGCCCCAGGGCCACCTGCGCCACGGCTACCGGGTCTTCGCCATTCCAGGCAGCCTGCACAATGGGCCACGCGCCCACCGCAAACAACGCCAGCAGGCACAGCAGCCAGGCCGCCCCGGCCAGCCGCACCAGCCCCGCTCGCCAGCGGTGGGCCGGACGCACGGCTGGCGTGGCCGTCGCGGACGGCAGCGCAATGGCTTGCAGGTGGCTGATGGCTGGCCGGGATGCCGTTTCAGCCCGCAGGCGGCGCACCGCCCAACGCATGGCCTTGCGCGCCCGTTCGCTGCGCGGGTTGATCGTCAGCGCCTGGTTGAGGTAGGCCACGCTGGCGCGCGGGCTGGCCAGGTTGGCCAGCCACAGCCAGCCTTCTTCACGCGTTGGCTGCAAGGCTACGGCTTGCGCGGCCCAATGGCGGGCGGTGCGCGTGTCGTGCTGCCGGTAGGCTTGCTGGCATTGCGCCAGGGCGTGCAGGAACGGGTCGGGGCGGACGTTCATGGGGTGGGCGTGGGCGCGGCGATGGGTTCGCTGCGCAGGAAACACAAAATGCCCTCGGCCACGCCGCGCGCCAGGGTCTCTTGATCGTTGCGCAGGCGTTCGTTGTCGCCATTGAGGAAGCCCACTTCGATGATGGCGGCGGGCGTGTTGGGGTCAATTTCGCTGAAGGCGTGATATTGGGTCATATCGGCGGTGACGCTGCCCGGGTGCAGGGCCATGCCCGTGCGGCTGCCGTAGCGGGCTTCCATGCAGGCCACCAGCACGTTTGAATCGTGTGGGTTGGGGTTGGCCAGCGGGGCGGCTACTTTGAAGCCTTTGGCCTGATCGTTGATATATTCGCACGAATCGGCATGAACAGAGACCAGCGCCAGCGCCCGGTAGCCCACCAGCTGTTCGTCGAACTCGGCCAGCAAATCTACCTGGTAGCCAGCCTGCAAGATGATCTGTTGTACGCGCGTGGCGATGGCGTGGTTGATGTCCACTTCTTTGATGCCGCCGAGGGCCTCAGCACAGATGGCGCCAGGGTCGTAATAAGCCGGGTCTTTGCTCCAATGGCCCGAAACGATGCCGATGCGCGGGTATGGCGTGGGGCTGGGCAGGGGAACGAGATTGACCTGCTGCGTATCGTCACCGGGGATGACGTAGGTGGGGATGGCGACCGCTTCGGGCAGGTACCAGGTGGGAATCCAGGCGGTGAAGAGTGTGGCAAACAGGCAGGCTACCACGCCGACGATGGTCAGCGCGGTGAGAGTGTTGACTGCGGGACGTGAAGGATGGGTGACAGGTGAGTTGGACATACTTGTAGTATAGTGATTTATGCCAGGGCGACAAGGGGGCAGGTCGGGCGTGTAACCCGGCTTGACCCTTTGCCGCGCTCACGGTAAAATCGGCTTCGCTCTTGAACGATGCGGGCGTCGCCAAGTGGTAAGGCATCAGCCTTCCAAGCTGACATTCGCGGG
>CAZSFD010000130.1:0-10076 GCA_964606085.1 uncultured Anaerolineaceae bacterium
ACGAATAAAAGCCAAAAATTCGTGCAGATTAGTGTTATTCGTGGTTTGAACAGCGCGTCAAGGGAAGTCATCACGGCAATTCCCAAAGACCCCAAATTCTTGTTTTTTGTGCGGGGATTTCGCTGTTTAGGCGTAACATCTCAATAAACTGGGGAGGTGCAACGCACTTGGGTATCAAACGAGTAATTTTCGGGCCAAAACCAAGTGCGTTGCACCTTATGCCCCGTTTTATTGAAAAGATACGTTTAGGCACTACCAGAGATAAATTTGCGCCGGAACGAGTTTGACCACCAAATTTTCGGGGTCGTGCATCCACGATTGCGGGTCGGCGGCGAGGATGCCTTCTTCGCCGAGGTAGCGCAGGTAAATCTGGCGGGAAAGGTCGGCCACCCGGTCGCGCGGCTCGGTGATGATCTCCGCCTGGCCCTCGAACAGCACGGCCTGGATCGGCTGCCCGGCGGGGTCAAGCGGCTCGATCAGGATGGCGATCTTGGGGTTGGCGAGGATTTCGCGGAATTTGCGCGTGCTGCGAAAGCCGCTGATCCACACCGCTTCGCCATCCCAGCGATACCAGACCAGGGTGATGTGCGGCTGGCCGGTCTGCGGGTTGGCCGTGCCAACATGCGCCAGCAGGGGTTGGGCCAGCAGCGCCTCGACGAGTTCTCTCTTTTCGGGGGGAATGGTTGGGGGCATTGTTTATCCTCTTTTGATTTCGCCCAATTGCACGGCGGTAATTTCTACGCCCCAGTTGGCGCTGGTGATTTGCAATTGCTGGAGAATTTCTTCGCGCAGTGGGGAGCGGTCTTGCACGATTGCATGGTAGGGCTGGCGTTCCACCGCATCAAGCCAGGCTTGTCGCGCTGTCTTTTGCAGGGATTCGGCGATATTGGCGACGTTCAGAACGCTTTTTGCCGGATCGGTGATGCGGTATTGCCACGAAAGGTCAACAACCAGGCGCACATGGTCGGCGGTGATGGCTGCCAGAGCTGCGAGGCTGCGCGTTTGTTGGCGTAAATCTACCATGACGGCCCGGTCAATGAAGGGCAGGGTGATAAAGATGCCTGGCCCATAGATGCCCACGAAACGCCCCTGTCGAAAGACAACGCCGCGCACGTATTCTGGGACGATGCGAATGGCAATCGAAACCATCAAGATGGCGACAAATATCGCCAAGAGAAAGACGATCAACAGGAGAAATATGGCATCCATCGGGCAGCTTCGCAGGATGGCGGTTTTTATGCGGGGATATGGGGTGGGAAATTTTCCTTCCACCAGAAATCGGGGCGTTCACCGGGGGCATAGGCGCCAATCTGACGGTTCGCCTGGGCAATGGGGGAATCGTCGCGCAGGCTGAAATCGTGCTTGGCAGGGTCAACAAAGCCGGGGTCGCCGGTCAGCGTGTCTGCGCCGGGCAGGGGATAGGCGTTGTCGTAGTAGCCGGGCCAGCCGAAATTGATCGGGTATGCCAGGCCGACGTTACAGCGGTCATCTACCCAATTGCCGGTGAGACGGACGTTTTTCCTGGTCAACGTGGCGGCAACATCTGGGCCTTCACGCAGCCAAAATTCGCTGTATCCCATTTGAAAGCCGCGGTTATCGGTGATGATGTTGTCGCAGATTTCGACATCTTGCATGTGGGTGGAATAGAGGTAGACGCCGCCAGTCACATAGCGATATTGCTGGCCGGGTTCAGGCTGGCCGTGGCCGTTGTGATGGAAGGTGTTGTTGTAGACGCGAATGCCCTGGCGCAGTTGGTCTTTGCCCCAGCGCGAGAAATACATGCCCGTCCCCTGGTTATTGAATGACAGGTTATGATGAATACGAATGTCGCGCAGCAGTTCGTTATCTTCTACCGAGACGGAGATGCCCGTGCCGCCGCAATCGTGGACGACGTTGTGGTGAAATTCGACATCTTCCAGCACGCCAAACCAGGTGTCGGCATATAACCCCTGCCGCCAGACGTGATGGACGTAGTTGTGGTGGACGACGCCATGCTTGCTGGTCTCCTTGACATCTATGCCTTCTTTTTCGCAGTCGTAGACCAGGTTGTAAGCCACCTCGAAGTGGTTGGCGCCAGCGATGCTGATGGCCTCGTGCGGCGGTTCGTGCAGTTTGCGGTAGCCGTGAACGGGCTGCATATCCCAGGTGTTGACCTTGTAGACGGTGTTGCCCAGCACGCGGTGATGGTGGCACACGCCCTGGCGGGTCATATCCCAGATGGCGATGGCGGAGCCGAAGCACCATTCGATGCGGTTGTTGATCAGGTCAACATATTGGCTATCGTGGATGTTGATGCCCGCCCAATAGGAGTGACGCAGGTGCAAATCGCGGATGACGATGTGACTGACGTTGACGAGGTGGAACAGGCCGGTTTCGGCGTGGTAGGGCGGCTGGCGTTGGGCGTAATCGGCGGCATCGAGGGCGGCCCCGTCAATGACGGCCTGCTCGCCGGGATAGGCCATGTAGGTGATCGGGGCGTCGGGCGCGCCCGAACGCGGTTCGATGCGCCGGGTGAGCAGGTAGACGCCGGCGCGCAGTTGGGCCGTGTCGCCGGGCTGCAAGGTGGCGGCGGCATGTTCGAGCGTGCGCCAGGGCTGTTCGAGCGTGCCGGGGGCGGCATCATCGCCGCGGGGCGAAATAGAATATGTTGTCATCGTTTACTCCTGTGAAATTATGGATAGAGTTCCCTTCAATTTTGGTGGGCGCACCAACAGAGCAAATAACAGCGCAGCAATAAACCGCCCTAAGCCCGACCCGGCGAAAATTGCCAGGTAGCCAAAGCGGGTGAGCAGTTCACCGCCAAAAGCCGCCCCGGCGGCCAGCGATATGGTGACAATGACCTGGTAGAGCGCCGAGTAACGCGCCCGCTGCGCTTCGGGGGTGGTTTCGAGCAGCAGGTTGAAAGAGGCCAGGCCATAAATGCCCCACAGCGCCCCGCCCAACGTGTTGACGGGGATGATCTGCCACGCCTGGTTGATGAACACCCAGGCAAACGGCAAAATGGGGATCAGCAGGCCGGTGATCAGTTGCAGGCGGCGCGGCCCCCAGCGGTCGGCCAGACGGCCTACGAACAACTGTGCCAACATGCTCGCCACGGTGGAGACCGTGCTGTTGATGGCGATCAGCGCCGGGCCGACATTCAATTCGCGCGCCATGTACACATTGAAAAACGGCCCGGCGATATTGAGCGAGAAGTTCCACAAAATGGCCGTAGCGCACAGCATCACAAAGCTCTTGTGCTGCCAAATTTCTGCGGCATAGGCGCGCAGCGAAACCCGCTCGGCGGCAACCGCTTTGACGGCCTTCCCGGCAGTATCGGGGAAGGGTTCCCGCAGGCGGGCGAACGAATAGGTGGAGATCATGCCAATGCCGAAGGCGAGGATCATGGCGATCTGGTAGCCAAGCGGCTGCGCCATGCGCGCGATCAGCGCGCCCACCCCAAGCGTCGTGGCCATGCCGGCCACGCCCATGACAAAGTTGCGCGAGGCAAAGTAGCGCCCCCGCCCTGCAAGCGGCACCATGTCGCCGAGCATAGACATCCAGGCCGGGTAAGCCAGGTTGCCGAAGGCATCGCGCACCAGCACCAAAATAATCGCCACCCACACCAGGGTATTCCCCGTCAGCGCCAAGGGCAGCAACGCCACAAACAGCAGCATGAAGCGCGCAATGCCGCCGCCAAAAAACACGGTGATCTCTTTGCGACGGCCGGCGCGCTCCACCAGCAGCGCCCCCGGCAGCAGCATCAACGCCGAAATGATGCCTGATAGCGAACTGAGATAGCCGATCTGTGCGCTGGTAGCCCCCAAGGCCAAAATGTAAAAGGTGAGATAGGTGATGATGATGTTATCGCTGGCCGAGGCGAAAACGCCATCATAGAAGAACCAGTGCAGGTTGTGGCGTACCTGAGATGAGAGTGTCAGCGCCCAATCGCCCCCGATGGTGAGCAAATTCCAACGACGGCGCGCCAGGCGCATTGCCGCGCTGAAAGAACGATAGTTTTTGGGCATAGGTTAGATTTGGACGAAATCGGGCATATCTACAATGAAGATGGTGGCGCGCGATTGACCGGTTTCGGGCATGGCGCAAACTTTTTTCAGCAATTCAACCACGGCATTGGTTTTGTCGCTGTCTACGCCAAGCATCAAAGTCACATTGCCGCGGCGCAAAAAGCCGCCCGTGCTGGCCATACGCGTGACGCGGTAATTTTCCTGGATCAGCGCCTGGATCACGTTTTGATCATCGGTGTCGCGAATAATCACAATCATCAATTTTTTCATGGAAACCTCCTGGGGACGATGTTATGGCACCTGGATGAACCGCTCGACATTCATCGAAAACAGCACTGCGCCGCCCATTTGCGCTTCGATCATGGGGATTTGGGTGAAATCGGCGGGGACGTTCATTTGGGTGGGGATGTATTGGCGGAAAGGCTGGCAGTGCTTTTCGGCCAGGGCGATCAGTTCGTCGCGGCGGGCCTGATCCAACCCGATCAGCAGACAGATGCGCGGCTCCTGTAAAAAACCACCGGCGCTGTCAATCACGGTGTAATAAAAACCCTGCTCACTCAGCGCCTTGCGCAGCTTTTCGGCCTGCAGACCGTTGACGATGACGACAAATAACAGGTTGACGGTGTTGGGCATAGGGCCTCCTTACTTTGGGATGGTTTTCATTATACCCCTCGGATGAACCACATACATCGTGTCGTTATCTCACAGATCAGCTTTTGTGGGGGCGGATGGCATCCACCTGCAGCACCCCAAATTGGGCGCACGCCGTGCGCCCCTACGCCATTGTTTCATTTTCGGTGATGTACACCCGCGGTACGCGGGTGTTGATGTTGGTGAGAATTTCGTAGGGGATGGTGCCAGCCCATTCGGCCAGGTCTGCGGCGCTGATCCCTTCGCCGAGTAAAATCACTTCATCGCCATTGTAGGCTGTGCCCATTTCGAGGTTGACCATCATCTGATCCATGCAGATGCGCCCCACCACGGGGTATTTCTGCCCGCGGATGATCACCTGCGCCCGGTTCGACATGGCGCGGAAGTAGCCATCGCCATACCCCACCGGGATCGTCACCACGCGCACGGGATGGTCGCTCTGCCAGGTGGAGCCGTAGCTGACCGGGTGGCCTGGCTGCACCACCTTGAAGTACACCACGCGGCTCTTCCACGAGAGCGCCGGGCGCACGGCCACCGTGCGGGCCGCTTCTTTGGATGGATACACGCCATACAGCAAAATCCCCGGGCGCACCAGGTCGCAGTAGCTTTCGGGCAGTTGCAGCACCGCGGCCGAATTGGCGATGTGACGCAGCGGCGTGGGCAGCGAGCGCCGCTCGTAAAAGTGCAGCACTTCCGCGAAACGCTCGATTTGCAGCCGGGCGTGCGAGAGATCGAGGGCGTCGGCGTTGGCAAAGTGCGAGTAGATGCCCTCGATGACGCAGTGGCGGCATTGCAGGCTGGCTTCGAGCAGGCTGGCGGCAGAATAGTAATGCACGCCGATGCGCTCCATGCCCGTATCAATTTTCAGGTGGACACGCGCTGTCACGCCCATCTGCTCGGCGGCGCTTTCGATCTGCTCCAGCTTTTCCACCGACGAGGCCGTCAGGCTCAGGTTGTGGCGCAGAAAGGTAGGCACCTGGTTGCCAAGGATGCCCCCCAGCACCAAAATCGGGCGCGTGATGCCGCGCTCACGCAGGTACACGCCTTCTTCGAGGTACGCCACGCCGATATAATCTACCGCCAGTTTCTCCATCCAGCCCGCCACCTCGATCAACCCGTGGCCGTAGGCATTCGCTTTGAGGATGGCCATCACCTGCGCCGGCGCCACCCTGGCCCGAATGGCGCGCAAATTCTCCGCCAAACGGGTCAGGTTCACTTCAACCTGCGTCGGACGGAGAATTTCGCTGCTGATGGTGGGTTGGTTGATGGGAGGCAAGGGTGAGTTACAGGTGGCGGGCCAATTTCCCCATAATTTTGTCTTTCGGCTGATACCCCGTCAGGCGTTCGACCGGCTTACCGCCCTTGAACAGCATGAGCGTCGGCACGCCCATCACCTGATATTGACCGGCCAGGTTGGGGTTATCGTCCACATCCAGTTTGAACACAGTCACCTTGCCCTGCCATTCGGCGGCCAACTGCTCGACGATGGGGGCCAGCATTTTGCATGGGCCGCACCAGGTGGCGGTGAAATCAATCAACACGGGCAGGTTCGCTTGCAACACAAGGGTTTGAAAATCGGATTCGTTCACGCTAGAAAGGTTAGCCATTCTGGTCTCCTGAACTGGGTGATTTTGTAAATTGGCCGTCATGCTATCAAGGCTGAGAGGAAAAGTCAAGATGACCAGCCACTCCCAATCTCACGCTCACTCGTTGCTGCCGCCCGAACCGGTTTGGCAATTTTCTCCCTCCGGGCAGATGGTGGGCCAAGGAGTGTGGGTGGGCGTGGGTCCGGTTGGCGTGAGGGTAGGCGTGGGCGATGGTGTGGGGGTGAGGGTGGGCAGGGGTATCTCGACGCCGAGGACTTCCCAGGCACCAGAGACGTGGCCGCCGCTGTCTTGCAGCCACATACCGTTGTTGAAGTTGACGGCTATTTTGGCCATGTAGAAATAGTCGCTGATACCGGCATCGAGGAGGATGTCGAGGTCAATCACGCAGCGGTCGGTAATGTTGAAAGTGGCCTGGTCGCGGACAAAAAAGAGTATGTTATTGAGCGCATCGCCGCGGTCCATCCAGTGACCGCTGTCGCAGGTGACGTGATAGTTACTGACATAGGGGGGCATGTCTCGTGTGCCAACTTCGAGATAGACATAGCCATCCCGGATGTCTGGTTCATTGTCCTGAACCCAATAATTGAAGGTCAGGGTGTAACGGGCGTGCAAGATGGCGGAAACAGGGCTGTTGCAGTGCCACTGGATGGACAGGGGGCCTTCGGAAGCGATGCTATCTTGCAGAACGACACCTGGAGACTGGGTGATGACCGGATTTGTGATAAATTTCCAGTTTACCCGGGCCACGTTCTCGGCGCTGAGAGTGGCGGTAGGGGATGGCGGGTTAGCGGGATCGGTGGCGGTGGGTGTGGGGCCGGTGGCCGTGGGCGAGGGGGTGCGGGTGTTGCGCGTGGGGGTGGGTGTGCGGGTGATGGTTGGGGTACGGGTTTGGGTCGGCTGACGTGTATCTGTGGGGCGCGGGGTATTGCTCGAATAGGGTGTATTGGTCGTTGTTGGGGTGTAGGTAGGTTGACGGGTATCAGAAGGTCGCGGGGTGTTACTTGGATAAGGTGTATTCGAAGGGGTTGGGGTATGAGTAATTGTTGGTGTAGGTGTGATAGGGGTTGGGGTATCAGTGGCTGTTGGCATGGGAGTGGGAATCACGGTCGTGTCTTGTCCGACACATGATCCGGTATTGGCAGCGTTGTTAAAGATCAAATGATCTATATCTCCCTGCCAGCTATCATTCGCACTGTATGAAAAATCTACGCCAATATCTAAAGTGGTTCCAAAACGATAAAAAATACCCTCGGTCAAACCAACTTCTTCTTTGCGCCATGTTCGATCACTTATCTTAACCACGTCCATTCGACACTCATCGGACGGGTAGAAAAAACCTCCAGGAGTAGAATGGGGATACCAGCCACCATTCTGTTTTCCAGGAGGTGGATATGCAAACATCTCAGCCCATGCTATCGGAAATCGAACGTTTCGTCAATTGGGTGCGGCGACGCAACCCGCAGGCGCGTACGTGGCGGGACTACGGCTACGACCTGCGCCAGTTTGCCCAGGCGGTGGGGGCCAGACCGCCGGGCGAAATCACCTTTCACGACATAGACAATTTCATCAACGGACAATCGGAGCGCGGCTTTCAGCCCTGCACGATCAACCGCCGTCTGGCGGCCATTCTCTCTTTCTACGCCTTTCTGGCGGACGAGGATACTGAGCTGGTGTGTCCCGTCATCCCACGGCGGCATTTCGTGCGCGAAGCGCAGCGCTTGCCGCGCCCGGTGCAGGAAGAGTACCTGGAGAGCTTCTTCGCTGCCATCCCTGCCGATGCCAACGGGGTACGCGACCGGGCAATGTTCACCCTCATGTTAAGGTGCGGGCTGCGGATTGGTGAAGTGGCCGCCATCCGCCTGGCCGACCTGTATCTGGATGAACCCAAACCGCGCTTGCTGGTGCGCGGCAAAGGTTCACGCGAACGGTCGGTGTATTTCTCGCCCCAGGCGAAACACAATTTGCAGGCGCACCTGGCCCAACGGCCCACCGCGACCAGCGATTTTCTCTTTCTCAGCTACCAACTCGACGGCCTTTCGACCACCGCCATCCACAAGCGGCTGATGCTCTACCGCGCCGCCGCCCACGTCACGCTCACCGCCCACCGCCTGCGCCACACGTTTGCCAATGACCTGCTCAATGCCGATACACCGGTGACGACCATTCAAAAGCTGCTCGGCCATCGCTGGCTGGAAACGACGCAAATCTACGTCCAGGCCAACGACAGGCAGGTGTGCGAGGATTATTTCGCCGCCAGCGAAAAGCTGGAAGGATGGGCGTGATGCCAACGCCACGCGCCACCACTCCCGCCGAACGCTACGATCGGTCACTGCGCTATGCCCGTGGCAAGCCCCTGCCGCCGGATGCGCCGCGGCCATTGCCGACCGCCCACTGGCCGCCAGAGAACGTGGCCCTGTTCGAGCGCTACATTGCCTGGCTGCTCGAAGGTGGGGCTGCCGAATACGCCACGCACATCATCTACCTGCCTGCTGCCGGACATATCCTCGGCCTGAACATCAAACCCCATGTTCAGCTTGACTTGGAAGCTGATTTTGCAAAAGCACTGGATTATGTGCAGGCCAAAGGCTGTGGCCTTGATTGGCTCAAGGCCACGCGCAACGGGTTGGAGAAATTTCGCCGCTTTTTGCGCTTCGAACGCGGCCTGGGAGAAACCCACACCGTCAATCCGTATGACATAACCGCCAATACCCAGGGCTTGCCCGCCTGGCTGGTCAGCGAATTGACCCGCTACCAGCGCATTCAGCAAAGAAACTGGCGGCCAGCCCGCCTCGACGAGGGCATCCGCCGCTTTTGGAGCGGACATTTGCGCCTGTGGCGTTTCTTCTGCGAGCAGCGCAGCGTGCAGCAGTTCGCTGACCTGAAACGCCAGCATATCCTCGACTACATGGATTTCCGCCTCGACCGTGGGCGCGCTGTTTCGGGTATCAACGGCGATTTGTACACCCTGCAAGCCTTCCTGGGCTTCTTGCAGCAGGAAGGCTACCCCGTGCCGCAGGCGTTCCTGCGCATCAAGGGCCTGAAAACCGCCGAGACGCTGCCCAAATTCCTGCCCGATGACCTGGTCAAGAAACTGCGCGACGAAATCGAACGCCAGGCGGCTCAGGCGGTGCTATCCAGCGGCGATGCTCGCATCGCACGCCGCGACGCCCTGCTGACGCGCGCCGCCTTCTACCTGCTCTGGCAGAGCGGGCTGCGCCTGGGCGAAGTGGAAGAACTGCGCCTGGAAGATTTGGAGATTTCCGCCCGCCGCCTCACCGTTCGTAACGGCAAGGGCCTGAAAGATCGCACCGTCTATCTCACCGACGCCACCGTGGCTGCCCTCAACGACTACCTGGCCATGCGCGGGCCAGGAACCGCCGACCACGTTTTTCTGTATCGCAACCAACCCTTGCGCAAAGACCTGATCCGCGCCCGCTTGAAAACCATTGGGGAAGACGTTGGCGTCAAGGTGTACCCCCACCGGCTGCGCCACACCTGCGCCACGCAACTGCTCAACGCGGGCTGCCGGGTAACATCGTTGCAGAAGTTCCTCGGCCACAAGAAACTCGACACGACGATGATCTACGCCAAAGCGCACGACCAGACCGTGGCCGACGATTATTACGCGGCAATGGAACGCGTCGAGGCCCGACTGGATACTTCGGCGGAGTTTACGGTGAGCCGCGTCGAACCGCTCAGTACAGGCATTTCCCCTACCCCCATCGAAGAACCCGCCCCCACACCATCCCCCGAACCCGACCGCACACAACTCCTGGCGCTGACCGAACAACTGGCCGCCCCACAACTTGAC
>CAZSFD010000131.1:0-9863 GCA_964606085.1 uncultured Anaerolineaceae bacterium
AGTTTACCTTTCAACCAATTATCACCCCTTGTCGGGTTCTCCGACAGGCTGCTAGGGAAGAATAGTTAGGATCTCCCAAACCTCCTATAGTGCCTGCGTACTTTGTTTTTTCCCAGTCTTTCACTACTTGATTAAGACTTTCCCCAACAATAGCAGCTAAAGATGCTTGCCCACACAATCCAGTACTATGACCCCATTTGACCAAGTCTATAATTTGAGCAGCATTTCCTGTTGAGTGATCCCGAGCAAATCCATCTTTATAAGTGGTTATTTTAATTGGGGATAGATTCCTGCCAATAAATGTAATGTTCGTTGGGGGAAGTTTTTCATTATAATTTTGTGTCAAGGGTGGTTTGACACCATTTCTGCATAGCTCTTGTTCATCCAAAGGCAATCTATCACACATATCAGTTGGTAGTAATCCTGACAGATCAACCAGCATTACCGGGTTCGCATATGTGTACAGCCACGCATTGTAGCTCATTGGGACTTGGCTATCCCCACTCCACACATCGCGTGACAGGAATCTCCCCATCCCCGGCGCGTAGTATCTCGCCCGCAGGAAAATCTGGCCGGTTGGCTCGGTGGCTTCGCCGGTGAAACCGAAGTTGGTAATTTCTGATTGTGGATTGCTGATTTCTGATTGGGTCTCGCCATAGGGGGTGTAGCTGCGGGAAAGGGTGATTGTGCCGGTCGAGTCGGTCAGTTGGCGCACCGAGCCGAGCGCGTCGCCCAAGAAGTAGATTTTTGATTGTGGAGTGCTGAGTGCTGATTGGGCAATCCGCCCGCGACCGTGGAGATAGGTGTTGGCACTGTCAGCAAGCACTTGAGTCAGGCCCGTATTCAAGTCGAGGGTGTAGTTCGTGGTCACACTGTTGGTTGTCTGTTGCAGACGGTCACCATGTCCGTTGTAGCGGTAACTGACCACTGCCGCCTGCCCACTGACTCCTTTCAGCCGGTTGGCGTGGTCGTAGGCGTAAGTATACACCCCGTCGGAGAGTAAGTTCCCGTTGGTATCCCAGGTGTAGGGAGCACCATTGACCAGGATCAGGCGGTTGGCGCTGTCGTAGGCATACAGGGTCAGGCCGGAGGGGGCGGTTGCAGACAGGCGGTTGCCGACGGCGTCGTATTCATAGTGGTACGATGTGCCATCGCTGTAGGCGGCGTCCGTCAGGCGGCCGAGGTGGTCATACGTGTAGGTGATGGTGGTGGCGGCGGTGTAGTCGGTGCGGGGGCGGTAGTTGGGGCGGGCGTGGGATTTGATGGCAACCGCGGCATTCCCGATATAGCTGCTGCGGCGCGAGATGAAATCGTCGAAGTAGTAGCTGCCGCTGGTGCCGCTGTCGAGTCCGCCTACCGCGCCCAGGCGGACGTAGTCTATGCGGCGGGTGTCGTTGTCGAGGTCGGTGCGGATGGTGCCTACGGCGAAGCCATCCAGGTGGAGGGTGAATTGGCCGTCGTTGGCGTTGGCAGCGCTGGCGGCTCGCCAGGAGAACTCGATGGCGTGTGGGGCGGCGGTCAGCGTGATGAAGCCGGTATGGGGGAAAGAACCGTTGGTATCCTGGTGGGTGTCGCCCAGCAGTTGATAGACCCCGCTAACGTCGCGGCGCAGTAACAGGCGCACGATGGGCACGTTGCTGGCATTGTAAGCCTGGAAGATGTAGTGGGCGTCGCCGGTCGCCATGGTCAGGCTGTTGGGGTCGAAGTAGAAGCGGGCGTGGTACTCGCTTTCGGCGTTGGGGGTGTCGTCGGTGACGTACAGGCTGGTCGTGCTGGCAACGGTCACTTGCATCCCATGGTTGCCGTGCAAGGCGGCGGCGCTGCTCATGCTCAGGTTGGCGTTGACGACGCGGCTCGACCAGGCCCAGGTGGGGGTGGGCGAACCCTTGAAGTCATCGGCGAAGAGCAGGTTGGCGGGGATGCCAGCCGTGGCAGAAGCGGGTTGGCCTGGGGTTGGCTGGAAGGTGGCCGTTGTACAGGCTGCCAGGAAGAGTAGCAGGGCGAGGGGAAACCATTTCATGGGCAAAACTCCTTGAGGAATGTCAGGCGAGATGATTTCGCCTTATCGCTCAGGATACGCCAGCAAGGTTACAAAAGGATTACGCCACCCGGAAAAGCGTATTACGCCGGCAGTGTGAAATAAAAACGCGCCCCTTGCCCCAGCACGCTTTCGACGCCAATTTGTCCCCCATGCGCCTCGACGGTGCCTTTGGAAATTGCCAGCCCCAGGCCCGCTCCGCCGGTGGCGCGGCTGCGCGATTTTTCGCCGCGGTAGAAGCGCTCGAAGATATGCGGTAAATCTGCGGGGCAGATGCCTTCGCCGCTGTCGCGCACTTCTACCTGCACGGCGTGTGGCAGGCGGCTGGCGCAGACGCGGATGCTGCCGCCCGGCGGCGTGTGGCGCAGGGCATTGCCGATCAGGTTGTTGAGCACGCGCCCGATGCGCTGAACATCCATCGTCACCACATCTACATCGTCGGCTACGCTACCACTGAGCGAGATGCCCTGCTGCCGGGCCAGCACGCCGAAACTTTCCAGCGTGTCGGAGAGCAGGTCGCTGAGCGAGGCCGGTTCGAGCAGCAGGCGCAGGCCGCCGGCATCCATTTGCGCCATCTGGAAGAGATCGTCAATCAGCAGTGAGAGGTTTTGCACATCGCGGCGGGCGGTTTGCAGGTAGCGCTGCTGTGTGGCGGGGTCATCTACCACGCCATCGGCCAGCGCCTCGACGATGGCGCGCACCGAGGCGAGCGGCGTTTGCAGGTCATGACCAGCCCAGGCCACCAGGTCGCGGCGCAGGGTGTCGAGTTCGCGCTGCTTGGCGTCGGCGGCGTGCAAGCGTTCGGCCATCTGGTTGAAGGTGGCGGCCAGGGCGGCTAACTCATCGCTGCCGCGGGCGGCCACGCGGGCGGTGAGGTCGCCGGTTTCAATGCGCTGGGCGGCCTGGTCGAGCGCTTTCAGGCGGTCGGCGATGGTGGATGAGAGGAAGTAGCCGAGTGTTGTGGCGATGCCGCCGGCGAAGAGCAGCAGCACGGTTGCCAGCAGCAGGTCGTGTTCGCTGGCGAACATCAGCCGGGCGGTGATCCACACGTTGAAGAAGGCCAGCACACTCGCCAGGGCATAGATCGCCATCAGCGTCAGGCGCAGCGAGGGCGAGCGTTCCATCCAGCCCAGGCGGTAGGCGGCGTAACCCGCTCCTGCGGAGATGACTGCCGTGATGCCGAGGAACTGCGCCATCAGGCCCAGGTCGCTCATCGGCGGGTGCATCAGCAGGTAAAACAGGGCCAGCGAGAGGCCGAGGACGACGAGAATGGAAAGGGAGAAGCGCAGAAGCGTGCGGCGGGTCATGGTTCGAATTTGTAGCCCACCCCCCACACGGTTTGCAGGTGGGCGGGTTTGGCGGGGTCGGTTTCGATTTTTTCACGCAGGCGGCGAATGTGAACGGTGACGGTGCTGGGGTCTATGTATTCGGAGATGCCCCACACGGCTTCGAGCAGTTGGTCGCGGCTGAACACCTGACGGGGATGGCGAGCGAGGTAGTAGAGCATGTCGAACTCTTTGACCGTCAGGGCCAGTTCTTGCCCATTCACGGTGACGAGGCGGGTCTGCGGTTCGATGCACAGCGAGCCGTTGGCAAAGGTCAGGGCGGGGTTGGCATCGGGCGCGGCGGGGGCGCTGCCGCGCACCCTGCGCAGCACGGCGCGCACGCGGCTGACGAGTTCTTGCGGGCTGAAGGGCTTGATCACGTAATCGTCGGCGCCCATTTCGAGGCCAGCAATGCGGTCGGATTCTGCGCGGCGCGAGGTGAGCAGGATGATCGGCACGTCGCTGCGGTCGCGCAGCCAGCGCATCACGCCGAAGCCATCTACGCCGGGGAGCATGATGTCGAGGATCACCAGGTCGGGCATCTGGCGCGTCATCTGCTCGATGGCGGCCCGGCCATCGGCGAGGGTGTTTACCTGGAAGCCGCCGCGCCGTAGATAGAGGCCGACCACTTCGGCGATGCTGGGTTCATCTTCGATAACAAGGATATTGAGCGGGTTCATTTCAGCAAATCAACCAAAAAGCAAGAAGAGATGGATGGGGCGAGTATATCGAATGAAAATTAAGCGCCGTCAATGAAATGATTACGGAAGTCTTACAAAGTGGGCCAGGTTGTTCGCCGGTTTGTAAGGTTTTTTCGTCCATTTTGTAAGCTGGTTTTGTTATCATCGGCGCTATTGGATGGGCAAGCAGCCCGAAATGATATTTTCAAACTTACCCGGAGGATACCATGCAAACTCGTAAAACCCTGCCCCTGCTTCTGCTGGTTGCCATTTTTATTCTGGCTTCATGCAGTTCACCGGTCACGCCCGAACCGATGATGGAAAAAGACCCTACACCGACGGAGGCCATGATGGAAAAAGGCGACACCATGGCCCTGGAAAGCACTGCCACGTCTGAACCGATGATGGATGGCGAAAAAGAAGGTGACGAGGCGATGGCGGATGAACAAAAAGATGGGTCATCTATGGATGACACGTCCATGATGGAAGAGAAGCAAGACGATGCCACGATGGACACCCCGGCCTGGTTTGATGTGAGCCTGACCAATGTTCAAACCGGCGAGGCCTTCACAATCAACGAGTTGAAGGGTAAAGTTGTCTTGGTTGAAAACCTGGCGCAGTGGTGCTCCAATTGTAAGAAGCAGCAGCAACAGGTGATCGAACTGGCCGGTCTGTTGGGCGATAGCGCCGATGTTGTGCTGCTCGGCCTGGATATTGACCCCAACGCCACCGATAAAAGCCTGCAAGCGTACATCCAGAGCAACGGTTTCACCTGGTGGTATGCTGTGGCCCCGGTGGAAGTGACCCACGAAATCAGCCAGACGCTCGGCGACCAGTTCCTCAACCCGCCTTCGACACCCATGTTTATCATTGACCGCCACGGCGAGATTCATCCGCTCGGCTTTGGCATCAAGAGCGCAGCCGATTTGTACGATGCGTTACAGCCCTTTGTGGATGGTGATATGTAGTTGGCTCATCTGCATGTAGGGCGGCACTCATGCCGCCCTACACCCATTACCATGAATCTTGAAACCATCTTCACTTCTTTCACGCTCGGCCTGTTGGCCACCACCAGCCCATGCGTGCTGCCGTTGTACCCTGGTTTTCTGGCTTACCTGAGCGGCGGCACGCAAAACACCCTTTCGCCGCGCGGGCGCTACTTTTTGGGCGTATTCGTGCTGCTGGGTGTGCTGGTGATGATGCTGGTGCTGGGGCTGATCATCACGCTGCTGTCGGTTTCGGTGGGCGAGGCGTTGTCGGTGACCATTCCCCTGGCTGACGCCATCATCATCTTGTTTGGCATCTTGCTGCTGCTCAATATCAACCCCTTCAAGGGTTTGCCGCAATTGCAGGTGCCGGTGTTATCGCACCCCTATGTCAACGCGTTCATCTATGGCCTGCTCTATGGGCCGATTGCGCTGCCGTGTGCGGGGCCTTTAGTGGTCAGTATTTTTGCCATTTCGCTGACGGTGGGGGAGGCGTTGAGCAAGTTGGGCATTTTCTTCTGGTTTGGGATGGGCTTTGGCGTGCCACTGCTGGTGCTTTCGTTGCTTTCGGGGGCGTGGCAGCGCCAACTGACCCGCCTGTTTGCCACGCGCGCCGGCGCGATCAACTTGATCGGTGGCGTGATCTTGATCATCGTTGGGGTATATGATTTGGCCCAAAATTGGGATTTGCTGCAAGCGTATTGGGTCGGGTAGCTTTTCTCACATGTTTCTTTCCCCACATATCGTGGGCGGCGTAGGCATTTAGCCAATCCCAAATAGCCCCTTTTCCAAGAAAAGTGTAACGGGCAGGGGCGAGCATCTCGTCATCGGGCATGGCCTCGACCAGGGCCATAAATTGGGTGTGCGTGTCGCGGAAGAAGGCCAGCACTTCATCGAGCGATTTGTCTTTGTGCTTCTGGTAGATTTGCTCGTTGAGTTCGTCGGTTTCGCGCCAATTGGGTTCCGGGATATTTTCGCCGCGCCGGGATGGTTCGAGCCACCCGGGCAGGAAGGCTTCCCATTCGGCCAGGTGGGCGAGGACATCTTTGATGGAATATTTGCCAACCACATCCGGCTGGATGATTTGACCAGGGGTGAGTTTGGCGAGGTTGTTTTCCAGGCGGCGGCGTTCGGCGGTCAGGCGTTTGATGATTTCGGGTTTGGTGCGGGCGAGAGGCATAGAAGGCTCCTTTCGTTGTAGGGCGAAATTAATTTCGCCCTACATAAGAAATTCATACCCATTCGTTTGGACATTTTGAATGCCAAGAAACGTGCAGAAGCGCTGGAAGCATTCGCGGATGGCGGTGAGCATGGCATCATCAGGTGTCACGTCCGGCTGCCACCACCAGTTTTTGATCGTCAACACGCCGCCGTTGTTTTTCTGCCGGGCGGGTTCGATGCGCCCCACGAAGCGGTCGCCATACAGCACGGGCAGCACATAGTAGCCATATTTGCGTTTGGCAGGCGGCACATACACTTCCCAGCGGTAGTCGAAGCCGAAGAGTGCTTCGAGCATCGAACGTTCCCACACCAGGTTATCCAGCGGGGCAATAAAGGCCGCCTGTGGGGTTGGTTCGGGCGCGGCGAGCACTGTTTCGAGCAGCGGCAGTTCCTGGGCGCGCAGGTAAAACGGGTATTCGACCCCCTCCACTTGCACATCCACGATTTTGCCTTCTTCGTGCAGGCGTTCCATCACCTTCTTGCGCGCCGCTGTGCCGACCGACATCAGCCACACCTGGTTCGAGCGGTTCCACAGCAAGCCCACGCTGCCCAGGCGGCGCAGCACGTACCACTCGTGATAGGCTTCATCGGTAGGATGGGGTTCGGGGGCGTTGAGCAGTTCGGCGGAGATGTGGCGTTCGGCCAGATCGTACACTTTGCGGGTATGCACTTTGTGGTGGATCACCAGTTCGCCGCTCAGGTACATGCTTTCGAGGGCGGCGCGGCTCAGGCTGGTGGGCGACCACCACCAATCCACTTTTTGGTTGTGTTCCAGGTCTATCGAGGAGAGCGGGCCGCGCTGCTCGATGGCGGCGCGGATGTTCGCCGTCACCGCGCTGACCGCTTCCTGGCTGCGCAGTTCGTTGCGGGCGGCCTCCCGGCGGCGGCGGAAGTAGGGCCAATCTTCCACCGGGTAGATGGCCATCATTTTGTCGAAGCCGTCGAGCAAGGCGCGATCCTGGTAGAGCAGTTCGTCGAGCATAGCGGGGACGAAATCGGCCACGCGCGCTTGCAGCACCAACTCGGGGTTTTTGCCGGCGATGTCGAGCGGGTCGAACTGGATGCAGCCGACCTTACGGATGAATTTCAGCGCGTCGGCCTTGCCGCACAGGCCGCGCGGCGGCCACAGGTTTTGGTAGGCCAGTAGGAAACGCCGGGCCTGGGGTTTCGTGAGCGTCGGCACGGTCACTACCACCCTCCAGCATATTGAACCGAACAGGGCAAAGCCTGTTTCTCATTCCAGGCATACAACAGCTCATTGATCTGGCGGATGTGCAGAAAATCGTGGGCCACCCACGAGACGAGCACATCGCCGGCGCTGAGTGTGATGGTTTCGTTTGGGCCGAAGGTGGCGCTGAGTTTGATGTCCCAATCGGGGGATTGCAGTGCTTGCAGCCACGCCAGCGATGCCTGGCGTTCCTGCAAAAAGCCTTCCAGGGCGTGGTGGCAGTTGGCGGTGGCCTGGAAATTCACGAAGATGCTGTTCCAGGGCTGCGGTGGGGTGCTGAACATCTCTTTCAGGTGCTTGCGGAAGTCGCCGCGCTCCTCGTTGTAGACGTGCTCCATCACGTCTTTCAGACACCAGGTTTCGGGGTCGGGTTTCCACTGCGCCTGTTCATCAGAGACGGTTTCGACCAGGACACGCACGGCTTCGGCGTTGGTGGTCATTTGCTGCATGATTTTTTCAAGGTCGATCATTTTATATCCTTTCACGGCTATACATCTGGCGCTTCGATGCCCAATAGGCCGAGCATGAGATAGATTTCGCCGCGGTGGTGAATTTCGTGTTCGAGTACATGCCAGATGACCCATTCCATTGTCACCTGCGCACCCCAGGGCAGAGAGCACACCTGGGCCAGGGCGGTATTGGGGTCGGCGGCAAATTGCTTCTGTGTGACGGCGTGTTCTTGGGCCAGGAGCGCCTTGAGCGACGCGATGGTGGGGTAGCGGCGGCCTGGGGTGGAGATTCGTGCCAGCGGTTGGCGGCTTATGGCGCAGCCAGCCCTGCTCCGTCCCGGCGATGTGGGCGACAGTCTCGCGCCACGACCACAGCCCTTCACGAGGGGTGAAATCGAGTTGGGCGTCGGTCAGTTTATCGAGGGCGGCCAACAAACCGCCGCGCACATCGCTGGCGGCCTGAGCGGTCACATTGCTGCCCGAAATGCTGCACAGCGTGATTTCGCCGTGGTCGGTCAATCGTTCCAGGCTGCCTGCCGGGAGCGGTTTGGGCAATCTGGGCGCTTGGATGGTCGCTGAGGCTGTGGAACTCATTTCTTCTTACCCATTTCCTGCCTCGCCAATTCATCCAACGCGGCCAGTACGGTGCGCAAATTCTCATAGTCTGTTGCGCTTTCGCCAATTGTCTGCCATCCCACCTCCTGGCACACTTCCTGCGTTTGACCCTGGTAGGTGATGACCTTGCGGACGATGCAGTTTTCGTAGCAGTGGGCGCAGCGTTTGATACCGGCGAAAAGCTGCCCGGCCAGGCCAGGATGGGCGGCATCGAGGCGCTCGAACAGGCGAGGGGTCAGGTCGCTGTCGAAATCCCAACGCAGGTTGTGGTCGTGTTCGAGCGATGACCAGGCCCGGATGCGGCTCCAGTAGGCGATGTTGCCCTTTTTCTTCAGGTAACGCATCCGGTATCCGGCGTCGCCGCCGTCGGCGGTGAAGAGTTCGCGTTTGAACTTGCGTTCGGCCAGCAAGGTGTCGGCGCGCTGCACTTGGTCGGCCAGTTCGTCCGAAAGTAGCCGCAGGCCATCTTCAAACAATGGCAGGCGTTTTCCATCATAGATGGCGAAATCGCCGCGGCGGAAGAAGTAGAAGCCGTATTCGGGGATGGCCGCGCACGACTTGGCGAAGGCCGCGAGCGCCTCCATCAGGCCGGGATAGCGGGCATTGCCCATCTGTACATCATCTCCCACCGCAAAGGACATCCCTATTCGCTCGAAGCTTTGCGGCAGCCCTTTGACTTTGACCTTCTTGACCTTCTCGGCCACAAGCTGCTCGAAAAAGACCCGCGCCACCCGTAGGGAATCTCCGTTCATATCGCCAACCTGGCCGAGTTGGTACAAAAAATCGAGCAGGCCGATTTCGCTGGCACGGCGTACTTTCAGCCGGCCTTCACGCAGGCGTTCTTCGCGAGCTTCATCGCCGGGGAGGGTAGGCTCGTAGGCTACGTGCGGGATGCTATAAGCCGCCGGGTTAGCGTACAGGTCGGCCAGAAAATCGCGCAGGAAATGCTGGAAAATAAGCTCGTCAGCGTTGGCCTCCGGGCGGGGCTGTGCCAGGTCGAGGCCCAAGCGCCAGGCATGCCACTGGCCGAGATTGTCGAATGAAGTTTGCGAGATGTCGAAATCCATGTTGTTCTCCAGATAATTCATCGCCCACACCGGCTGGCCTTCAAAATAGACCGCTTCTTCGCCGATAAAATCGGTGCCGCCGTAATAGGTGTCGAGATAGGCGAAATCGCCGTTGTGGAATTCCAGGTCGTGCGAGCCGGGCCGGCGGGCCAGGCTGTGCGCCCCACCGCCAACGTAGGTGGCAGATTTGGCGCGCACGAGGCGTTGTTGCATGGATGTAGAATGTGGTAAATTGGGGGCATGTCACGAAAACA
>CAZSFD010000132.1:0-9712 GCA_964606085.1 uncultured Anaerolineaceae bacterium
TATTAATCTAAATTGGACTGGTTCTGTCTTGTATGTGATTTATGCACCTACTGTTCTAAAAACCCAGGGCGTTTTATTGCCTGGGAATTTTACGGTTGCCGATCGCGACAAGCTTCGCCAGAGAATGCTGCCTCAATTCTCGGAGGTGAGTATGCAGAAAAAAGTGAGAGAAGTTGCCACCACCTATGGGCGAGCCGCATCCAGCGATATGGCTCCCCCACTGTTTACGCGTTACCGCATTTCCACCAAAGCCTTTCACGATTTGCATGAAGCGGGTGATCTGACCGAAGACGACCGGGTTGAATTGCTGGATGGAGAAATGATTATGATGTCACCGATTGGGATTAAACATGCCAATGCTGTAAATCGCCTGACACGCTTGCTTTTTCAACATATTGGCAATCGTGCCATCGTCAGCATCCAAAACCCGGTACGGCTGGACGATTTCTCCGAACCTGTTCCCGATGCGGCGCTCTGGAAACAGGAAACGAACGAAATTCCTGGTCCGCAAGACGTATTTCTCGTCGTCGAAGTCTCCGACTCTACCCTCGAATACGACCGTGAGATCAAACTCAAAGCCTACGCCCGCGCCGGCATCCCCGAAGCCTGGATCGTCAATCTCGTGGAGAGTTGGGTCGAAGTCTATCGCGAACCCGATGCCAATGGCTACCGTCTGATGCGCCGCCACGCCGCGGGTGAATCTTTCGGCCCGGCCGCGTTTGTGGATGTGGCAATCAATCCCACAGATGTGTTGATCTGAAAGAGGCAATTATGCTCACAAAAGTTGAAGAAGTTTATGCAACCTACATTCGGCCACTTTCGCCCGTTGAACGTTTGCGCCTGTTGGAACTCACTGCCCGTGAATTGATCCCGGCTTCGCTTGAAGAACAAACTTCAAAACACAACATTATGGAGTTGCATGGATTGGGCGCTGAAATCTGGCAAGGAATAGATGCCCAAGATTACGTCCATGCGCTGCGCGATGAATGGGATCAACCATGATCAAACTGGATACTGCTTTTACTGGCGTGGTGTACTTGGGCCTGGATACCGCGCCGATCATTTACTTTATCGAAGCCCATCCGCAATACAACGCCTTGGTTACATCAATTTTCCAACGCATTGCCGATGGCACACTTCGCGCCTGCACTTCGGTGATTTCACTCACCGAAGTGTTGATTCACCCCATTCGACAAGGGAACGCGGTTTTGCAGCAGCAATATCAAGAATTGTTCTTGAATAGCCAGGGTTTTGAAACCCAAAACATCAATCCCGATACCGCTATTTTGGCCGCTGATTTGCGCGCCAGATACAATCTTCGCACGCCCGATGCGTTGCAAATTGCCACTGCGCTGCAATCTGGTTGCCAGGCGTTTCTAACCAATGACACTACGCTGAAACGCGTGACTGAATTGACGGTTCTTGTGCTTTCAGAAATCGAATTGTAATCATGCCCCCCATCCACAACCAACAATTCGCCTCCGATAACTACTCTGGCATCTGCCCAGAAGCCATGCAAGCCCTCTCCGCCGCCAACCAGGGACACGTCCTTTCCTACGGCGACGACCCCTGGACCGCCGAAGCCGCCGACCTGCTGCGCGAAACCTTCGAGACCGACTGCGAGGTGTTCTTCGTCTTCAACGGCACGGCGGCTAACTCGCTGGCGCTGGCCTCGTTGTGCCAGTCGTATCACAGCATTGTGTGTGCCGATTCGAGCCACATCGAAACCGACGAGTGCGGCGCGCCGGAGTTCTATTCCAACGGGGCCAAACTGCTGGCTGCCCCCAACCGGCACGGCAAGCTCGACCCCAAGAGCATCGAAGATCTGGTCACCAAGCGCAACGACATTCATTACCCCAAGCCGAAGGCCGTCAGCATCACGCAGGCCACCGAACTTGGCACGGTCTACACGGTGGCCGAACTGCTCAATATCTACAAAATCTCCAAGAAGTTCAATCTTAAGCTGCACATGGATGGGGCGCGTTTTGCCAATGCCGTGGCCGCCCTCGGCCTGACGCCCAAGGAGATTAGCTGGCAGTGCGGCGTGGACGTGCTGTGCCTGGGCGGCACCAAGAACGGCCTGGCGGTTGGCGAAGCGGTGATTTTCTTCAACAAAGCGTTGGCCGAAGATTTCGCATACCGCTGCAAGCAAGCCGGGCAGTTGGCCTCCAAAATGCGCTTCATCGCCGCGCCGTGGCTGGGCATTCTCAAAGATGGCGTGTGGCTCAAACATGCTGCCCACGCCAACCAGCGCGCCCGGCAGCTCGAAGCCGAATTGCGCGCCATCCCCGAAATCGAGATTGCCTCGCCCTGCCAGGCCAATTCCGTCTTCGTCAACCTGCCGCCCAAAGTGGCTCACGCCCTGGAGCAAAAGGGCTGGCACTTTTACACCTTCATCGGCGGCGCGGCGCGCTTCATGTGCTCGTGGGATACGAGCGAGGAGAGCGTGCGGGCGTTGGTGGAGGATATACAAAGCGTGATACGTGAAACGTGACTTCACGAATCGCGCATCACGAATCACGTTTTACGAGTCCCCCATGAACCTACAAACCCTCACCGGCAAAATCTGGAAATACGGCGACGGCGTCAACACCGACGTCATCTTCCCTGGCAAATACACCTACACCCTGCGCGAACCCGCCGAGATCGCCGCCCACGCCCTCGAAGACCTCGACCCCAATTTCGCCGCACAGGCCCAGCCCGGCGACATCATCGTGGCGGGCAAAAACTGGGGTAACGGCTCCAGCCGCGAGCAGGCCGTGACCTGCCTGAAGTACAAGGGCATTGCCGCGGTGATCGCCAAATCCTTCGGGCGCATCCACTACCGCAACGGCATCAACCAGGGACTGCTGATGATCACCTGCCCCGAGGTCGTGGACGCCGCCGCCATGGGCGACACGCTCACCATTGACCTGACCCGCAGCGTCATCACCCTCAACGGCGGCGACTACCCCTTCCCCCCGCTCTCCCCCACCGCCCTCGACATCATCCAATCCGGCGGCCTCGTCCCGCAAATTCGCAAGAAATTGGGGATTATAAGCACTGCCGAAGTCAAAACATCCGATTAACTGGTGGCCGGGTGAAAAGGTGACAGGGTGAAGCGAAAAGCGCACCTTTTCACCTTTTCACCTTGTCACCCTATCCCCCCTCAGGAGTTTTTCATGCCCAAATACCGCATCGCCTGGATGCCCGGAGACGGCATCGGCATAGACGTGATGGATGCCACGCGCATCGTCCTCGACAAACTCGCCCTCGACGCCGAATACCCCCACGCCGACATCGGCTGGGAGTTCTGGTGTTCCGAAGGTGACGCCCTGCCCCAACGCACGGTTGATCTGCTCAAAACGTGCGATTGCGCCCTGTTCGGGGCGATCACTTCCAAGCCGAAGGAAGAAGCCGCCGCCGAACTGCATCCTGATTTGCAGAATAAAGGGCTGGTTTACCGCAGCCCGATTGTGCGCCTGCGCCAGCTTTTTGACCTGTACACCAACCTGCGCCCATGCAAGGCTTACCCCGGCAACCCGCTCAATTACCGCGAAGGCATTGACCTGGTCGTCTTCCGCGAAAACACCGAAGACCTGTATGCCGGTGTCGAGTTCCACCCGCTGCCCGCCGAGGTGCGCGGCGCACTCGAAGCCCACAGCCCCGCCATGAAGGCCTTCAAGGATTCCGCCAACGAAGATATTGCCATTTCGTGCCGTGTGATCACCCGCAAGGGCAGCCAGCGCATCGTGCGCAGCGCCTTCAAATATGCCGAGCAATATGGGTACAAATCGGTCACGCTGGTCGAGAAGCCCAACGTGGTGCGCGAAACATCCGGCCTGATCACGCGGGAGGCCCGCAAGCTGGCCGCCGCCGAATTTCCCGCCATCCCGCTCTGGGAAGCCAACGTGGATGCGATGATGATGTGGCTGATCAAAAACCCGCTCGATTACGGCGTGATGGTCACATCCAACATGTTCGGCGACATCCTTTCGGATTTGGCTGCCCAACTCGTCGGCGGCCTGGGATTTGCTTCCAGCGGCAATATCGGCGATAACTTCGCCGTGTTCGAGCCAACCCACGGCTCAGCCCCCAAGTACGCCGGGATGAACAAGGTCAACCCCATCGCCACCTTCCTGGCCGCCAAACTGATGCTCGATTGGCTCGGCGAAAGCGACAAAGCCGCCGCCCTCGAAGCCGCCATCGCCGCCGTCATCGCCGAAGGCAAAGCCCGCACTTACGATATGGGCGGCAAAAGCACGACGATGGAGATGGCACAAGCGGTAGCGGAATATATTTCGTGATTGCGTGATTGTTCAATCCCCCAATCCCTATGCCCCCTAACCGCCTCAACGACCTCGACAACAAAACCTGGATCAAATTTCAAAAATCGTGGTTCATCCACAACCCACCGCCGCGTCAGAAGGGCGTGCTGCGTCACCCGGCCAAATTCCCAGAGACGATGGCGCAGGAGTTTATCGAATTTTTCACCAAGCGTGGCGGGGTGGTGTTTGACCCGATGGCTGGCACAGGCAGCACGTTGGTGGCGGCCCTGCGCGCCGGGCGCAACGCGTACGGCATCGAACTGAACCCCACCTATGCGGCGATTGCCCAACAGGTGGTGGCTGATGAGCAGGCTGGCCTGGGCCAACCGGCTGCGGGCCTGGCCGCCCGTGTGTTCACTGGCAACGCCGCCCACGCACCGCAAATCGCCGCCGAAAACCAACTCCCATTGATTGATTACCTGCTGACCTCGCCGCCCTATTGGGATATGCTCCACGCCCGCGGCGCTGCCACGCAGAAAAAACGCCGCGCCGCCGCCGACCTGGATGTGGTTTATTCCGATGATCCTGCTGACCTGGGCAATGTGACGGATTATGATGAGTTTGTTGAACGCCTGGCGGTGATTTATGAGCAGTTGCAGCCATTACTCAAACCGAGGGCCTATCTCACCATCATTGTCAAAAATATCAAAAAGGGTGGCAAAATTTACCCGCTGGCGTGGGACCTGGCTCGGCGTCTGGGGCAAACGTACACGCTCAAAGATGAAAAACTGTGGTGTCAGGATAACCAATCGTTGGCTCCCTACGGCATGGGCAACGCCTGGGTCAGCAACACCTTTCATCACTATTGCTTGCAATTCCGCAACGAGCCGGCTACCGGGTAACCATGCTGACCGCCGATGACATCATCCGACTGCCTTATACTGACGATCTGACTCTGGCGGGGATCGCCTATGCGCTGCGTTCGTTGGCGTATACCTATGACCGCATGGGGGGAACCTCGTTTGAGCGGCTGCGGCGCATTGTGGCGGGCAAGGCGGTGGAACTGGCTTTCCGGCGGCATCTGGATGATGCACAGGTGCCATACGACACCCTGGGCGCGACGCCTTTCACTGACCCTGACCGTTATGATGTGGCACTGGGGGGGCATCGCTGTGATATCAAGAGCTTTGTGGTGGCGCAGCGTCAGGCCATCCAACAGGTGCGACAGAACCCGGCGGTGTTATTGGAAGCCGCTGCGCTGGTGCCATCCGACCAGTTGGCGGCGGGACATTTGCGTGATTACGATTTGTACGTCTTTGCCTTTGTATTGGCGTTATTTGCCGCACATTCGAGCGAGACGCGCCGGGCGCAGGAAGCCAATCAGCCCGTTTTCCTGATGCACACCTTCCCGACGCGTTGGTCTCGCCCTGGACGCTGGCAATCGTTGGGCGGCCTGGCGCTCAAGTTGGAAAGCGGGCCAGCCTTGCAAGTGGAAGTGGGCGGGCAAACCGCTGAACATGGATTTGCGGTCGAACGCGTGCAACTCGTGGCCGGGCAGCGGCTGGCGCTTTCGACCGATTTTTTCAGCCTGGCTTACCTTTCGACGCACAGGACGCCTGAAGGTCGGCTGGGCATTCGCAGCGCAGCATTGGCAGAGACGTTCCTTGTCGAAGCGGTCGAGTGGGGGAATATCTGGGTGTATGGGATGGATATTTACCTGGCGGGCTACCTCGCTCACGCAGAATTTCGTCGGCGGGCGTGTCTTTATCCGGTTGGCAGCCAGGTCTGGCAATATAAGCGCACCCGCACCGATAATCATGGGCTTGGGGTGGGCGAGTTATCGCCGCTGAAGGGCTTATTGGCGCGGGTTCGGGCGTGGGATGCGTTGCAAAAAGCAACACAAACTGAATAATTTATCATTTCTGATATACTTTTTGTAAGTGGCAATTGGCGGGAAAAATGATAAGATGTAAGCAACGCGGATTAAATAAGTGTCTGGTGAAAACCTTTGCGATGTAGCGCAAAGTGGGGCAGTTATCTAATTCCCGTGCCTAAGTTGATGAGTGTCCCCATGCAAAACCTGCCTGGCTCTGAAGCCCAGGGCAACAATTTGCCCAACTTCGAAATCGCTCACTTAAAGCGCTTTGCCGAATTTTCTGAACAAAAGGAAACCTGCCGTTCGGTGCAGGCTGTCCTCGACTTTGCATTACAAGGCACCTTGCAGGCTTTTCAGGCCGACAGCGCGGCGTTTTTTTTTAGCGAAAAAGGTGTGCCACTGCAACTGCGCGGCAGCTTACAGGCGAACGGGGCGCCACTCCATGATGAAGTTTGGGGTGAATGGGAAGGTTTGCAAAGCCTGTTTCAGCAATCCACGCGGTTGTTCGTGCTTTCGGGCTATGAATCTGACGCATCGAACCAGTTGGGGCAGTTTTTGGTGCAGCATGGGGTAAAGACGTTGGTGGCCTTGCCCATCTTGCCAGAGACCTCAGCCCTGATGGCGGGGGTATTGCTCTTACGTTATCAACAGCCACGCCTGTTTTCGAGCATTGAGCAAGAATGGCTGTTGTTGTATGCGGCGCAGATTGAACAGGCTATCGAGCATGTGCATCTTCTGGATGAATTCCGCCAGCGCGACCTGGATATGCACATTATTGTAGATACCGTTCACATGATGATTTCCACGCTGGAAATGGAAGAATTGCTGCGCCAGGTGTCGGTGCGCCTGGCCTGGGTGAGTGGGATGGAAGACTGCACCATCGCCGCCTACGAAACAGACCCCGAACGGCTGCGCATTCTGGCCCATTACAATGTGCTGGGGGTTTCGCAAATAGATGATGTTGGACGTGAATTCTTGTTGGCGGCCCACCCGCAAATGGCCGCGGCCTTGTGGGAACAACAGCCGATCACCTTGCATGTGGATGATCCTGCCATAGACCCCACCCAGGCAGCCATCATGCAACAGGCTGGGTATACGCTCACCTTCCTGCTCCCGCTCAAGGCTGCCGGCCAGCCGATTGGCCTGATCGCCTTGTACAGCCGTTCGCTTGACACGGAAGGCATTGGCACAGACATGCGCCGCTTGCGTTTGCTATCAGAACAGGTGGCCCTGGCATTGATCAACGCTCGTCTTTACCAGAGCGAATGCGAGCAGCGCGCCCTGGCCGAAGCCTTGCGGCAGATCAGCCTGGCGCTTTCGAGTAATTTGAAGGCATCGGCCTTGTTCGATGTGCTGCTGGAGCAATTGGCCAACGTGGTTCCCTACGATAGCATGTGCGTTTTTTTGGTCGAAGGCGAACACGTGCGCGTGGCTGTGCAGTGTGGTTTTGACCGCTGGGGGCAGCCGCTTCCGGCAGATTTCACCTTGCGCCTCGAAGATGTGCATAACTTACACAGCATGGCCGCCAACCGACGCGCCATGGTCATCCCGGATATTTCCATCTACACAGACTGGTTGAACGTGGGGGCGATGCACACAAAATCGTGGGTGGGTGCGCCGCTCATCGTGCGCGATCAATTGCTGGGTTTTCTTTCGTTAGATAAAACCGAACGTGGTTTTTATGGCCCCGAACATGCTGACCGCCTGGAGATGTTGGCTGGCCATGCGGCGATTGCCCTGTGGAACGCGTTGACATTTGGCGAAGTGGAGCAAGCCTCCATCACCGATTTTCTCACCGGCGCTTACAACCATCGCCACTTTCAGCAGCAATTACGCACCGAAATGGAACGTGCCAATCAGTATCATCAGCCGCTCTCGTTGTTGATGATCGATCTCGACCACTTCAAACAGGTAAATGATCGCTACGGCCATCTGGCGGGTGACCAGGTGTTGAGCCAGTTGACCGGTCGTTTGCGCGCCGAGTTGCGCAATGTAGATTTTTTAGCACGCTATGGGGGAGAGGAATTTGCCATCCTGCTGCCAGGCACCACGTCGCGCGCCTTGTTCGCCGTGGGCAACCGCCTGTTGCAGGTGGTCAGAAACCAGCCGTTTGTGGCCGGTGATGTCGAAATCCCGATCACCATCAGCCTGGGGGGGGCGGCTTACCCCGAACACGCCCATGAAGCCCAGCACCTGATCGCCCTGGCCGACGAATGTCTGTATCGCGCAAAAAATGGCGGGCGTAACCGGTTTTGTATGGCGGGCGAATGAGGCCAGGCGCTTATGCGCCACTCGGTGTGCTGTGACGATATTGCGAGATGATATGTTGCACCTGGGGGTTTTCCTGCCACAATTTAAGAAATACTTCCACGACAACCGGATCGAAATAGATGCCAGCGCCTTTTTTGAGTTCCTGAATGGCCGTTTCGACCGGCCAGGCGGGGTGATAAGGGCGGTTGGTCGTCATGGCATCGAAGCTATCTGCCACGGAAACAATCCGTGCTTCCAGAGGAATATCTTCGCCGCCTAAGCCGCTCGGATAGCCGCCCCCATTCCAATGCTCGTGATGGTAGCGCACAATCGAGATCATTTCTTCAAGATAGGGGATATTTTTGATCAACTCGGCACCGATAATGGGGTGCTGCCTGAGTTCGCGCCGCTCCGCGTCGCTCAGAGGGGATGACTTTGTCAGGGTATTTTCGGATACCAGGATTTTGCCAATATCGTGCAAAATGGCGCCAAAGCGGATCAAACGCAAGCGCTTTTCGTGCAGTCCCATGGCCTGGGCAATCAGCAAGGCATAATCGCGCACCCGCTCGACGTGGCCGCGCGTATATTGGTCGCGCACTTCGATAGCATTGGCCAGCATGGTCAGGCTGGCTTCGTAAGATTGTTCAAGCTGAATCATTTTGATCTGCTGAAAACGGGTCACTTTGGCGCGAATGGCTGACAGTAATTCGTGATGGCTGATCGGTTTGACCAGGTAGTCTTCTGCGCCCAGGTTGCGTGCCCGCATAATATCTTCTTGTTCGCCTCGGGCGGTGAGGAAGATAAAGGGAATGCCCGTGCCGCCTGGGTGAGCGCGTACCAGATCGTAAAACTCATAGCCGTTCATTTCAGGCATGGTGATATCCGAGAGGATCAGATCGGGCGAATGTTCGCGCAGCAGTTCCAGCGCCTCTTTGCCGTTCATGGCTTGCAAAACAATGTAATTATCAAAGGTGAGCATGTCACGCAGGCCAAGTCGTAATTCATGGTTATCTTCTACCAACAAAATGGTACCTTGATCGGTCATAACGATTTCCTTTGGCGGGGCATGAGGGGGCTTGAATGAATTCGATGGCGGGATTGTATCATCAGAGTGGGATAAAAGGCTACTTGACCATCTTCGCGCCCGGTTATAAAATGGTTTCACTGGCGCACATCCCCCCAAGTGAATTGTGCTATACTGATAACCATGATTAATTCAACCCATCCCTGGCACACCTGGGCACAAGCCATCCAGCATTGGGGCGGTTCTCACCTGATTGCCGACTTGCTGGAAGCTGCCGGGCCGTTGACCTTCCTGGGCGCACAGGCCCTTTACATC
>CAZSFD010000133.1:0-8797 GCA_964606085.1 uncultured Anaerolineaceae bacterium
AGGACGGAGCCCTCTCAAGGCTCAAACAGGGGTTCGAGTCCCCTTGGGGGCACAACAGTACATCGAATACGCGGTTGCACAACTGCGGTTTCGTGGCAAACAAAAACGCTCCTCAAAAGATGAGGGGCGTTTTTGTTTGCCAACCTGGAGCAGCCCAGGAAAAATAACCTGGATGCGAATAGCTTGAACGCTTCTGGCTGCTATGCTTCGGGTGGCTGAAGATGACGGGCGTAGGAGCCTAACACGCGCAGCGTGGTGGCGTATTCGCCCAGGTGTTCGAGGGCGCGCGTCACGGCGCGTTCGGTGGTCGAACCGGCGCAATCCACGTAAAACATATATTCCCAGGGACGGCCCGGAATGGGCCGCGATTCGATCTTGGTCAGGTCAATATCGCGCAGGGCAAATACGCTCAATGCCTTGAACAACGCGCCAGGGATATTTTTGCAACTGAATACGATGGATGTTTTGGCGTTATCGCCGGGGAAAACCGGACGGCGGTCAATGACCAGAAAACGCGTGTAATTGGCGGGGTTATCTTCGATGCCTTCTTGCAAAATTTCCAGCGCATACACTTCGGCGGCCCGGCGTGAGGCAATGGCGGCCAGGCTGCGATCGCCGCGTTCTTTGACAATTTTGACGCTGCCAGCGGTATCGTAACCCACCTCGCTGGCGAGGCCCAGCGTGCGCAAGTACCGCTCACACTGCGCCAGGGCTTGCGGGTGGCTGATGACGGTGCGGATGTCTGCCATCGGCACGCCAGGCAGGGCGATCAGGCAGTGGCGCACGCGCAGCAGGTGTTCTCCCACGATATGGAGTGAGTGCTGCAAGAGCAGGTCGTAATTCTGATGAATGCTGCCCGCCAGCGAGTTTTCGATCGGGATGATGCCGCATTCGACCTTTTCGCCCTGCACGGCCGCGAAGACCTCGAAAAATGACGCACACGGCACGGTTTCGACCTTGGGGCCAAAGACAGCCAGCGCGGCGGCTTCGGAGTAAGCGCCAGGCTCACCTTGGAATGCAACGTTCATGCCAGCCTCGCAAGGACTTCGTCGGCCATCTGGCGGGTGGTGAGTTGGCCGCCCAGGTCGGCGGTGCGGCAGCCGGCGCTGACCGCGGCGTGGGCGGCGGTTTCGATGGCGGCGGCTTCGGCTTCCAGCTTGAGCGAGTAGCGCAACAGCAGCGCCGCGCTGAGCATCGTCCCCAGCGGGTTGGCGATGCCCTTCCCGGCAATGTCGGGCGCAGAGCCATGGATCGGTTCGTATAGCCCTGGCCCATTTTCGCCCAGCGAGGCCGAGGGCAACATGCCCATCGAGCCAGCCAGCACCGAGGCTTCATCGGTGAGGATATCGCCGAACATATTCTCTGTGACCACCACATCCATGTACGCCGGGGCAGAAATCAGGCGCATCGAGGCCGTATCTACCAGCATGTGTTCGAGCGTGACCTGCGGATAGCGCTGCCCCACCTCGATGGCGATTTTGCGCCACAGGCGCGAAGATTCCAACACGTTGGCCTTGTCCACCGAGGTTACCTTTTGCTTGCGTGGCAACGCCAGGCGGAAGGCCAGGTCAACGATGCGGCGAATTTCATAATCCCAATATTCCAGTGTGTCTACGGCGCGTTCTTGGCCATCTACCACGGCGCGGCCCTTCGGCTGGCCGAAATATAGCCCGCCGGTCAGTTCGCGCACAACGATGATGTCTACCCCTTTGAGGCGGTCTTCTTTGACCGGCGAAGCGTGGATCAGATCGGGGTGGACTTTGACCGGGCGCAGGTTGGCGAACACGCCCAGCCCTTTGCGCAGCGCCAGCAGGCCCTTTTCGGGGCGTTCTTTGGCGGCGGGGTCATCCCATTTGGGGCCGCCCACCGCGCCGAGCAGCACCGCGTCCGCTGCCTGGCAGTCGGCCAGTGTCTCATCGGTCAGCGCCACGCCGAATTTGTCAATCGAGCAGCCGCCCATCAGCCGTTCGCTATATTCAAAACGGTGCCCAAATTTCGCCGCAACAGCTTCCAGTAAACGCACGGCCTCGCCGACCACTTCTGGGCCGATGCCATCGCCGGGCAAAAGTACGATTTTCGCTTGCATACTTCCTCCTGAAGAAAAGACATGATGAAATTCAGGCCAGTATACCAAAAAGCGCCCATTGGATTTACCAACATCATGCTTCACTCATACCGTAGCGCCTGCACAATCTCCAACTTTGCCGCCTGGCGAGCCGGGATGATGGCCGCCAGCGCCCCGAAGAACAGGCCGCCGGCGATGGCGATGATCACGCCCTGGGCCGGGAAGATATAGTCGGCCTGGAAGCCCAGCAGCGCGAAGGACTCGACTGCCATGCGCCCCATGTATAACCCGGCCAGCAGCCCAAACGAGGTGCCGATGGCCGCCAGAATGACCGCCTCCGCCAGGATGACGGTGCGAATCTGGCCGCGGGTCGAGCCGACGGCGCGTAACATGCCGATCTCACGGGTGCGCTCCAACACGCCAATCGCCAGCGTATTGACCATGGCGATCAGCGATGGGATGGACAGGAAGACGACCATGGCGTACATGCCGATGAAGGCCGAGTTGAACAGGCCGATGTTTTGCTCCAGGTATTCGCGCCCGGCCACCAGCTTGAACTGCGGGTAAGGCTCGATGGCTTTGGTGAAAGCGGCTTCAACGGCAGCCGTATCGGCGCCATCGTTCACGTTGATCTGGAAGAAAATGTCTTCGGTGCGGCCAAAGTCGGCGGCGATGTTGGCGTGCGAGATGTAGGCGGTGCTGGTCTTGGCGTTGAGGAAATCGGACGCAATGCCGACGATTGTGTAGGTCTGCTCGCCAGTGGGGGTCAGCACAGTGACGCGGTCGCCCATTTTGACGTTGGCAGCGCTACCCAGGACGCCATTGATGATCATCGCCCGGCCGCTCGCCAGTTCGTGGTAGGCGGTTGCGGGGTCGCCCTGGCTGAAGGTCAGGCCGCTGGTGGCGGCGTAAGCCACGGGTTCGACGCCAAGCAGCCCTACCGCTGCGCCATTGATCTGCGTGGCGGCAAAGCGCATGGTGCTGACCACTTCCACGCCTGCCACGGCGCGCAGTTCATCGGCCAGATCGGGCGCCGCGCCCATGTTCGATCCCCACAGCGAGACGGTGGGCGGGACGAGCAGGTAGTCGCTGCCCAGACTCTCCTCTAACATGCGGGTAAAGGTGAGCGAGATGCTGGAGAGGATGCTGGCTGCCATGATCAGGATCGCCAATGCGATCATCGTCGTCGAGGCGGTGATAGCGGCCCGCGCCGGCTGGCGGCTCAGGTTGCTCTCGGCCAGTTGGGCCGTGCCAGCCCGGGCGAAGGCCAGGGCCGCCAGGCTGCCGAACACTCGTGCGATGGGGTTGACCAGCGCCGGGCCGATGGCGATCAGGCCGATCACCAGCAGGAATGAACCCAGCCCGAGCAGCCCGGCGTTTCCTGAAAACAACGCCAGCAGCGCCAGGACGATCATCACCACGCCGCTCCAAAAGCCGCGTCCGGCCATGCGCTTGAGCGTCAGGCCGCCCACGTCGGGACGCAAGGCTTCCAGGGGTGTCACCCGGCTGGCGGCGCGGGCCGGCAGCCAACCGGCAACCAGGGTTATGCCGACGCCCAACAGGAAGGACACGATCACTAACCCCGGCGTCACTTCTGGCGAGTTGATGCTGACGTTCAGGTATTGGCGCATGATGCCCGATAACCCCTTCAACATCAAAAAGGCAAACCCATAGCCCAGGAAAATGCCCGCCACCGTGCCGATGACGCCCTGGATCAGGCCTTCAAACAGGATCAGCCAGGTGATGGTATTGCGGCTGGCGCCCACGGCGCGCAACATGCCAATATCGTGGCGGCGTTCGGCGACGATGGTGCGGAAAGTATTGAAGATGATAAACCCGCCCATCAGCAGGCCCAGCACGCCCAAAAAGGTGAGAATGCCCTGCGCCACGCCGATATTTTGCAGGATTTCGGCCCCGGCTTGCAGCACACCCAGGGCAAAACCCTCGCCCAGGGTGGCCGTGATGGCGGTTTCGATCTCGGCCCGGCGGGCTTCGTCGAGGCTGTCGAAGTTGGCTTCGATCAGGTTGATCTGGCCGGGCATGTCGAACAGGGTTTGCGCTTGCGCCAGCGGGACGAGGATTTCCTCGCTGCCGGGCAGCAGGCGCTGCGGGGTGATGCCGACGACGGTCAAGGTGACTTCGCCGATGGTGGTGGGCAGGCGCAACCGATCGCCGACTTTGACGTCGGCAATATCGGCCAGCGATTCGGCGATCACCGCCACGGCCACATCACCTGTTTCGAGGAAGCGCCCCTCGATGATGTTGAACGAACTGACCGAACGAATTTCATCCGGCTGCGCGCCGACCACGATCACCGAAGTGGCCCGGTCGGGGGCGGCGGGGTTTTTGTCGAAGTAATCGGCGGGCAGGCTGATCGGCCGTTCCAGCGTTCCGGCAGCCACGCTGACGCCATCTATGCTTTTCACCGTTTGCAGCACGTTTTCTGAAAACGTGCCGTTGGTCTTGCTGGCGATGCTGACATCCACCTGACCTTCGAGGGCCATGGCATTGGCCGTGAAGGAGGCGATAAAAGCTGGCAGGATCGAGTTCATGCCGAAGATGAGCAAAATGCCGAAGACAATCGCCAGTGTGGTTAATACCGTGCGTAACTTGCGGCCAGCAAGATAACGCAGGGCGAGTGTGAGTTGGAAGTTCATGGGTAGTCTCCTGGGCGGTTAGTTGCTGATTTCTTTCATTTTTTGGGCGACATTTTTGGCATTGTTGCCATTCTTGCTTTCGAGTTGGGTTTCGTCTACCACTTTGCCATCTTTGAGGAAGATGATGCGGTCGGCGTAGGCGGCGATGCGCGGGTCGTGCGTGACCATGACGATGGTGCGCTTGTATTGCTTGGAAACGTCGCGCAGCAAGCCGGCAATTTCGTCGCCAGCGCGGGTATCGAGGTTGCCGGTCGGCTCGTCGGCCAGGATCAGATCGGGTTCGGCCACCAGGGCGCGCGCCACGGCCACACGCTGCTGCTGCCCGCCAGAAAGCTGGTCGGGACGGTGGTCGAGACGGTCACCCATACCAAAGCGGGTCAGCCAATCGGTGGCGCGTTTCTTGGCCTCGGCAGGTTTGATGCCATCCAATGTCACTGGCAAAGCAGCATTTTCAACGGCGCTTAAAACGGGGATGAGATTGAAGAACTGGAAAACAAAGCCGATCTTGCGGCGGCGCAGTTCGGTGAGTTTATCGTCACTCAGATCGCCCAGGTTATGCCCGCCAATGATCACACTGCCATCACTGGGCTTATCCAAACCACCGAGCAGGTGCAACAAAGTGGATTTTCCGCAGCCGCTGGGGCCCATCACCGCCACAAACTCGTTCTCTTTCACGACAACATTTACATGATCGAGCGCGGTTACGGCGGTTGAGCCGTTGCCGTAAATTTTGGTCAGATTCTGCGATTGAATGGTAGACATGGGTTACTCCTTAGAAACAGGTGTGTGCTATTTGAGTTGGAGATTGGTTTCAATAAGCTCAACCAACGCCTTGCGTAATTCCTAAATTGGTTAATCTCATACTGACATCCCAAAGTTTTTGCTGAGTCGCCAGGCTGTAAGCCGGCTTGTTCGCTTTGACGGGCACATTGGGGGCGTCGTAATAGCCGCCCGTGGCGTCCTGAAGGGAAGGGTCAGCAGCCAGCCACACGTAGGTCTCGGCCATCTTTTCGGGGGTCATGGCGAACTTGCGCTTCATGTGATAAATCTTGACCAGCCAACTCGGCAAATGTCCCAGGCGCTCATCGGGGATGGCAACGTTGCCAACGCGCACACAGTTGACGGTGACGCCAGTGCCTTGCAACCGCCGGGCCAGGTCGAAGGTGAACATGACCTGGGCCTGCTTGGAGTGGTAGTAGGCGTGTTGCATGGTGAACTTGCGTTCACCATGCAAATTGTCGAACTCGATATCGAGGAACGGGTAAGAGATCAAGCCTTTTGATGCAACGGTGATGATGCGGCTGGGCGCGTTGGCTTTGAGTGTGTCGAGCAGTAGATGCGTCAGCAAAAACGGGGCCAGGTGATTGGTGGCGAAAACGGTTTCCACGCCCTCTGCGGTGAGGACGGCTTGCTGAAGCGTGTGATCGAAGTTGGCCGCGTTGTGAATCAGCACATCCAGGCGCTGATGATGGTCGTTGAACTGGTCAACGCCCGCGCGTATGGAAGTCTGCGAGGCCAAATCCATCGTGATCAGATCAATTGTATTGGTGCCAGTCAGATCAATTACCTCTTGCATGGCTTTCAACCCACGTTCGGGGTTACGGCAAACCATCACCACCTCAGCACCTAAACGGGCCAATTGAATTGTGGCGGCTTTGCCAATGCCAGCGTTGGCGCCGGTAATCAGAACGGTTTTACCTTTCAAATTGTAGGACATCACATACTCCAAATCTAAAAATATCCATTTATGCAAGGGCCAATTTCTTGGGCCGGCCGCGCGGGCGCACTTCTGGCTCAGGCAGGGGTTGGCGTCTGATTTCTTCCAGGCGCATGTCAGTTATATCCAGCCAGCGCAAATCGGCTTCGAGGTGCATAATGGCCTTGTCGATCAGTAAAATTTGGGCCATCTCCGCGTGCGGATCATAGCCATCGCGTTGGGCCGTAGCATCATGTAATGCTCGATAGAGGTGGGCGCGCTGCGTCTGTACCAGGCGGGCGGGGTCTACGATGCCAGAAACCAGGCCCACCATCAGTTTGACAAAGAACTCGTCGCGTTGGTGTTCGGGCGTTACACCACAGTTGAACCATTCGCGCAGCGCGCCTTCGCCTTCTGGTGTAATGGCGTAGACACGCCGCGCAGGTTCGTCCCCTTCACCCAGGTCTGAATCACGCGTGACCAGCCCGGCTTCTTCGAGGCGTTCAAGCGTGGTGTAGATTTGGGCAGGTTTGACGTCCCAATTGGCATCGCCACCGACCACGGCCTCAAAGGCAGCACGTAACTCATAACCATGACGAGGCTTTGGGACTAATAAACCGAGGATGGCGTTGCGTACAGACATGAGGGAAAGCGTAAATAAATAGTAACTTGGTTTATATTTTTCAAGCGGGCGAAATAATAAACGAGTTACTATTATTTGTCAAGATGTTGGGGACAATAAAAATACCCTCCACCAATCAAAGTGACGGTGGAGGGTAGCGATGGAGCGTGTCAGATATTAACGCACAACTAGAGGCAAGAAAACATACCGAAACAGTCCGGGTTCTGGTGTTGGGGTCAAAGAAGGCGTACTCGTTGATGAGGGTGTTATGCTTCCAGTTGGTGTATGTGTGGCTGTACGGGTTGGGGTATTTGTTCTTGTGGGCGTGTTGCTTGGAGTTGGGGTGAGGGTGGCTGTGTTTGTCGGCGTATTCGTTTTGGTGGCGGTGTTGGAGGGCGTCGGCGTATGGGTAGCTGTGTTCGTAGGGGTGGATGTTCTTGTGGGCGTGTTGCTTGGAGTTGGGGTGAGGGTGGCTGTGTTTGTAGGCGTATTCGTTCGGGTGGCGGTGTTGGAGGGTGTCGGCGTATGGGTAGCTGTGTTCGTAGGTGTGTTTGTTCGCGTGGGCGTGTTGGTGGGTGTGTTGCTTGGAGTCGACGTACGAGTAGCTGTGTTGGTTGGTGTATTCGTTCGGGTGGCTGTGTTTGTAGCTGTTGGGGTATTGGTTGGAGCGTCAGGCCAGCCGACATCGCGCAAAATGCCCCGTGTCACCGGGCCGGGATCATGGACGGATTCGCCATTCCCAATCGAGTAGGTCATCAAAGCATTTCCTGTACCGTTGAAAATCTCATCGAGGTGGGAATAGCTGGAACCTTGCTGCCAGGTAGTGGGGGCATAGAGCCTGACCGGATTACCGCCATTTGCGGCACTGGCATTGGGGCCATCAAAATAAACGCTGTTACTGGTCAATTGGGACGCCAGTTCAGCCGAGTTGTTCGGGAAACTGAGCAAAGCCGTGCCCGCTCCGTTCTCTGCGAAGCGGTCGTATATCCCAGGGTATCCGGTTCCATTCCCCCAACTTCCTAAGCCGCCTGAGACTCTCATGGTACCGGCAAAATTCAGGCCATGACAAACTTCATGAAGCACCACGCTGGCAAAATCATAGGCGGTGATGGGCGTTATACCATCGGTGCCAAAATACCAGTTGATGCCATTCCCGCTGTAGGTAATATTCATTTCTGATGTGCTGCCATTCAGATCAGAGCCGGCCAATGTGTTTGCCAGAGACATGCTATACCAGGTGCCAGGAACGGGCGCATTGGGAAAATCACGCGCCGAAGATGAACCGCTATAACCCAAGATGCCTGTTCCGAGGTTGGCCCAACACGCATTGATGGCAATCGGCACATCCGAATTCAATTCCGCCGCCCAAAGCGAAACGGCATAATTAAAAGCAGCTTGCGAGCCTGCTGGCCAGGCATAGCACAATTCGCCGTATGGATCAGTTGAACCCGCGGGAATGTAAGTGATCGAAAATGTCGCTGCTTCAACGCCTCGCGGTGAGCGCACCTGGTGGGCAGGTACACGAAAGATTTCATCCGCCTCCGCAGCAAGCAACACGATTGGGGGGCGCAGCGCTATTTCTGGGACCGCTTGCGGGGCTGCTGAAGCCAGGCCAGGGCGAAGAACCAATAGCCCCCCGATGCTCAGGCAGATGACCAACACCGCTGCCGGATTGCAGATTTTTAACCCTCGATACATTTTCGGCTCTCCCGTTTTTAACGGGAAAAGGGTAAAAAGCTGACGAAACGAGCGGAATT
>CAZSFD010000134.1:0-8738 GCA_964606085.1 uncultured Anaerolineaceae bacterium
GGTCAACCGACTCGCCGTCCAGCTTTTCAAGCCATTCAATTGAGTTTCCTAGAAACAGCCTCCCGTTCGGGTGTTCATAATGTAACTGAACATCTGGGACATTCTCATCAATCGGCAGTTCTTGTCCGTTATTGAGAGGAAATAAAAGCGGGGAAAGGACAGTTGGCTTGGTTTCCATGTTATGAATATAGCACAAAGGAGCGCCGCTTTTAAGCACCGTACAACGCGTTTCGCAATTTGCCAAAAAACTCCTCAAACACCGGGATGGCATCATGCGGCCCAGGCGCAGCTTCGGGGTGATACTGCACGCTCATCACCAGGCGGTCGCGCAGGCGCAGGCCCTCCAGCGAGTTGTCGTTCAGACTCAGGTGGGTCACTTCCACTTTGGCGGGATCGAGGCTGTCGGCGGCGATGCAGTAGTTGTGGTTTTGAGCGGTGATTTGCACCTTGCCGGTACGTAAATCTTGCACGGGATGGTTGCCGGCGTGATGGCCGAATTTCAGGCGCAGTTTCTTGCCGCCTGCCGCCATGCCGATCAACTGGTGGCCGAGGCAGATGCCCAGGATGGGGATTTCCGCATCGAGCAGGCCGCGCACCGCCTCCACGGCGTAGGGCAGCCCTTCGGGGTCGCCGGGGCCGTTGGAGAGGAAGACGGCGTCGGGTTTCATCGCCAGCACTTCACTGGCCGGGGTATCCGCGGGGACGACGGTGACGTTGGCTCCATAACTGGCGAGGTGGCGCAGGATGTTGCGTTTGATGCCGAAGTCGTAAGCGGTGATTCGAAATTCGTTGTTCGATATTCGACTACCGCTCGAATCACGAATATCGAATATCGAATATCGCGTATCCCCCCTTTCCACCCACTTACTCCCCGCATCCCCCTCCCACCGATACGCTTTCTGGCATGATACTTCTTTGACCATGTCGAGCCCATCCAGGCCAGACCACTCGCGCGCCATTTGCAGCAGGGTTTCGGCAGGCGTGCCTCGCGTGGAGAGGGCGGCTTTTTGCGTGCCGCCGTCGCGCAGTCTGCGGGTGAGATAGCGCGTGTCCACGCCGCTGATGCCGGGAACGCCGTGCTGCGCCAGCCATGACGATAAATCCTGCGCGGCGCGCCAGTTGGATACCGCCGGGCTGAGCGCCCGCACCACTGCCCCCGAAACCTGCGGGATGCTGGATTCATCATCTTCAGTGTTGATGCCCACGTTGCCGATGTGCGAGCAGGTGAACAGCACAGCCTGGCCGCGGTACGATGGGTCGGTGAGAATTTCCTGGTAGCCGGTCATCGAGGTGTTGAAAACCAGCTCGAAAACCGTATCGGCGGCTGCGCCGAAGCCTTCGCCGTGCAGAACTGTGCCATCTTGGAGAACGAGGGTTGCTTGGGTCATAAAAAATTTAACCACAAAGGACACAAAGGACACGAAGGAAGAAAGGCATTAACCTTTGAGTCCTTCGTGTCCTTTGTGGTTTAAAAGTTCTTTTGCCTGTTGTAACTGAGCCTGCACCGCTTCGGGAGCCGTGCCGCCGATGGATTTACGCCGCGCCGCAGATTGGGCGGGATCGAACACCTGATGGACATCTGACCCGAAGGCGGGGTGGAGTGCCTGAAAATCGGCCACGCCCAGGGCATCCAGCGTCACGCCTTTCTCGGCGGCCAGGCGGACGGACTTTCCCGCCAGGCCGTGCGCTTCGCGGAATGGCACGCCGCGCTCGACAAGATAATCGGCCAGGTCAGTGGCAAGCATGGCGGCATCTATGCCAGCCTTCATGCGGGCGGGTTTGACCGTCAGCGTGCGCAGCGCCCCGGCCAGCACCGGCAGGATCGTTGTCAGCGTGTCGAAGGCAGCGAAAACGGGCGGTTTATCTTCCTGCAAGTCTTTGTCATAGGTGGAGGGCAGGCCCTTGAGCGTGGCGAGCATCCCGGTCAGCAGGCCGAGCAGCGTTCCGGCTTTGCCGCGCGTTAGCTCGAACAGGTCTGGATTTTTCTTCTGCGGCATGAGCGAGGAGCCGGTGGAGTAGGCATCTGAAAGCTCGATGAAGCCGAACTCCGGGGTGGTGAACAGCACCATCGCATCAGAAAGTTTGCTCAAATGTGTGCCGATCAGCGCCGCGCAAAACAAAAATTCGGCGGCGAAATCGCGGTCGGAGACGGCATCCAGGCTGTTGGGCGAGGGGGCAGCGAAGCCGAGATCGGCCGCCAGTGCAACGCGGTCAATGGGGAAGGGGCAGCCCGCCAGCGCGCCCGAACCGAGCGGCATGATAGCGGCGCGCTGGGCCAGGTCGGCCAGGCGCGAGCGGTCGCGCTGCAAAGGCCAGAAGTGACTGAGCCACCAATGGCTGAGCAAAATCGGCTGGGCGCGTTGCAGGTGGGTGTAGCCGGGCATCAACAGTTCAAAATCTGTTTCCGCCCGCTCCACCAACGCGGTTTGCATTTCCCGAATAGCCGCATCCAACACTGGTAGATGATCCAGCACCCACAGGCGGAAATCGGTGGCCACCTGATCATTGCGGCTGCGCCCGGTGTGCAGCTTGCCCGCCGCCGGGCCGATGATCTCACCCAGGCGGCGCTCCACGGCGGTGTGGATGTCTTCGTCGTTGGGTTGAAATGCAAACGTACCGGCGGCAAATTCGTCGCCCACGGCCTTCAGCCCGGCACAAATCTGAGCGCATTCGTCAGCGGTCAGCACACCGGCGGTGGTAATGGCCCTGGCCCAGGCCATGCTGCCGCGCACATCCTGCGCTGCCATGCGCCGGTCGAAGCCGATGGAGGCATTTAGCTCCCAGGCCAGGGAGTCAAGTTGGGTGGAAAAGCGTCCGCCCCAGAGGGTCATGGTGAACTCCGTTACTCGATAATTTGCGATTCGATAATTCGGTCGTTCGAGTAACGAATTATCGAATCACGTTTCTCGTTTAATCCCGCTTGAACCTTCCATAATCCGGCTTGGGCATGTTGAGGCCCGAAACGGGCAGATCGTTGAGGGCGCGCACCTTGAGCGGCAGGCCGTAGAGGCGAATAAAGCCATCGGCGTGGCTCTGGTCGTAGACATTTTCCTGGCCGAAGGTGGCGAAATCTTCGCGGTACAGGCTGAATTTGCTCTTGCGCCCGGCAGGGATGACATTGCCCTTGTAGAGCTTGAGGCGTACCAGCCCGGTGACGGGGCCTTGCGTGTTATCGAAAAAGGCATCCAGCGCTTCGCGCAGCGGCGAGAACCACATGCCGTTGTAGACCAGTTCGGCGTATTTGAGCGCCAGGGTATCTTTGTAGTGCATCGTGTCACGGTCGAGGACGAGCGATTCGATCTGCTGATGTGCGGTGACCAGGATCGTACCGCCGGGCGTTTCATAGACGCCGTGCGACTTCATTCCCACCAGGCGGCCTTCCACCATATCCACGCGGCCAATGCCGTGCTTGCCGCCCAACACGTTCAAATAGGCAATCAGGCTGGCCGGCGACATCTTCTCGCCGTTGACGGCTACGGGCGAACCCGAGTCGAACTCGATTTCCACGTATTCAGGCTGGTCGGGGGCGTTCTCCGGCGAGGCGCTGATCTGGAACATGGCCTCCTCCGGTTCCTTCCAGGGGTCTTCGAGCGTGCCGCCTTCGTGCGAAAGATGCCACAGATTGCGGTCACGGCTGTAAATGGATTTGAGCGTGGCGGCCACCGGCACGTTGTGGGCCGCGGCATATTGGATGGCATCTTCACGCGAGCGAATCTTCCAGGCTTTTTCGCGCCAGGGAGCGATCACCTTCAGGCGTGGGTCGAGGGCGGTATAGGTCAGCTCGAAACGCACCTGATCGTTGCCTTTACCGGTCGCGCCGTGGGCCACGGCATCTGCGCCCACCTCGTGGGCCACTTCCACCTGATGCTTGGCGATCAATGGGCGGGCCACCGAGGTGCCGAGCAGGTATTTGCGCTCGTAAATCGCACCAGAGCGCAGCAGGGGGAAGAGATAGTCGCTGGCGAACTCCTCGCGCAAATCTTTCATCACCAGCTGGCTGGCCCCGCTGGCAAGGGCCTTTTCTTCCAGGCCGGTGTTTTCGTCGGCCTGGCCGATATCGGCGGTGAAACACACCACCTCGCAGCCATAATTTTCCTTCAGCCACGGCACGATGACGGATGTGTCGAGGCCGCCGGAATAAGCGAGAACGACTTTTTTGACGCTGGGTTGAGACATGGGGAACCTCCTGGAATGAGTGAAACGGGGTGCGTGAAACGTGGTACGCAATCACGCATCACGTTTCACCTGGCAATAGGGCAACAAAAAGCCCTCCAGAGAAGGAGGGCCTGAAACTTAATCCAAGTTGAACGCAGTCACGCGCAAGCGACCCACCTTACCGGGGAATTGGCAGGCTACGACGAGCGCGACGGGAAAATGAAGCCTTGAACATAGTGGCGTGAGTTTATCATCCGTATAGACATCCGTCAAGAACAACGCTTGACGGCGAGTTTTGTGCAGAAGCTACAAAGAAGGATGATGAAGGCTGGTATACTCGGAATGGAGCGTGTAGCGTGTTCCGTGAAGGCAAACGGAACACGCTACACGCTCCACGCGCCCTTATGAAACAAACAGCCACTTTCTCTTATGTTCTCGCTGGCGTACGCGCCTGCCTGCCCATCTTGCTGGGTGTGGCGCCCTTCGGCATGATCTATGGCGTGCTGGCTTTGCAAGCCGGGCTGAACCCGGCGGCGGCGCAGGGTATGTCGTCGGTGTTGTTTGCCGGGTCGGCGCAGTTCGTTGCGGTGCAATTGTTTGCCGTAGGCGCGCCCGTCGGGGTGATCGTGCTGACCGCTTTTGTGGTCAATTTGCGTCACGCCCTGTACAGCGCTTCGGTGGCCCCCTATGTTCAGCACTTGCCGCGGCGCTGGAAGGTGTTGCTGGCTTACCTGCTGACCGATGAAGCCTATGCCGTGGCGATCACCCATTACACCCGGCTCGTCCCCGGTGCAAAAGATGAACGCGGCCACTGGTATTTCTTGGGCGGCGGCCTGGCGTTGTGGACGACCTGGCAGCTTTCCACTGCCGTGGGGGTTTTCCTGGGGGCGCAGGTGCCAGCCAGTTGGTCGCTCGATTTCACCCTGGCGCTGACATTTATTGCCCTGGTCGTTCCGGCGCTCAAAGACCGTCCCAGCCTGGCAGCCGCACTTGCGGCAGGGGTGACGGCGCTGTTCGCCTATGGGTTGCCTTATAAATTGGGGTTAATTGCGGCCGCGGGTGTTGGCATTGCGGCCGGGGTGTGGGCGGAGAGGCAGTCCCAGTGATGACCAACGCGACAATCTGGCTGACGATGTTTTTGGCGGGGGCGCTCACCTTTCTGACGCGCCTGTCGTTCATCGCCCTGTGGGGGCGGTGGATGCCGCCCGAATGGTTGCGGCGTGCCTTGCGTTACGTGCCGCCAGCGGTGTTGACCGCGATCATCTTTCCCGAAGTCTTGATCCGCGAGGGGGCTTTTAACCCATTCAGCCCGCGCCTGTTGGCGGGGCTGGTGGCGGCGCTGGTGGCCTGGCGCACGAAAAATATCGTCTGGACGATTTTAGCCGGGATGGGGGCGTTGCTGGTGTTACAGGCGTTCTGGCTTTAACCGCCGCAAGCCTGCGAAGAGCAATCCCAGGCAAAGCAAACCGGCGGCCAGCCAGGCTGCCCACGGCGAGGCTGGCTGGGCGGTGAAGTGGGTTACTTGAACTGCCGTCGGCCCGGCTTCATCGCCAACGGTCCAATCGGAGAAGCCCGTGACCCCGTTGCGGGTGATCGTATTGTTGTCGGCGTCGAAGGCCGACATGACGCAATCCCAGGCGCTGCCATCGTAGCGGCAGACTTTGTCGTTGACGGTGGGCACGAAGGGAGCGGTGAAGGTGATATTGAACTCGAAGCCGCTGGCCGGGCTGCCGGTGCTGTTGAGGCCTTCGATTTCCCAATAGTAGTTCACGCTCAACGGAGCCGTGACATGGGGGTGATTGCGGTTGAAGCGTTGGATGTTAATTTGACTCAAATCCCCCGTTGTTGTGACCGTGATGGTGATGGGGAGATTGTCGCGGTAAAACGTGTAGGTGCCTGGGCCAGTCACGCGGCGTCCCACGGCCCCGGTCCAGGCGGCAATGTTGGATGAGTAATTGTTGTTCGCTCCAACCGTCCAAAAATTGCCGCCGGCGAAGATGTCGCCATCTTCGGGGTGGGCTACCACCGCGTAACCGCTGCCATTGTTGATGCCATTTCCCAGGGGTGACCAGGTGACGCCATTCCAGCGGGCGATGCGTCTCATGGTCACGGTGCTTGTGCTGCCGGGGGGGATTGTGAGGGTGGTGAAATCGCCGGTGGCGTACAACTGCCCGGCGCTGTCGTAGGCGAGAGCGCGTACGGTGGCTGGGAAATCTGCGCCAACACTCGACCAGCTTGCGCCATCCCAGCGTGCCAGGCGTTGGATGGCATTTCCGCCAGCCGTCACAAATTGACCGCCAACATACAGATCATCGTTCTCGTCCACAATCAGCGCCCAAACGATATTGTTCACGCCGCCGCTTAGGGTGCTCCAGGTGTTGGTGCTGCTGTTCCACGATGCCACACGGTTGACGGTGACGCCTCCCGCGGTGGTAAAACTGCCTCCGGCGTAGAGGGTGTCGGTGCTATCCACGGCTAAAGCATAGACAATGTTGTTTGTGCCGACCGTACCGCTGCCCAGGGCGTTCCAGGCTGTTCCATCCCAACGGGCAACCCGGTTGACGGTGATGCCGGTGGCCTGGGTAAATTCGCCTCCCGCGTAGAGGTTGCCTGCGCTGTCGAACGCCAGTGCGTAAACGGTATTATTGACCCCGTTATTGCCTGCCGTGCCGAAGACACTCCAAGAACTGCCATTCCAGCGGGCAATGCGGTTGGCCGGGGTACCCCCGGCATTGGTAAACTGTCCGCCAGCCACCAGGCTGCCATCGGGCGCGAGAGCCAGCGCGCGCACGGTGTTGTTCATCCCGCTGCCCAGGCTGTGCCAGTTGGCCCCATCCCACCGGGCGATATAGTTGACCAGGGTATTGCCGACCGTAAAAAATGCCCCACCGACATAAATGTCGCCATCGGCGGCGGCTGCCAGTGCATATACGGTGTTATCGGCGCCGTTGCCGGCTCCGGCAGGTGTAACGCCTTGCCAGGCCGCGCCATCCCATTCAGCCAGGCGCAGCAGTATTTCTGTTCCCGATGCGGCAAATATCCCGGCGGCAAACAGGTGATCGCTGCCGTTGACAGCCAATCCATACACGGTATTGTTGAGGCCATCGGCCAAACCCGCCCATGCGCTGCCATTCCAGGCCGCCACGCGGGAGATGTTCGTTGTGCCAGCCCGGGTAAATTCTCCGGCGGCATATATCACACCCCCCGAGTCGATTGACAGCGCCCATACGGTGCCGGTGAAGCCTGAGGCCATGGCATTCCACACCGAACCATCCCAGCGGGCCACGCGATTGACCGTGAGCGATTGACCGGTATTGAAATTGGCGACCGTAAATTGTCCTCCGGCGTACAAATTGCCATTCTGATAAAGCAGTGCATAGACCGGTTGATTGACGCCGCCATTCAATCCCGACCATGCGGCGCCATCCCAGCGCGCCACCCGGTTGACGGTGTTACCGCCGGCGGTGGTGAATTGTCCCCCGGCATAAAGGCGATCTATCTCATCTACCACCAGCGCTCGAACGATGTTGTTCGTCCCGCTGCCCAGTGCAGACCAGGTCGTTCCATTCCAACGGGCGACGCGGTTGGCGCCGCTGCCATTGGCCGTGGTGAAACTACCGCCAGCATATAAGTTCCCCAGGCTGTCGCGGGCCAACGCATAAACGATATTGTTCATGCCTGTGCCCAGGGCGAACCAGTTGCTGCCATCCCAGCGCGCCACACGGTTTACCGTGACGCCGCTGGCCGTCGTAAATTGCCCGCCCACATAGACATTGCCGCCGCCGTCGAAAATGATCGCCCGCACTGCATTATTGGTGCCATTACGCAGGTTGCGCCAGGCTGTACCGTCCCAGCGGGCGATGTTGTTGAAGGCGGCTGTGCCGATGCGGGTAAAAATGCCACCGATATACACATTGCCATCGGGGGCAACCGCCACCACATAGACGCTGTTGTTGATATGCGGCACGTTGAAGCCCGATGACCAGTTCTCATTGCCTGGCCCAGGGGCAGATAATTCGAGCGGGGCAAATTGCGGCGCGTCGTGCGGCCCGCTGATCAGGCGATACCCTGTGGCATCGAGGCTGCCCGAAAAGCCGCGGGGCAAATTCAGGCGGCCATCAGCATTCAGCAGATCGGCCAATTGCAGGCCCGTTTGCGCGGCCAGCCGTTTTTCACTTTCCATGCTGGCCGGAGCTGCATAGCCCGGTTTCGTCTCGGCCAGGCCCAGCCAGGAGCATAAAAGCAAAATGACCAGTAAAAAGTAAGCTAAGCGTTTCATTACCGTCTCCTAAAAACAGAAAAAGTCCCTTAAACACAAAAACCTCGCTTGACCTGGATCGTTTCACGGTCAAATCACGAGGCTTTTCGGTAACCCGGCTGTCTCTTTCAGATGGTTTGCTTAAGAGACCCTAGGCTTTTCGCCCCTGTCTCACGACAGGTTTACTATTATCGAAGCGCTCATCGCGAGCAAAAGATTTATCTCATTGTAGCAAATTGGAGGCTTTTTGTCTAGTATCAGTAGATGAAAACAGCAATTCCAAATCTGAAATCCGATTCTGCGGGCAAAGGTCCTTCTGCATGGA
>CAZSFD010000135.1:0-8433 GCA_964606085.1 uncultured Anaerolineaceae bacterium
CCGACTGCCAGCAGGGATGCAGTTACTCGAGGGCGAACCCAACGTATTCATCTCACTGCCCCCTGGCGGGGTTCACGAACAAACCTACCAACTGCTGCCCCGGCGCGGCGAATATGCCTGGCGGCCCCTGGTGGGCCTGGCCGGTGAGATGTTCGCCCTGTTCGGCAGCGAACTGGTGATCGAAGCGCCGCTCAAGCTGAACGCGCGCCCGGTCGTGCCGCCGATGGCGTCCATTCCCATCCGCCCGCCGCAGACGCGCGGCTTTTCCGGGCCGATCCCCGCTCGACAGGCCGGCGCGGGGGTAGATTTCTTCTCCGTGCGTGAATACCAGCCCGGCGACCCTCAGCGCCGCATCAACTGGAAATTGACCGCCCGCCACCCCTTCGACCTGTTCACCAACACCCAGCAGGCCGAGCGCGTGGCCGATGTGGGCATTATCCTCGATTCTCGCCTGCAACTGAATATCTTCGCCCGTGGCGATTCGCTCTTCGAGCATTCCACGCGCGCCGCCGCGGCCCTGTCCAATGCTTTTTTGCGCGATGGCAACCGCGTGGCGCTGCTGATCTATGGCGGCAGTATTTTGAGCGTCTATCCCGGCTACGGCAAAATCCAACGCGAACGCATCCTCACCGCCCTGGCGCGCGCCCGCCTGGGGCGCAACTACGCCCTCGAAGACCTCGGCAACCTGCCAACGCGCTTCTTTCCCGCCCGCTCACAAATCGTGATGATCAGCCCCTTGCAATTCAGCGATATCCCCGTTTTCATCCAATTGCGCGCCCAGGGCTATGCTGTGCTGCTGATCTGCCCGAATGCGCTCGATTTCGAGTTGCACCCTGTCCAGCCGGCCATGCAAGAAGACCTGGCTTACCGCCTGGCCAATGTCGAACGTGTCTTTATGCTGCAACAGGTGCAGCGTATTGGCGTGCAGGTGGTAGATTGGCGCGTGCAAGATGCGCTCGAACCGCTCATTTTGAACACCGTGCGCACCCAGCCCGTGCGCCACATGTAGCAAAGTCATGCTGCGTAGATTGACGTTCCTCTCCATTGTTTTCGCAACCATCTCATTGGTGAGCGGCTTTTTGCTCTCCGGCAACGCCGCGGGTGTTTTCCTGAGCCTGCTGGTGGGCCTGGCCTGGGTGGTTTTGGAACTGCTCAACCGGCATTGGGCTGCCTCGCCTGGCCTGGCGCTGATGGTGATCTTCGCTGCGGTGGGCGCTTTTCAAGAGTATTTTTCCGTCCTCGATGCCCTGGCGGTGGTTGCAGCCTTATGCGCCTGGGATTTGGCTCGCTTTCGCCAACGGTTGAAACTGGTCGAAGACGCTCCCACCTGGTCGCAGGCCATTCGTTCTCATGTGCGCCGTTTGCTGATGGTTAATGCTGCCGGGTTGGGATTCGCCGCTCTTGCCATCGCTGTGCAACTGAGGGGGGCATTCGGTGTGGCATGGTTTCTGGCGGTTGGCGCCATCATCGCCTTGTTCATCCTGGTTTTGCAGTTGGCGAAAATGACTCGGTGATATACTCGGCCTGTCATCGCCAATGGCGATGGCAATAATCATTTTGCCCAAGGAGCATCCCCATGAAAAAGAACCTCTACCTTCTTCTCGTAATCGTTCTCTTCGGAGTTCTGGCGCTTACCGCTTGTGGCGGCAGCGCGACCCAACCTGCGGCCGAGGAAGAAAGCGTGCCGGTCCCGGCCCCCTACACTGACATGAAAAACCCCCTCGGGGCAGATGCGGCCACCGCCGGCAAAGCCACGTATGATAGCAAATGCGCCACCTGCCACGGCGAAACCGGCAAAGGCGATGGCCCCGGCGGTGCAGCCCTCAATCCCAAGCCCGGCGACATGACCAAGCTCGGCGCCCAATCGGATGGCTACATTTACTGGCGCATTGCCGAAGGCGGCACTGCCGAACCTTTCAAGGGCCAGGGTTCGCTCATGCCCGCCTGGAAGGACATCCTGAGCGAGGATGAAATCTGGCAGGCGGTCGCTTACACCCGCAGCTTGAAATAATCGTTTGGGTGTATTTTATTTGAGTTGGGGCTGTCATTCCGAGCCGCTCTTTGGCGAGGAATCTCTGGAACATTTGCCTATTTGTGCCTATGCGGGCAAGAAAAAGCGTATACAGCAGAGATTCCTCGTCGCAAAGAACGCTCCTCGGAATGACACAGCGAACTCTCAACTGAAATGAAACACTCCCTAATCGTTTGGCGAATTTGTTTGCAAAGGGACTGTTCAGAAATGGACAGTCCTTTTTGATTCTGTTGCCGATTTTGATCGTTGACATCCGGCTACCTTAATTCTATAATTTATACATCGTGTATAAATTGATGCAGCATGTAAAATTTATCTTGTAAGGATGTTGATGGCTGAGCAACCTCAACCCAGAAAAATCTACCAGGGACACCGCGACCGTCAGCGCGAAAGCCTGCTGGCCGCTGCCGAAGAATTGTTCACTCGGAAGGGAATTGATGCCGTGCCGCTGGTTGAAATTGCTGAACAAGCTCGCCTGACGCGTGCCACACTCTACAAGTATTTCGCCAACAAGCAGGAGATCGCCTGGGCCATTCTGCAATCCTACTTTGAGGAACTGCGCGATGTCTCCCCTATCCAACTATGGGCGCAAAAAGCTACTGGTTTCGAGCAAGTGGAGGCTTACACCGCTTCGTTGTTCGATTTTTTCTGGGGCAATGTCGAACGTGCCCGCTTTATGGCCCAATTCGACCATGCCTACGCCAGCGAGTGGGCCCCCGAACCCATGGTACAGTTGCTTCAAGATGTTCTGGGAGAACGACAGCGCTTTCTGGTGGATGCCATCCGCTTGGGGGTGACTGACGGCTCACTGCGCCCCGACCTTGACCCCGAATTGACCGCCGTCACCCTCACCAACACCATCATCGGCCTCGAACGCCGCCTGGCGCTCATGCCGCGTCACGTCGAGGCCGAATATGGCCAGCCAGTTGAAGCCATTTATCGAATGATGCGCGAAATCATCTTGCAAGGTATTCGCCGCCACTTTTAACACGACCAAATTTTTAACAGGATGCACAGGATATACAGGATTTTTCATCCTGAGCGTCCTGTATATCCTGTTAAATTTTTTAGGAGCCTCCCATGCAAAAAACCACTTTCGCCCTCTTCTTTGGCAACCGCGGTTTCTTCCCGGCCTCGCTGATCGCTGGCGCACGCGAAGAAATGACACGCGAACTTAACGCCCTCGGCCACGAGGTGCTGCTGCTCGATGCTGATGCCACCCGCTATGGAGCCGTCGAAACCCCGCAGGAGGGCGAAGTGTACGCCAACTTCTTGCGGGCGAACCGCGGTAAATTTGGCGGCGTGATCGTCTGCCTGCCCAACTTCGGCGATGAAACCGGGGCGGTGGCGGCTCTGCAGGAAGCGGGTGTACCGATCTGGGTGCAGGCATACCCCGATGAAACCGACAAAATGGGCCCCGCCCTGCGCCGCGACGCCTTTTGCGGCAAAATCTCGATCATGGATGTTTTCCGCCAGTATGGCGTCAAGTTCACCACCCTCAAGCCGCACACCGTCCGCCCCGGCACGTCGCGCTTCCGCACCAACCTGGACGAGTTCGACCGCGTGTGCCAGGTGGTCAAGGGCGTCAAAGGCATGGCGGTGGGGGCCATCGGCGCACGCACCACGCCCTTCAAGACCGTGCGCATTGATGAGGTGGCTTTGCAGCGTCACGGCGTGACTATTGAAACCTTCGACATGTCTGATGTCTTCTTGCGCATGAAATCCGTCAAGCCCGAAATCCCCGCTTACGCCGATAAAGCCCACGCCTTGCAATCCTTCGCTACCTGGGATGGCGTTCCGGCCCAGGCCATTGACAACCTGGTGCGCCTGGGCGTGGTGCTGGATGCCTTGGCCGCCGAAGCCCGCCTGGATGCGTTGGCAATCCGCTGCTGGACGGAAATCCAGATGCAGATGGGCATCTCGCCCTGCGTGGCACTCGGCCTGCTCAACGAAACCGGCCTGGCTGCCGCCTGCGAGGTAGACCTCGGCAACGCCGTCGCCATGCGTGCCCTCACGCTGGCCTCTTACAATCCAGTCGCCCTGATGGACTGGAACAACAACTACGGGGATGAAGACGATAGGTGCATTCTCTTCCACTGTGGCCCTGCCCCGGCCAGCATGATGACCGAAAAAGGCCGTATCACCGATCACGCCATCCTGATGAACGCCGTCGGCGAAGGCCACGCCTTTGGCTGCAACGTGGGCCGCCTCAAACCGACCGATTTCACCTTCGGCAGCCTGATGACCGACGAAGGCAAGGTCAAAATGTATCTCGGCGAAGGCCGCATTACCGACGACCCCATCCCCGATAATTTCTTCGGCGTGGCGGGCGTGGCTGAAATTCGCAACCTGCAAGATGTGCTGCTGCACGTGGGCGTGAATGGGCACCGCCACCACGTTAGCATTACGCCGGGCAAGGTGCAATCGGCGGTGCGCGAAGCCCTGGTGAATTATCTCGGCTTCGAAATTGCTTTGCCGCAGGGGTGAACATGCCAACCGTCACACAAATCCTTCAACGTGCACGGCAACTTGGCATCGCCATCCCGGCTTTCAACGTGCCTTACCTGCCGATGGTCGAACCGGTGGTACAGGCGGTTGCCGACCAGGATTCGTTTGCCCTGGTAGATACCGCCCGCCTGGAATGGATCAAGTTCGAGAGCCGCGGCGCGGCCGCTGTGGCCGCCGAATTCGCCAGATGGGCCAAGCCCGACTACGTGCGTCTGCACCTCGACCACGTGCCGGTGATTGACGAAGACAATTTGACCGTAGATTTCCTGCCCATTTTCCAGCAGGCGTTGGCGTTGGGCTACGAATCGGTGATGATTGACGGCTCACGCTTACCGCTGGATGAGAATATCTACGCTACGCGGCGGGTGGTCGAACTGGCGCACGCTGTGGGTGTGCCGGTGGAAGCCGAACTGGGGGCGGTGCTCGGCCACGAAACGGGCGTGCTGCCACCCTATGAAGAACTCTTCGCCTCGGGCCGCGGCTTTACCGATGTGGGCGAGGCGCAGCGCTTTGTCCGCGAAACCGGCTGCGATTGGCTCTCCGTCGCCATCGGCAACATCCACGGGGCCATCGCTGCCGGGCGCAAAGACCAAAAAAAGCCCACCGCCCGCCTGCACCTGGAGCGCCTCGAACAGCTTTCGCAGGCCACGCAGGTTCCGCTCGTGCTACACGGCGGTTCGGGCATCCAGCAGGAGTACATCCTGGCGGCCATGCAGCGCGGCATTGCCAAGATCAACGTCGCCACCGAAATCCGCCAGCCTTACGAGGCAGCGCTGCGTGAAACGGGCAGCGTGGCGAAGGCGCAGCAGGCCGTCTATGAGCGCACCACCTGGGTCTTGCGCGACTTTTTGAAGATTGCGGGGATTCGGCCACGTTTGTTGTAGGGCAAACTGACCAGTTTGCCCTGTCGCGGGCAAGTTGTCCAACTTGCCCTACAGGAGAGATGTTATGAGCCTTCTCGGCATAGACATCGGCACCAGCGGCTGCAAGGCCGTGGTTTTCTCGGAAGATGGCCGCGCCCTGGCCAGCGCTTACGAGGAATACGATTACGGCCAACCCCAACCCGGCTGGGCAGAATTGAACACGCTGGCCGTGTGGGTGCAAATTCAGCGCATCATCCGTACCGCCACAGCAGGGGCCGCGCACAATCCAATCAAGGCGTTGTGCATCTCCTCGTTGGGTGAGGCCGTGGTCCCGGTGACGGCGAAACGCCAGATTCTCGGCCCCTCACTGCTTAACTTCGACAGCCGCGGTGCGGAATATCTCCCCCATTTGCGTGACCGGCTGTCTGATGAGCGCTTGCACCTTATCAATGGCAATACTCTCGGCAACCAATACTCCCTGCCCAAACTGCTCTGGCTGCGCCAGCACCAGCCCAACCTGTACCGGCAGGCGGATTGGTTCCTGCATTGGAGCGGCTTTGTCGCCTTCATGCTGGGGGCCGACCCCACCGTAGATTACTCGCTGGCAAACCGCACCTTGCTGTTTGACCTGGCAAACCGCAAGTGGTCAGACGAATTGCTCGATTGGGCACAGTTTGACCGGGCAAAATTACCCCCCACGGTTCCATCGGGTACAGTGATTGGTATGGTCGCGCACGCCATCGCTGACGAATTGGGTTTGCCCGCCGGTATCCCCATCATCAGCGGCGGGCACGACCAGTGCTGCAACGGCGTGGGCTGCGGTGTGACCCAGCCGGGGCAGGCCATGTACGGCATGGGCACGTATATCTGCGTGATGCCGGTCTTCGCTTCCAGCCCACCGTCGGTAGCGATGATGTCCCAGGGTCTCAGCACCGAGCATCATGCCGTGCCGGGGCAGTTTGTGAGTTTTCTCTACAACCAGGGTGGGGCGCTGGTCAAGTGGTTTCGTGACACCTTTGCGGCCGTTGAGCGCAAGCAAGCCGTCGCAACCGGCACAGATATTTACGCCACCCTCATGGCCGAGATGCCCGCCGGACCCAGCCGGGTGATGGTGCTGCCGCACTTCACCGCCACCGGCCCGCCCGAATTCATTGCCGATTCGAGCGGTGTGATTACCGGCCTGCACCTGGATACTGCGCGCGGCGAAATTCTCAAGGGCCTGCTTGAAGCGACGACGTTTTATCTGCGGGCGTGCATCGAGGGGCTGCCAGAGGGCATCGAAATCGCCGATTTCCGCGCCGCTGGGGGTGGCAGCAAATCACCGGCCTGGCTGCAAATCTGCGCTGACATTTTAGGCCGCCCGGTGATGCAGCCTCAGGTGAACGAAGCCGGCACGTTGGGCGCAGCGATCCTGGCGGGGGTGGGGAGCGGGGTGTTCGCCAGCATCGAAGATGGCGTGGCGGCTATGGTACGCCCGGCGCGTCAATTTATCCCTCAACCGGCCCTGCACTCTTGTTATGATGAACGCTTTGCACAATATCAGCAGTTGTGGCCGTTAATGAAGGATTATTTGCGGCGGTGATTTCTAACCGATGCCGGGTTTGCGAATGCTTGCAAGGATGATTAAACGAAAACACCTGCCAACATCGGCAGGTGTTTTCGTTTTGGTGGAGATGGCGGGAGTCGAACCCGCGTCCGAAAGAATAGACCCTCAGATTTCTACGAGCGTAGTCGTTCGTGATCTTCAACCGGTGGCGCACGAGCGACGGAGCAAGCACCGGTCAATCCGCTAAAGCCGTTAGTGGTAAACCACCGTACAACTTCTCTTTCGCACATTTAGCGGCATGGAGGTGCGGCACGTTGTCTTTGTGACGCCTGACTCAACCACCGGACAACGAGCGGGGCTGGCAGACGTGACCCTACGTGAGGGTCATTGCTGACTCAAGTCGCTTATGCAGCGAGAGGAAGTGCAGCGTAGGTGTTTGTGCGATTGGCACTTGTTTTTTGCACTGAGTTAACGAGGTCGGTGCCTCTCGGCTCGCAATCTGGGACCAGCCTCTCCCGTCGAAACCGGTCATCCCCAGAGACGCAAATTATATCTTAGGAACAGGTTTTTTCGTTCCTATTTTTCGTTGCAACCCGCCAGCAGCACGCGCGCGGCTCCCAAACGCTGGATGGCCGCGTGGGCGATCTGGCGCATCAGCTTGTATCCTAACGGGCAATCTTTTCCCAGCAGGCCGCGCAATGCCTCGGAGCGGATTTTGAGCACGCGGCAATCTTTATCCACGCGGGCGGTGCTGGTGTAAACATATGGTTCGATCACTGAACTGATGGCGAACACTTCGCCAGGGTTGATCTCACCCACATTGAATTCTTTGCGGGTTTCGGGATGATATTGTTCTTCAGCGATGTAAAATAGATCAATGCTGCCATCCAGCAAAAAGTAGAGCATCTCGGCTGGCTGGCCTTCGTTGAACAAGGTTGTGCCGTGTTTGAACTCGGCTTCGTCGGTGATCATGGCAATTTCTTTGAGTTCGGTGTCGTTCAAAGTGCCAAAGAAGGGATAGCGTCGGAGAAGTTCGGGTGAGATCATCGGGAGTCCTCCAAAAGTTCCAAAACGAGTTGAATAGCTTGTGGGATGGCAGCCGCCACAGGGGCCGTCAATTCCTCAGTAAAATCATACACGTTTTTTGCCTCGATGCCAACTACGAGTATTTCTTGGGGTAAATCAACGCCCAGTGAACGGCCAATTTGGATGGCGCTCAGCAAATCGGTGTCGTGGGCCGAGGCGGTATGGCCGCTGGCGCGGGGCGGCAGTTGCTCCAGGTGAAAGCGCCTCACCGTTCCCACCGGGTTCAGACCCGTCTGAAGGGCATCTACGATGATCGCCCGTTCGTAACCCACCAGCCGCTCCATCAACGACAACCCGCCCACAGACAGGCAGTCGATTTCCACATTGCTGATTGTGGATTGCTGATTTCTGATTGATTCGATGACCTTCCAGCCAACGCCATCATCGCCGAGAATGGG
>CAZSFD010000136.1:0-8424 GCA_964606085.1 uncultured Anaerolineaceae bacterium
ATGCCCATCGGAAATGAGGCCAGGGCAAAAAGTTGGACGTCGCGTGAATCGGAGGAGAGACGAGCGGCAAGGGTGGTCAGGGGGATTGGGGGGATTGGGGGGATTGGGGGGATTGGGGGGATTGGGGGGATTGATGGATTGAGGGGGAGGTTGAGTGATTGTATCAAATGAAGGATAGAGATTGGGTTACAAACTTGCAATCAAACCTTGAAAATTGCTTGTGGCGCTCGCAAACCAAAGGTTTGCGCCACGGCGGCCAGCCTATCCACCGATTGAAGTCGGTGGCTGAAACAGCCCCCAACCCGCTGAAGCGGGTCACCATCTACACGTTGACAAATTCTTCAAAGTAAGGAAAAATCAGACTACTTCACTCAACTTTCAATCTTCCCCCTTCAACCTTCCCCCATGACCACCATCCTGCTCATCCGCCATGCCGAAAACGATATGATGAAAAAGGGCATTATGGCCTGCCGAAACCCTGGCGTTCACCTGAACGACGAAGGCCGCGCCCATGCCCAAACCCTGGCCGACACGCTGGCCCCCAGGCTGCAAAAACCACTCGCCGAAGGCCAACTGAAGGGCATTTTCAGCAGCCCGATGGAACGCACCCAGGAGACGGCAGCTCCGCTGGCCGCCGCGTTAGGCATCACCATCACCATCCGCCCTGGGTTGATCGAAACCGACTGCGGCGAATGGGCCGGTAAAACGGTCAAACAACTCAGCCGCCGCAAATTGTGGAAACAGGTGCAGCAATCGCCGTCGCAATTTCGCTTTCCGGGGGGCGAGTCTTTCCCAGAAATTCAGCAGCGCATGGCCGCCGAAATGGAAGCCTTACGGGCAGAATTTCCGGCCCCGACAGACCTCGTGCTGTGCTTCTCACACGCCGACCCGATTAAGCTGGCCGTGGCGCACTACCTGAACATGCCCCTGAACGACTTCCAACGCCTGATCATTCACCCAACTTCGATCACCGGACTGCTTTTCGAGGGGGAAAACGTGCGCCTGCTGATGATGAACCAGGGCTTGCCCGAAAAATAAACCACCCAATCAACGAAGAGACCGGGTTTTTGGCTGGTTGCGCCATGCTTAACGCAAAGGCGCAAAGCCGCGAAGACGCCAAGTTTTACTGGCTTTCTTTGCGTTGCGATCCAACGGATCGCCTGCGCCTTTGCGACTTTGCGTTAAACTTTTGGTTGCGGCTGGAAGCCGGGTTATGGGAGGTACGCGCGATAGCGGGGGTTATTCGTAACGCAGCGCTTCCACCGGCTCCAGGCTGGCAGCCCGGTTGGCCGGGTAAATGCCAAAGAACAGGCCCACCGCCGCCGAAAAGAGCGTGGCCAGCAAGATGATGTCGGGACTGAGTGAGGGGTTGATAGCGGCGTTGTTGGCCTCAGCAATCTTGCCAACCACAAACGCAATCAGCCAGCCCAACCCAATGCCAATCAACCCGCCGATCAGGCTCAACGCCGCCGATTCAGTCAGGAATTGAATCAGAATGTCGCTTTTGTGTGCGCCTACCGCCTTGCGCAGGCCAATTTCACGCGTGCGCTCCGTGACAGAGACGAGCATGATGTTCATAATGCCGATGCCGCCTACCAACAGCGAGATGGCCGCGATGCCGCCCAGGAAGATCGTCAACACATTGGTGATCGTACCCGCTGTGGCGAGGAAATCCTGTTGGGTGAAGATGGTGAAATCGTCCTTGCCAATTTCACTGCGGTGGCGTGTCCGCAAAATTTGGGCCACCTCTTCCGAAGCGAACGGTACGGCCTCGGCGCTGGCGGCGTTGACCAGCAGCGCATCCACCTTGTCACGCGTACTGCGGCGGATCAGGCGGTCTTGGGCGGTGGTCAGCGGCACGAAGGCCACGTCATCCTGGCTGCCAAAGGCCCCGCCGCCGCGCTCTTCGAGAACGCCCAGCACGCGGAAGGTCTGCCCTTCGATGCGGATCGACTCGCCGGCGATACCGTCTTTGCGTCCGAAAAGTTGGTTGGCCGCTTCTACGCCCAACACCACCACCGAGGCCCGCCCCAGCACATGTTCATCATTGATAAATTCACCTTCGGTGACAAACCAGTTGCGGGCTTCATCATAAGTGGGCATCACGCCGCCCAACTGCACGCGGTGACTCTCGCTGCCATAAGTCAGGTTAGCGCCACCTTGCAGCACCGGCGAAACCAATGCCACCGAGGGGGCCGCCAACGGGTCAGAAATGGCTTTGGCATCGCCGAGGGTGAGCGGCTTGGGGTTGCGCACATCTTCGCTGGATCCGCCCGAAAAGACGAACACCAGGTTGGTGCCGAGGCCCTGGATCGAATTGGTGATCGTGCCTTGCGCGCCGCGCCCGATGGAAACAAGCGCGATCACCGCCCCCACGCCGATCACGATGCCCAAAATGGTCAACGCCGAGCGCAGCTTGTTGGCCGAAAGGCTTTGCAGCGCCTCGAGGAAAGATTGCATCAGGTTCATGCCTGGCCTCCATTGCCGCCGTTGCCGTCATCCACCACGCCATCGCGGATGCGAATGATGCGTTGGGTTTGGGCGGCCACGTCAGGATCGTGGGTGACGATAATCAGGGTGGTGCCTTGTTCGCGGTTAAGCGAGAGCAGCAGTTGCATGATCTCGTGACCCGATTTCGTATCCAGGTTGCCGGTGGGTTCATCGGCCATGATGATGGCGGGGTCGTTGACGAGCGCCCGTGCAATAGCCACGCGCTGCTGCTGACCGCCCGAAAGCTCATTGGAATGGTGCTTCAGGCGGTCGCCCAGGCCCACTTTCTCGAGGGCGGCTTTGGCGCGCTCGCGGCGGCCACGGTTCAGCCCGGCATAGACCATCGGCAGTTCCACATTGGCCAACGCCGACATGCGCGGCAGCAGATTGAAGCTCTGGAAGATGAAGCCCACCTTGCGGTTGCGGATGGATGCCAATTGATCGTCCCGCAGCAGCGACACGCGCTCGCCATCGAGCAGGTACTCGCCCGACGTGGGATGATCGAGGCAGCCAATGATATTCATCAGGGTAGATTTGCCCGAACCCGACGGCCCCATGATAGCGACCACTTCACCGCGCGCCACCTGCATACTCAGGCCGCGCAGCGCGTGGACTTCTACATCGCCCATCTTGTACACCTTGGTCAGGTTCTCGGCTACGATTACGTTGTCTTGCATACGAACCTCCTAACTCTGTAAGACTTCCGATTTCTCGAAGAAATCGGAAGTCTCTCGTGTGGTGCTATCGCTGGCGGGCGAAGGGCGGCGGGCCGTTGGTGTCGAAGATAACCGGCGGGTTGAGGACGAGTACGTTGCCAGCATTCAGTTCGCCATCAATCACTTCGCTGGCAGTATCCGAGTTAGCGCCCAGTTCAATCGTTACCATCACCAATTCGTTGTTTTCGATCACGTAGACGATGTACTCCCCTTCCATCAAGCGCACCGCCCGGTTAGGCACGAGCAGCACGTTTTCGAGCATCTCGACCACGATATTGACCGCCGCTGTCATGCCAATCTTCACATCCTCATCGGCGTCCAGCACTTCGATGGTGACAAGGTATTCCACCACGCCCTGGGTCGGCACGCCCACCGACGAAACCTCGCTGACGCGGCCATTGTATTCTTTACCCTGGATGGCATCGAAGCTCAGGCGCACTTCCTGGCTGATGGCGATGCTGTTGATGTCCACTTCCGAGATTTTGACCTCCACCAGCAATTGCGAAAGGTCATCCAGGCGGAAGGCGAACTGGCCTGGGCTGACCGGGTCGCCGGGGTCAACGTTAACGCTGGTAATCGTGCCAGCAAAGGGGGCGGTGATGTCCACGCTATCCAGGGTGGCCTGGGCCGCGGCGATGCGGGCCTGCAGGGCGGCCACATCGCGCGGGTCAGCGCCGTTTTTGACATCTTCATATTTTTGTTGGCTATCGGCCAGTTGCTCTTCGAGCAGGCGCACATTTTGGCTGGCGATGGATTTATTCAACACCAGCAAATCGTATTTGCGCACGGCTTCGTCGTATTTCTCCTGGGCATCGTCCACCTTCTCCTGGTACGATTTGCGGGTATCGTTATCAGGGTCGCGGTCCAGGTAAGGCTCCAGGTCTTCTTCAGCTTCTTCCAGGTCATCTTTGGCATTAAGCATCTCTTCGCTGGCTTTGTCAATATCGTCCTGATATTTATCGGTGTCATATTCTTCATCGTAGAGCTTGCGGGCTTCGATGAGCGATTTTTCAGTTTGCGAGATGGCCTGGGCCGACTGGATGGCAGCAAGATCGGAGCGCTGTAAGGCATCCAACTGTTTCTCAGCATTGATCAGTTCGGCGCGTGCCGAAAGGATGCCCGCCGGCAGGCTGGCGTCATCGAGGCTGGCCAGCACCTGATCAGCATCCACGCGCTCACCTACCTGCACATTAACGCTGCCGGCGTTGCCACTGGCCTGCCACACCAGGTTGACCGAGCGCACCGCCCGCACCGACCCCGTGCCGCCGATCAGGCTGGTGAGATCGCCGCGGCCCACGGTTTCGGTCAGGTAACTGGATAGGGCATTTGCTTGTTGCTGGTTCAGCCAGTAGGTGACGCCAAAATAGCCGCCTACGGCCAGCACAACAACGATGACGAGGGGGATAATGAACTTTCTCATGGGGAAAAGCCTCCTACTTTTGATTTTCTTGTTCGGCCAGGAGCAGATCGAACAATTTGCCCAAAAGGTGCAGCAATTGTTCCTGTTCTTCTGGTGTAAAGTTTTCCAGCAGGTTGATCAAGCGCTGCCGGTTAAATTCCATGCTGATTTGAAAATACTGCTGGCCGGCGGCGCTCATGCGCACGCGTACCATGCGGCGGTCAGTGGGGTCTGGCACACGTTCCACCAGCCCACCGCGCACCAGCCAATCTATAATGCGCGTGGCGGTGCTGAGTGGTAGTTCGAGGCAGGTGCTCAACTCGCCCATCGTGGGCGGCGTTTCGCTTTGCGCCAGGACGATGAAAACGCGCAATAAAAAAGAATAATCTTCCGGGCCGCCGTTCAAATTGCCCCGCAAGCGATCCATCTGCTCTTTGATGCGCCGCAAATGTTCGGGCAGCATCAGGTTAGGGCGCAGGCGGATGAAGCGTTGCAGCAGTTCAGAGAATTGGGCGGCAGCTTGTTCGGTCGTCATCGGGATATACGTTTCCAAAATAAAAAAGTTTTACCGTGGTATATTTCCAAATCAGAAACATTTTACCCGCGAGTCCAGCAAAAATACCTAAGAGATTTGTTAGAATTTTACAAAACAAGTACAAAATATAAACGAAATCGAACTTTGTCAGCATGAGAGTATTAAGAGTAATGTCGCGCCGCCGCCAATTTCCGCGTAAAATTCATCTTATGTTCATCAAACGCCTGCAACTCGCCCTTATTCACACTGCCGTTGCCATCACACTCGTGCCGATCAACAGCACCCTCAACCGGGTGATGATCAAAGAACTGGAAATCTCGGCCACGCTGGTGGCGCTGATGGCCTCGCTGCCTTACCTGTTCTCGCCAATCCAGGTAGCCATCGGCGCATTCTCCGACCGCCACCCCATTTTCGGGCGCTATCGCTCGCCCTACGTGCTGCTTGGACTGGTGTTGTGCGTAATCGGCGTGACGCTTTCGCCGCTGGTGGCCTTTCTGTTGGCAGAAAACTTCTGGTTGGGGCTGGCGGTTGGGGTGTTGGCCTTTGGCGCGTGGGGCATGGGCTACAACCTGTCGGCGGTATGCTATCTTTCGCTGGCCTCAGAACTCTCCGATCAAAAAGGCCGCGGCCAGACCATTGCGCTGATGTGGTTTATGATGATCAGCGGCATCATCGTCACTGCCATCACCCTCAGCCGCCTGGTTGACCCCTATTCGCCTGAAGCGTTGCTGCGGGCCTTTGCGCTGGTGGGCGGGGCAGCCTTGCTGATCGGGCTGCTGGGCCTGTTCCGGCTCGAACCACCCCATCTGGCGCGTTCCCAGGCCGAGACGCGTTACTCGTGGAGACTGATGCTGCGCAGCGTGTGGCAGAACCGCCAGGCCCGGCTGTTTTTCGTCTACCTGATTGTGCTGCTAGCGGCCATTCTCGGCCAGGACATTCTGCTCGAACCCTTTGCCGCCGAAGCCTTCGCCATGAGCGTCAAAGAGACAACGCGCATCACCTCGCTATGGGGCGTGTTCGTGCTGGCGGCGCTGCTGCTCACCGGCTGGCTGGAGACGCGCCTGAGCAAGCGTCGGGTGGCCTTGTGGGGCGGCGTGCTGGCCCTGGTCGGTTTTGCCGGCATCGTGGCGAGCGGGTTTGCCCTCAACCAGGCAATTTTTTACTTTGGTGTGGTTTTACTGGGGGTGGGGACGGGGATTGCCACGGTCTCGAACCTGTCACTCATGCTGGATATGACCATGGCCGGGCAGGTGGGGCTGTTCATCGGTGCGTGGGGCATGGCGAACTCGATCTCGCGCCTGGCGGGGTCGCTGCTCGGCGGCGTGGGCAGCGACCTGCTGATGCGTTGGACGGACAATGCCGTACTCAGCTATGTAACCATGTTTGCCATCTTAGGGGGCTTCGTGCTGATCTCGTTGATCATGCTGCGGTGGGTCAGCGTGAACGCCTTCCACAATAACAGCCAGACATCGGTGGTAGAGCGGGCGGCGCTGGCGGGGGATGGCTGAACCAATCAAAAAAGAACCTGGCTTGCATTCAAAATTTGCAATCCCTTTAGGCGAAGCAGACCCGGATATGTGGCCTTGTAAACATGGCAATACAACGGTGTTGGTGATTGATTCTCATGGATGGCTCCGGCAAGTACTGGACAACCACCCGCACACCAATAACGCCATTCGCAGGTTCGGCAATTCTCTTTTTCATCCACAGCAGGGTTGATGAAATTCTCGAAGTGGGGGTGCGATAGGGTTGCCAGTGGCACGCTGCGATGGGCGGTTGCTGACAGCGTATGACACGGCGAAATACTGCCATCACAATCAATGCTGAGATAGTTTCGCCCCGCCCCACAGGTATATTCGTGGGCAACCGAGAAATTGCTGCGGTCAACCAGTTTATCGAGAAATGGGTAATCAGGCAGGTTCTTTTCGATCACTTGCAGGCTTTTGTGTAACACATCCGTCAGCGCATCAGGGGCAGCCATCAGGGGATCATGGGGTTGGCGCGGACGATAGAAATTCCAGTTGAGAAAAAGACGATTCTGGATGGCAAATTCGGTCAGGGCGGGCAGGTCGTCGAGGTTCAGGCTGGTCAGGGTGACGGTGAGATAAGGACGCAGGCCAAGTTCGAGGGCAGTTTCGAGAGTATGAAAAACTCGTTCAAAGGTCTGCTGGTTGGCGCTGGATGGGCGTTGGCGGTCGTGACCGGGGCCAAATCCATCCAGTGAGAGCGCCAGGTGAATATCCCCGGCCTGGAGATATTCCAAACGCGATCGAGAAAGCGCTACGCCGTTTGTCACTAAAATCTCCGTCAAGGGGATGCCAGCCGTTTGGGCTGACTGCCTGGCGTGTAGATGCAACGATGTCACCAAATCCCAGCGCAAAGTGGGCTCACCGCCAGCATATTTGATTTTTACGGACGGGTAAGCATGTTGTTGGGCTATCTCGAAGAGTTTGTTTACAGCCTGTATGCCGGTAGCGCGATCCATCTGTTGTGAATTTTTATCCACAAAGCAGTGGGCGCAAGCAAGGTTGCAAGAGCGAGTCAGAAATAGCCAGGCTTCCAGGGCGGGGCTATGGGAGGGGAAGCCCAGGGATGAAACGTCGGGCGAGGCCGCGGTGAGGAATCCGGCGCGATAAAAGATGTCGGTAGCCTTACGGAAGTCATGCTCGGTCAAGGAAATGTTGGCAGGTTTTTCGCCAGAAGGATGCAGATCAACAAAGGACTCGAATACCTGCCGGGCGGTTTCGTTGATTAGGGCCCAGCCCGCAGCGTCTGGCGCGGTGAGCAGCCAGGAATCGGCTGCAAAAGGGAACAAGGCCGCGCGTGGGCTTTGGCGTAAATTGGCTGGCACAGCAGTAGCCGGGTGGGGTGTGCGAGGGAGGGTGGAGGCGCAGGCGCAGTCGCCATCACAGGACTGTACACGGGTTAATGGCATGACTTCCAGATAAGTTTGCGAGCATGCGCAGTCCCCGTTGCAGCCAACGCTTTGGGTTGTATGATGGATGAATGTTGTTGATGGGATGTGGATTTTTGCTTTCATTCGAACCCCGCAAAATTTTTTCTTCGTTATCGTTATCACTCAATTTGTATTATATAAAATTATTGCCTTGAATACAAGCAACAATCCCGCTTGCGGCGGGATTGTGCGGTAAGAAATGCTGATTGAAAGCTGTACTACATGCTGTCAATCTGGCCCAAACCAAAGCGCTTGTTCTTTCATCAGGTCTTTCAAGTTTGACAATGTCACATTAACTGCAAAAATCTGGTAAAACTGAGCGAATGAG
>CAZSFD010000137.1:0-8356 GCA_964606085.1 uncultured Anaerolineaceae bacterium
GTGGCGTTCTTGCGGCAGGCGGGCGAAGGCCAGTATCACTTTGGCGGCGCCCCAGGTGCAGGGCTGCTTGTCGTTGGAGCCGCAAGCAAAGAGCGGGCCGCACTTTCTGGCGTAATATCGCAAGCGTGCGCCACGCACGCCAGCGTCCTTTTCGCTCATTGGAGCTACGCCCTCACCAGTGACGCTGCGCGCCATCCATTCGTAGGCCAGTTCCAGGCATGGATCGGTACAGCCGAGCGTCACCAGGGCTTCGCACAAGTTGGATTAATTCCCGGCTTTTTGAGCTTGTTTGATTACCCGCTTCAGCCGCGCCAATTGGGATGGGGTGGCGTTATCCAGGCGGGCTGCGATGACGGCGATAAACTCGGCCTGGTTTGCGGCGTTGACGGCGGGCAGCGTCTTTTCGGCGTGCTGCGGCACTTCTTTGGGGCGGCAGGTACGCAGGTGGTTGAGCAGGTAGGGGAAGATGGAGCGATTATATTCCGGTTTGGCGGCGGCGATCCCGGCCAACGCCAGCACACCGGCATCTACGGTGATGACGGAGCCTTTGTCCATCGTCTTTTGGATGTCGGCGGCATGGGGGAAGAGATCGTCAGCGCGCAGGGCGGCCACGGTGGCGAGGGCGATCATGCCGCCCCATACCAGGCGGTTATTTGTGCTGCGCAGCAGCTTGAGAAAATCGAGGGCGTAGGGGGCGATCAGCGCCGGGTTGAGGTAGCCGATCTCGTACAGCGCCTTGATGCAGTCGTTGGCAATGGCAGAATCTCTGTTCCATAGGTTTTCGGCCAATTCACGGATACCTTCGGCCTCTTGGGCCTCGGCCAGCTTGCGGGCCAATTCCTGGTTGGGAACTTCGCTGTTGGTGTTTTGGGCACAGGCGAGTTGGGAAAGGATAGACATGGCGGGTCTCCAATGTTGAAAGTTGCAGGCCGAAAGCGATTCGCTTGACCTTCAGCTTTCAACCTCTGACTTTTGATCCTTTGCTCAGCTCTTTGCGCGCCCACACATAATGACTGCTGCCGTTAGCGGCCAGGTAGGCAATCAGGCTGTTCTGGTTCATCCAGGCGTACAGGCCGGGGGTGGTCAGCGCTTCTTCGGAGAGCGATTCGATCAGCGCCAGGGTTTGGGCGTGAGAGGCCTCGAAAGCGCTCATCACCTCGTCGAGCGGCATGTCGCGGTAGCGCTCGTAGATGGCCTGGTTGAGCGCCGGGAGTTGGTTCCACTTGTAGCCTGCGGCTGGCACGGCGGGGGTTTCGCCGCGCAGGCCGGCTTCGTACCAGCGGAAGAACATTTGCTGCCATTCATACAAATGGGCCAGCACGTCTTTGGCCGACCATGCGCCTGAGCGATAGCCGGCGTCGGCCTGAACCATTTGTTCGGGCGTTAACGCGGCCAGCGCTTTTTGCAGGGCCGCGTATTCTTTTTGGCATTCGGACAGTAGTTGGCTTTTGGTGTGGGGGCGGGGCATGGGGGACTCCTTGTTCAGGTATCGTAGCGCAAAATTCATTTTGCGTTTTGGTCGCAGCATAAATGCCGCGCTACCTCTTTCAAGTGAAATTGAATGTGCTCATTGACGAGATCGAGATGTTCTTCGGGGGTGTAGTCGCGCGAACCTTTTCTGTAGGGGATCAGGACCAGGATGGGATTGTGGATGTTTTCCTGGATGATTTGATGGGCCACATCGAAACGCGCCAACACCTGTTCGAGGGTGTAAGGTCGCAGCGCATCCACACCACCCAGGTTCAGGTCCATGAGCTTGCCTTTCAGGGGCGTAGGTTTGATGCCTTGCGCCTGGTCGCGCACATTACGGGCAAAGCTCTCATGCCAGAAGGTGAGATGGCCCAAAACATCTTTGGCCGTCCATTCAGGGTAGATCAGTATGCCGGGGTCGGGCAGATTGTGGTAAACGCCGTGCAAGCGCGTTACCGTCTGATCCAAGCGGGCGAGGAGTTGGTGGCGAGTTTCCATGGGCGTTATACCACCGGATGCCGCAAGATTGTCTTGAGTTTCTCGGGTGCGGCTTTGCGCGGGTCGCCAAGGTAGATTTCGTGGTGCTTTCCGCCCGGGGGTCCGACGCGGTCTTGCAGGCCGTTGGCGGTTATAAAGGCTTGCATCGTTTCGAGGGTGGCGGGTTCGGTGGCGTAGGGGCCGAGGTGCATCCTCTGTACGCAGCGGCCCTCGGTGAAGGATGCGAGGCGCAGACGCGTAAAGGCGGGCTGGTCACCCTGTTTCTGGCGCAGTTTCGCCAGGCCGTCGGCGAAGATTTCGGGCGTGACCACTGCGGGGGTCAGGATCATCAGGGTGTAATGCCAGTTGTCTTTGATCGTGATGTCGAAGCAGCCATCTTCCACCCACCACAGGCCCTCCAGCGCCATCACGGGGTAATCCACGGGGTCTTGGGCGCGCTGTTTGAGCATGAATTTGAGGGTGTAGGCTGCGCCATACATGGCCTGGGTGTTTTCCTGAAATCTGGGCGAGTTGCCAGGTTCGCGGCCGGGTTCGATGGCGCCATCAATCATCAGAAAATTGAGGGCGGGCACGTCCACCAGTTCGGGCTTTTGGGCCGATGGGGCGTAGAGGGGTTTGTAAAGTTTTTTGAGGTTGAGGGTTTGCATGGGAACTCCTGTTCGTGAAACGTGATGCGTGATCTCACGTTTCACGCTTCTAACCTCTGGCTGAATCGCTTGCAATATTCCACATCTTTGATGCCGATATTGGGCAGGTTGTAACGGGTGCGAGCCTGCTGGTAGCGGGCCAGGATTTCGGGCGAAGGGGTAACTCGGTAATCGGCGACAGAGTGAATGCCGATATCGCGCAAGACGCGGGCATAGGCCGGCCCAACGCCCGTGATGCGCAACAGGTCACAGAGTTCCAGGGCTGCGGTCAGCTTGGCAGCGGGAAGGGCCAGGCGGTCAGCCAATGGTCGCCCCGCCGGTGCTGCGCCGAGTTCGTACAAATCGCGGGTCGTTTTCAGCCCTGCGGCGGCCAAGGCGGTCAGTTCGTCGGTATCGAACAGGCCCAAATCGGCCAGTGGCAGCGGCTTAGACACATAGCTGTTAATTTCGCGGTTCAGCACGGTCAGATATTCGACGCTGACGGCCCAATCGGCAGCCAGTTGGGGATAGCGCTTTTTATCTTTGAGCGCCCTTTGCAGTGCAGCCAGGTGGGTGATGCCGCTTTGTTGGATGCAGTCTACAATTTCTGGTAGTCCGCTCAAGAGAATTCTTCTGCCGGGTAACAGGGCTGTGGTGGTCAAGATTTCCTCGAATTCATCCAATGAGATTTGGGCGAGGTTAATTGTGTAAGATGTATTCATCACGACATCCTGTGCTTTTATACAGGTCTCCTCTTTATTCTTAGCAGCGCTTTAATGTCATTGGCTGTTTCTACGTTTGACACTCGAATCCACAACCATTGTCCATCGTGTAACTGTTCTGTGCCTTCCAGCGCCGCGCAGACGGTTGGGCTGAACTCGTTCAGCAGCGATAGCGCTTTTTCAGCCTCTTTCTTTCCAAGGACAACCAGGGCGGAGAAGGCCCCGCTCTCAGGAAAAAGGGAACACAGCGTCTTCCCTTTCTTTCGATAGCGGAGCGTCCAACCATATTGCTTTGCATAGAAGGCCAACTCTGGAACGAAATCAAAGCTCTCTTCAATATAATGTGTCAGATCGAGCCAGGCCGTTGTTTGTCCGATCATATCCAGAATCTCTTCTTCACTCGGTTGATGTGCTTTATCCAGCATCCGCTCATAACCCATCTTATTTCTTTCCTACATCAAAGAGTTAGTTTCACTTGTTCTTCAAAAATTCATTCAAAATCGCTGCAAACTGATCGGGCTGCTGCTCAAACGAGAAGTGCCCGGCGTTTTCGATGACGACGAACTGGCTGTTGGAGAACAGGTCGGCATACTGGCGGCTGGCGGCCTCCGATTGCAAATCGTCTGCACCGTGGATGACCAACACCGGGGCGGCCACGGGCTTGAGGGCGGCGCGGTAATCGTGGCGCTGACCCATGCTGAGGTACATGGCCCAGGTCATCCAGCCGCCGGGTTCGCCCTGCGCCACCATTTCGTCTGCCGGAATGTCAATCGCCGCCAGGTAATACTTTCCGAATTGCTCATCCCGCACAATTAGTTCGGCCTCCGAGAGGGTGAAGAGCTTGCCGAAATCGAAGTAATCTTTCATGAAGGCATCGAACTCGGCCTGCTGGTCGGCGGGAAGGTTGGCGCGCACCGTGTCGAATAGGTCGGCTTCTTCCTGCGGCATCACCAGCGTCGTGGCCGGCGAGATCAGGATCAACGCTTCCACGTGTTCGGGGAATTCCGCCGCATACAGCGCGGCCAGGAACCCGCCCCATGAATGGCCGATGACGATCAGCTTCTCTTCGCCCAAAATCTGGCGAATGCGCTCGATATCGGCGATCTGCGCCCCCAGGCCGAGGGTCTGGTCGAGCGTAGTCATATTGGCGTACATATTGCTTGACTCAAAGCGGTCGAAGGGGCGGGTAGATTTGCCGCAGCCGCGCTGATCGTAGTAGTGAAAGCGATACTCGCCCGCCAGCGGCTCCAGTCCAGTCATTGGTTGCCGGAAGGGCATGCCCGGCCCGCCGTGGACGATGAGTACATTGCGGCCTTCGCCCTGGGCAAAGTGATAGAGCTGAATATCCGCCTCGACCTGCCAATAATCTGCATCACCGGTTTGAGCGGGCGGGGTCAGCGGGGCGCGCAGGTTGCGCGTCTCGCGCACCATGCCGGGGGTGTAGAGCGGCTGCTGCATCATATACCAAAACCCAGCGGCAACGCCGCCAATGACCAAAACCAGGATGACTGCTGTGATAACAAGAAATTTTTTCATGGGGAACTCCTGATGAAACGTGATGGGTGAAACGTGATTTCACGCATCACGTTTCACGTCGTACTTCTCCACAATCGCCCGTGCCCACTCGCTCACCATCTGGCGCAGCGCATCGGGCGCAAGCACCGTCACCCACGGGCCGTAGGCCAGGACGGTGGCGGCGGCCCAATGCAGGTCGGGGACGCTCATCGTGACCAGCACCGAGCCGTCGGGTTCGTCGGCCAGGGTGTCCCAGGTTGCCCGGTTGTAGTGGGCCACGAACGCGCCTTCTGGGGCGAAGCGCATCTGCACGCTGACCTGCGGCTGGGCTTTCCACTCGTTGGCGAGGTACGCCTGGATGTCAAAATTCGGCGGGATGGTGAAGACCTGGTCGGTCAGGCTGACGGCGTCCATGCGATCAACCCGGAAGGTGCGCATCTCCTGGCGCAGTTGGCAGAAGGCCACCACATACCACCAGCCCCAACGGTGAACGAGGGCGAAGGGGTCAATTGCGCGGCATTCGGGGTGCGGCGTACTCGAACTGTGGTAGTTCATGCTCACCCGGCGGTGTTCGCGCACGGCCCGGCGCAGCTTTTCGAGCGTGGGGGCTACCGCGTCCAGGTCGGAGCGGTGCATGCCGGTGGCTACCAGTGAACGCCGCGCCCAGGCCACTTCCTGGCGCTGTTCGTCGGGCAGTACGTTTTCCAATTTCATCAGCGCACCGCGGGCCGGTTCACGGTACAACTGGCCCCACAGTTCCTCCACCATGCCGGTTCCCAGGGCTACGGCCACGCTTTCTTCGGGGGTCAGCATCAGCGGGGGCATCTTGTAGCCGCGCACCAGCGAGAAGCCGCCATACGGCCCGCGCTCGGCGTAGATGGGGATGCCCATTTCGTCGAGCATCTCAAAGTAACGATGTAAGGTGCGGACGGAGACATCCAGCTCGGCGGCCAGGTCGGCGGCCTTCTGGTTGGGTTGGCGCTGCAAAAGCATGATCAGCGTGAGCAGGCGGGTGGAAGGGTTGGGCATGGGGCCATCTCCTGACAAGAATATAGCCGTAGTATATGTCAAATTACGTCATAATTCGGAAGGCGTTTTTAGAAAAATTTGGATGGGTAGATGTTCTTGGGGCCTGAGATTTGGAAATGCAGGATCGTCAGTATGGGGCGGTTGTTTTATAATGTGTCAGCACCTTAATGGTTGTAGCGGGGCAATTTCTTGAAAATAGCGGTTTCACGCACAGCACTTATCTCACTGAGCGTTTTTAGCATTGGACATGGGCTTTCAACCAGGGAGTGCGTTATGGCAGAAAATCGAAAATCGGGCTGGCCGATTTCCAGGCAGATCATCGTGGTCGCGCTCGCTTTTGGGACAGCTACCTTGTTGGTGATGGCTGCCGGGTTGTTGATTCCTGTTTATGGGGAGTTGATCCACATTGACCCGCGCGAAATTTTTGTCACGCTGGGGAGTGCACTGACCGGGCCGCTGGGGGGCATGATCATTGGGCTTATGGCCCACAGTTGGTTTGCCGGGCGTGATTTTCAAGTGGTGTCACTGCTCATTCATGTCTTGGGGGGCTTATGGGCGGGTGTGGCTTACAAGAAGTGGGTCTTTGAGCGGCTCAAAATGCCCTGGCAGTTGCTTGGTTGGTTGGGCGTGGTCTTTGCGTACTACTTTGTCATTTTGTTTTTCGGTTTTGTGAGTGGGGTATATATCCTGTTTCCAGAATTATTTGCCGAACTTTTTGGCACGCGCTCGCCCTGGCAGGCGTATGCCGGGTTGGCCCAGGCCGCCGCGCCAGAATTTGTCATCACGGCTGTGACCACCACCGTCATTTTCATCATCTTGCCTCCCAAATATCGTCGCCCGTTATGGTAATTCACTATGATTAAAAGTTCTCTGGCCGTCAGGTTGGGGGTATGGTTCTTGATCCTTTCCATTTTCCCGCTGGCTATCCTGGCTATCTTCGTTCTCGACAATGTGGCCGATGGCTTCGATGCCCTGGCGTTGACGCATGAGCGCCAGCAAACGATGTTGTGGGCAGCGATTTTATCGTCATCGCTGACACCAGAAGCTATTGCCACGATGGATGAGAATGCGCTTGAGCCAGGTAATCATGTGTACGTGGTGGATCAGGCCGGGCATTACCGTTTCCACCCGCAACGTGAGCGCATCGGTGCATCTATCCGCGCCGATTTTTCCCCACCAGTGGTTGAACAAATTCTATCGGGCCGGTCTGATGCCGTGATGGAAACGCCAATGGGACGGGTGATCGGTTTTGCACCCATCGCCGGGCAGGAAAGCATCCTGGTGTGCGTTCACGATAATACCCTGGCGCAGCAATTGATGGCTTCCATCCGCCTGTCTTCTTACTTGCAGTTGGGCGTGGGCCTGGTGATCATCGCCTTTGTGGGTGGAATGGCTATCTGGATTGTGGTGGGTAAGCCGGTTCAGCAGTTGACTCATGCGGCGGAGCAAATCGGCCGCGGCAACCTGAGCATTCGGCTCGATCCCGAAGAGACCGTGGACGAGTTGCGAATTTTGGCGCTTACCTTCAACAACATGGCTGCCCAACTCAGCGAAACGTTGACTGCCCTGCGCACCCTGACCGAACAACTCGAACAGCGCGTTCAAGAACGCACTGCCGAACTGGAAAAAAGCAACCAGGAACTCGAATCGTTTACCTATTCCATCTCACACGATCTACGCTCCCCCTTACGCAGCATCAATGGTTTCACCCATATTTTGTTGGATGAGTATGGCGCCAGTTTGCCCCCCGAAAGCCTGCAATTGTTTCAGCGCGTGCGCCAAAGCGCCACTCGCATGGGCCAATTGATTGATGATCTGCTGCATTTCTCGCGCCTGGGGCGCCAGCCGTTGCAGCGGCGGCCGGTCGAAATGGCAGTAATCATCCGCCAGGTGATCGAATCCCTTGCCGAAGAACAGGCCAATCGCCAGGTAGAATGGCACATGGCCGACCTGCCTCCCTGCCAGGCCGACCCGGCCCTGCTGACCCAGGTTTGGATGAACTTGCTTTCCAATGCGCTCAAGTACACCCGCAGCCGCTCGGTGGCGCGCATCGAAATCGGCTGTCGGGTAAGCGAAAACGGCGAAACGATCTATCATGTGCGCGATAACGGCGTTGGTTTCGACATGCAGTACGCTTCGAAGCTCTTTGGCGTGTTCCAGCGCCTGCACAGCGATGCTGAATTCGAGGGCACCGGCGTCGGATTGGCGCTGGCCCGCCGGATCGTCGAACGCCACGGCGGACGCATGTGGGCCGAGAGCGCCCCTGACCAGGGTGCTTGCTTTTATTTTGTCCTGGGATGATATTTCAATGGAGTGATCGCATGACCGAAACCCGAAAACCGAAATGGATGGTCAACAGCGTTGCCCCCATCCGCATTTGTGATAACGGCGGTTGGACCGACACCTGGTTCGCCGGGCATGGACGCATTTTCAATATCGGCGGGCTTTGTTGCATGAAGATCGGATATAGGCCCAATACCCCTACCCCAGAGACAA
>CAZSFD010000138.1:0-8231 GCA_964606085.1 uncultured Anaerolineaceae bacterium
TTTTTGTCAACCGTTGGTAGGCTGGCACCAACGAAACATATAATACGAGGAGTTCTCGATGAAAACAAAAATCCACCCCTTGATCATTTTCTTGACCATGCTGACGCTTACCAGCCTTTCGTGCAGCCTGGTGAACCGCGTTCTCGATGGCAGCGCAACAACCCCCACCGCCGCCCTCGCGACCGTGGCGGCAACCAGCAAACCCGATGCGCAGCCCACCGCCACCCCAAAAGCGCTCGAAGCGCAGCCCACCGCCACACGGCCCGCCGAGCAACCCCAAGATGCCCCCGCTGACCTTGGCGAAGTGTATCGCGAAGCCGCGGGCGGCTTCGCCTTCCAGCAAATCGCTGGCTGGAAGGTGGAAGGCGGCCTGGGCATCGTCTCGATGACGGCCCCCGGCGCGGACATGCAAAAAGGCCCCGGCATTGGCCTGATCGGCGGTCTGGAAGATGCCGATACAACTCTTGATGAGCAGTTTACTGAGTTTACGGCGGGCGTTTCTGAAGAAGGCAATGTCGAAATCTCCTCTGCGCAAGATATTGTGGTGAATGGCGCGGCCGCACGGCGTGTGGAAATCAGCGGCACTGACGATGACGGTCAGGCGATGGCTGGCAGCGTGGTGGTGGCGCAGGTGACAGAGCGCCAGACCTTTGTGATGATGGGCTATGCCCCGGCAGATGTGTGGCAAACCGAGGTACTGCCGCTCTTCGACGCTGTGCTGGCAACGGTGATTTTTTTCGCGCCCGAAGAAACTGGCTTGCCCTCCCTGCCCGATGAACCCCCGGCCACATCCGATCAACTGGTGCGCTCGTGGGCCTCGGCCGCCGAAGCCACCTCCGAATATGGCAGCAGCGATTGGACCGCCATGCAGGCCGTCGGCGCGCCAGATACCCCCAACTGCGGTGATTATGGCTCTGCCTGGGCTGCATCCAGTTCCAACACCATCGAGAGCATCACGCTGTACTATTATGATGCCCCCGTCGTCCCCACCGAAATCAACATCATCCAGACCTACAATCCCTCCCAGGTGGTGTTGGTCGAAGTGCTGGACGCATCGGGCAACTACGAAACCGTCGTCTACGAATCGCAGCCTGAAGCGACCGACGAATGCCCCTACACGCTTTCTATCCCTGTTACCGACATTGACTACCTGGTGATGGGGGTGCGCATCACCATTGACCAAGCGGTGCTGGGCCTGGGTTGGAACGAAATTGACGCCGTGGAGCTGGTGGGCTACCCTGCAGTGGGTTTTGAACTCCAGCCCACCCAGCCGCCGGCGGTTGGCGAGAATGTTTGGGAAAATGTGTATGCCCTGCCCATTTTCGAGAGTGCCGCAAACATCAATTATCAGGATGAAATGATCCTTTCGTACACCGTCAGCGGCAGTACCCGCCAGGAAGTCTTGGATTTCATCCTGGCGGAATTGGAAGGCATTGGCTGGCTGACCGATGTAGATGAGGACGGCAACTGCCGCAACGCGGCCAACTGCCTGTCATCGCTGGCTGGCCTCGATTACGATTCCCCCGAGAATGTGCTGTGGTATTTTATTCACGTCGAGTCGCCCGATTCAACGCTGACCCTCACCCTGGTTGAATCGGCCGGGATGGTGGTGGTGGGCATGGCGCTGCCATAAAATCTTAACCCGCATAAAGCGGAACGACCAGCGCACTAATCCAGGAAATTCTCGTTTTTTGTGCAAGAAGTTCGCGGGTTAGGCACTTTTGAGATAACAAAAGCGGCGGGTTTTCCCGCCGCTTTTTGATCAGGCTGGCGCTTCTTCGGCCAGGCGTTCTAACTTCATGCTCAGTTCACGCCATTGAATTTTCGAGACGCCCAACTTCTGGCGGATTTGGTCTTTCTCCATGCCCGATTTCCAGTCGGATAGGGCGCATGTCCAGCGGCACATGTCGAATGAAATGTGCTTTTCCAGCCCGGCTTCCTTGCTGACATCTTCGAGCAGGTATTCCAGGCGGCGCGGCGACCAGGGAAACAGGGCCTCGGTGATGCCGTGCTGGGCCTGGTACTCGCGAAAGATGGACAGCCATTCGGCAGAGATGGCGATTTTGCGTTCTTTGTAACGGTGCTGCATGCTGGCGTAACGCACGAAGATGATCGGCCCCTGCGGGGCTTCCAGGTCGAGGTGGTTGAGGGTGAGCGTGAGGCATTCGTTTTTCTTGACGCCGGTTTCGAGCAGCAAGAGCAGCAACGCGTGATGACGCATATCTGGCTTGGCGGCGTGGCCGATGCGGTTGGCGGCTTGCAGCGCCGCCTGCACCTCGTCGGCGGTCAGCACCGTGGGTAGGGGGCTGAGCACCGATTGCTGCACCACCTGTTCGGCGGGGTCGAGCAGCAAAATGCCGTTTTGGTGCAGCCAGCGGAAAAACGATTTGATAGAAGTGATGCGCCGCGCCAGCGTTTTCGGGCTGCACGGCACGCCGCGCGTCGTTTGCATCCACTGTAAAAAGCTGTTCAGGTCGTTGGTGGTGATGCTGCCCAGGGTGCGGTCTGGGGCCAGGTGCGAGGCCAGCAGGTTGAGATCGCTGGTGAAGGCTTTGAGGGTGTAGGGTGAGTTGCCCTGGTCTCCCAGGTAGATGCGCCAACCCTGGATGGCCGGGCCAAGTGGGGTATTGGCGGTGATATGGGCGGTTGTTTCGGTAGACATGGCACCTCCACGCGTTTCTTTGTTCGTATAGCCAAGTTTTCTTGAGTTTAGCAGAAAGCGCGGGGGTTGTCAAATAGCCTAACGAGTTAATAGCTTGCGCATGGATAGGGCATAATCTTGGTAGCCGGCAGAACGGTACAAGGCCTGTGTTTCGGCATTTTTCAGCCCGGTCAGCAAGGTGATTTGCGCCGCGCCGCCCTGGCTCGCCAGGGCTTCCAACTTACGCAACAGTTGATGTTCGATATCGCCATCTCGTTGGCTCTGTTCGATGTAGAACTCGATCACCTCGGCGTGTGGGGCATTGCCAAACAAGACCTGCGCCACGCGCAAACAGGCAATCCCCACCAGTTGGCCGTCTTTGTGGGCCAGCAGCGCTGTTTCGATGCCGTCCAATTTCTTCAGGCGTTCGGCTGCCTGTGTCGGCGAAATACTTTCATTGTTGAACAGGCTCATCAGGCGTGCCAGTTCGGGGGCATCTTCGCCGGTGGCTGCACGAATGTTGGGGGTGCTTTCGCTGGTTTTCATCGCCTTGCTCCTTGATTGAAATGCGATAACGTGTAAAAAGATAAAATCATTTTACACGGATGCGTTCTGTATGTCAAGAAGCTGGCGCTGAACCGACATACCGGCATGACAAAAGCGCGTGGTGCAAGTCTTTGACTTGCATCCCGAAATCCGTTTTGGCCTTTTTACGCGTACGTGAATCCCGCCCGTTCGGCGATCAACATCAGATATTTGCAATTGGCGCGGCTGGGGGCGTATAGGCCGGTTTCCCACTCGCTGATCGTTTGCTGGCGCACGCCCAGTTCATCGGCAAAGCGCGCCTGGTTCAGGCCCATGTGTTCGCGCAAGGCTTTGATCAACCCGCCATCCCACAGCACAATCTCCCCCTGGCGCTTCACTTCGTAGTGGTTAGGCGGCTTAGCAAAAGTGACCTGCCCGGTTTCCAGGTCAACCTGTGTTGTCTTATACCCCGCTTCCATCCATGCGGACGATTGGAAGGCCCGTTTGCGGTTGCTCCACCAGCCGCGGTTGTTGCGGGCGGTGGCCGGCAAGTCCTCGCCGATCAATTTTTCGATCTCGGTCAGTGCCAGCGTCACCTGATCTTGCCCGCTGCCCGCCAGATATTCGTACAAAGGGACATATTTTGCGACATTCATACCACTTCACACTCGCCGAATTGTGGCCTGGTTTGGGCCAACCACAATCTCCCAATAATCCAGGTCGCCCAATTTGTATACAACGGTCGTCTGCTGGTTTGCGCGGCGCACCTCGATCAGTTCGATGGGCTGTTTGAAGGCGAAGGTGATCAGGTTTTCGTCCCATTCGCCTTGCTGTTCGGGATCGTAGCCTTCTGGCGGCTCGTATACACGGTGGATGGCAGTTTCGGCCAGCAGCAGGCGCAGGATCGCCTCGCCGCTGTCGGCGTTCCACAGCAGGCTGGCCGTGGCCTGCTGTTCTAACTCAGAGGCCTTTTCTTCGGGCGTCAAATCCCATTGCACCGGCGACCAGACCGTGGGCAGTTCGTCGGCGTGGAAGGTTTCGTGATCGATGATATTGGGCATGTCGCTTTCTCCTATGCAGTTTTGCGCAAATAGATCAACCAGTAGACCATCCCTACCATCACCGCTCCGCCGATGATATTGCCCAGCGTGACCGGCAGCAGGTTGGCAAGGATGAAGTTTTCCCAGGTCAGCAGGCTAAAATCGCTGGCCTGGTGACGAATGCTCTCGAAAAATGCGCTGCTTCCCCATGTTTTGACCAACAGCGCTACCGAGATGAAATACATATTCGCCACGCTATGCTCGAAACCCGCCGCCACAAACGCGCTGATCGGTGGGATGATCGCCAGGATTTTATCGGTGGTGCTGCGAGCGCTGTAACACAACCAGACGGCCATACACACCAGGGCATTGCACATCATTCCCAGGGCCACCGCCTGGCCAAAGCCCAGGCTGCACTTGGATTCGGCAATCGTCAGCATTGCCAGGCCCACGGCCCCTTTGCCATACGCGTGATGGCCTCCAGCAAATACGATGACCGCGGTCGCCAGCGCCCCGGCAAAATTCCCGGCATAGACGATGCCCCAGCTGCGCAGCAGTTGGCCGAGCGTTACTTTCTGGCTCATAAAAGCCATGACGATCAGGTTGTTGCCAGTGAATAACTCCGCGCCGCCCACCACCACCAAAACCAGCCCCAGGCTGAAGCCCAGCCCGGCCAGCAGTCGGGTGAGGCCAAACGGCAGGCTGGTGGTAGAAATGTTCCCGTTTACCACGACCACGCTGCCACTGGCTAACACCGTCGAAAAGATTGCCCCGATGGCAATGAACGCCCCAGCCAACACAGCCAATAGAAATAATTGCAGCCACGGGCTGTTGGCCTTTTTAACGCCGATTTGCTCTGCTTTGGCGGCCATTGCCGGGGGCAGCAGTGCATCCAGGGTGGCTTCAGGCATTGTCATCGTTGTCCATCCAGGCAAGGCTACTGGGCCATAAACTCGCCCAACAGCCGGTTGAAAATTTCGGGCTGCTCCAGGTTGGGCAGGTGCGCCGCCTGCGCGATGCGCGCCAAGCGCGCCTGGGGCATAGCCTTGCTCATGGCCTCGGCTTCTTCCAACGGGGCAAAGGGATCATCATCGCCGCGGATGATCAGGGCCGGAACGCCGATGGTTGGCAGAGTGGGCGTCGAATCGGGCCGCTGGCGCATCCCCAGCAGCGCGCCCACAATCCCCGCCACCGACGCTTCCAGCATGATCGCCTTGACCTGGGCGGTCCGTTCGGGATGTTCGGCCTGTGTGATCGGCGAGAGCATCTTCGGCAGCATGGCGCGGGCAATCGCCTCGGCCCCTTCCTTTTCGGCCAGGGCCGCCGCCTTGAGGCGGTTTTCGGCCGTTTCGGCGCTATCGGGCAGGGCGCGCGTGGCCGCCAGGATCAGGCGGCTGACCCGTTGTGGATATTTGCGCCAGAAAGCGAAGGCGATATACCCGCCCATCGAAAGCCCACACAATGCGGCCTGTTCGATCTCCAGGTGATCGAGCAGTGCGGCGCAATCATCGGCGAAGGTGTCCATCGCCACCGGCCCGCTGGAGGCCTGCGATGCGCCAAAGCCGCGCAGGTCTGGCGCGATGACGCGGCAGGCATGGCGCAGGCCATTGATCTGTGGCAGCCACATTTGGCATCCCAACGGGTAGCCGTGGATCAGCAGAAGCGGCAGCCCCGCTCCTGCGGCCTCGAAATGGAAGGTGAGATTTTGGTGTGTGAAGTTCATAAGCCTGTTTTACAGCATTTATCCGCTTCCGTCAATTGGATTGAAAACGTAGCTGACAGGCTTGGGCCAATACCAGGTGCGTTGCACCTTCTGCCCCGTTCGCCCGGGCGCTGCGGCACGGCCCGAAGGTACTTTTTCTTCGGAAGAGCGCATCAAATTCTTCCTGGCGCAAGGCGACATCCCCGAACTGGGGCTGGCGGTTTATGCCCTGGTGCTGTGGCGCATCCGTCAGGTGGATGTGTGAGAATATCCTCTGATAAGCCTTTGTGACACAGGTGCGACTGCCGTGGTGTTTTACTCGACCTGGCTGCCACCACTGAAGGCGATTCGTCATCGCCCGGTGTGGCCTGAACATGGCCGACCATCCGTTTTGCTCGTTGCTACCCCCTGACTTCTAGCCCCCTGCCCTGCTCCCTGGCCAACGCTTTTCTGATTTCAGCAATCGTCGGTGCTTCGAGTGTAAACCGGTTGACCCCCAAAAATTCTTCCAGGCGATGTACATCGCCGCTGCGGATAAGCGGATAGCCTTTCAGTTGGCGATAGCGTTGTGGGGCTTCATCCACCTGCAAATGGCGCGAGATTTCGAGCGCTGCCACCGGCCATGCGGGGCTGATCAGGCCCAGGTTGGCGAACAGGCCAAAGGCTTTGCGATCCACATGCGCGGGAATGACCAGGCCGCCCAGCGTGGTGACTTTATCATAAACATCATCAATCGAAAGTTTGGTAGATGTGAGCAAAAGCTGGTTTTCGCGGCGGATAAATTCCCCTTCGTAATCCACCACAAATTGCTCGCCAAAGAGTTCGATATTATTTTCGAGCGGCGGCAATGCCCGATCTACTTCGGTTTGCCACGCCTGCGCCTGATCGAGCGTGTCGAACAGGCACAACACATGCACTTCTTCCACCGTCTGCACTTCCATGCCGGGCAGCACGACCAGGCCAGTATCTTTGGCGGCCTGCTGCACCGCAGCGATGTTAGCGGTGGCGTTGTGATCGGTGATGGCAATCAGGCCGATGCCGCGCTCCAGGGCCTCCTGTACGATCAGCGGGGGGATCATCTCCACCTCGGCGCAGGGCGAAAGGACGGTGTGTACGTGCAGTTCGGCGCGAAATAGCTTCATGTTGCCGGTTGAAGGTTAGCAGGTTGAAGGTTGTGAGCAAAACTTTCAACCTGCAACCTGCTAACCTTCCAACTTTCAACCCTGTCGCACTCCCATCTCCCACAACTTTCCCACCACTTCAAACGTGGGCATGGCCGTAGAAAGCAGGGTGACTTCTTGTTCGTTGGCTTTTTCGATCACCTCGGGATTGGGCTGCGCCCCCTCGGTGATGATGATGGCGCTGGCATCCAGCAGGGCGGCCACGGCGACGATGTTCATGTGCGCCTGCAAAGTGACCCACACGCTCTCGCTTTTCGCTCCCGCCATCACGCAACTGAGCAGGTCGGAGGCGTAACCGCTGGATACGGAAATGGTCGCGAAGTTTTTAGGCGTTGTCAGCACGTTTAGGTTTAGATGATCGATCAGGGCTTGCAGGTTCATCAGGTAATTCCTTAAATAATTAGGTTTCGACAGGCTCAACCGGCGAGGGGGTGTTTATGTCGTTTTTCCTTTTTGGAAGCTATCGGCATCTTGCAGGAAGATTTCCATCTCCAGGCGGGTGCCGCCGGTGGGCGTGGAATCAATCGCCAGGCGGTCTACGCAGCGCTGCATGTTGGGCAGGCCCATACCCGCGCCAAAGCCCATCTCGCGCACTTCCTCGGTGGCGGTGGAAAAGCCCGGGCGCAGGGCCGCCTGCACATCGGGGATGCCGGGGCCGTCGTCGGTGGTGCGGATGAGGATGCGGTAGGGTTCGATCTGCACACGCAGGATGCCGCCATTGGTGGTGTGGATGATCAGGTTCATCTCGGCTTCGTAGATGGCGATGCCGCAGCGCCGCGCCAGTTGCGGGCTGGCCCCCAGGCGGATCAGCGCCCGTTTGATCTTCGACGAGGCGTTGCCGCCGCTGAAAAAATCTCCCTGCTTGATGTCGTAGCGCAAAATCAGGCTGGTGCGGTCAGAGATGATGTCTTCAAACAGGTGGCTGGCGCGGTAACGGCGCAATTCCTCTTGCTGAATGTCGTTCTGCAAATTTTCGAGCACGCCGCGAGTGATGTCGCCTTTGGTCAACATGCCGATCAGCTTGCCCTCGGCATCTACCACCGGCAGCCGCCCCACCTTTGATTTGGAGAAGCGCTCCAGGGCCACCACCACGGCTTCATGCTCTTGCACGGTGATGACGAAGGGCGACATATACTTTTCCA
>CAZSFD010000139.1:0-7847 GCA_964606085.1 uncultured Anaerolineaceae bacterium
CGGCCCCCGGCTTCACCTTCACCGACTTTCTCACCCATGCCCTGCCAGTGGTGGTTGTCACGTGGTTCGTCGCATTGGGTTCTTTGCGTTACCTTTTCCGCCGCGAGTTGAGCATAAAACCGCCCGATGCCGAGGCCCTGTTGCAGCTCAACCCGGGCGAATCGCTGGATGACCCCAAAAACGCCCGACGGGTGCTGATGGTATTGGCTGGCGCGATTGCGCTGTTCTTTTTGGAAGACACATTCCATCTCAGCCCGGCCTTCATTGCCCTGGGGGCAGCGGCGGTTGGGCTGGTGTGGGTGCGGCCCGATGTCAACGAAGTGCTGCACCGGGTGGAATGGGGGGTGCTGATCTTCTTCGGGGCGTTGTTTGTGATGGTGGGCGGCCTGGAAGCCTCTGGCGCACTGGAAGGGCTGGTGGCCGTGTTAGACGCCATCCACATTATTCCCGATATTCTCTTTGGCGTGGTGTTAATCTGGTTCTCGGCAGGGCTTTCAGCTTTCGTGGATAATGTGCCGATCACCATTGCGCTGATCCCGGTGCTGCAGGGCCTGGCTGCCAAAGGGATCAATGTTTTACCCTTCTGGTGGGCATTAGCCTTTGGCGCAGGGTTTGGCGGCAACGGCACAATCATCGGCTCTACGGCCAACATCGTCGTCGCCAGTCTGTCTGAACGCACACGCAACCCGATCACCCCATCCTTATGGAACAAACGCGGTCTGCCGATCATGCTCATTTGCTGCACAGTTGCCAGCCTGCTGTACTTGCTGTTGTATCCAATTTTCACCCGTTGACCTGTTGATATACCAGTCGCCATGCCGGGCATTCGCCGGCGTGTTCAAGGGATGAAAATGTAAGGAAGAATTTCATTCGTAAGGTATTAACGAAACAAAGGGCCAGTTGATCAACTGGCCCTTTGTTTGTTGAGAGAATGAAACGGTCGCTTACGGCGTGCCTGACCTGGCGATGATCGGGAAGAAGAAGTAGTAGATCGGTTCTTCGGGCCTGGCAGCCGTGGTAAAGCTCGCCGAGAAGTCCACCTGCTGCACATCGCCGCCGGCATCGAGCAAGGCGCTGGCGGTGATGGTGTAGGGGGTGTTCCAATCCAGGGCGAGGGTGGGGGTGAAGGTCAGCGTGAGCGTGGCAGCATCGTAATGGAAAGTTCCTGTCACCACGCCCGCTGGGCCGGTCAGCACGAAGGCGCTGTCGGCGGGCATGGCCTGGCTCCACGTCAGGCTGACGGTGCTGGTCACGGGGACATCTACCGCGCCGTCCAACGGGCTGGCGGCGAGGACGAGCGGGTCAAGCCAATTGGCGACGGTATCGGTAAGAAGCTGCGTGCCATCTGTGCCGTAGGTGATGGTCACCTGGCGGGTGGCGATGGCGGCGTTGCCATCGGCGGCGGTCTCCAGCGTGGCCGCGCGGCCACGCGTGTAGACGTATTCGATGACCGTATCTTCCAGGATGTTCAGCGTGGCCGTCCAGTGGGTGCTGTTGGCCTGGGTGAGCATCTGCTCGCCGACCGTGCCAGAGATGTATACCGTTCCAGGGGTGAAATCTGGCACAGCTACATCGAAGGTCACGGCCACGGCGCGCGGTTCAGCCGGTGAAACCGTGTGGAAGGTGGACAGGAAAGGCACTTGCTGGTTGTCGCCGCCAGCATCTTGCTTGCCGCTGGCGGTGACGGTGTAGGTGGTGTTCGCATCCAGGGCCAGGGTGGGCGTGAAGGTGACGGTGTAGCTCGCCGGGTCGTAGGCGAATGTGCCAGCCACCGCACCCGCTGGCCCGCTGACCGCAAACGTGCTGTTGGCGGGCATGGCCTGACTCCAGGCCAGGCTGACCGTGTTCTCCACGGGTACGCCAGTGGCCTGATCGGCCGGGCTGACGCCGACCACGATGGGATCACGCCAGTTGGCGACGGTGACGCTGATGACATGGGTGGCGTTCATGCCATAGGCAATGGTGGCCTGGCGGTTGGCGATTTCGCCGTTGCCGTCAGCTTCTTTCTCCACCGTGTCCCACGAGCCGCGGGCAAATTTATATTCGATGCGCGTGCCATCCAAAATCGGCAATGTCAACGTCCAGTGTGTGCTGTCCACCGGTTGCAGCGCCTGACCGCCGGGGTTCCAACTGGGGATGCCCGGAACCGAACCGGCGATGTAGACCGTGCCGGGGGTGAAATCGGGCACGGTGACCTGGAAGGTGACGCTGACGACGCGCGGTTCGGCGGTGGCGGTGACGATGTTCGAGGCGGTCGAGAAGTTGAAGCTGGTGTCGAAGGCGACGAGGTAGTAATCGTAGGTCTGGTCGGTGAAGACGTCAGTATCGGTGTAGCTGGTGGGGCTGCCGAACAGCCGGGCGATGCGCACGTAGCCGCCGGGGCCGAGCCGTTCGGGCGGGTGTAGCTGGCGGTAGAGGTCATACCCGGCCAGGTCGGGGTCGGCGTTGGCATCCCAGCACAGCGAGATGCTGCTGGCGGTCGTCCCGGCGACACAGGCGTTTTGCGGCGGGTTGGGGGCGGTCACGTCGTCGCTGGCGATGACGTGCATCAGGCCGTAGTTGCCGTTATCACCTGGGCCACCGATGTCGGAGATATGCCACGTCGCGCCGCCATCGCTGCTCCAGCGCGTGGCGTAGTGGTAATCACCCACGGCATCGGGGAGGAGCGTCGTGACATATTGATCATTGTTGTTATCCGCCTGGTCGTAGGTCATCTCCACCCATTGCCATTCGGTGGTCAGTGTGCCAGAGATGCCATAGCCCACCTGGGCGCGGATGCCCTCTGCCGGGCCTGCGCCGCCGGTGAAACCATTGATCCACAATTGGCCGTAGATGTTTTGGGTGGGGGTGATGGTGCTGATGGTGTGTTCGAACTCATGCGGCCATTGCAGGTTGTACCAGGCGCTGCCCAGATCGTGCTGCGGCGTGCCAGAGGCTTCATTGGAGTTGCCACTGACCAGGCCGTTGCTGTCGTTGCGGCTGACCACCACATAGTAGTAATCGGTGGCATTGGTCAGGCCGGTGTCGGTGAAGACGGTGCTGGCAGACGCGCCGACGAGCGCATATCCGCCGCCGCTGAGCAGGCTGCGGTAGATGTCGTAGCTGCTGGCGTCGAGGGCGGCGCTCCAACGGAGGACGAGTTCGGCGTTGTTCTCATCGGTCACGGCCAGGTCGCTGACGGCTGCCGGGGGCGCATCCACCGCGGCGGTGGGGATCAGCAGCGCGCCGCTGCGTTCGGCCACCTCTACCACGAGCAAGCCTTCGGCAGTGACGGTGTAGGCGGCGCTATCCAATACGTTGACGAACTGCGTACCATACGGCAGATAGCCGGCCACATCCACCGCAACCGTCTGCGACACGTCGGCGCGGTTCATCACCACCACGGCCGCGTTGCTGTGGTCAGCCAGCTTGCGCCCGTAAGCGTAGATGCCGTTGGCATCGTCGCTCAGGAGTGGGTCGAAGCTGCCGGTGCGCAGGGCGGGGTTGGCGTTGCGCGTATCGGCGAGCAGTTTGTAGTAGTTGTAGAGCGCATCCTGGTTGGTTTGCGATTGCAGGAAGCTGTAAAACGGCTGGACGCCGGTTTGATCGAGCCAGGGGTAGGGGATGCGGTTGTAGGGATCATCCTGCCAGCGGACGCCATCATAGGTGATCGGGCCGATGTTGCCCACTTCATCGCCGTAGTAGATGGTGGGCGCGCCGGGCAGGGTCATTTGCAGGATCGCCACGCCCTTCAAGCGCTGGATCGCATCGGACCAATCGTAATTGGGGTTGTCGAGCAGCGTGTCATCGGTGCCGGTGGCGGCGTTGTGGTCGAGCATGAACAGCGGACGGTTGGTATCGTGGCTGCCCAGCAGGTTCATCATGGCGTAGAGCGCTTCGGGCGGGTAGCGTTCGATCCAGTTGAGCAGGCGTTCGTCGAGTTCGGACGGGTCGAGGGGGTTGATCAAACCCGCCGAACTGCCGGTATTGTGGTCGTTATCTTCAAAGGGCGTGTCGCGGAAGAAACCGAGCATGGCGCTGCTGTACTGGTAGTTCATCACGGCGTCCCACTCGTTGCCGAGCAGCCAGGAGGAGGCATTGCCCCATTCCTCGCCGACGACGTAGGTTTCGGTGTAGACGCTGTGCAGGGCGGCGCGGAAGCCTTCCCAGTAATCGTTGCTGGCGTCATTGGTCACGCCGGGGTCTACATCGCCGCCCACGTCGAGACGCCAACCCGCTGCCCCCTGATCGATCCAATAGGGGCCAATCGAACTGGTGCCATTGGCCCAGATCAGGTCGCGCACGGGCTGGCTGGTGGCGCGCAGCTTAGGCAGGCTGTCGTAACCCCACCAGCTTTCGTAGGTGGCGGCGTTGGGAATGCCCGTCGAACCGGCACAGGTTCCCGTGCCAGGGGCGACATCGGTGAAGTAGTACCAGTCGCGATAGGGGCTGGTGTGGCTCTCACACGCGCCCAGGCTGGCATAGCGCTCGTAGCGGTCGAAGTAGATGCTGTCAGACGAGGTGTGGTTGAACACGCCATCGAGGATCAACTGGATGCCGCGGTCGTGCGCTTCAGCCGCCAGGGTTTGGAAAGTCGCCAGGTCGCCGAAGTTGTCATCAATGATGCTGTAATCGGTCGCGTCGTACTTGTGATTGGAGGGGGCCTCGAAGATGGGGTTGAGGTAGATAGCGGTGACGCCCAGGGTTTCGAGGTAATCGAGTTTGTCAATCAGCCCTTGCAGGTCGCCGCCGTAGAAGTTCTGGCTGTACGTGCCGGTGCAAGCGGGGTCGCTGTCGTCGCGCGGATCGCAGATGGCGGCGTTCCAATCGGCGGTGTTGGAGCGGAAGGTGGTGCCGCGCGGGTCATCGTAGAAGAACTCACCTTCGGCGGGGTTGTTGGTCTCGTCGCCATCGCGGAAGCGGTCGGTGAAGACCTGGTAGATGACGGCATTCTTGACCCAATCGGGGGTGTGGTAGGCGGGGTCGTAGACGGTGAGTTGCCAGGAATTATCCTGACTGCTGCCGAAGGTCTGGCCCCAACCACCCATGCGGGCGGCGTCATCTTCATAGTAGGCGGTGGCGCTGCCATCGCTGACGATGAAGCGATACCAATAGACGGTGGGGTCAACGCCGACATTGAAGGTGTAGGCCCAGTATTCGTGCGTGCCATCGCTGACGACGCGGGTCATATCGGCGAGCATCTCGGCATTGGTGCGGTCGTTGTACAGGCGCACCTTGACGCCGGTCAGGTCATTGGCGGCAGCGCGCAGGCGCAGCGTGACTACCGTGCTGCTGACGACCGCGCCAAAGGGGGTGCGGTAGAGGCCATCGCGGCTGTTGTGGCCGAGTTCGCTCCACCAGATGTTGTCATCCTGGCTGGCGCCATAGGTGACATGACGGACGATCTCTTCGGTGTTGCTGCCATCGGTGGCGGTGACGGTGATGGTGTTGGAACCGGCAATCAGTGTGACGGGCTGGGTGAAGGCGCCGCTGGCATCCAGGGCGGGGGTAAACCAGGCCGCGCTGTTGAGGTCTACGGTGACGGTGACGCCCTCTGCCGGGCTGACTTCGCCGGTCACATCCATGCCAGGCACGGCAAAGGCCTGCCCCTCGCCGGGTGCAGTAACGGAGAGCGCTAAGGATTGCGGGGGATAGATCAGGAAGGCGGAGAGGGTGGTGGTATCACCGCTCCAATCGGGGTCATCGTAGGCCACATTGGGGTCCGAAGGAACACTATCCTGGGCGTGGCCGTTGCTGCCCGTGGTGAAGGCTTCGAGGGCGATGTGCGCCGGGCTGCCGAGAGCGGCTTTGGGGATTTTGTACTCGATCCAATCGTTCGCCGCGCCATAGCCCTGCGCCCCGCCAACCGAACCCAGGGTGGGATAATCCCAACCGCTGCCGTTCCAGGTGGTCAGTTGAGCGTCTTGCAGGGTGTCGTTGTCGTTATGAAAAACGTACAGGGCATATTCGGGCAGGTGGGCAGAAACAGCAGCCACCGCCCGCCCCCACGGGTCGCTGGTTGCGCCGGAGCCATCCACCAGGTCAGTATCGAGGTAGATGCCGTAGGTCATGCCCCAGTTGGAGGCGAAAGCGTCGAAGCCGAGGTAGTAGTTGTCGGCATCTTCGACCAGGTATAGGCCGTTGAGGTCGAGGTTCACTTCGCTCATATCGCCGAGGGGGTCTTCAGCAATCGGGCTGCCCCAAATTTGGTCGCGCTCGCCATCTATGAGCGGTGCGCCAAATTGGGTGGAAACGTCGAGATCGGCCTGGCTGCCCCAATCGGTAGCGTTCCAATCGTCGGCAGGGTTGTTGATCGTATCCTGGGCATTGTCGCCGCCGCCCCCGCCGGTATCCCACACTTCGATCCAAATGGTCTCAGGGCTGCCGATGGCGCTTTTGGCGAGCTTCCATTCGATGACGGATGTGCTGCCCGCCCCGATGGCCGCCTCGCTCAACTGGCTGGCGCTGCCCCAATCCCAGGCAGTCGTTCCCTGGTTCCAGGGGACAACCTGGGTATGGCCGGTGTCATAGGGCGGCGAATCGACCCACGAATAGATCGCAAATTCGGGCTTGTGCGGGTCGTTGACAATGACATTGCGCCCCCAGGCATCGCTGGTGGCACCGTTGGCGTCGTTGGTAGTGTCTAGGTAAAGGGCATATTTGCCCCAGTTATTGGCCGCCAGGTCGGTATTGACGGTGAAGGCAAAGTAGACATAGGCGGCATCTTGCGCAGCATACAGGGCCAGCAAGTCCATGGGGAAGTTGCCTTGCGGCGCATCTGCCGGGTCGCTGGCAATCGGGTCGCCGTAGAGGGGATCGATCACCCCATCTACCACGGGCGAGCCGAACCCAGCGGGCGCTTGTTGTGGCACACTGCCAGCCGCGGCCAGCACGCGCGGCGGGTTAAACGGTGCTGCTGACCCGAAAGAGAACGAGGTCAACAGCGTGAGTAAAAGAAGGGTATGGATGATTTTGGAAAGGGTAGGTTGGAATTTCACAGTAGCCTCCTGGAAAGAGAACCCAACCAGCAGCAACCTGCTGCCAGGCCGGGACATGCTGCCCGAAAGAACACAGGCAGCTACGATACTGTTTCTGGCTTATGCACAATGGCAACCAGGAAATATAGTTTACCACTAAACGATATTTTAGTTTACCCCTAAACTATATTGTTCGACAAGTCAGCCCATCTTGACAATTAGAACATTAGGTCTATAATTGCGGAAATCAAATGGGTGTGTTCCATCCAGGTAGAGCAGGTAATGGTTGCATGACGGCAGGGGGAAAATTGAAGGAACGTGAATATCCTTTTAACGGTAGCAGCAGCAAATATCTATACAAAAACCAAAAAAAAGGACTACTTCGACAACCCATTCAAGGAGAAAATTGACGATGGAAACCCAAATCATTGCCTACTGTGGACTAAACTGCAGCACTTGCCCCGCCTACATAGCAACCCAGGCCGACGATTTCACCGCCCTGGAGCAGGTGGCGGCCCAATGGCGCGAGGAATATCACGCCCCGAATATCACGGTCGAAGCGGTAATTTGTGACGGCTGTTTGAGCGGGTCGCGCAAGTGCAGCCATTGCGCCGAGTGCGATATCCGCGCCTGCGGCATCGAGCACGGCGTGGTCAACTGCGCCTACTGCACCGATTACAGCACCTGCGACAAAATCCAGGGCTTCATCGGCATGGTGCCGGATGCGCGCACAAACCTGGAAGCGATCCGCCTGACACTTTGAGTATGCGCATCCCTGGCACAACCATTGGAGTAAGTTATGGAAAATCTTGAAACCCTGCACAACTTCATCGTGCGCGGCTTTGTTGCATGAAGATCGGATATAGGCCCAATACCCCTACCCCAGAGACA
>CAZSFD010000140.1:0-7541 GCA_964606085.1 uncultured Anaerolineaceae bacterium
GAAGGTGTACGGCAGGCGGCCCAGCAGCATCCCGATGCTTTCATCGGCCAGGAAGCGCCGCCAGGGTTCATCCACAAAGCCCTTCTCCGATTTTGCCAACGCCGCCAGGGCCACATCCTTGTCTTTCGGTTCGGCCAAAAACCCGACGAAGATGCTGGTACACGAACTGCGCACACCAGCCGGGATGAGAGACGGCGATTGGGTCAAGACGACGAAGCGGATGCCATACTTGCGGCTGTCGCGGAACATATTGTCATATTGCTCCGCCACCGAGATGCCGCTCGTGTTTTCGTCCTGATTGGACAGCCCCGTGAACAAGATGTTGGCTTCCTCGAAGACCATCACCAGTTCGGCATCGCCGGAGATGAGCTGCTGCTCGCGCTTCTGCACCATGTCCTGGTAGATCAGCCAGCCCGCCCATGAGAGCAGCCAGGCTTTCGAGAACTGATCCAGCACCTTGCCGCCTTCGAGAACGAGCAGGCGCTTGCTGTCGTCGGCCAGGTCGGCCACGTCCACGGCGTCGTCACCGGCGGCGAACTGGGCAGCGGTTGCCCCGCGCAGCAGCGTTTTCAGCCGTTCCAGGATGCCATCCAACACGCCACGGCCAATCTGGTCACGCGTATCCATCCTGTCGCGCCGAAACTCGATGTCGTCGAACAACTCTTGCAGGCTGACGACTTTTGAGCGCTGCACGGCAATCGCCTGGCACTGCTCAGGCGTGAGATTGCGCAGATGCGCACCAACCGGGGCGAGATGGCTCTCGTTCGCCTGCACGCGGCCCCAGATCGGGTCGTTCAGCACCTTCGGATCATTGACGAGAACGCCGTGGCGCAGATACAGGTCTTCCACCGCATCGAAGAAGCGGTGCTTCTGCTGCTTGACGCCCAGTTGCGCCACATTGCCGAAGATGTCCACGAAGGCGGCCATCTGCACTTCGGGCGTCACCAGGCGCGAGATTTGCAGCGGGTTCCAGCGCAGCGGCCGCACGCCGTATGGCGACAACATGCGGATGTCCACCAGATGCTCGATGCCGGGGGCGTTCAGCAGCTTGCGCCAGCCCGCCCCGAAATCCAGCACCACCACACGCATCTTCCACTGCAAGGCGATCTCATACGCCAGGCGTTCGGCCCCCACGCTCTTGCCGAAGCCGGTCGCCCCGGCGAACATGGTGTGCATGAAGCGCTTGCGGTCGAGCCGGATCGGGGCGTTGGTCAGGTCGGCGGTTTCGGGCGAGACCTGGTGACCCAGCACCACTTCGCCGGGCATGTCGGGGTAGAAGCCCAGGCCCTTCTTGGGGATGGCCGGGATCACCCGCACCGTGCCTTCGCGGAAGATGGCCGGGGCGGTGTAGGCGGCGAGTTGCTGCGCCGTCAGGATGGTGGAGAAACGCCCACCCAGCACGCCGCCCAGGAACTCCCCCGAGGCCGCCTGGCGCGTCGGGCAGAAGGCCAGGGCGTGGCGGCGGATCGTCTCGGCGTCCACTCCTTGCGGAGCAACCGTCAAGACTGGCGTGGGCGTGTTCGGGCCGTGGAAGGCTTGCGGGATGAGCGACTCGGTTGCGGTCGAACCACGCTGCGAGGCGGTGAACAGCACCGCTTCGGTCAGGAATCCGCCCTCGTGCGAGGCGGCCTTGAAGAGTTCCTGCACTTGCATCAGGATTTGGGTCAACTGATCGGCGACATGGTCTTCGGTCTGCCAGGAACGGTTGATCGAGATGCCGGGAACCAGCCCGGTCGAGAAACCACGGCCCAGCGATGTGGCCCCGCCGCGGCCCAGCGCCACGGCCTGGGTCAGCCCTTCGCTGTGGCTTTCGCCCCACGATTCCTGCTTCGAGTCGGCGCTTCCCCAGGTATCGGCCTGGCCTTTGGTGTACGCCCAGGATTTGGAGTAGGAATGGCTCTCCGACGTGCCATCGGCGCGTCCGGTGGAGGCCGCCTGCCCGGTGGCGCTTGACCAGCCGCGGCTGTCGGCTGTGCCGCGGCTCTCGGCCGTCCCCACGCTATCGGCGCTGCCGCGCGTGTCCGCGCTGCCCACGGTGTCCGTTGTGCCGCGGCTCTCGCTGTGACCGACCGAGTGGGCGCTGCCCGAACTCGACGACGAGAAGCTGCTGCCGCCTTCTGAATAGCTGGAACTGCCGCCCTGCGAAGTCGAATCGGCTGAACCCTGCGAAGTGGACGTGCCGCCGCCTTGCGCTGACGATGCGCCAGTCGTTTCGGTGTGACCCGTCCCCCCGCCTGCGGAGGTGCTGACGCCAACCGAAGTGGACGAACTATCCGATGCACCGGTGGACTCGCTGGCGCTGACGCCTACCCCGCCGTTGACGCCGACATTGACCTTGCCTGCCACCGGGGAGATGTCGCCGATCCCGGCATCCATCCCTACGTTGCCGCCGAGGTTGAGGCTCTTGCCTTCGGTCTCGCTGGTGCTGTCGGTGTGGCCGGTGGCAACGCTGGCCGAAGTTCCCGTTCCCCAGTTGGCGCTTTCGCTGTCGCTGGTGCTGGACGATTGGCCGCTCGACCAGTTGGACGACTGCCCCTGGCTTTCGCTCTCGGTATGCCCGGACGACCAGGTGCTGGAATGTCCCGCCGACCAGCTCGAGCCGGAACCGCTCGTGACCGATGAACTGCTGGTGTCGGTGACGGAGTTGCTGGTACTGTGGCTGTCGGAATGCGAGCGGCTGTCGGTATGGGAGGCGCTTTCGGTATGCGCCCGGCTGTCGGTGTGGGACTGACTGTCGGTATGTGAGCCGCTGACACCCTGGCTGGCGCTTTGTGAACTACCTACCGAATCGGTGTGCGATGCGCCGGTAGTATGCGTTTCTGAACCGCCCACCGAACTGGATTCACTCTCGGTGTGCGAATAGCTGTCGGTATGTCCCTGCCCCCAGCCATGCGACTGCCCGTCGGCAACCGATTGGGCCTGGCTGTCGGCCCGGGCGGTCGAACCGCCGACGCTGTTGGCCAGGGCTGCGGCGATGGGGATGCTCAGGCTGGCCCCAATCGAGATGGCCCCGCGGCGGCGCGAGGCGATGTTGGAGGCCTCCCGCGCCACCTGGGTCAGTGATTGGATCAGCTTTTGCTGCGTGATGTGGTCGGCAGTGACCTGGAAAATGAAATCTTCACGCAGTTTTGCCAGCCCGCGAAAGAGCATCTCGTTCTGTTCGGCGGCCAGGTCATCGCTGGCCGCCTGCCCGTCCAGGTTGAGACCGCGCCGGGCATCGCGCGGGTCGGGGTGGCCGAGGATGGAGACCAGGCCATTCGCCCGGTGGGTGGCAAAGTCGAGATACCACTCCATGTATTCGATCTTGGGGGCGCGTGTCTTCGACTGCTGGAAGTTGGCCAGCACCGCTTCGACCGCTCCCAGGCGGCTTTCGGCCTGCCCTGCGGCTTCTTCCTGCGACAGGCCATCGGCAGCCGCGCCGTAGAACTGGACGACGCCGACGTGTTCGGGGGTGAAGATGCCTGCGGCGGTGTAGACGAAATCCACGTTGGCGTTATATAGCCCGCGCATCGCCCCCCACTGGCGGCCCAGGACGTTGTATTCTTCCAGGTCGCCGTCGTCAATCGAAAGCACGGTCAGTTCGCGCAGGGCCACCGCCCGGTAGCGGCGCAGGCCGAGGTCATCCACCACATCGAACCACAGGTGGCGGAACTGACCGTCTTGGGTGTGCAGGCCATTGTTGACGATTTCCATCTGGGTTGTCCTGCGTTCAGCGGTCGAGGCCGCGTGTGCGCACGCTGGCGATCACGCTTTCGGGCGTGCCTTCCAGCGGCGGGTGGGCGAAGAGCGCCTGTACCAGCAGGCCAATGAAAGACAGTGGGCCGAGAAAGACGGCAATCGAAAGGATGATGTCGAAATATCCCTTGCCCTGGGCGAAGGTTGCATATGGGTCTAACAGAGCCGGGGAGAGATTTTGATACAGGGTGAAACCCAGCCCGATGAGCGCGTAGGCTGCCAGGCCGGAGATGACCCGCCAGTGCAGGGCGGGTGGGTTGAACTTCTCCGCCTTGACCGAGACGATGCTGGCATACACCATCAACAGCAGCCACAGCCCCACGACTGCGGGGGCAAAAATGGCCGCTGCCAGAGCCAGCAGTGCCGCCCCGAACATCCAGCGCTGCTGCGGTTTGGGCGAGCGCAGGCACAGCCACCCCAACCCTGGGATGAGCGCCACGGCGGTGATGTGTTCGAGCAGCAGGTACAGCACAGCCAGCAGGCCGTTCAAAGCCCAGATGAAGGGCAGCGAGAGTTGAAAGAGGATTTCTTGGTTAGTCATGGCAGAAGTTCAGTGTTACGTGTCAGGTGTTTCCGTATCAGGTTTCTGGAAAGTAAAGTGGCACGAGATCGCCCAATCACCAAATCACCCAATCACTCAATCACCCAATCACTTGGTAATCGTCGCTTCGAGCAGGTGGGCGGGGACTTGCAGTGTGGTGCGGGTTTCTTGCCCGTCGGCTTGCGTGGCGTACACCAGGATGTCATACAGCCCCGGGTCGAGTGGGTCGAGATGGAAGGTGAGGGTGGCCGTCGTGCCGTTGTTGACCAGGGTGTGGGTGGGGATGAAGGGATAGCGGCCTTTGACCTGTGCGCCGGGGTACACCAAAGCCAGTTCGTTGTTGATCCAGGCCACGCTGCTATCGGCCAGCCTGACCCATTCCAGGCGGACCCGGGTCAGCGTCTGCTGAGCCACCCCATTCGGGCAGCCGTTGGTGACGCCGCCGCCAGCAATCTGGATCGTCACGTCCAGGCCCATCTCGTCGGGGTCTTGCCCGATCACGATGGGGTAGGGCGGGGTGTATCCGCCGAGGGTGATGGCGGGTGGGGCGTAGACTGGCGTACAGGGGCCGGTTCCGCTGCCGCCGCTGCAGCAATCTACCTGCGAACGCACCATGACCGGGCTGCACGACATCCCCACGCGGCACAGGGGCGAATGGGGATTGAGTTGGCAGATGCCGGGCAATTGCTGATCGTTGACGAAGACATACGAATAGCCGCCGCTTTGATAGACCGGGCGATCACCCGAAGTGACATTGCAGTCGTCGTCGTTTTCGCAGCGCAGGCCGAAGTTGACAAGTGTGCCGCCGAGACAGTAGGGCAGGCCGCTGCGGTCGCGGCGTACCGTGCCGTAGGTGACCAGTTCCTGGCTCCCGGCAGTTGCGCCGCAGCCTTGCGAGCAATCGGGGTTGCACCACTGGTCTTTCTGTCCGCATTGCCCCAGGGCGCATTCGATGCGTCCGGGCCAGAGCAGGGCGGTGATGGCGGTCAGGGTCAGGATGGCGAAGGTGAGCAGGAAGCGGCGGTATCGAGCGGTTTGCGGGTTGGGTTTCATATCGGTTTTCACGACGGTCACTCCTGGGGGATGGCGATGTGTTGTTCGGGGCTGGGGTTGAGCAGCCAGCCGATGAGCAGCCAGTCGGCGGATGCGAAGATGGGCAGGCGGTTGGTGAGTTGTTGGGTGGAGCCGGGAGAAAGGCGTTCGATCTCGCTGCCGATGGCGCACATTTCGGCGGGCAAGGTCAGGCCAAAATCGCTGAACGCTGTCGGGCAGAAATCCCAATCGAAACCGCCGCCTTGGAGTACCCAGTTGCCTTCGGCGGTGGTGGTCAGGTCGAGTATCTGGCCGTGGGGGTATGCGGCCTGCAAGTGGGCGAGTGCATCGGAGCGGTTGGGGATGTCCAGGGCGGGAAGGGAGAAGGATGTGTATCGGCCACCAGTCGCCATGCCAAGCACCACGGGAATGGCAACGGCCCGGCGATATGGCAGCAGGACATATACGGACAGAATGTCGAGCGTGGCGTCGCCACTCTGCCGCTCGCTGAACTCCCCACTGGAAACGGCAGGCAGGTTGAAGTATCGCAGGGGTGAGCCATCGGGGGCGGTGTCGGTGCGATAGACCGGCGCATCGAGCATCCAGGGGGCAGAGTCGGCCATCGCATCGGCGATGGGCTGCGCGGCCAGGGGGTATTCAGCCAGGTCAAATGGGGTAGCGGTGGGGTTGATCAGGCGAACGGGTGTTGGAGTGGGTTGGGTGCGGCGCTCTCGAACGCTTTCCAGGCCAAGCAGGATGAACAGGGCGAGCAGGATCAGCAAAACAGGCACAGGGTTTTTGAAATTTCTCATGGACAACTCCGGGCAGGGGCTTAAACGAAAAAAGCGTCCCAGCCCGAAGGGTGAGACGCTGGACATCCATAGGATGCTCGCAAAAACAAAGCCGCCTTGACCGAAATCGGTCAAGGCGGCTTAATGCACCTCTTCCAGGGTTGGAACGCTAACGGGCGGCATTCTAACCGCCTGGCGTGGAAACTGTCAAGGGGAATTTTTTGATGGCATGAATGGAGAGAATATCCATCACAGCAATATCCAGTTAGGGAGTCCGTTCTTGTAGAGTCATGGCAAATTCATCCAGTGGATGAAGAAAAACAAAAGGCACTGATGCTGACAGTGCCTTTTGATGCGTTATCATTCAAAAACCCGGACAGGCCTATGGTTCCTGCCGTGCTTGTTTAATCTCAGACAGCAAATCAGCCAACGTCAAATCGTGAAACAGTTGTTGGCGTTCTTGAGTGTAATCGCCATAGCCTTTGGTAAACTGGGTAATAAAGCGCACGGTGTTGGCAATGCCAATTTCTTTATTCAAGATGCGAAACGCGTCCTGCGTAATTTCAGCCAGGGGTTGCACTTCCAGGGTCATGACTCAATCTCCTCAATCAATGAGACCGGTGAGAGTACCTTCACTTTCAAATCGGACAAAGTTCGAGCTTTTTTGAGAAGGCGATCATCACAGGTACAAAAGTAATCCACGCCTGCCGTTTCGGCCAGCGCCAGGTGCAAGGCGTCCAACGCATGGATGCCAGCCATATTGAATTGCCGGGCGCGCATTTCAACCTGTTCTGTTACCCGGATCACTTTGCTGGCTTGCAACAGTGCGTCCAGCGCATATTCCTTGCGGATTGGGTTCGGAATGCGGGCGATTTCAAACTGCAAGGCTTCTGATGAAACGATCTCAACCTGCCCGGCTTCACTCAACGCCAGGATACCCAAAACGGCTTCGGCCTCGAGAATGATGCGGATTTGGGTTTTACTATCCAGCGGGCGCTGCAAACTGCATGTGTCGAGATAGATTTGCATAGAAAAAGTATAACATCATTGCCGGGTGACAGGCATATCACTTCTTGATGGAAAAAGCTTGAAAGCACTGAACAGACCCGCTCAGTGCCTTCACCCATTTCAGTGATTCAGTGTTCCCGCCACCGCCCCCCCACGCGACCACATCCCTGCCAGGACAGTGATTTTTCGACAGCCTGGCTGCACCCCAACGGGACGCAGAGCGTCGAAAGGCTTTGACACCGCAGAGCGGTGCCAACAGAAAATTATAGTCATAGGTGGTACGCGTCCCCACCCATTGGGCGTCAAAGTTGAAGGCGAGCGACTGGCTTTCTGGCAGACTGCCACCATTGACCCTGACATGGTACGTCGTTGAGAAAGGGTGAGGTGGTCAAGAGTCTTTAGACACAGAAATTGGGATTTATCGCTACATTTTC
>CAZSFD010000141.1:0-7469 GCA_964606085.1 uncultured Anaerolineaceae bacterium
CATAGCTGCACATTTTCGAGCTGATCGGTGCTCCAGGCGTAGCCGCGGATTTTGCCCTCCCGCGCCACATCTTCCAGGGCTTCGCGCAGCGCCAGGGCCTGCTCGGTGGGACAATCGCCCAGGTGAAACTGGAACAGGTCCACGTAGTCGGTTTTCAGACGCCGCAGGCTGGTTTCCAGCGACCGGCGCATATTGGCGGGGCTGGTGTCGGTTTGGGAAAGGTCTTGCTGTTGGGGGTCGTAGATTTTGCCAAATTTGGTGGCGATTACCACCCGTTGGCGCTGCCCGGCAAACGCCTGGCCCAAAATATCTTCTGAGCGGCCGTAGACGTTGGCTGTGTCGAAATAAGTTACCCCCAAATCCAGGGCGTGGTGCAGCGCCCGGATCGATTCGGCGTCATCCACCTCGCCCCATCCCACATAGATGCCGCGTTCCATCAGGTGCCCGCCAATCGGCCAGCAGCCAAACCCCAGGGCGCTGACCTGAATGCCACTCGTTCCAAGCTGACGATACAACATGGTTCACTCCTTACAATGATTTGCAGCAAGTTTATCCACGTTCAGCGTTTTCGACAGTGGCCGAAAGGCGTATTTTCGGTTGATGCGCGCAGGAAATGCTTACAATAACCCCACTTCACGGGCACGCGCCAGCGCTTGGGTGCGGTTATGCGTGCCCAACTTGGTGAAGATGTTGTTCAGGTGTTTTTTCACCGTTCCCAGGCTGATTACCAAATTGGCGGCAATTTCCTGATTGGAAGCGCCCGCGGCAATCTGGCGCAGCACCTCTACCTCGCGTTGTGTCAATGGGTTGATTTGCGTGGCCTGGCGCAGTTGATCGAGCCTGGGGTAATCGGCCAGGATGCCCGGCGGGATGGCCTCTACCCAGCGCGTCACCGTTTGGCGTTGCCCGCTTTGCAGCAGGGGCAGACCTAGCCGAACGATCCAATCCGCCGCCAGGCGGTAATCGCGAAGCCCCAGCACTTCGTCAATGGCGCATTCGGTGTAATCGTTTTGCAGGTACCAATTGGCGGCGCGGCGGCGCAGCCCGACTGATTGGCCCGGGTAGCGCTGCTCAAGCTTCTGGCGCAGCAGATCGGCAAACAGGTGGTGATAGCGATACCAGATGCGCTCATCATCCAGCTGGACGATGAACAGGTTGGCGCGCTCCAGGTATTCGAGCATATCCTGACCGTTGTGTTCGCCAGTCACCACATCGCACAGCGCACCCGCCAGCGATGGCAAAATGGACGTTTGCAGCAAGAAACGGCGCACGGTTTCGGGCTGGCTTTCAATCACTTCTTCGAGCAGGTAATCGGCAATCAGGCGGTGGTTGCCGCTCAGGTTGCGGATAAAATCGGTCACTTCGGAATAGGGCGTGTTACGCAGCGAAAGCACCGCCAGCTTTAGCCCGGCAATCCAGCCTTCGGTACGGGCTTCGAGCGTGTCAACCGCTTCACCAGAGAGCGTTTCACCGGCGGACTGTTCCAAATAAGCGACGATTTCGTCGCGGCTGAAGCGCAAATCGTCGGCTCTGATTTCGGCCAACGCTTCTTGCAGCCGCCAGCGCGCCAGCGGCAGGGGCGGGTCGCTGCGGGTGGAGAGAATGATGTGCAGTTGCGGCGGTCGGTGTTGGATCAGGAATACCACGATTTCGTGTACGGCCTGGGTGGTGATGATATGGTAATCTTCCAAAATCACGATCAGCGGTGCCGGGCAGCGCTCGATGGATTCTAGCAACCCTGGCAGCACATCCTGGGGTGGAGAGCTTGCCAACGCCGTCCGGGTTTTTGCCAGGATGCCCGCAGCCCACGGTTCGAGCGCGCCGGCCAGGTAGCCTAAGAAGCGCGCCGGGTCGTTGTCTTCTGCTTCCAGCGACAGCCAGGCCAACGACCATCCGTTGCCCATCAGGGATTGGTTCCATGCGCTCAGCAAGGTGGTTTTGCCAAACCCGGCCGGGGCAGAAACCAGCGTCAACGGATACGCCAGGCCGGCGGAGAGTTTTTGCAGCAGGCGCGGACGTGCCACCAGGTCGGGGCGCAGGTGGGGGATGTAGAACTTCGTGGCGAGCAGGGAAAGGGTCATAGGCGTGAATTGTCCTGAGTATAAAACAGGATGACGACGCATGCAAAAAGGATTTCGTCCTTTTGCTGCGTTGCGGTTCGCGCCTTGTACTGCCAACCAGGGGCAAATGGGGAATGGAAAAGTCAGCGACACGCCTATCTAGGGCAGCCAGCCTTTTTGGGCCGCGGCGGCCACGGCGGCGGCGCGTGAATCGACCCCCAATTTTTGATAAATGCTCGCCAGGTGGGCTTTGACCGTGCGTTCGGTGATGCCCAGGTGGTAGGCAATCTCTTTGTTGCGTTCGCCGCGCGCCGCGGCTTGCAGCACGGCCAATTCGCGCTCGGTCAGGGCCGCATCGCTGGAGGGCTGCGCCGAAGAGGGCGTGGGAGCCGCCGCGCCTGCGGCAGTTGCCAGCACACGTGCCAGCAGTTCGGGTTTGAGCAGCGTTTCGCCTTTGGCGGCGGCGTAAATGGTACCCAGCAGGTTTTCGCGGCTGGTATCTTTGAGCAGATAGCCGCGTGCCCCGGCCTGCAAGCCGCGCAGCATCAAATCATCTTCGTTGAAGGTGGTCAGGATAACGATGGCGATGCCGGGGTGGTCGCGCCGCAAGTGGCCGATGGCGGTGATGCCATCCATGTGGGGCATTTGCAAATCCATCAGAATCACGTCGGGTTTGAGTTCAGGCACCAGCCGCAGGCAGGCGGCGCCATCGGCGGCTTCGCCCACCACCTCGATATGTTCAGCATTCTCCAGGATCAGCGCCAGCCCCTCGCGCACGATGAGATGGTCTTCCACAATCATCACTCGAATTGGGTTCATGCGGTTTCTCCCGTCGGAACTTGCGGCAGGCGCAAACGCACCAGCGTTCCGCTTCCTGGCTGCGATTCTATCTCCAGCAAGCCGCCGGTCAGCCGGGCGCGTTCGCGCATCCCCACCAGGCCGTAATGCCCTGCGGCGGCGCTTTCATCGGCGGCAAAACCCTTGCCATGATCACGCACTTCTAACACCAGTTCGCCGGAAACCAGGCCAAAACGCACTTTGGCCTGGCTGGCCTGGGCATGACGGGCGATGTTTGCCAGCGCCTCGCTCAAGATGCGTAACACGTGTTCGCTAAGTTCGCCTGGCAAGCAGGTATCGTTCAAATTGAGTTCCAGCGAGCAGGGGATACCGGTGGCCTGGGTGAAACGTTCGACTTTCTCTCGCACAGACTCGGTCAGGTTTTCGGGGGCGGCGCGCAGGTCGTCTATGGCGGCGCGCGACTCGGCCAGGGTGGCGTGGGCGCGCGTGATGGCCTGTTCGGTGATGGACAGGGCGCGTTCCATGCGCCCGGCCCGCAGGTGCATTTTGACCGCTTCCAGTTGCAGCGACAGCCCGGCCACGCCCTGCGCCAGGGTGTCGTGCAGTTCACGCGCCATGCGTTGGCGCTCAGTTTGCAGGGTCAACTGCTCAATTTTGGCCGTAGATGCCGTCAGGAGGGCGTTGGCGCTTTCGAGCGTTTCGGCCAGTTCAAGCGCCTTTTGCTTTTGCGCCAACTGCTGGTTGAACATCACCAACAAGGTGATCACAAACCCGCCATTGATCCCCAGAGTAAGCAAAGCGCTGCCAAATTCACCAGCAGGCACCAGAAAATAGATCAGAATCATCCCGAAAACGCCGTACACTAGGCTCAGGTACAGGGCGCGGCGGGTGTTGCCCCACAGCCCAATCGTTTCGCCAATCATCGTCAGGATCATCGCGCCGATGATGGTGGCAGCAGCCGGCAGCCCACGTACGATGAAAATGGTTGCTAAGATCAACAGGGTTTGCAGCGGGTAAAAGACAACGTGAATGCGGGGATGGTTGTAGTAGCGCACATACACCCAGTACATCACCAGGTGCAGGCCCAGCGCGGCCAGAAAGACTGCCAGGCGTGTCCAGGCCTCGGCGGCCCACAGCGCCGCAGCGCCAATCACAGCCACGATGCCCAGGATGAGCGTGATGAAGATATAAAATGGCAGGCCAACGAAAGAAAGCTTGTTTTCCATGCCATAGATTTTACTGTAAGACGCTGCCTGGTGTATTGTCCAACCGGACAGTGTCCAGTTGGACGCGCCCTGGCGCAGGTTTGGCCGATGCACAATTTTTAGGCGGCGGGTAAACTGCTGAAAAACAATGAAAGGAATTTGGCAATGAAACAACAAAAAATATCTTCCTGGGCGGCCTATCTGAGCGCGGCGGCGGGGCTTGGCTCGTTAATCGTGGCGTTTGGTCTGATCGGCCCGGCGGCCCTGGCAGACCGGGCGCTGCTGGTGGAAATGGCGCGGCAGAACCCCACGCCATTGCTGCTGCAAGATGGCATCAAGTTCATCTCTGGCGCGCTGGCCCTGGTGCTGATCGCTGCGCTATACCGCAGCCTTCGCCCTGCTGCACCGAAGCGGAGTTTGCTGGCTGCCTTGTGTGGCGTTGGGTCGGTGCTGGCGCTGTTGATCAACGCCAGCCTGAGCCTCTACGCTACCACCCAGGCCAATAGCCTGGCTCAGGGCGAACAACTCAACGCCCTGATTGGCCTGCTGGGAATGCTCAGCATCTTCCTCAATGGCCCGTGGTATGGCCTGACCAGTTGGGCGGCGCTGAAAAGCCGCGCCTGGCCCGCTCCCCTGGCCTATTTGGGGATTGGGATGGGGCTGCTCAGCCTGCTGCCTTTCCTGGGCATCTTTGTGCTGCTGTTCAGCCTGATCTGGCTGCCCTGGTTGGGGCGGGTGATGGGTGAGGTAGGTGGCAGGTAGAAGCAACAGAAACCCGCTTAAGCGGGTTTGGAGCTTTCTCAGCCGCCGATTGAAATCGGCGGCTCTTCGATGGTTGCTGTCATTCTGTCGCTTTCCAGATCGGGTCGCTCAGCAGCAGGAGCACCACGAGCGCGCCCAGTAGCATGGCGGGGATGCCAATTCCGAAAGAGAGCAGGATGTTGCTGGGCCTGAACAGCATCAGCATGAAGAAACTCAAGGATTGATTGCAGAGGGCGTGCAGGTAGGCTGCCGTCCAGTCGCCTTTCGACTTGAGTACGACATAGCCGAGGAAATAAGCCAGGATGACGCATACAATGGTCATGGCGATAGAACCGATCACCGGCTGACCGGGATAGTTATACCCCATCCAGATGATCGGCCAATGCCAGACGCCCCAGATCACACTCAGCAAGAAGATGCCGCGGATGCGACCGAGGCGGATCAGTTCGGTTTGCAGGTAGCCGCGCCAACCGTAATCCTCGCCCAGGGAGATGATCAGCCCGAGGAATGGCCCAACGATAGCGAACTGATGACGGCGGTCTGCTGAGGCTGCCCGATCCCGGCGACGGCCCCGGCCAGGTAGAACAGGGTCAGCGCAAGGTAAAAATAGACGAACCAGTGGGATATGGAATGGTTCGTCTGGTAATACAGGGGCTTTCCCTGAAGAAAAAGACACCCAGGAGCATGGCCGAGAAGGCCGGCAGCAGCATTTGGAATTGCATCAGCAAAGGCGCGGCAGGATTGGTTAAACCGCTGCTGGCGTTTTGGAAGAGTAACAGTTCGCCGCGGTGCAACTGCTTGGCGCAGTACACGGCGTTGAACCAGAAGGACTCTAACGTCTGCTGAAACTCCTCGGCAGACGGCGGGGGCGCCGGGGGCAGCGGGCCGGGTTCGGGCAAAGGGGGGATGCGGCCATCTTTGTCGAGCAGCACGCGCACGCCGCGGTAAACGATATCGGGGATTTGCCCGGCGGCCAGGATATGCGGCAGGGCGTTCAGCACCCCCACGGGGTTGAAGACAAAATCTACCTGCACACCGCCCTCGAACAGCGCAGGCGCTCGGGGTCGCCGGTGACGGTGCGCCCGGCCTGCGACAGCCACAGCGGGCCAATCTGCGTCAGCCAGGAAACAGCTCTGTTTTACCACTAACTGTGGCGGTTAAAACCACTTGTGGGTAATCACCAGGGATCAAGACCTATTCATATGCCAGCACATCGCGGATTGTCAGGCGCACGGCGCTGCGGGCGGGCAGCAGGCTGGCCAGAGCCGCCAGAACCAGCACCACCCCCAGCCAGATCAGCAATCCCTGAAGCGAGTAGGCATACATGAGCGGGACAGTCATCAACGCCTTGCCGAGGGCGGCGTCGAGCAATTGCGTGATCGGGATCGCCAGCAGGGCGCTGCCCAACCAACTGATTGCCCCGATCAACATCCCTTCCACGACCACCAATTGAAAGATGCGGCCATTCTCAGCGCCAATCGAGCGCAGCACGCCGATCTCACGCGTCCGCTCCAGCACGTTCATGCCCATTGTGCCCATCAGACCCAACCCGCCGACAATGGCGATCAGCACGCCCATCGCCAATAGCAGCGAAATCAGGATATTGGTTACGCTGCGCTGTTGGGCGATGATCTCGGACCCGGTTTGCAGCGTGGCATCCAGACCAACCTCAGACAGGCGGGCTTGGGCAGATTTCAGCACTTCGTCCTGGCGGGCCTGGGTAGATGAGTCGGCGACCAATTTGAGTTGGTTGGCCTGGGCAGGGTCGCCGCCGATGGCTGTGAACCCTGCCGGGGTGAGATAGACGAACGGGGCCGGGAAGTTGCCCGCCACCCGGAAGACACCGACTACCGTGAGGGAAGTATCCACTTCGTTCCAGCGCAGCGTCAGCGTATCGCCCACTTTCACGTCAGGGCGCAGGCCGGTGAAGTGATTGGAGATGACGATGGCGTCGGCTTCGCCGGTGTTCAGCCAGCGGCCTTCGAGCAGGACGGGGTCGAGCAGTTGGGTGTCATCGGGCGGGACGTAGACCGTCACCAGGTCGCTGTTTTCGCCATCGGGCTTGAGAATGTTGGCGTTGAGGGCGTTCCAGGTTTCACAATCTGTCACGCCGGGCAGGTTGGCCGCCGCCGCTTCGATCTCAGTTACGGGATAATTTTGGGCGAAAGCCACGTTGACATCGCTCTGGATGTACGAAAAGGTCTGGTTCACCTCGGCATACATGGATAAGCGCACGTTGAGCATGGCGATGAAGAGCGCCCCGCCGAGGATCAGCGTGGCCAGGGTCAGCGCCAGGCGGGCCTTACGGCGGAAGGTGTTGCGCAGAGAGAGCAGTAAGTGACGAGGGAGCGGCAAGATTTCAAGGATTGCATCGAACGCACCGGGTTTGCCGCTGGCTTCGAGGCCGTAATTGGCGATGGCCTGGCGGATGGTTTTCAACAAAATGGTGCCGATGGTTGATGATCGCATTGTTTTTCCTTATTATTTTACCGGCTGTGGCACGAACCAGGCGCACAACGCTCCGAAGATGCCGGTGGAGAGGGAAACTTCCCAGAAGTGACCCAGGCTGACGGCGGCGGGCATGAGCGGGTTGGGCTTTGTTGCATGAAGATCGGATATAGGCCCAATACCCCTACCCCAGAGA
>CAZSFD010000142.1:0-7383 GCA_964606085.1 uncultured Anaerolineaceae bacterium
TTTCGTGACATGCCCCCAATTTACCACATTCTACATCCATGCAACAACGCCCCTCCAGCCAAAATCCTGTTCTGCCTGATCGGCGGTGAGCAGGGCAGGGGGCAGGTCGGTGTACAAAATGTCTGCTTCGGCCAGGATGCCATCTCGCTCAGTGAAAATTTCGGCATGGGCGCGCGTACGGCTGGCGCGGCGAGCCAGCAGCCAGCCGGTGGCATCCAGCGGCACACCTACCGGCACAGGCTGGCGGTAGCGCACCTCCAGGCGGGCGGTGGCAAAAAAGCAGTTGGGGTTGTTGATCATCACCGTGCGCCCGGCCACTTCATCAAGAATGGCCGCCACGATACCACCGTGCGCCATGCCGGGGTAGCCGCCATGCTGCGGCTCGATGGTGAAATGGGCGAAGACCTGGTCTTTGCCGTTGTCGTAGAAGCGCAGGCGCAGCCCGGAGGGATTTTCCAGGCCGCAGGCGAAACATGAAGAGGAGTTGTGTTGCAGGTTCATGGCAGGGAGTAGCGCAAATCTGAGATTTGCGCCACGATTTTATGAGGCGCAGATTTGGTCGAGAAGGTGGCGTAGAAGCGCGGCGTATTCCGGTCGGATGTCCACCAGATTTTTTCCCTGGGCGATGCCTTCGGCGATTTCGCGCTCGAAAGGGATACGCAGCCAGATGGGCAGGTTTTCGGCGGCGCAGAAAGCCTCCAGAGCCGGGAAGGAGCCTTCGTCGCGGTTGACGATCACGCCCGCCAGGACGCCCACTTCATGCGCAATCGCCACGGCCTGCTTGAGATCGTGCAGGCCAAAGGGGGTGGGTTCGGTGACGAGCAGGACGTAATCGGCATCGAGCATGGCGGCCACCACCGGGCAGGACGCCCCCGGCGGGCAATCTACCAACACCAACTGCCCTGGCTCAGATTCGGCCCAGCGCTTGAGCTGGCGGATCACCGGCACGGCCATCGGTTCACCGATGTTGAGCGTGCCGCGGGCGAAATGGATGCCGCCTGCCGCCAGGCCGCGTTCGAGCAGGCCAATGGTGTTTGCCGTTTCAGAGATGGCGCCTTCGGGGCAGAGCGCCGTACAACTGCCGCAGCCGTGGCAGAGCTGCGGGAAAACCAGCGTCTTCTTGCCCAGCAGGGCAATGGCGTGATATTGGCAGACCTCCGCACACTTGCCGCAGTGGGTACATTTGGCTTCGTCCACCACCGGGATCGGGATGCTGACTTCCTGGCGCTGCTCGAAAACGGGCCGCAAGAACAGGTGGGCGTTGGGCGCTTCCACGTCGCAATCCAGAAAAAGCGGCGGAGGGGTTTGCTCCGCCGCCAGGCTGAGGGCCAGGCTGGCGGCCACGGTGGTCTTGCCGGTGCCGCCTTTGCCGCTGGCTATCGCTAAGATCATGCGCCCCGTCCGTGATGGCCGCTGCCGGTGGCCGCGCCAATTTGCTCAAGCTGCCCGGCTTTGAAGCGTTCGAGCGCTTCGGGCGCGGTCTGGCAATTGCCGTATGCGTACATGGCAATTTGCGCCGCTTGCAGAGCGTCGAAGGCATTGGGGCCGAACTCGCCGCTGATCACGGCCTGTGCATTTTGGCTGGCGGCGAACTGGGCGGCCTGGATGCCTGCCCCGCCAGAGGCGTTTTGGCCGGGGTTTTCGTGGGCCTGCCATTGTCCCGTTTCGGTGTCCACCACCAGCAGGTAGGCGGCGCGCCCGAAGCGCGGGTCAATGGCAGCCGTAAGATTGGGGGATGCAACGCTGAGAACGATTTTCATGGCTTATTGGCGGATCATTTTGGTGCCGCAGTCGGGGCAGGTCATTTGCGTGCATGGTTGCCCGGCCACATGCGGGACGATTTTGCCGCACTTCGGGCAGACACAGTTGCCGCCGGGGCCAGAGCCGGGCTTATTTCCGCCGCCCTGGCCGCGACCACCGCCAAACCCACGCCCGAAGCCGCGGCCTGCACCGCCGCCTGTGTTTTGGCCGCGATTTTGTCCGAAACGATTGCGTAATAATCGAGTAAACATGTTTTTTCTCCTGGTAGGACAAAATTAATTTTGTCCTACACGATGCGACGGGCACGGCGGCGCTGCTGGCGGCGTTGGCCGCACCCACCATAGGGGGATACTTGTGGCACCCTGGGTGTGCCTGAAATTACGGTTGGATGAGATGCCGGCCGCCGCTCGAAGGCGGCGATCAGGCCGTCCAGCACTACCGGCAGCACTTCACGTCCGAGGAACGTCCCGAGCGTCCCCAGCCAGGCCGGGTGTTGGGGGCGGGTGGCCGGCGGCAAGGCGGCAGGCTGCAGAACGACGGCCCGGACGGGCTGCGCGGCAGCCTGGATCGCCCCGCGCGGGCAAAGGTCAACACACATACCACATTCGGTGCAGGCAGAGTCTTCAATCATGGCGTGGCCGTTGCTTAAACGGATGGCTTCATTGGGGCAGGCCGTGACACACGTTCCGCAGCCATTACAAATTTGTTGGTCTATGCTCATCGCCATGATGTGCCTCCTTCTTTTTAGTGCAATTTTTCCGTGTGGTCTACGATTTGCCCGGCGGCATAGGCTAGGGCGGCCTCGTCAATCTTGACGATATCCGTCACCACCGGGCGGATGCCACGCACCTGCATGGACTGGTATGCCCCTATGCCCATACCGCGGCACAGCAGCGCCTCGCAATCGGCGATTGTCTCGGCCATTTGCAGGTGCTTGTTGTGCGAGGCGGCATCCTGGCCGTGGGGCTGGCCGGGGATTTCGGCGGCGTGGGGTTGGTTGGCAAAGTGGGCGTGGCCGAGCTTCTCGCGCAGTTCGCTGTGCGTGATCTTGCCATCTTCGATGGTCAAGACACAATAGAGCGCGGCGCGCCCGAAATGCTGGCTGATGGTAGTGCCGTCATCGGTGATGGCAGCGATAGCCAAAAACGATCAGGATCACCAGCCCCACGCCCAGCCCGCCCAGGCCAAGCCACTGCCAGGTTTCGAGCCAGTGCAGCGGGCCAGGGGCGGTGGGCAGCGCCACCGCTGCGGCGGCGAAAGCCGTCTGCGTGGGGGCGGGGGCATGGAACGAACGCACCCCGGCCACGGCAGCGAACTCGTCTGCACGCGCCTGGGCGTCAGCGGCGTGACACTGCTGGCAGGGCGTGGCGTCTCCGTGGATAGGGCTGAGCGTCATGCCTTCGTGCGCCTCGGCCTCGGTCAGTGCCGCCGGGTCGCCGCCGTGGCAGCAGGTACAGGTCATTTTCTGGGCGCACAGGCAGAATGATTTGCCCGTATCGTGCAGCAGATACAGGCTTTCGTGACAGGCGCGGCAGGCTTCGTCAACCGGCGGCGTGGCCGATTGCGCCTGAGCGGCGGGAACACCCAGGGCCACAATTCCCGCCAGAACGAGCAAAATCACACCACAAAAGCACAACAACTTTTTCAACATCTCACACATCCTCATGTCACTCCGCTTCGGCCATGAAGTGCCGTTCGGCGGAATGATCATTTTCATCGGTTGGGCATAACACCAGCAGCGAGGCCGATGGCGTTTCAGCAGGGTTGCGCCAGCGATGCGGAAGATAGGCCTCGAAGAGCAGGCTGTCGCCGGGCTGCAGACGGTAGACCTGGGTTTCGATGGTGTAATCCAGGCTGCCTTCCAGGCAGTAGACAAATTCATGCCCGGTATGCACGATAGGCGTCAGGCCGCTCTCTGCGCCCGGCTCCAATACCATGCGCAGCGGCTGGCCCCAACGTAAAGTCATCCCGGCCCCCAGGTCTTCCAAGCTGCCATGATCAAAATCTGCCTGCGCTCGATGTCCGGCCTTTTGAAACACGACACTTTTTTGCGGCACTTCAGTTTCAAAGAAAGCGGTGATCGGCGATTGCAGCGCCCCGGCCAGTTGCTGCAAGGTGCTCACGCTGGGGGATGTCTTGCCTTTTTCAATCAGGCAGAGTGTGTTGACGTTCAGCCCGCTCAACTCAGCCAGGGCGCGGATCGAAAGCTGCCGCTCCGCTCGCAACCGGTGCAGGCAGCGGCCCACATCTATGGACGATATCTCGAGGCTGGCGGTCTTTGGGATCGCGATGACGGGTGAGCAGCGCTGCCGCGAACGGAATTGGCGTCTTCCGCGCTCGCCAGGTTCACGGGAAGGCTGATTGGGGGACATGCGAAATCTCCAGGGATTTGAACACTTATATCAACTATTATTATAGTTTTTTAAGGACTACAAATCAATGTTTTGTACTATTTTGATGTGTAGCGCGAGTGCGGGGCGCAGTTTAGCTGGAAGCTGACGGGGAACTACTCAACTCACCACCGCCCCACACTCCCAATCCTCAACGAACCCAACAATCCCGACGACACGCCGTGCATTGTGCGGTTGATCCGCAAGGTGGTCACGGTCAGCGTGGAGATGGTCAAAATTGTCACCGGGCTGACCGGCAAAAAAAATCCTGAATGCTCGTCAGTATTGGTAAAATTCCCCATCATCGTATCGAATCCATTCGGAGGCAAACATGCAACACTGGCATACCATGAAGATTGAAGACCTGACCCACGAGTTGGGCCTGAACCTGGAGACCGGGCTGCCCGCAGAAGAAGCCGCCCGCCGACTGGAAAAGTACGGCCCCAACGAACTGGTCGAACGCGGCGTCAAAAGCCCCTGGAAGATTCTTGGGGAACAGCTTACCGGCATCATGGTTGTCATTCTGATCATTTCCGCCATCGTCTCGCTCGCGCTCGAAGAGTACACCGATGCTGTCGTGATCCTGATCATCGTTGTGCTCAATGCTGCTTTGGGCTTTACCCAGGAATATCGCGCCGAACAGGCCATGGCGGCCCTGAAAAAGATGGCGACGCCGCGTGTCAGAGTGCGCCGCGGCGGCCACACACTCGAAATGGCCGCCCAAAACCTGGTGCCTGGCGATGTGATCCTGCTGGAAGCGGGCAACGCCATCCCCGCGGACTGCCGCCTGGCAGAGAACGCCAACCTGCGAGTTCAAGAAGCCATCCTGACCGGCGAATCGGAACCGGTGGAAAAGTTCACCCATGCACTGGAAAAACCAGACCTGCCCGTTGCCGACCGCCGCAATATGCTCTACCTGGGCACGGTCGTTACCTATGGGCGCGGCACCGCCATAGTCACCACCACCGGCATGCAGACGGAACTGGGTCATATCGCCGATATGATCCAGTCCGTCGGTTCCGAGAAAACCCCCTTGCAGGGCCGCCTGGAACAGTTGGGCAAAGGTTTGGCGGTGGCCTCCCTGTTGATTGTGGGGGTGGTCTTCTTGATGGGGGTGCTGCGCGGGGAAGAAATCCGCCTGATGTTTATGACCGCCATCAGCATGGCTGTCGCGGCCATCCCGGAGGGCCTGCCAGCCGTGGTCACCATTGCGCTGGCCCTCGGCGCGCAGCGGATGCTCAAACGCCAGGCCCTCATCCGCAAGCTGCCGGCCGTCGAGACTCTCGGCTCTGTCACCACCATCTGTTCGGACAAGACCGGCACCCTGACCGAAAATCGGATGACCGTTACCTTGCTGGACGTGGCTGGCAATCGGGTAAACTTTTTCGAGCAGGTGCGTGAGTACAGCCCCCGGCTTCACCCGAAAGAATCGCCCGATCTCGATCTCACCCGCCATCCTTCGGTGCCGCTGCTCCTGTTGAGCGGCGCGTTATGCAACGACGCCATCCTTGAACACAACGAGAAAGAAAATTCTTATACCGCCGTGGGCGACCCCACCGAGGGCGCCCTGGTGATTGCCGCGGCCCAGGCAGACCTGTGGAAGGATGAATTGGAAGAACGCTTCCCGCGCACCGGCGAACTGCCCTTCGACTCCGACCGTAAGCGCATGACCACCATCCACCGTTTCCCGGTGGGGGGCGAGGCCTTGCCCCAGGGGCTGTCTATGCTGCAAAATCAGCGCCAGGGCGATTACATCGCCTTCACCAAGGGCGCTGTAGATGGTTTGCTGCAAATCTCCGATCAGGTTTGGGTGCAAGATCATGCGGAACCGCTGACCCGCGATTGGGCGGAGCGCATTCAGGCCGCCAACAACGATATGGCCCAAAAAGGGATGCGGGTGTTAGGCGTGGCTTTGCGCTGGCTGGCTGAGTCACCCGAAACCCCCACCGAGCAGGGCATCGAACATGGCCTGGTTTTCGTGGGCATGACGGGCATGATAGACCCGGCCCGGCCCGAAGTGCGCGATGCGGTTGCCATCACCCGCGCCGCGGGCGTGCGCCCGGTGATGATCACCGGCGATCACCCCCTCACGGCCCTGCACATCGCGCGTGAATTGGGCATCGCCACCAACGACAAGGTGCTGACGGGGCAAGAACTGGCGAAAATGAGCATCGAGGAACTCAAGGCGGTGGTTGAGGAACGCTCCGTTTACGCACGCGTCTCGCCCGAACACAAACTCAAGATCGTCCAGGCGTTGCAGGAGAAAGGCCACATTGTCGCCATGACGGGCGATGGCGTCAACGATGCGCCGGCGCTCAAACGCGCCGATATCGGTGTGGCGATGGGCATCACCGGCACCGACGTTTCCAAAGAGGCCTCGGATATGGTGCTGCTCGACGATAACTACGCCACCATTGTCGCTGCGGTCGAGGAAGGCCGCCGCATCTACGACAACATCCGCAAGTTTATCCGCTACACCATGACCTCCAACGCTGGCGAAATCTGGGTCATGCTCCTGGCCCCCTTCGTGGGCATGCCCTTGCCGCTGCTTCCGCTGCAAATTCTGTGGGTCAACCTGGTAACCGATGGCCTGCCTGGGCTGGCGCTGACCGTTGAACCGGCGGAGCGGGATACCATGCAGCGCCCGCCTCACCCGCCCAAAGAGAATATCTTTGGACGCGGCATGGCGCGCGATATCCTGGTGGTTGGCCTGTTGATGGGCCTGGTCTCGTTGGGTGTGGGTTATTTCGCCTGGTTGAGCGGCGATCCCGCCTGGCAGACGATGGCCTTCACCACCCTCACGATGGCGCAAATGGGCAATGCCCTGGCCGTGCGTTCCGAACGTTACCCCCTGTGGAAGATTGGGCTGTTCTCCAACCGCCTGCTGTTGGGTGCTGTGCTGCTGACCCTGGCTTTACAGATGGCCGTGGTTTACCTGCCCTTCCTCCAGAACGTCTTCAGGACCATGCCCCTATCGGCTGGCGATCTGGCTATCAGCCTGGGCTGCAGCGTGCTGGTCTATTTCGGCGTTGAAGTTTACAAGATGATTTCGCACCGCTGAATTGTTGCGGTTCTGCCGTTTTCAACGGGATGTTTCCCAGATTTTGGGGGGATGCGGGTGCGAAGAACCCGCATCCCCCCAAAATCTGGGAAACATCCCGCTAAAAATAGAATTTATGTAACTATTCAGCCATACCAGCCGTAAGGAAAGGTGGCCGATACGGCGAGCCGG
>CAZSFD010000143.1:0-7331 GCA_964606085.1 uncultured Anaerolineaceae bacterium
TCGGGGATGTTGGTGGCGCGGCGGTAATCAATGGCGCGCTTGCCCATCCACGATTGGAACACGGCTTTGGTGGCCATTTCCATCTGCTTCAGAACATCCTGGGGGAAGTCGAAGCCAACTTCTTTCTTGAAGACTTCTTTGAAGGTGCCGACCAGGGCTTTCCAGTCGTCGGCGGTCATTTCGGTGTCAAGTTTGTAGCCCTTGCTGGCTTTGTAGGCGGCCATCGGGTGTTCGAAGGCTTCGTCGTCCACATTGAAGACGGTGCAGCCAAACATTTCGATCAGGCGGCGGTACGAATCCCACACGAAGCGGGGGTTGTCGGTCAATTTGATGAAACCTTCCACCACTTCGTCGTTGAGGCCGATGTTGAGGATGGTGTTCATCATGCCGGGCATCGAGAACTTGGCACCCGAGCGGCAGGAGACGAGCAGCGGGTTCGAGGGATCGCCGAATTTTTTGCCGGCGGCCTTTTCGGTGGCTTCGAGGGCCACGAGCATCTGATCCCACTGACCTGCGGGGAACTGGTCGCTCTTGCGGTATTCATTGCAGGCTTCGGTGGTGACGGTGAAACCGGGGGGAACCGGCACGCCGGCACGTGTCATATCGGCCAGGCCAGCGCCCTTGCCGCCCAGCAGGGCGCGCACTTTTTCCCAATCGCCGCCGCAGTAGGCTTCCGCCTGGGCGACTTCTTCAAACAGATAAACCCATTTTTTCGACATGTTGTTGCTCCTTACTAACTGATGAAAATGATGACTCTTCTGCCGGTTAACGCAAAGACGCGAAGGACGCAAAGCCTGGAAATGGTTTGCTTTGCATTCTTCGCGTCTCGGCGTTGAGAAGGACAGTCAAGTCTTTGATGCTCATATCCTGGAAAATCCAAGCCGTAAGTTTACCACAACGGGCAAGTACAATGATCATCAAAGTCAGGTGTTTTCTGTCATCACCCATTTTATTCTGGTGCGGGGCTGGCCCGATTCTTGCATCGAATGGCTTCAGTTATCTTGCCGAACCGCCTGCCTAAGTTGGTTGCGTGTTTTCATACATTGGTCTAAAATTAGGTACATCAGGCGGTCAAGCCCGGTTATGTCGCAACGGCAATTCCCCCGTTGCGTGAAAATCCCTAGAAATGGAGAGAAGAAGAGAATGAATAACAATACACTCTCTAAACAGTTGAGAAACCCCACCGTCATTGGGGTCATCGCTTTTCTGTTTGGCTTGTTTATTGGGCTGGTGCTGTTGGGATGGGGCCTTTTCCCAGTACAGTGGAAGGATGCCGCCCCGTCGCACTTGCATGCTGGCTGGCAGGAAGATTACCTGCGCGCGGCGATTGATTCTTTCAAGGTAACCGGCAGTGTCCCCGAGGCCAAGCAGCGCTACGATGGCCTGGCTGACGCTGGCGCGGCAACCTTGCAGCGCATTCAGGCCAACCCCAAGACGCAGGACCCGGCGCTGATCCAGGCGTTTGCGGCAGCCGTCAGCGCACCTGCGGCCCCCGGTGCTACGGCAGTTCCAGGCGGTGTGGCGCCCGAGGAGGGCGATGAAGGCGGGGGGTTCCCCTGGCTGCTCCTGCTGGCGGTGATGTGCCTGGTGACGTTGGGTGTGCTGGCGTTATTGCTCTACTTCCTCACCCGTGGTTCGGGCAGTCCCAAGCCGCGGGCCGCCACGCCGTCCGTCAGCATCCCGAAGACCGAATACGCCCCCGGTGAAGAACCGATTGCCCAATTCATGGCTACCTATCGTTCTGGTGATGACCTCTTCGATGACTCCTTCAGCATCGACTCACCCCAGGGCGAATTCATGGGCGAATGCGGTGTGGGCATTTCTGAAACCATTGGCGTTGGCGACCCCAAGAAAGTGGCCGCCTTTGAGGTCTGGCTCTTCGATAAGAATGACATCCAGACCGTGACCAAAGTGTTGATGAGCGCTCACACCTTCAACGATGAAGCCATCCGCCAGCGCATGTCGGCCAAAGGCGAGCCATCGCTGGCTGAGATCGGCAGCGAGGTTATCCTCGAAACCCAGGCGCTGCAACTGGTGGCCCGCGTGGCTGATATGAAGTATGGCGAAGGCGCTTTGCCCGCTGAAAGCTTCTTCGAGCAATTCACCATCGAACTGGCGATTTGGAAGCGCGAATAACAGAAGCGCAGATCGGCAAATAAAGCAAAAAGGTGGCCGCTCGATAGCGGCCACCTTTTTATTTTGTTGCCAGGTTGCGCTTTGGCGGCTATTCGATTTTCAAAATCTTAAACGTGATACTTCCACCGGGGGTCTCTACCTGAACCTTTTCACCGACTTTGTGGCCGATAAGCGCTCGCCCAATGGGTGATTCGTTCGAGATGCGCCCCTTGCGGGGGTCTGCTTCTTTCGAGCCAACCAGGTGATAGGTTTCTGGTTCATCCATACCGACTTCCTGGATCGTTATGTGCGCGCCAACCGTCACTTCGTCGGTTTTGGCGGCATTTTCGTCAATGATGATGGCATTGCTGAGGATGTATTTGAGTTCCTGGATGCGCCCTTCCAGAAAGCCCTGGTCTTCTTTGGCCTTGTGGTAGTCGGCATTTTCAGAAAGGTCTCCCATTTGGATGGCGTCGCGCAGACGACGGGCCAGGTCTTCGCGCTGTGGGCCTTCTAATTCGGCCAGTTCGGCTTTTACTTTTTCAGCGCCTTCAGGGGTTAAGTAAGTGGGTTCGGGCATTCGAGTTCCTTTTTCGGGGTGAGAGTTGAACGTTGGAAGGTTGGTGGTTTGAAGGTTGAAGGTTCGCAATTGGAAAACTTTCAACCTGTAACTTGCAAACCTGTCTCCTTCACGGCTTCATTTGTGGGTCAAATAAGCGGGTATGTTCCTCAATGGCATAACGGTCGGTCATGCCAGCGATGTGGTCGCACACGGTACGTTCGCGCCCGCGTTGGGAGATGATCCCCTGAACGTGGGGCGGCAGGATGGCCGGTTCGCTGGTATATGCCTGGAACAGATCGCTGATAATACGCTCGGCCTTGACCGCCATGCGCATGACGCGGTAATGACGGTACAGGTTGGCATACAAAAAATCTTTGAGCTGACGGTTGCGGCGGTGCATTTCCTCGCTGAAACCGATCACATTGTACGGCAGGCTTTGTAACTCTTGCACCGAGCGCACGCCGCTCTGCCGGATGGTCATATCGGTTGTGCGCACCAGGTCGCCCACTTCCAGGCCGATCAGCTCGCGGATGATGCTGTGACGGGTGAGATCGTCCAATTCGGGGCCGCGCCAGTTGACCTGGCTGGCCAGGATTTCCCACAGCGAGATGCCTCCCAGCATGGCCGGCGTGATCATGCCCGAACGCAGGCCGTCGTCGAGGTCGTGGGCGGTGTAGGCCATTTCGTCGGCGGCGTTGGCGATCTGCGCCTCCAGGTGACCGCGTAAATCGGGGTTGTACTCGCTGGCATCCGACACATCATATTCCGATTCGTGCTTGACGATGCCTTCGCGCATTTCCCAGGTCAGGTTCAGGCCGGGGAAGTTGGGGTAGCGCCGCTCCAACTTGGTCAGGATGCGCAGCGACTGCTTGTTGTGGTCGAAACCGCCGTGGTCTTTCATCAGCCTGGCCAGCGCCACCTCGCCAGAGTGGCCGAAGGGCGGGTGGCCCAGGTCGTGCGCCAGGCAGATGGCCTCGACCAAATCCTCATTGGCGCCCAGCGCCCGCGCCACCGAGCGGCCAATTTGGGCTACCTCCAGGGTGTGCGTCAGCCGGGTGCGGTAGTAATCGCCCTCGTGGTTGATGAAGACCTGGGTTTTGTATTCCAGGCGGCGGAAGGCGGTGGTATGCAGCACGCGGTCGCGGTCACGCTGGAAGGCGGTGCGCTGTGCCGATTCCATCTCAGGGTAGGCGCGGCCTTTCGTGTCCTGGCTGCGCGAGCCGTAGGGAGCGAGAAATTGATTTTCAAAGGCTTCGAGTTGTTCACGCGTGTACATGGTTCAACCCTTTTGCAGAATGTCAGACACGCTGCATTCAAAACCGGCCAGCAGCACCGAGGCCACCGTTTCGCCGGGTGCAAAGCGCCCCACCAGGCGATATTCGCCCTTCTCCAGTGAAAGCAACTGGATCATGTCGGCGTCGGGGTCGATCAGCCAGTATTCACGCACACCAAACGTCTCGTAAATGGCCCGTTTCAGTACGTTATCGCGCTCCCACGAACTGGTTGAAACAACTTCCACCACCAGGTCTGGTACGCCCCGGATGCGATCTTGAATGATGCTGCGGTTTTCGTTGGCGATGAAGAGAATATCCGGCTGCAAGGCGCGGTAGTCGCCCATGATTACATCTACCGGGGCGACCATGATTTCGCCCAGGGCATGTTCCTCGACGAAGGCGCTGAGCTGTTTTGCCAGATGAAAACCGACGCGTTGATGACGGGGCGTTGGGGCAGGGGCCATCGTAATTTCTCCATCCCATAATTCCATCGGTTGGGTCGTTTCGCCAAATTCGGCCAGCATATCGTCGAACGTCCACAATTTTTTTTCGACGATCGGGACGAAAATTGGCTCGCGTTGGGTTGTCGCTTGGATTTCGGTCAGTACCATCACACACCTCCGAATCAATTATACCGGATGCACGTGCCAGGCCGCGCGCCCAATAGCGCCTCGCACAAACTGCCCGGCGTTTCCGCCGAAAAAATCAATACTTCCAGCCCCGGAAGCGCCTGCACCAACGCCAGCATCTCGCCCACCTTGCTCGCCATGCCGCCGGTGACATCGGTGGCGGCGGAGCCGGCCAGCGAAGGGGCCACTCCGCCCAGGTTGGCGGGCGTAATTTCGGGGATCAGCCGCGTGCAGGCGGGGAAATCGGCCCACACGCCCGGCTCGATGCCCGCCAGTAAAACCCGCCGCGGCCTCAGCACACCCGCCAGGTAAACGAACAAGTCCTCCGTCGAGAGGATCGTGCCGCCGCGGGCTGTGTCGAAGACCACATCGCCCTGGATGACCGGGATCAGCCCGTGGGAGAGGGCGGCCTGTAGCGGGGCCAGTTGCCAGGTGGCGGGGCGGCCATCGCTGGCGGTGACGCTTGCCAGCGGTGAAAACGCCAGGGCGGGCAGGTTTGCCTGGGCCAGCGCATCCATCACCAGCCGGTTGAGGGCGTTGGCCTCCCGCCATACATCCACAAAGCCGCGCCACGCTTGCTCCGTTTGCACGCCCTGGCGTGTGCCATAGCGTTTGGCTGGCACATGCCCAAATGACCCCGACCCATGCCCGATGACCAGCCTGAGCGTGGGGTCTTGCGCCAGCGCCGCGGCGATCTCACCGGCCAGGCGAGCCAATACATCTGCTCGGACGGTGTGGGGGCGGGTTTTGTCGGTGATCAGTGAGCCGCCGAGCTTGAGGAAGACGATATGCGACATTGGATATTCGTTATTCGGGATAATCAAATTGCCGGGTGTTGTCTGGATGACCATAGCGAATGCCTGAATGAAATGACGAAGATCGAATAACGCATCAAGCCTTGCGAATATCCGTCACAATCACTCGCACGGCCCCCGCGCCGATCAGCGCTCGCGCCACGGCGTCGGCGCGGTCGCCATCGGCCAGGGCGATCAGGTTGCCGCCGCGCCCGCCGCCGGAGAGCTTTGCGCCGTTGGCGCCAGCCCGCCGGGCCGTCTGTACCAGGTGGTCGAGTGCGGGGCAGGAGACGCCAATTTTGCGCAGCAGGCCGTGGTTGGCATCCATCAGCGGGCCAAGTTGTTCCAGGTTGCCTGCTTCGAGGCAGGTGCGGGCCGAATCGGCCAGGCTGCCCATGGATTCAAAATAGGCTTCGTACGTTTTCTTGTCGGTCTGCCAGGCTTTGCGCACATCACCGACGGCGGTTTTGGTGGGGCTGGCGATGCCCGTATCGGCGATGACAAGCGTGATGGGGCGCTTGACCTTGAGCCGTGCGATGGGCTGGCCCTTGACGTAGTAAATGGGCTGGGCGTAGGTGACGACGGTGTTATCTATGCCGGAGGGCGTGCCGTGGTGGAGCTTTTCGATTTCGTAGGCCAGGGCGCAGATGGCGTCATCGTCCAGCGGATGCCCCAGGAAGGCGGCGAAGGCGCGCATCAGCGCCACGGAGACCGCCGCCCCCGACCCCAACCCGGCGGCCACCGGGATGGTCGAGGTGACCTTGACGGTGCAGGCGGGCAGGCTTTTGGCGCCGATGTGGTCGCGCACCTGGCGCACGGCGGCGGCCAGGGGTTGGGCGGCATCGAGGTCGGCCAGCAGCGCATCCAGGCCGATTTCGGCGGCAACGAGGCGCACGGCATTGGGTTCGCCTTTCGGGTTGGCGGTGACGCTGACTTTGGCTTTGACCTCGCTGACGGGGGCGGCAATGGCGGGCTGGCCGTAGACGACGGCATGTTCGCCGAATAAAATGACTTTTCCGGGGGCAGAAGCGGTGAAAGCGGGCATAGTTTATGGGTAAATGGCGGGCAAATAGAATACGGCCAGCACACCCAGGCCGTAGAGGACGAGTGTGGCTTGCAGGGGGCGGTCGGTAAACAGCACTTCTTCGGGGGCGCCGCCGCTTTGCTCGACCTGCACCAGGTATAGATAGCGGAAGATGCCGTAGATGACGAAGGGAATGGTCAGCATCATGGTGTGGTTTTCGGGCAGGTTGGGGGCCGAGAAGGTGTAGAGGCTGTAGGTGATGATGGTCATGCTCGACACGATATTGAGGTATTGGTCGAGCAGTGGCAGCGTGTAGCCGGTCAATACTTTGCGGTGGTTTTGTTGGCTCTCGCCGCTCTGGGCGCTATCTACCAGCAGATTGCGTTCGGCGCGGCGTTTGCCCACCCCCAAAAAGAGCGCCAGGAAGATGGTGAAGACGTACATCCACGGCGAGAAACGCGCCACGTTGATCAACTCGACGCCTGCCGCCACACGGATGACATAGAAAGCGGCCAACACGATCACATCCAGCACGATCACGTTTTTGAGCCAGCGTGAGTAGGCCAGGTTCAGCACGAAATAGCCCAGGCCGATGACAAAGAAACCCCTGGAAAGCCAAAAGGCCACCGGAAAGACCACCAGCAACAGCACCGTAACTGAAACCCAGGCCGTGCGCACCGAAAGCGTGCCAGCCGCCAGCGGGCGAAACTTTTTCTTGGGGTGCTGGCGGTCGGCTGCCATGTCGTTGATGTCATTGACAATGTAAACGACCGATGAAAGCAGGCAAAAGAGCAAGAACCCGGCCAACGTATGCAAAAACGAGTCAGGCCGGAATAACTGTCCATCAAAAATCAGCGCGGCAAAGACAAAGCCGTTCTTGGCCCATTGTTTGGGGCGCATGGTTTGGAGGATGGGGAGGAGGGGCATGGGGGG
>CAZSFD010000144.1:0-7223 GCA_964606085.1 uncultured Anaerolineaceae bacterium
TGCTGGCGCTGCTCGACCAGGCCCGGCAAGGCCAGGGTAACCTGGCTGTGGCGCTGGGCGAAGCCGGCATCGGCAAGACCCGCCTGCTCGAAGAGCTGGCTCAGGCGGCTGGCTGGCGCGGCTGGCGTGTGGTTTGGGGAGGCGCGGCAGAATACAAAATCCCAGCCGCCTACGACCCGCTGGCGCAGGCGCTTCAACAGGCGCTGCCTCCGGTGCGTTTCGAGCAGCTCGCCCGCGGCGTCACGGCGGCCTCGCTGGCGCTGGTATCGGTGCAATTGCTGGGTCAGCCTGTGTCCGGGCAATCTGCCCCGATCCCATTGACAGGCGCTGCCGATGGCGAACGCCTGGCCCACGCCCTGGCGAGCGTCTTGGACGGCTTGCAGCGCATCAGCCCGCATCTCGTTTTACTCGATGATGTGCAGTGGGCCGACCCGGCCATCTGGCCGCTGCTCGACCATTTGCGGGCCTCGCTGGGCGGGATGAAGGCGCTGATTGTGCTGGCCGGGCGCGGCGATGAAATCCGGCTCCAGCCCGAAGTCTGGGATATGCTCCAACGCTGGGATCGCGAGAATGCGCCGCTGCTGCACCTGGCGGGTTTCGACCGCCACGATTTGAGCGAATTGGCCGCCCCCTGGCGTTTGAAGGAAGAACAACTCGACCGGCTGGCCGCCGCTTCGGGAGGCAATCCCCTTTTTGCGCTTGAACTCTTGCGCATGGATGACCTCGAAATTCACTTGCGCGAAAACCCCTCCCTCGGCGAGTTGGCCCTGCAAAAACTGGCGGCCATCTCCGCCGAGGCGCAGTACGCGCTGCAAATCGCCTCCGTCATCGGCTATCGCTTCGGCTACCGCCCCTGGGAGGCTGTGCTTACGGCAGAAAACTTCCCCGGCGAAAAGATACCCGCCCTGGCCGGCGAACTGGAACGCGCCGGGTTATTGCACCTGGAGCAGGATGGCTACCGCTTTGCCCACGACACCCTGCGCACGGCCATTTATACCCATATCCCTGCACCCCAGCGCCGCCAATTTCACCTTCAAACGTTGACCTTTCTGGAGCGCATGGCCTCCGCGTCCACGTTGGAACTGCTCTTCCATGCGCAGCAAGCGCAGGCCGGGCCGCGCATCGCCCACCACGCCCTTCAAGCCGGAGAGCAAGCCCTGGCCAGCTTTCATTTTGCCGCCGCCGCCAGATACTTCACCCAATCCCTGGAAGCCCTGGCCCCCGACGAGTTGGCCCTGCGTTACCAGGCATTATTGGGCAGAGTGCGCGCCCACGATGTGCTGGCCGACCGCCCTGCCCAACACGCCGACCTGATGGCGCTGCAAACCCTGGCCGATACGCTGGGAGAACGCTGCCAGGCCGAAGCATTGCGTTATCTGGCGGCCTATTTCTGGGCCTCCAGCGAGTACACCCAGGCGCTCGAAATCGGGCAACGCGGCCTGACCCTCGCCTCGCAGCTTGGCGACCTGGAAATGCAGGCCGCCATTCTCGAAACGCTTGGCAAAGCCAGCCGAGACCGGGGCGATTACGCCCCAGCGCGCACCTGGTTGGCGCAAGCCCTGGAGAATTATCAGGCATTGGGAAACCAGCGCGGGGCGGCAATCGTGCTGGATTTATTGGGGATTGTGGCCCAACGCCAGGGCGATCTGGCCCAGGCCGAAGCGCAATGCGGCCAGGCCGTGAGCATTTTCCGTGAACTGGGTGATATTTACAACCAAGCGCGTGCCTTGAGCAACCTGGGCGTGGCGCGTTGGATGTCTGGCGAACTGACCCAGGCCCAGGAAGCGTTCGAGGCGGCCTTGAGCATCAACCAGCAAATCGGCGACCGCCGGGCCGAACTGGCCAGCCTGTCCAACCTGGCCAGCCTGGGCGGCATCCGGGGGGATTTGGAATGCTCGCTTGGCCTGCTCGATCAGGCTTTGGCCCTCGCCCGTTCGTCTGGCAGCCGTGATCTGCTCGCCAACCTGCTGCTCAACCGCGGCATCACCCTGCATTCCCTGGGCCAACTCAACGATGCGCTGGAAAGCATGGACGAAGCCCTGGCCGTCAACCGCAGCCTGGGGCGGCGGCGCGGGGAAGGCTACGTGCAATACAACCGGGGCAAATTGCTGACCGACCTGGGGAATTACGCGGCCGCCCATGCTGCTTTCGAGGAAGCTACTCGTATCCGTACTGAACTGGGGGAACACAAAAATTTGCTTTCCACCCAGGTGTCGTTGGCTCGCTTGCACAGCGCTCAAAACGAGTGGGCGTCCGCACGGCGCGCGCTCCAGGAAGTTCTCGACGATTTTGCTTCGCTGAAGGACGATCCTGAAACGCGCCAGGAAGTACACCTGGCGGCTTATCAGGTGTTGCAGGCCGCGGGAGAAGAGCACCTGGCCCTGGAGCATCTCATCGAGGCCGAGGCGGCCATGCTGCAAAACGCGGCCACTTTGCCAGCGCAAGATCGCCCGCGCTTTCTCGCTGCGCTGCCGCTCAACCGAGAGACGCGCGCCGCCCTGCTCACACATTCTCGGCAAGTCGAAGTGCGCCTGGCCCGCGCTGACGCGCCACGCGGCAAGAAGCTCGCTGCCGGGGATTTCGTCACGGTTCAGTGGACAATTGCCGCGCCGGGGGATCTACGCCTCACTCCCGAAGCGGCCCGCCGCCAGCATGTGCTCCAGCGTTTGGCCGCCGAGGCCGCCGCTCAAGACGCCTCCCCCACCGATGACGACCTGGCGCGGGCGTTAGGCGTCAGCCGCCGCACGGTTTTACGGGACATGCAAGCATTGCAGGGACAAGGGTTGGTAATCAAGACACGGCAGCGCGGTTCTGGCTAGCAATTTCCCTGTCACAACACTTGTGCGAACATCACCACAAAATGATAGCCGAGTGATAGCGGTTGGATACACTGGGGGTCATGCAACCAACCCGCTATTCTTTCATCCTCCGCATCTGGTTTGAGCAAGAAGGTCAATTGGACAAGCCGCGACCCCGGTTGCGCGGCTCGTTACAACGACCCGGGTTCGACGCAACCTATTACTTCCACAACTTGAATGCACTGCCCCACCTGCTCGAAAAGTTCATGGCCTGGAAGGATGAAGTGCAAGATTTTATAGGTGAAACAAATGAATAAGCTCAAGAGCCTGCCCCCTGTTTTCTTATTGGTTTTCCTGTTGGCCCAAATGCTGCCGCTATCTCCTGCGCTGGCCGCTCCCGCCGCCGCCTACAGCGTCACTACTGCCGCCGACAGCGGCCCCGGTTCGCTGCGCCAGGCCATCACAGACGCCAACGCCAACCCCGGCCTCGACACCATCACCTTCGCCATCGGCGCGCCCGGCTCCCCGCAAACCATTGCGCTCGCCACCGCCCTGCCCGCCATCACCGGCCCGGTGTTCCTCGACGGCTGGAGCCAGGGCGGCAGCGGGTACGCCGGCCCGCCGCTCATCGAAATCAACGGCAGCGCCATTCCCACCTGGAACACCTCCAACGGCCTGCTCATCACTGCCGGGAACAGTACCGTGCGCGGCCTGGCGATCAATTATTTCAACATCGCCCTCAACCTGACCACCGCCGGGAACAACATCATCGCAGGGAACTACCTCGGCCTGGCACTGGACGGGGACACGTCCATTGGTAACCGGACGGGGATCAGCATCGCGGCCGCCTCGGACGGCAACCGAATTGGCACGGATGGCGACGGGGTGAACGACGCGGCGGAGCGCAACGTCATTTCGGCCAGCGGTTTCGTGCAGGTCAACAACAGCCACGGCATCCTGATTGCCCAGGGTTCCGATAACCACTGGATCGCCGGGAATTTCATCGGCACGGATGCCACCGGCACGCTGGATCGGGGCAACGCCAGCAGCGGCATTAACACGGGCGGCATCGTCATCATCGGGACGAACGGCGATGGCGTGGGCGATGCCGTGGAAGGCAACCTGATCTCCGGCAACAACGGCGATGGCGTGCTTTTATCCAGCACCTCCAGCGGCTCGCGTGTCGCGGGGAACAAAATCGGCGCGGATGTGACTGGAACAATCGCCCTGCCCAATAATTGGGATGGCGTCAGTGTTGGCTCGTGCAGCGCCGGGCAGTGTTCGGATTATATTATCGGCACGAACGGCGATGGGGTTTCGGACGCGCTGGAAGGCAACCTGATCTCCGGCAACGGTGCGGACGGCGTGTTCATCCCCGCCGGGACACTGGACAACAATGTGATCGCCGGGAACAAGATTGGCACGAACATTTCCGGCACGGCGGCCATTCCCAATGGCGATTATGGGGTGCATCTCGGCGGGGATTACAGCCGCCTGGGGACGAACAACGATGGGGTATCCGACGCCCTCGAAGGCAACCTGATCTCCGGCAACGGCGATGGCGCAGGCAATGACAATCACGGGGTGTACATCCCCTCTGGGGCCGACCACAACCTCGTCGCCGGGAACCGAATCGGCGTCAACGCCGATGGCGCGGCGGCCCTCCCCAACGGGCAAACGGGCGTCTACGTGGGCGACGATTTCAACACCATCACCGGCAACCTGATCTCCGGCAACGGCGGTTATGGTGTTCAGCTCAACGATGCCTTTTTCAACACCGTCACGGACAACTTGATCGGAACAGCAGCGGATGGCGTGACCGCCCTGGGCAACACCCTGCACGGCGTTTTCATCACCGTCAATTCCGACAATAACACCATTGGCGCGGAGAATGTCATCGCCTTCAACGGCGGAAATGGGGTTTTTGTAAACGGCGCAACCAGTTGCGGGGGCGGATTCTGCCTTCGCAATCATGTTTTCGGCAACAGCATTTTCGACAACGCCGGCCTGGGCCTTGACCTCTATCCGAGCGGCATCACCCCCAACGATCCCCTCGACGCCGACACCGGCGCGAACACCCTGCAAAATTACCCCGTCCTGACCGCCGCGACCAGTTCCGGCACGACGCTCCTCCTGACCGGCACGCTCAACAGCACCGCCAACCTGACCTTCACCCTCGACGTGTACAGCTCCCCCGCGTGCGATCCCCTCGGAGCCGGAGAGGGCGCGGTGTACCTCGGCGCGGGGCAGGCGACCACCGATGGCAACGGCGACGCGGCTTTCACCCTCTCCCTTCCGGGCCTGGCGCAAGACGGGGACGCCGTCACCGCCACCGCCACCGACCCGGACGGCAACACCTCCGAATTTTCGAGCTGCGTGACCAACATGGGCGAAGAACCCATCGCTGGCCTGCAAGCGGCCAACGACAGCCCAACCTTCCTCGGCGCGCCTACCCACTTCTCTGTCACCCTGGCCACCGGCACAGGCGTGAGTTACTTTTGGAACTTTGGCGACGGCGCAACCGGGAATGGCGCAAATCCCACTCACGTCTACCCCGCCACCAGCGCGTACACCGCCACCGTCACTGCGACGAACAGCCTGGGTTCGGCGGTGGATACCACCTCGGTTACGATCCTCCCTCCGCCCGCCTGCGCCGCCACACCCGATGACGGCCTGACCGTCTTCGCCAGCGCCGACGCCAGCGCCGTGCAGCAGGCGGTGGATACTCCCCAGGCGGCAGGCGGTACGGTCAAAATCGCTGGAACCTGCGCGGGCGTTTCCACCCGCGACGTGTTCACACAAACGGTTTACATCGAAGATACGATGACCCTGGCGGGCGGTTACTCCGTGGGCAACTGGACGACGCCCGACCCGGATTCCCCGTCCGTCCTCGACGCCCTCGGCCTGGGGCGGGTGATCTTCGCCCTCAGCGCGCCGCTCACATTGGAAAATTTGATCATTCAGAACGGTCACGCGGTTGGAGAAGGCGGCGGCCTGTACACCTGGGGCAGTCTCACGCTGGCGAACGTCACCTTTCAAAATAACTCGGCTGATGGCGGCGGCGGTGGATGTGTGGCGAACACGCTTCAGGCGCTAGACTCGAACTGGCTGAACAACACCAGCACAACCCAACGCGGTGGCGGGCTGTACGTGGTCGGCGACGCGGCGATCACGGGCGGGGTGGTGCAGGGCAACGCGGCGGTTTACGCGGGGGGCATTTTTGCCGACGCCGGGCTGGTGATTAGCGGCACGCAGTTCATCAGCAACACCGCGACCAGCCCCGTGGCGGGTTCGGGCGGGGCCATTTATTCCTCCGGGCCGCTGGACATCACCCATGCTTTGTTCGAGGGCAACCAATCCTATAGCGGAGGCGGGGCCATCGTACACAGTCCTGGAGTCTTGGGCGAATTTCTCACCATTACCAACACTGAATTCATCAACAATTCTGTGCTGAACACTTTTGCCCAGGGCGGCGCGCTCAACACCAGCGCAGAGATCACCCTCATTCAATCCAGCCTGTTCGAGGGCAACCATGCCTTCGGGAGTGGGGGGGCAGGCGGGGCCATCGTCGGCTTCCGAGCGATCACCCTGACTGAAACCACCCTGATCTCGAACACCGTGGGCGGACAGGGCGGGGCAATCTACCATTGGGGTTTGAGCGAACCGGGGCAAACATACCAGATCACCCCCCTCACCCTCGTGGACAGTACGCTGATCGGGAACAGCGCCGGGGCCGAGGGCGGCGGGTTGTACTTCCGACGCGGCTTCGCGGCAGCGAATACGCCCATTCACATAACCGACTCCACCTTCTCCGATAACACGGCCACGCTTGCCGGCGGCGGAGCCTATTTCGGCCAGCCCGCAAGCCTCACTGGCAATGAATTCGTGGAGAACCACAGCGCCACTGCCGAAGGCGGCGGATTGTACAGCGAAGATCGACTCGAACTGATCCAAACCACCTTCCGGGGCAACACTGCCGCGGGCGCAGGCGGGGCGTATGTGCAGGGCGCGCTGACGGCCACAGACACGAACTGGCTGGATAACACTGCCACGACCAGCGAAGGCGGCGCCCTCGAAGTGTACGGCGATACGCTGTTGAGCGGCGGGGTGGTGCAGGGCAACATAGCTATCTTCGGAGGCGGTATCTTCGTCAATGCGCCGATGGCGATCCACGGCACGCAGTTCATCAGCAACACCGCCGCCAGCCCAACATCCGGTTCGGGCGGGGCGCTCTATGCCATTGGGCCGCTAGAGATCACCAACGCGTTCTTTCAGGGCAACCAGGCCCACACCGGGGCTGGCGCGGTGCTGCACAGTCCCGGTGCAGATGAATTTCTCACCATCACCAACACGCAGTTCATCAACAACACGGCGCTGAACACCATCAGCTCAGGCGGCGCGCTCTACACCAGCGCCGATTCCAGC
>CAZSFD010000145.1:0-7142 GCA_964606085.1 uncultured Anaerolineaceae bacterium
AGGCAAACCACTGGCAGCCTAACCAGTAAGTAATTTACGCCAAGATGTACTAGTGCTTCCATGGATTCATTATATGCTTGAACACTACCAAAAATATGCCCAGAATTTCCAAACTCCCCAAGCCTGATAATAGCCAAAAGGGCTTGATCGCTTATCCTGCCATCGCGGCTAACATACAAACCAAAACCAAACTTATCAAACAACGCTTTTCGTAAAAGTCTGTATCTCTCATACGTTCTTTCTCTGATATTCGGATTATTCTGACACCATTGTAAGCAAACAACATCCGGTGAACTCTCGCTTTCAATGTACTCGAATAATTCATCGTCTCCAGGCAGCGGCATTGATGGGTAGTCATTATCATTGCCTGGATCATCATCACACCACACCCCATCTGGCCCGCATTCGGGATTATGTCCCGACGGATCGACTAGATTTAGCGGCGAATTGAACACGTAAGCGTAGCGGTCGAGACCCTGCACCCCGCCAGGGACAATCGAGTCCGCCTGGGCAAAGCGTCCTAGCGAGGGGTCGTAGAAGCGGGCCTGGTAGAACATCAGGCCGAGGGTGTCCATTTCGCTGCGCTGGTTGGTATAGGTGCGGGGCAAACTGCGTTTGCTCGTGGGCATTGTACCACTGGTGAAGCGTGCGCAGCTTCGCTGCGCCATTCGCCCCAGGGTTTGCGGACAAAGAACGTCCGTCAGCGCATCTCGGAGAGTTTGTTGCCTGCCGCATCGGCCACGACGGAGGTCGAGCCGGAATCTTGCGTAGCAAGATCGTGGTCGGTGAGGAGGTAGCGCAGGGTGCCGTTGTCGCGCAGGGCGATGCGGGCAAACCCCCAGCATTACGAACGGTTATTCCCTCAACCCAATTCATTTCATTTATCGCCCATACGCGGCGCGTTTCTGCCCTGCTGCGCAAGGTTTATCGCCCATAAAACTTAAGTTTGTAGCCTACAAACTTAAGTTCATAGCCTACAAAAAATAATTGATCGGGCAAGAACGATCCGTTCTTGCCCGATCAATTATTTTTGGCGCTTTGGAAATTCCCGTCATCTGCACGCTTCCCCGCAGATGCTTGTTCCCAGAAGCGTTATGGCTGCACCAACAATACACCGCCTGCATCGGCCTGGAATTGGCTGCCCGGTTGGATCGTCACTTGCAGCCCGCCCGCGCTGGCCGCGATTTGCACATCATAGCCGCTGCCGGGGGGCAGGCCGGTGACGAGGTGCAGGGTCGTTTCAGCGGGGGTGGTGTACACCAGGGGCGATGTGAACGTTGGCGCGGCGCTTTGTGCAAACAGCACGGCCGCGCCATGCACCGCCGCACCCTGCCACAGGCCATCGGCGCTTTGCAGTAGCGTCACCGGGTTGGCGGCAGCCCCGGCATCGGCGGCCTGGAGAACGTGGAGGAAGTTGACGGCGGCGGGCGCACCGGGGGCTTCGGTCATCAGGCGGACGGTCATTGGCTCGTGGTTGGCGACGGTTTCCTCGACGAAGGGCTCGGTTTCGTTGACGGCTTGCAGGGTGGCCGTGCCAGGGAGCAGCACGTTGACGAACAATTGCTGCCCGCCAGGGGTGACCGCGGTGGCCTGCTGCCCGTTCACCGCCGCCGGTTGGGCCAGTTGCAGCCACCAGCGTTTGACATAGCCTTCGCCGTTGGTTGCCGCCCGGTCGTAGATAAACAGCAGGTCGGGTTTGAGCCACAGCAGGCTGCGGCTGGCGTGCGTGACGGCGGTGGCGCTTTCGTAGCTGCTGTTGTAGAGCGGGGTGGCATCGCCGGTGACGTAGGTGAAGAATTCGTGGGCGCTGTAAGCGAGCAGGGTGGGGTCGCCGTCGCTGACCAGGTTCCACTGCGAGCCGCGCCGCCACAGGTCAACCCGCCAATCGTCATCGTCGCGATCCGCAGGGCGGTCGTTGCCGATGGTGATGGTGTTGTAAAACTCGCTGCTGGCGATGCCCTCGGCAATGTTGGCGTAGCCGGTGCGGCCTTTGGTTAGCCATTCGCCGTTGCGATACCACTCGAAGTGGTTGCCGTCGGCCATCTGGTGATCAATGCTGTTCCAATTCAGGCGGTAGTTGAACCAGGCAGCGTTGGCATCCCAACCAGTGCGGCTGAAGACGCGGTTGAGGCCGGGAGCGTAGAAATCCACGGCCAGGGCCGGACGCGGGTCTGCCGGGGATGCGCCTGGCTCAAGGAGCATGAAATATAGGATGGCTTCGCGGAAGTCGTTGGGGTTGCGCACCCATTCGACGAGGCCAGCCTCCCCACCAGGAGCGGTGTGGATGACGATCCACTGGATGGCGCGGCGTTGTTCGGGCAGCAGGTGGCCGAGCGCGCCAAAGGCGCTGATGAAATTGGGCAGGCGGTAATCCTGGGCATCGCCATACCAGGCGGGTTCATATTCGAGGAAGATTTCGCCATCGCGGTCAAATTCCTGCGCGGCGGGGCTGATCGAATGCAGGTAGCCGCCGACAAAGTCGTTCCAGAAGGTGCGTTCGAGGGCGGTGGCTGCGCCGGGGGCCTGGCTGGTGTGCATGGCCCAGGCCAATTGGGCGATGTAGCTGGCCGTCTGCGGGCTGTACTCGAAGCCTTCGGGCAGCAGGCCGCCGCGCGAGTCATTGGTAACCAGGTGATTGAAAATGTACAGGTACGCACCATTGACGGTTTCGATGTATCGGCGCAGTTCGCCGCCGGGGTCGTCGCTTTCGTCGAGGGCCAGCGCCATCAGGCCCAGGTTGCGGGCGTGGGCGGCGTAGTAGTTGTTGGCGGCGAAGCGTACCTGCTGTGGGTCGGCGAGAAGCTGCGGGTCGTGGAGCAGGCCGACCGGTTCGGGGTGGTGGTAGCCGCGGGTGACGATGTCTTCGCTCCAGCGCAGGAAGACCTGACGGATGGCGGCTTTGTCTTCGGTGCTGAGGCTGGGGTAAATCCAGTCCACCACGAGAGGGAAGGCTTCGCCGTGGTAGCGCGCCCGGTCACGGTCGGAGGTGAAGAAATCGGGGTGGCGGAAGGGCGGGTATTGCTGGCTCTCGTTGCAGGTGACGTTTTCCTCGCTGGCAGGGCCTTGCGCGGCCAGGTTGATGACGTGCATCAGCAGGGTGCGGGCGCGCTGGGCGTAGTCTTGCCGGGCGGCGGGGTCGGGGTGGATCAGCGAGAGGAAGGCGAACAACTGGGCGTACATCTCGGTGGGGTATTCTTCGTAGGCGATGTTGCCGCAATCCTGGTCGGGCACGCGGCCCTCGTCCATTTCGGCGCGGGCGCGTTCGGCCAGCAGCGCCAGGCCGTCTTGCCACAGCGGGTTGCTGCTAGATGCCCATTGGCGGTAGCGTTCCACGTCGGCGGGGGTCAGCCACAGGCGCGGGTGAGTGCCTGGGGCGAGGGGTGGGGCGTCGGTGGGCGGGAGGGGGGTATCTTGGGCGGGCTGGTCGGGGGTGTGGGTGGCTGGCGAGGCAGCCGCCGGGCTTGCGCTGGGGGCAGGCGCATCAACGGCTGCGGTTGGCTCTTCTACAGCAGGGGATGGTGTGGCGAGGGGGCGGGTGGAGAGGCTGCAGGCCAGCAAGAAGAGGCAAACAAGGGCGAGGATGGATAAACGGCGCATGGTTACTCCTGGTTACGTTCACGCTTTCGGAGGGAAATAGCACGTGGCGCAAGTTTCTGACTTGCGAGCCCTCGCAAATTAGAGACTTGCGCCACGTTTGCAAGGGCTTCTCAACGCATCGTCAGCGGCAGATAGAGGGCAAAGGCTACGGCGCCATATTCCACTGCGCCCAGGTCGCACGTTCCCACGCGCGAAGCGCCGCGTTGATCGGTGGCATTGCAGGCGGCGGGGTCGCCAGCATCAATCAGCGGGCTGCCGGGCTGGGGTAGTAGCGTTTGCATAGCGAAGCTGCCGCCGTTGTAGGTCAGGCTGCCGAGCAGCAGGTCGCCGGGGAAAGCATCTTGATCGGTGGGGTCGTTGAGCGAGGCGCAACTGCCCTGGCTGAGGTTATGGCCGAGCGATTGGAACAGGCCGCCATCACAGTTTACCGCAGCGCCGAAGATCACGGTGTTAACAAGCTGCACCACGCCTGGCTCTGCCGGGGTCATGGGCGAATCTTCGTAGATGGCGTTGCCAGCAAGGCCAGCCTGGTTGTTGGCGAGTGTGGCGTTGGTCAGCACGGCATAGCGCCCATAGTGGTAGAACCCGCCGCCCAGGCCCGTGGCGACGTTGCCGGCAATGGTGACGTTGGTCAGGGTCAGGTTGTCGTCGGAGGCCTGGTAGATGCCGCCGCCGTTGTTGGCGGCGTAATTGCCCTGGATGGTGGCGTTGGTGATGTAGGCCGTGCCGCCCGCATGGTACAGCCCGCCGCCGTTGGGTGTGCCGCTGAGTGCATTGGCGTAATTGCTCACCAGGTTGACGTCGCGCATTTCCAGCACCGCACCATACGAATTGACACCGCCACCTTCATAGGCAAAGTTATCCGAGAAAGTGGTCTTCTCGATGAGGGCTGTGCCGCCGATATTCCACAACCCGCCGCCGCTGCCAGTGACATTGTTGTCATCGAACAGGCTGTGGGTGACGGTCAGTGTGCCGCTGTTTTCCACGCCGCCGCCGTAACCGGCCGTGTTTTCGACGAAGGTCACGGCGATCAAATCGGCGCTGGCTCCGCTGGCGTTGTACAGGCCGCCGCCGTCGAGGGCGGTGTTGGCCTCGAAGCGGGTGTTGTGGGCTGTCAGGCGACCAGGGGTGCTGTTTTCCACGGCCCCGCCGCGCCCGCTGGCGCTGGCCTGGTTGCCAGCAAAGGTCGTGTTGGCAATTTCCAGCCGGCAGCCATCGTTGAAGATCGCCCCGCCGGTTGTGGCCTGATTATTGGCGAGGCGGCTGCCGCGGATAATCAGCGAGCCATCGAAGCAGTAGATCGCCCCGCCAGAGACGGACGAACGGTTATTGAGCAATTGCACGTTCTCCAGGATCACCTGCGCCCCCGAAGCCTCGATGGCCCCGCCGTTGACGAGCGAATCGCCGCCTTGCAGGGTGATGTTGTGCAGGCGCAACGTGCCGGCCCAACAAAGAAGTGACGTTCGTTCGGCCCGGCGTTCAGCACGATCCGCCCGCCGCCGTCGAGGGTCACGTTCCCCAGGTTCACTGCCTTAGACACGCTGAATTGAATGGTGTGCGTGGCCGGGCCGCAGTTGAAGGTGATCACGCCGCCGCCGCTGCTGGCCGCGGTCAGGGCGGTGTCGAAGGCGGCCTCGGTGCAACTGGCGGGTGAGCCAGTGCCCACCACGGCATCGGCAGCGCGGGCGGTTTGGCGGGGGATGATCAAAAATATGGCTGCAATCAGGAAGAGTGCGAATAAGTTTTTCATTGTTTTCTCCAAAAATAGTATTTTCTTGCTGCTATGATCGATTTGGGGTTGCGGTGCAAACCAACGGGTTACATGCGCAAATCTGAGATTTGCGCCACGGGCATTTTCAAACCCGCATTATGGCTGCTGGCACGTCCACCGCATGGACAAATCCACCCGTGCGGCCGCGGGGTCTGGCTCGGAGACTTGCAGTGAAGCAATCTCGACCAGCCCCATCGCCTGGAGCGAACCCGACCCATCGGCAGCCACGGTCACGCGGGCGGTCGAATTTTCGTCATTGGTGAACGTGCGCCCGCCGACATCCATCGAGGGGAACATATCGGGGATGGCCCCGCCGGTGGCAACGGCCCGCAATTCATATTCGCCCGGCCCGGTGTACGCGGCGATGCGCGTCAGCGCCACCGTGATCGGCGTTTCGCCCGCGCCCCGCATCAGCGGCAGTTCCAGGATGCGCGCCGGGCCGTCTTGCGCCCACGCGGTACAATTGTCCACGCTGCTGCTGCCCACGCCGCCCGTCGCCGCGGCATTGACCGCCCCGCTGACGGTGGATGTGACGCAAAAGCGGAAATACTCCTCGCAGCCGGCTTCACTTTCACCGCTTTCCCCTGCTTTCTCAGCACTCGTTTCTGCCGCCGGGTTCAATGGCGTCGCCGTCGGTGGGGGTGGGAGGGTCGGCAGGCTGGCTGTTGGCGCGGCGGGTGCGGCAAACCCGCACCCCAGGCTTAGCAGCAGCGCCAGCCCCGGCAGCAGCAGGCGCAATCGTTTGTGTACGTTCATCGTCGTTTTCTCCTTGGTAAGTCACCGTTAGTGTTGTGGTTTCAATGATCTCGATGGTCAGCACCACTCGTTGGATATTCATGGATGAAGGATACCGCATTTGTCGTAATTAAAGGTGACATTTTGTGACAAAGCTGACAACGCTCCCCGATACCTTTGGCCCGGCCCTGCGCTATTTGCGCAAGCGCGCCCAACTGACCCAGGACGAACTGGGCCGGGCGGTGGGTTACAGCCGCGAGCAAATTGCCCGCCTCGAAAACGGCTCGCGCCTGCCCGACCTGACTGTGGTGGCGGCCCTGTTCATCCCGGCGCTGCTGCTCGAACGCGAGACGGCCCTGGTCGAGCAATTTCTCAGCCTGGTCGGGAAAACCCGCGCCATCCAGCAAGTGACTATCACCCGCACCCGCCAGACCCGCCTGCAACTGACCCGCGCGAGCGTTCTCGCCCCCGCTCACACACCGCCCGCCCCGCTGCTGCCGCTGATTGGGCGCGAGGCTGACGTGTGTGACGTGCTTTCCCTGCTCGACACGAGCCGCCTGGTCACCATTCTCGGCGCGCCGGGCATTGGCAAGAGCCGCCTGGCGCTTGAAGCGGCTCACCAGGCCCTGCCTGCCTTCGCCGACGGCGCGGCGTTTGTCCCGCTGGCTGATGTGGCCGACCCAGGGGCCGTGCCGTATGCCGTCTTGCGCGCCCTTTCGATCACCCCCGCCGCCCACCAGCCGCTCGAAACCGCCATTGCCGATTACCTGGCCCCTCGCCGCCTGCTGTTGGTGCTGGATAACTGCGAACATATCCTTGACGCTTCCCCGCTCTTTACCGATTGGCTGGCGCGTGCGCCGCAGCTCAAATTGCTCTGCACCAGCCGCGTGCCGCTCGATTTATACGGTGAGCAAGAATGGCCGCTTGGCCCGTTGGATTGCCCCGACCTGTCGCAGCCGCCCGACCTGGAGGCCTGGGGGCAATTCCCCATAGGCATCAAGCTAAGACAAAGGCAAGTGGGGTGGTAATCAATGGGCCT
>CAZSFD010000146.1:0-6592 GCA_964606085.1 uncultured Anaerolineaceae bacterium
GGGGCGCTCGTTTCGGCAATGCGCCGCGGTTCAGGCGGATGGGCCGGTTGGGGGGTGGGCTGGTTGAACAGATCAAGTTGCTGCGGCATGTGATTGCTCCTGGTTTGAAGGCAACGCACGCCGATTATAATTCAGACCAACCTGGAAATTTTCATCTGCTGAGGCTGTGAAACTCGTTGCATTTTTCATTTAACCAGGGTAAACTCAGAAAAGATAGTAGCTATGGGTTTACCATCATTCTCACAAGGGGCATTTCATGTGGCGCTTGACCGTACGCTCTCCAGACAGCGAACCTGTCGAAATAGATTTACGACCCGGCACAAACAGCCTGGGCCGGTTATCGGCCAATGATGTCACCATTCGCGATATTTCGGCGTCGCGTCGCCATGCTGAAATTGTGCTAGACGCGCTCAGCGACACAGCAACCATTCGCGACCTCGATAGCACCAACGGCACCTTTGTCAACCGCCAACGCATCGGCGGGACGACCAAGCTGCAAACCAACGACATCATCCGCATCGGCCAGGTGACAATCAATGTCACCCGCTCCGGAACCGGCGGCTCACCGGCCCGCCCCATCACCGGCACACATCCATTCGACCGCGAAATCCTGCTCGAATCGCTCGATCAGCACGCCATTTTGCTCTACGAAGTGGCCAGGCAATTGAACACGGTGGTCAACCTCAGCGACGCCCTGCAGGCAGTGACCAAGCTAATCAGGCAGTTTATGGGGGTCGAGGGGTGTGAAGTCATTCTGGCCGAACAATTCCGCGATTCAGCCCAACTGGGCGCGGCGCAGGGCCTGTTACGGCAGGCTTTGCTGCGCCGTTCGGCAGAAGTAGCCGACGACCTGAGCGCCAACGATGCCGATATCGACTCCGCCGGGCGGCGCGGCGTCATTCCCATTCGCGCCGCCATGTGCGTGCCGGTGTTGAGTGGCGAAGACGTGCTGGCCGTCCTCTACATTTACCGCACCGGCCAAAATAACCACACTTTCGATCAACGCGACCTGCAGCTTGCCATTGCCATCAGCCACCAGACCGCTCTGACCATGCAGCGTATGTACCTCATGGAAAAGGTACGCAAAGAAGAAAACATCCACCAGCTATTCACCCGCTTTGTGCCGCCGCAAGAGGCCGAACGGCTGATCAACGATTACATGCGCGACGGCTACCTGCCCGGCCTGCGTGAGCAGCGTGTGACCGTGCTGTTTTCCGATATTGCCGATTCGACATCCCTGGCCGAACGACTAGGCACACAGTATTTCGCCAATATCCTCAACCGCTTTTATCACGAAGCCTCTGAAACCGTCTTTCGACACGGCGGAACGATCCGCTTCCTGGGCGATGGCATCATGGCTGTTTTTCAGCAAAGCGAAACGCAGCCCGAACCCGAAGTGCAAGCCGCCCGCGCCGGCCTCGAAATTGTGCAGCAGGGCCGTTCAACCGGCTTGCTCGACCGCGATCAACGTGTCATCATTGGGGTATCCATTAATACCGGCCTGGCCATGGTCGGCTATGTTGGTACCAATGAACGCGCCGAATACACCGTGCTGGGCGATACCGTGAATGTGGCCTTCCGCATGCAAGAACATGCCCGCCCCTACCGGGTACTGGTCGGCCCGGCCACCATGGCCGCCATCGTGGGTAACTTCCAAACCCAACGCATTGGCGAAGTTTCGCTACGTGGACGCGAAAAAACCGTACAGATTTATGAAGTTCTCCCCATTCAAACCATACTCTTTCAAAGGAATCCATGATGAATCTGTCGAATAGTTTTCTGGAAGAAACCCTGATGATGCCGCTCAAAGATGAGAATGGCGTAACCAAATTTTTGATCGGCGCGGCGCTGATCTTTGCCGGGGGCATCATCCCCATCTTGCCAACCCTGTTTTTCCTGGGCTACCTCTATCGCATCCATCATCGCGTGGTCAACGAACAAAGCGGCCCGCTCATGCCCGAATGGGATGATTGGGGCAAGCTGCTGACCGACGGGCTGAAATACCTGGGCGCCATGCTCATTTACCTGGCGCCCGCCCTGGTACTGATGTTCGGCGGGTATGTCGTGATGTTTGGCAGCACCTTTGGCATGGCCCTGGTCGCCGAAGCAGCCGGCAGCGACGGAGAACCGCTGGGTGTTTTGATGATGCTGGTGATGTTCGCCAGTATTGCCCTGATTATGCTGGGGGTGCTGTTGAGCCTGGTGATCGGCGTGCTGACCCCGGCCGGGCTGGTTCACATGAGCGTCAAAGATACCTTCGCGGCGGCTTTCCGGGTCAATGAGTGGGGCAAAATTATGCGCGCCAACCTGAGCGGCTACATTTTGGCCTTGCTGATCATCCTGGGCCTGACCATCATCGGCACCATGGCGGCGCAATTCCTCTATGTAACCGTCGTATTGTGCTGCCTGATGCCCTTCGTGTTGAGCGCCGTCTACTACTACATCGGCGTGGTCTCGGCCAACCTGTTTGCCGAAGCCTATCTCAAAGGCCAGGCCCGGCTCGACCAGCCGCCGGCCCAACCCATGCTCGAAGACATCCCGGTCATCTGACATGGCCGCCTTCAACCCGCCTCCCACTTACGAACAAATCCCCTCTGCCCTGGAGGGGATTACTGTTTGGCGGCCGCAACCGAAGAAAAAAGCAGCGGCGGCCCCACAGACCTACACCTGCCCGCAATGCGGCGCAACCACCCAATTCAACGTGGCCGCCGGCGGCGTGAAGTGCCAATACTGCGGCTACACCGCCGAAACCAAAGCCAAGACCGTTGGCAAGCGCGCCCAGGAATTTGAATTTACCGTGGAAACCTGGGAACAGGCCGAACAGGGCTGGGGCATCGAGCGGCGCGAACTGCACTGCGACACCTGCGGGGCGAACCTGGCCATAACCGAAGGCAGCCTCACCGCCACGTGTCCGTTTTGCGCCTCCAACAAGGTCAATGTGCGCACGGCAGCCTCCGAAGCCCTGCGACCCAATGTCCTCATCCCCTTCAAAATCCAGGCCGAACAACTGCGCCCTATCGCCCAGGAATGGCTCGGCAAAGGCTGGTTTCATCCGGCCGAACTGGCCGCATCGGCCAGGGTCGAACAGTTTAGCGGCATCTACACGCCCTACTGGACCTTCGACGCCCACGTGCGCGCTCGCTGGAAGGCCGAAGTGGGCTACGAAAAAACCGAGCGCTATTACGACCACAGCGATGGCGAATGGAAAACGCGCACCGTGATCGAGTGGCGCTGGGAAGATGGCGCGATCACCCTGAACGTGGATGACCTGCTGATCAACGGCAGTTCGCGGCTGAGCAAGGTCATCCTCGAGCGCATCAAAGCCTTCAACCTGAAAGAGCTTACCGCCTACTCGCCCGATTTTTTGGCCGGCTGGCAGGCACAAGCCTACGACGTGACCCTGCCGCAGGCCTGGGAACAGGGCAAAGACATCATCCGCCAGCAAGCCAAAGAAGCCTGCCATCAAGACATCAACTCCAGCCATGTGCGCAACTTCAGCATGAGCGCCGATTTCGCCGATGAAACCTGGCGCTACCTGCTGCTGCCCGTGTACGTGGCCGCCTACCGCTTCGAGGGCAAAACTTACCAGGTGATGGCCAACGGGCAAACGGGCATCATCGCCGGGCAAAAACCGGTGGCGTGGTGGAAGGTATGGCTGGCTATCGCCGCCCTGGTCATCCCTGGCCTGCTGGTCTCCCTGATCGGCCTGCCGCTGGTGCTGGTCGGTGGTTCAGGGGTGATCGTGATGGGCATTGGCGGGTTGCTGCTGGTGCCGGGCGGCATCTTCGCCTTCAAAATTTACCAGCAAGCCGTCGCATCGGAGGCCAGTTAGCCATGAGCCGCACACCCAAAGCCGAAATCATCGCCGAGGCACAAGCCGTGTGGGGGCTGGATGTGCAGCCCGCTGGCTGCCGGGCGTGCAAAACCGCCTTTCTCGTACCCGCTGCAAGCATTGGAAAGCGCTGCCCGCACTGCGGGCGCGAGGCGCTCAAAGCGCAGCCGGCCCGCATGAGGCCCGAAGCGCCCGAACTGCTCATCCCCTTTCGCAAAACTCCCGCCGACCTGCTGCCAGCGCTGCAAGGCTTCCTGCGCCCCGTCTGGCTGCGCAGCGACGACATGAACGCCGAAAGCCTCGCCCGCCGCGCCGTGCCGATCTTCTGGCCCGAATGGCTGGTAGATGCCGATGTGACCGGTGATTGGAAGGCCGAGATGGGCTTCGATTACCAGGTGAAATCGTCGCAAGAAAATTTCAGCGGCAACCAGTGGCAGACGCGAGAAGTGTTGGAAACACGCGCCCGCTGGGAGCCGCGCCTGGGCGAAATCCACCGCCACTATGACAATATCTCGCTCCACGCCATCGAGAATCACAACTCGCTGACCGCCCAAATTGGCGAATACAACCCCGGCGCAGCCCTCGCCTACGACCCGACCCAGGTCAAAAACGCCCTCCTGCGCATCCCCGATAACCCGCCCGAAGATGTCTGGCATGTGGCCACCAGCGAGTTGGAGCGCGCCGCAGCGCAGGAATGCAGCCAGGCGGCCCAGGCCCAGCACGTGCGCCAGTTCGTCATCCACGCCGAATACCCCAACGCCCACTGGACACAGCGCCTCAACCCCATGTACGCCACCTTCTACACCACCGACGATGGCACGCCGCAAATGGTCTATATCAACGGGCAAAGCGGGCAGGTGGGCGGCGTGCGGCTGGCCTCGCAGAAAAAGGGCTGGCTGTGGGCGGGGGTCAGTTTGGCCGTGGCAGTGCTGGCGTTCATCTTGGGGCTGGTGTGCGCGGCGGTCGGCACCTTCGTGCCGCCGCTGATCTGCCTGAGCGGGCTGCTGCTCGTCTTTTCGATAGGCGCGTTGATCTTTGCGATAGTCGCGGCGGCCTGGCCGTGGCGCTGGAATCAAAATCAGCCCATCAACCAATCGTCAATCGGAAGAGGAAAACCATGAAAAAAGTATTGCTGCACAAATCTTTTGGCCTCGACCCGCTCCTGGGTCGCGTAGACGATGACGGCAAGGTCTACCAAAACGTGGATGGCTTGGGCAAACCCGACCGCTACGTGGGCCGCGTGGATGTGTCGGATGGCAAAATTTACGATGCCAACCACACGCCCGAACGCTACGCCGGGCGCGTCGAAGCCGACGGCAAGGTCTACCAGGCCGAATTCGGCCCCGATGAATACCTGGGCCGGGTGGAGGAAGATGGCAAGTGCTTTCACCATAAGCGCCTGGCCCGCGACGAGTACATGGGCCATATCGAGCAGATGGATAATATCTACCTGGGTGGAGCCGCATTTTTACTCCTGATTTTGCCAGCCTGGCAGAAAGCGCAGAAAAAAGATGAGTGAACGCCTGTTTACCGAAGCCGAATTACGCCTGTACAATGGCGATGACCGCCCTGAAATCTACCTCGCCTACGATGGCATCGTCTACGATGTAACCGACTGCCCCCACTGGCGCAGCGGTATGCACGAAGGCGTGCATTTTCCGGGGCAAGATTTATCTGGCGAAATGGTTGACGCCCCGCACGACGAGGATGTATTCACCCATCCTTGTGCTAAAATCGTCGGTAAACTACTTTGACAGTGTCACATCAGGTAAATTCGCTGGTTGAGCCTGTCGAAACCAGCCTGTTCTCATGGGCAAATTTGTTGGTTTCGACAGGCTCAACCGACGGCTACACGTAAAAGTGACATTGCCAAACTACAAACGTAAGGCGAGATAAATATCGCCTTACACCACCTCCCCGAGGTCTTGCCATGTCTGAAAAAGAAATCAGTTTCCTGCCCTTCCATGCTATCAACGAATTTATGCGCGGTGATTACCGCCTGACGGTGCTGCGCACCGCCCTCAACGCCGCGCCCGAATTACCCGAATCGGTGCGCAAACCGCTGGAACAAGCGGTTAAAAAACATGTCAAAGTGCCTGGTTTTCGCAACGCCGAGAAAGCCCCTGCCCCCATCAAAGCCATGGCTATGGGCAAGGCGTTCGAGCAACACCCGGATGTGGTCGCCAGCGTGATTGCCGCCTGGGCCGCCTCGAAACCCGATTTACAACAACAGGTGTATGCGGTGTTGGAAAAGGCGGGTTGGAAATTCTTCCCCACCGAACTGAGCCTGACAGACCTCTCACCCGATAAGGTGAAAGAATGGGCCATCTTGCCCTTGAGCGCCGACCGCACCCGTCTGCCCGGTTTTGCCACCCAATGGCCGCACAACAGCAATTTTGAAAGCCTGTATGATGCTTTCACCGCCATGTACCCCGATGTGAATGAAAGCATAGACAACGTCAGTTTGATGGTGGTGTGGATTACGATGCGCCTGCCCGTAGACGTGGAAGAGGAAACTGACGCCGAGGAAACTGGCGACAATTCGCAGCCAGAACAAGCATAAGTTCAAAAGGAGTCTGCCATGTGGAAATCTGGATTAATCTTTGCCGTGATCTTGTTGTTGCTGGGAACCGGCGTCAGCCTGCTCAGCCCCTTGTGTGTGCCATGCCTGACCATTTTCGTGGGCCTGGGGGCGGGCTATCTGGCCATAGGCATCAAGCTAAGGCAGAAGCCAGGCGTTGGCATACATTGGGTTTCTTT
>CAZSFD010000147.1:0-6537 GCA_964606085.1 uncultured Anaerolineaceae bacterium
CAGGTACGATTGCAAGAGAGGCTGGTCAAATCTACTCATATTATCTATACTCAAACCTGTCGGAAAAAAGAAAACGCCGGGAGCGCTGACAACACTCCCGGCGTGCAAGTCTCTGCTTTGCAGAGACCAACCATGCGGAGGGGTCGCATGGCGGCTGAATCGTAACACATCCAGGCCGCTCGCGCAAATTCGCGTGAGCGGCTGTTTTTTTACCCATCCATGCAGTTGTAACCTATGCCCTCATCCGTCATCATCGAAAACCCCGTTATCAACTCACCTTTCGAGGAGCCTGGCCGCCACTTCAAGTTTACCGAAGATGGCATAACCGATGAAATCGTGGCGGCGCGGCGCACCAGCCAGTATTTCATCCCCATCCCACCGCCCAAGAAAAAAGGCCCGGCCCAATTGGTTATCGAGGGCTGGACGGCAGACCGGGTGGAGGAAAATCAATTCATCAATCGCGTGCGGGCGCGGGTGGCACTCTGGCGCAGGGGCGGGTATCCGGGCATTACCCAGGTGACGGCGCGCTTGCTGAAATACTGGCAGCGCCCAGGCCGGGAGCGCCGCCTGTTCTTTGCCCAAATTGAAGCCCTGGAAACGATCATCTACGTTACCGAGGTTGCCAGCAAGTATAACGACGCCTGGATCGAGAACGAACTGCGCCGCGCCAACCAGGATGCCAACCCCGAACTGTACCGCATTGCCTTCAAGATGGCGACCGGCAGCGGCAAAACCGTGGTGATGGGCATGTTGATCGCCTGGCATACGCTGAACAAGCTGGCGAACCCGCAAGACGCCCGCTTTTCGGATGCCTTCCTGATCGTCACACCCGGCATCACCATCCGTGACCGGCTGCGGGTGTTATTCCCCAACGACCCCCAAAACTACTATCGCCAGCACGACCTCGTGCCGCCCGATTTTCTAGCTGAGTTGGGCAAGGCGCGCCTGGTGATCACCAATTTCCACGCTTTTAAGCCGCGCGAGCGCGTGGCGGCGGGCAAGATCACCAAACAAATCCTCCGTAGTGACGACGTAAGTCGTCCAGGTGAAGCAAACGACTTACGTCGTCACTACGCATCACCCTTTACCGAAACGCCTGACCAGATGGCGCGCCGCGTCTGCCGGGCGTTGGGGACGAAGAAGAACATCATCGTCATCAACGATGAAGCGCACCACTGTTACCGCCGCCGTCCCGAGGAAGTGGAAAAGCTGATCGGCGATGACCGCAAGGAAGCGGAGAAGAGCGCTGAGGACGCGCGGGTGTGGATTTCGGGCCTGGAAGCGGTCAAGGCCAAGATCGGCGTCAAGGTGGTGTATGACCTTTCAGCCACGCCGTTTTTCTTGCGTGGTTCGGGGTATAGCAAGATCACTGCCGATGGCAAGAAAGTGACCGAGGGCATTCTTTTCCCGTGGGTGGTGAGTGATTTTTCGCTGATTGACGCCATCGAGAGCGGTATCGTCAAAGTGTCGCGCGTGCCGGTTTCGGATAACCGCATGGTGGGGGAATTGCCCACCTACCGCAACATCTGGCCGCTGATCCGGGAGGGGCTGCCGAAATCGGGGCGCAGTAAACAGGAAGAAACCGGCGAGCCGTTGCTGCCCGCCGAACTGGAGGGAGCGCTGCAAAGCCTGTACAGCAATTATGAGCAGGCTTACCGCCTGTGGGAGCAAAATGGCGAGGCACGCAGCCGCGGCCAAACGCCGCCGGTCTTCATTGTGGTGTGCAACAATACCAACGTCTCGAATCTGGTGTTCAAGCACGTTTCAGGGGGGGATACTGGGAAACACTACCCCGATGGCAGGCCGATCTTAGCCCCTGGTAAGCTGCCGCTGTTCAGCAATGTGAGCGACGAACGCTGGCTGCCGCGCCCGAATACAATTTTGGTGGATAGCGAGCAACTCGAATCGGGCGAGGGTATGAGCGCCGATTTCAAGCAGATCGCCGCCCTCGAAATTGCCGAATTCAAGGCCGAATACAGCGCCCGCTTTCCGGGCCGTGATGCCGAAAACCTGACCGATGAAGACCTGCTGCGCGAAGTAATGAACACGGTGGGCAAGGCGGGCAAACTCGGCGAGCAAATCCGCTGTGTGGTGTCGGTTTCGATGCTGACCGAAGGTTGGGACGCCAACACCGTCACGCACATTTTGGGCGTGCGCGCCTTCGGGACGCAACTGCTTTGCGAGCAAGTGGTGGGGCGCGGCTTGCGACGGATGAGCTACGCCGTGGAACAGCGCAGCCTGGAAGTGAACGGCCAGGTTTGCGAGATTGAAGCCTTCCAGCCGGAATATGCCGAAGTGTATGGCGTGCCGTTTTCGTTCATCCCCAGCGCCGGTTCTGCCGTGACCCCCACACCCCCGGCGCGCTTCACGCGCGTGCGCGCCCTGGATGAACGCATCGCCTGCGAGATCACTTTCCCGCGCATCGTGGGCTATCGCTACGAACTTCCCGGCGAAAAATTGAGCGCCACCTTCGACGAGGATGCCCGGCATGTGCTTTCGACCGCCGACCTGCCCACCCGCACTGAGGTTTCATCTATTATCGGCGAGAGCAACCGCCACACCCTGTATGGCCTGAAAGACAAGCGCCTGCAAGCGGTGGATTTCGACCTGGCGCGGCGGGTGCTGGAGACATATTTTCGCGACAACGATGGCAACGCCCACCCGTGGTTGTTCCCACAGTTATGGGCGATCACGCGTCGTTGGCGTGAGACATGCCTGATCTGCCACGATGACACCTTCCCGCAAATGCTGCTGATCGCCGAGAACGCCCACGATGCCGCCGATAAGGTCTACCATGCCATCATTCAGGCCACTGCCGGGGAAAGCCGCCTGCTGCCCACGCCGCGCCCGTATGACCCCATCGGCTCGACGCGCTATGTGGATTTCGATACTTCCCGCGAGACCTACAAAACCGCCGCCCACAAATGCCATGTTTCGCATGTGGTGTTGGATAGCGGTTGGGAAGCGAAAATGGCCGAAACGTTGGAAGAGATGGACGAGGTGGCGTGCTACGTCAAAAATTATCAATTGGGTTTCAACATCCCCTATACGTTAGAAGGCCAAAGTCACAGTTACGTGCCAGATTATCTTGTTTGTGTGGATGATGGGTGTGGCAGTGACGATTTGCTCACCCTGATCGTTGAAGTCAGCGGGGAAGCCCGCAAAGACAAGGCCGCCAAAACCGCCACAGCGCGCCATTTGTGGGTTCCGGCGGTCAATAATGCGGGCATTTATGGGCGGTGGGCGTTCATCGAAGTCACCGATCCCTGGGATGCGGCGAATACGATCCGGGCATTTTTGCGCGGCGAAGCGGTAGATGGGATGGGGCCGCTGTTTAGACAAGACTCTCATTCATGAGGTGACAATATGTTGACACACATTCGGATCAAAAATTTCAAGCGTTTTGATGAAGTGAGTTTTGAGTTAGGCAAGGCTGTCGTTTTGATCGGCCCGAACAACTCTGGAAAAACTACCGCTTTGCAGGCTCTGGCATTGTGGGATATTGGTTTACACCGCTGGAATGAAAAACGGGGCGGGAAGGCTTATTCTGAAAAGCGTCCGGGGGTCACAATAAACCGTCGCGACCTAATTGCTGTGCCTGTTCCCGATGCTAATTTGCTCTGGCGTGATTTACACGTTCGGAATGTTGACCATTCGTCTGATACATTGCGCACTCAGAATGTACGGATTGATATTACCGTGGATGGAATTACGGATGGGAAAGCTTGGAGTTGTGGGTTGGAATTTGACTACGCTAATGATGAGTCCTTTTATTGCCGCCCCTTGCGTTTGGTAGAGGGTGATCAGCCCAAGCGGATGGAAATTCCTCAAGATTCAGCGGGTGTGAAAATTGCTTTCCTGCCGCCGATGTCTGGGCTGGCGGATCGCGAATACCTTAAGCAACCAGGTGAAATCGGAGTTTTGATCGGCCAGGGCCAAACTGCCCAAGTGTTGCGTAACCTATGTTACCGAATCTATGAACAATCCACTTCCAAAGCTGAGTGGTTGGAATTGACGGCGGCGATGGAGAGCTTGTTCGGCATCAGGTTGTTACCGCCATGCTACATTGCAGAACGCAGCGAAATCACGATGGCTTATCAAGAACCAAGCGGCGCAGAACTGGATTTATCTTCATCGGGGCGAGGGCTGCAACAAACGCTACTCCTCCTGGCCCATCTCTATGCCAACCCTGGTACGGTATTGCTGCTGGATGAACCAGACGCCCATCTCGAAGTCTTGCGGCAGCGCCAAATCTATCAACTTTTAACCACAATTGCCGAAAAACAAAGTTCGCAGGTTATTGCTGCCAGCCACTCCGAAGTGGTATTGAATGAGGCCGCCGGGCGTGACCTGGTGATCGCTTTTGTCGGAAAACCACATCGTGTGGGTGGCCGCGCCAGCCAGGTATTGAAAAGTCTCTCCGAGTTGGGATTCGATCAATATATTCAGGCGGAGCAAACGGGTTGGGTGCTATATCTGGAAGGTTCTACCGATCTGGCGATTTTGCAAGCCTTTGCCAAAACGTTGGAACATCCGGCTGCCTCGGCGTTGGAACGCCCTTTTGTGGTTTATATCGGTGGCAATGTTCCCCAAAAGGCGCGCGACCACTTTTGGGGTCTGCGGGAAGCAAAACCTGACCTGCTAGGAATTGCACTATTTGATCGCTTGGATAAGAACCTATCCGAAGGCTCTCCTTTGACAGAAACGATGTGGCGAAGACGAGAGATCGAAAATTATTTGAATTTGGAAGATGTTTTATTCGCTTATGCCCGTTATGATGTTCCCAACGACCTGTTTGGATATGCCGAGGCCGAGAAACGCACCCAGGCCATGCGCGAGGCGATTAACGAGATTTCAAAAGCGCTCAAAACGTTAGGCAGACCTGATCCCTGGTCAGCCGATACCAAAGCCAGTGATGAATTTCTCACCCCGTTGTTCAGTAGTTATTTCGAGAAATTGGGCCTCCCGAACCTGGTGCAAAAGAACGATTATTACGTGCTGGCTCAATTGGTTTCCAAGAGCCAAATTGACCCAGAAGTGGTTGAAAAACTTGATGCGATTGCCAGGATTGCTGCTGCCGCCAAGCCCAGGAAAAATTAGCTAAAACAAGGGAACTACCATGCAGTTTCTTGTCGCATATCCCCCTATTCCGCCTTCTCTGGCCCCGTTTTTCCAGGAATACGACCTTGCCCAATTGGATGTGCAGCGTTCGGTCAACACCATCATCGAGCGCGTGCTGCAATTTGGCAACCGGGCTGAAATCCGCTGGTTGTTTTCGGTTTATTCACGCCAGCAGGTGGCCGAATGGGTGCGGCAGTGGGGGCAATATGCTTTGCCCGAACCGCACCTGACCTTTTGGCGGCTAATTCTCAACCTGCCGGAGGCGCACACATGACCATCTATTGGGAGACGATTTCTGCGACGATGCGCCAGGTGATGGCTGCTTTCGGGCGCAGCGAGATCGGCGCTCGTTTTTACCTGGCCGGTGGTACGGCGCTGGCGCTGCAACTCGGCCACCGCCATTCGGTTGACCTGGATTTCTTCTCCGCCAGCGAGGATGTTCCTTCCATCCGCCAACCCCTAACGGCGGCTTTGCAGGCGTTCGACCCTATCCTGGCGGATACGTCCTGGGGCAACCTGGTTTTTCTGGCGAGCGGGGTTCGCGTGGGTTTTTATGGCTACGGCTACGACATGATCGCCCCCTGGGTGGAGGCCGATGGCGTGCGCCTGGCCGGGATCAACGACATCGCCCTGATGAAGATGGATGCGCTGCTGGCACGCGCCAGCCGCAAGGACTTTCACGATCTGTATGCCATTTGCCAAAGCGTTTCTTTGCGCACACTGTTTGATCTGGCCCCGCAGAAATACCCATCGGTGCGCGATTTCGAGGCGCAGGTGGTGAAGCGCCTGGTCTTTTTCGAGCGCGCCGAACAAGAAGAACCGTTACCACTGATCGAAGAAGTGGCCTGGGAAACGGTGAAAGCCTTTTTCCGCCAGCAGGCGGCTCAGTTGGGGCAAAGCTGGCTGGGCCAGTAGGAACGACTTACGTCGTTACTACCAAATCTTAATGCTTGTAGTGACGACGTAAGTCGTTACAGTACCCAACCATGACTTACGAATACTATTACATCATCACCGCTGCCAACTACGAACACGCCCCTATCGTGGCGCAGCCATCCCGCCGCACCGAATTTCAGGGCCGCCTGCTGGCCGCCATGCAGGAGATTCAGGCTGAGCCTAAATTCCGCACTTTAAAAACCGAATAGAGAAGCTGTCAAAGAGAAGGCGTTTTGCGGGTATGATTGATTGTCCGATCAAAACATAACCCACGAAACGCCTATGACAATTGTAGCATCTTCCACTCGACAAAGCCTGGCCTTTTGGCTGATTTGGTGGAGCGTTGTACTCAGCGCCCTTCTCCTACCCTGGTACTCGCCTGGCGTCACCGCAGAGCCCGTGATCGCTGGTTACGTGTTGAGGGACTTTGTTGCATGAAGATCGGATATAGGCCCAATACCCCTACCCCAGAGACAAGCC
>CAZSFD010000148.1:0-6354 GCA_964606085.1 uncultured Anaerolineaceae bacterium
CCAGATGCTGTTGAGCAGGTATTTCTTCCAGGGGATTTTTGGTAACGTTTTCATCGGAATCTTTTACGCAACCGGCGCGCGCCGGCGCGCCTTTTCGGGGAAGCGCATCTCCATCAGCGGAATGCCCACGCCATAGGTGATAAATTCTCCCGCCGGTTCAACTTCCAGCACAGCCATGCCTGCCAGCTTTTGCGTGTCCTTTTCGGTTCCTTGCAGCAGGGCGTGGAGAATATCCTGGCCCAGGTTTTGCGGTTCAAGAACGGCTGCGATCCCTGAAAAGGTGATCGTGGCGGCGGGGATTTTGATCCACGGCAGGAAGGGGATGCGCTTAGGGATCGGCACGGTGAGCGAGACGTGCGGGTTGCGCTGAATATGGCGCGCCTTCCAGGAATCCTTGTTCGTGGCAATATACAGTTTGCGGTCGTGGACGATGTAAACGATGCCAATCGTACGCGCCTCGCCTTTGGGTGTCACCATGCCGAGGACGGCAAAGAGTTCTTTTTTGAGTTCGGTCCAAACTTGTTGGGTGGTTAAGTCCATGTTGTCCTCCAGGTAGGGCGAGATTAATTTCGCCCTACTTCCCGGCGCTGAACGAGTAGCGGATGACCTTCTTCGAACAGGTATCTATGCAGTTGCCGCACAGGATACACTCGCTGTGTTCCATTTGTTCAGCCTCGACCATCGCATTAACATCCAGACCCATCGGGCAGTTGCGGGTACAGAGTTTGCAGTCAGAACAGGCCGAGGCATCGGCCACCAGGCGCAGCGACGGCCAGGCGAAGCGGTTGCGCATCCAGCGCCCGATGATCATGAAAGGCGCCATCCAGCAGATGGTGTGGCAGCCGGCGCGCCGTCCGAAAATCACCGCCAGGCCAACAAACAGGCCAATCACCACAAAGTAGATGATGTATTTTTCCGGGGCGTCCATCGAAATTCCCGATTCCGTCAAATGGAGCAAGTTCACACTGGAATATCCGCCCGCCCGAATGAGCAGCCAGGCGATGATGGAAATCCACGGAATCCAGATCAGCCACTTGATCCAGGCCACTTTTTTGGGGTTGAGGGCGCGGTTGTTGATCGGTTCGGCAATATCAGCCATCGCAGCGCCAGGGCAGACCCACCCGCACCATAAGCGGCCCAGGAACAGCGAGGAAAGAAACATCAGCCCGAACATGACGGCGCTGCCGTTGAGGATGCCGTTCATTGCGCCATCTATGATGATATACGGCGAGAGGAAATTCATCGTGATGGGGAAAGTTAGAAACACGAACAGGACGATGGCTTTGCGAATCCGTTGGCGAAGGGGAAGTTGGCGAAGCATAAGAACTCCTTAACGTGAGGGAATCTGACCAGTTTTGATCCGTTCGATGACACTGTCGGCCCATTCGAGGTTGGCGCGCATATTCCGAATGCCGTTTTCAAGCGTCAACAACCAGAAGAAATGCTCGCGCGGCGAGGCGATCTCCTGCTGAAACGGGGCGATCTGAGCGGGAACGGCGTCGTATCGCTCCAGGAAGCCGCGCATGATGGCCGCGTACCCCTCAAACTTCGCCAGAATTTCTGCATCGGAAAGCTGCCCGGCGAAAAAGACCTGGATCAGCGGCGCACTGCGCGGCTCGCCCATCGGCGGCGGGCCGGAGAGCCAATTGAGCAGTTCCACCCGCCCAGCCGCAGTGATGCGATATTCCTTGCGGTTGGGGCGGTCGGTTTGCGGGATCACTTCCATTTCGGCCAGGCCGCGTTCGGCCAGGGTGTTGAGCGTGCGGTAAATCTGCGCCTGGTCGGCCGGCCAGAAGTGGCTGATGGAGGTGTCGAAAATTTTTTTCAGGTCGTAGCCAGTGTAAGGATGGTAGCTGAGGAAGCCAAGGATGGCATGTTCGAGAGACATAAGAAGATAAATCCTATATATGTGTCATCTTATATAAAACCTGTCTAATAATAACAACAGAGAATAAGCGTGTCAAGGCCCAATTTTCGGTGTATTTTTGGGGGTGGCGAAAAGCCTGGTAAAAAGCAAAATCCCCGTGGAATATCCACGGGGATTTGCGCCTGCTCCTCGACCAGGATTCGAACCTGGAACCTAGCGGTTAACAGCCGCCCGCTCTGCCGTTGAGCTATCGAGGAATAAAGCGAGCGGGATTATAAGCGCAAGGATGGGGTGTGTCAAGAAAAATCTTGTTTGTGCGCCGATCTTTTTGTAAGGGTTCTTTATCCCGCTTTTACGTTTCGGCCAACAAGGTGAGATATACAATCAAGCATAAGCCTCCCGGCGGTCCGTTGCATTTTCAGGTCATTCTCACCATGGACGTTCTTCCCGTAATCAAACCCAACTTCGATATCGCCTCTCCTCTGCCTCCTTATTCAGCAGCGGCAGAAATGTTGCATGAAGCAATCAGCCAGTTGACACACCCCACCGCGGAGGCGCGCATTCAGGCCGCCCAAAATATCCACCAGATTGCCGCGATGCACCCGCAACAAGTTGCTCCGTTGTTGGCCCGGCTGCTGCCCGCCCTCGAAGCCCCTGAAACGGCAACCCGCTGGATGATCCTGCGCACCGTTGGCCTGTGCGCCGCATACGATCCCCAGGCAGCCATGGCCGCCCTGCCACACGCCGAAAAATTTCTGCACACCGAATGCAGTTCACCCTTATGGAATGCCGCCCTGGTCTACCTGGGCAATGTGGGGGCCACCTCCGCCGAAAATGCGAACCGGGTGCTGCCCCTGCTGGAACAAACGCTAGCCGACCTGCCACAACTAACCAAAGCCACACTGGAAAGCCTGGCGCGTCTGCTGGAGGCCGCCGACATTCGTACTTTGATTCATATTGCTAACCTGGCCAGGCGTTACACCCAGCACAGCAAGGCCGGGGTGCGCGCCAGCGCCAAGAAAATTGTCAAACGCGTCAGCGATTATGGCCTGATCCCGCCCAATCTGGTCAAACGGCTGGCGATTAACCACCAAATCCACATCCAATCCCCGCCAACCAGGGTCTACGATGCCCTGACCTGCGCCGATGAAATCAATCAATGGCTGAGCGCCACATCGTTTGTAGATGCCCGGCCCGGCGGCTCGATCCAAATCCGCTGGCAAAGCACCGACCGCCACGCCGATGAAGATGCCGGGCGGGTCATCCAGGCCACCCGCCCCGAACGCTTCACCTTCAAGTGGCAGCCGCACCGCCCCGATTACACAACCACCGTCGAAATTGACCTGCACCCCGTAGATGACGGAACCCGGCTGCACCTGTATGAAAGTGGCTACGAAAACTCCACCGACGGCAGCGAGTGCATGATCGAGCGCGCGACCCGTTGGAATGATGCGTTGGAGCGCCTCAAGGCGTATGTTGAAAGCGCTTCGTAAACGAAACCGGCTGAAGGTAGTGCAACACCTTCAGCCGGTTTCGTTTTGCGAGGATGGCGGCGGTTAAAACCCTTCCAGCTTCGAGAAATCAGCGACCCCGTCCGACAGGGCGGCAATGCGTTGCAGCAGTCCCAGGCGGTTCTGGCGCACAGCGGGGTCTTCGGCCATTACCAGAACGACATCGAAGAATTGGTTGACGGCGGGGATGATGGGGGTGAAGGCGTTGAGTATGGCGTGAGGCGTGTAGCGTGTTCCGTGTAATGACTGCTCGGCGGATTGGAGGGCGGCGTAGAGGGTGGTTTCGGGGGTTTCGACGAAGTGGGCGGGGTCAACGGAGAAGCGTTGCTTTTGGTCGCGGGTGATACGCACGCAACGGGCAAAAGCCGGCAAAATGGTGTTCCAATCGGGGCGAGAGACCCACTCGCTGAGTTCTTTCACGGCCTGGGCAGTGCGGGCAGGGTCGTGGCTTTGCGCGGCCAGCACGGCTTCGACCACATCGTAGCGGTTGCCCGCTTCGGTCAGCAGCACACGCAGGCGGCCAGTGATGAAATCGAGTACCTGGGTTTGCACGGCTTCGTCGGCGGGGATGGGCTGGATGGCAGCCACCTGGGCCAGGACGGCGCGCAGATCGAGGGCGAGATCGTGTTCGATCAGCGGCTGGACGACACCCAGGGCGGCGCGGCGCAGCCCGAAGGGGTCTTTGGCCCCAGAGGGAGCCAGGCCGGCAGCAAACAGGCCCACCAGCGAATCCAGCCGGTCGGCCAGGGCGATCACCCGCCCGGCAGGTGTGTGCGGCACGGCCTGATATTGCTCGGCGATGGCGTCGGCCACCTGCGGCGCTTCGCCGCCGCGCCGGGCATATTCGCCGCCGATGATGCCCTGCAGCGAGGTCATCTCGACCACCATCTGGGTCGCCAGGTCGGCCTTGCCCAGGTAAGCGGCGCGGCGGGCGAAGTTGGCTTCATCGGCGTTGAGGCCCAGCAAGGGGATCAGGATTTCGGTCAGGTGAGCGATGCGGTCTGATTTATCGAGCATCGAGCCGAGTTTGGTCTGGAAGGTCAGCTTGCCCAGGCCGGGGCGGTAGGCTTCGAGCGGCTGTTTCAGGTCTTCGCGGACGAAGAAGTTGGCATCGGCGAAGCGCGCGCCGAGGACGTGTTCGTTGCCCTGGCGGACGAGGTCGAGGGATTGATCGTCGCCGTTGCGGATGGCGATGAAATGGGGGAGAAGCGTGGATCGTGTTGCGTGTTCCGTGGGTTTGCGGATGGGGAAGTAGCGTTGGTGTTTGCGCATGACGGAAATCAACACGTCTTCGGGGAGGGCAAGAAAATCGGGGTTGAAGCTGCCGAGGACGGCGGTGGGGTGTTCGATCAGGTTGGTCACTTCGGCGAGCAGGCCGGGTTCGATGATGGCTTCACCGCCTGCACTGGCCGCGGCCGCCTTTACCTGTTCGACGATCAACGCACTGCGTTCCGCGGAGCCCAACAAGATACACGCACCACGCACCACGCTCTGATATTCATCTGCCGATACCACCACCATTTCTGGCGAGTCATACGGGCGCAGGCCGCGGGTGATGTTCCCGGCGGTCAGCCCGGCATACTCGAAGGGGATGACCTGTTCGCCGAGCAGCGCCACCAGCCAGCGGATGGGGCGCGAGAAGGCCACGCCGCTATCGTTCCAGCGCATGGTCTTCTCGAACTTGATGCCCGCCACCAGCCCCGGCAGGGCTTCGCGCAGCACTTCGGGCGTGGGGCGTCCAGTTTGTTTGACCACGGCCACCACGTATTGGCCGCCGTCAATTTCGCGGCTTTCGAGGGCGCTCACATCCACGCCCTTGCCTTTGGCAAAGCCGATGGCGGCGGGCGTGGGGTTGCCATTGGCATCGAAGGCTCGCGCCGCTGGGGGACCCTTGACCAGGTCTTCGCGGTCGGGCTGACGCTCGGCCAGGTTTTCGACCAGCGCCACCAGCCGGCGCGGCGTGGCGTAGGTTTTCACCTCGCCGTGAGCAAGGCGCAATTCGCTCAGCAACGCCGGGACGCTGGTGAGCAGTTGTTCGAGGGCGGTATCTACATCGCGGGCGGGGAGTTCTTCGACGCCAATCTCTAAAAGGAAGGTCGAAGGTCGAAGAGCCTGCCCTGAGCCTGCCGAAGGGTCGAAAGTCGAAGGTCGGGAAGGCTGACTTTCGACTTTTGACTTTTGACTCGTTTGCAACAGCGGGTATTCCAACGCCTGCCGCTTCTCCAAATACGCCAGCGCCACGCGCCGGGCCAATTCGCGCATCTGACGGAAGCAGGCCTGGCGTTCGGTGAGGCTGATGGCGCCGCGGCAGTCGAGCACGTTGAAGGTGTGTGAGCTTTTCAGCACATAATCGTGGGCGGCTATCACCAGGCCGTTTTGCAGGCAGGCTTCGGCTTCGGCCAGGTTCAGTTCGTACATCTGGCGCACGCGGGTCACATCGGCCACGTCGAAGTAGTATTTCGAGTGTTCGTATTCATCCAGGCGGCGCACCTCGCCATAGGGGATTTCGGCGCCCCACGGTTCGCTCCAAATCTCTTTGGCGTTGTTGAGGGCGATCAGGATGCGCTCCAGGCCGTAGGTCAGTTCGACCGCCACCGGGTCGAGCGTGACGCCGCCGACCTGCTGGAAGTAGGTGAACTGGGTGATCTCCTGTCCGTCGAGCCACACTTCCCAGCCCAGCCCCCAGGCCGAGATGGCCGGCTGTTCCCAGTTATCTTCGACAAAGCGGATGTCGTGCTGGCGCGGGTCTATGCCCACCGCCTTGAGCGATTCGAGGTAAAGCTCTTGCGGGTTGCCGGGGTCGGGCTTGAGGATGACCTGGTATTGGTAGTGTAATTGGAAGCGGTTGGGGTTTTCGCCGTAGCGCCCATCGTCGGGGCGGACGGACGGCTCGACGTAGGCCACGTTCCACGGTTCCGGGCCAAGCACGCGCAGGAAGGTGGCCGGGTTCATCGTCCCCGCGCCGACCTGGGTGTA
>CAZSFD010000149.1:0-6045 GCA_964606085.1 uncultured Anaerolineaceae bacterium
AACTCAAACAACTCGGCATATCAGCTTCCAGCAACATTGCGCTGTAATACTAATAAACACCAAAAAACGCGGCACCCAAACGGGTAGTTTGTGAGCAAGTTTACTTTGCTGCCACAAGAGCGGCAAAGCCGTTGCGAATAAAATCCATACCATCCAGGAAAGTGGGGCGAAATAGCGACTGAACATGGTGGCCCCAGTCAAGATCAGGCGCACCAATTCTAGCAAGATGAATATCGGCAGTACCAGCCAGACCTTATTCTTTGCCAAGTATGAAGCCTGCCACAGGGCAATGCCTAATGTAATGCAGCCCAATAGAAATGCAACCAGAGTAGAAGAAAACCCCAAGGGGGAAAGATAAGCCAGAGAAATCAACAAATGTTCCGGTAATTCCGTGATGTCAGTTGCGTAGGCAATATTTTTGGCAATGATCGTGAACGGGATCGGTGAACCAAACCGGATGGTAGCAAAAATCACCCAGGGCAGGTATGTAAGCCCGGCAGTCAATACCAGCAGCCAGGCTCTTTTGGGGGTTGAAAACAGAAATAATGCCAGCAACCAAAGAATGGTATCTACCCGTGTCCATAACAAGCAGCCAGCCAAGAAACCTGCAAGCGCTGGCCGCCTGGAATCCAACGCGACCCAAGAAGCCATCATCAACATAATCACAAGCGGAGTTTCCGCCGCTGACATATCCATATGATAGGCTTTTACGAAGATAGACAAAAAACCCAGAGCAGCCAATTGCATTTGCCACGACATTTTTGCCCGCTGCAACATCACAGAAAGCAGCACCAGGCTGACCAGTGAAGCTGCCAGGTCGCCCAGCCAGGCACCGAGGCTCATATTGCCTGGCGCCAGCGCATACCACAACGCCATCAAAATCGTAAACAAGGGTGTCGTGGTACCGTATACATAATCCCCTGGGTTATAAACGAATCCATTTCCTTCAGCCAACTGACGCGCATAATGAAAAGTAATGAAGGCATCATCGCCGACAAATTGAGTATAAATGGCCCACATGCAGCGAAAGATCGTGGCAACAGCCAAAATGCAAATCACGAAAATGAACCGATTACTGGGCTTCATGCACTATTTAGGCTTGTTTTGTTGCAGCTTATAGGCAATTCGCCCGCGCCATTCCTTCCACGCCTGAACAGGGTGGTAGATGAAGTTGGTCACTTCGGCCAGGGGTTTGGAGTGTAAATGCACCAGGGGGGCAATCTCGATCTCGCGCAGCAGGCGTTTGAAATCGAGCGGGATTTTCTTGGGTTCGCCGTTCACAAGACGATAGTCTGTATCTTGCAGGTAAAACAGGCAGCGCCGCCCCCCGGCCAAGCGGATATTTTCCATCGTTTCGGGCAGGCGGTAGGGGGGCTTGCCGCCGGGCAGGTGAGCGTAATCGTGGTTTTGGTGGATGACGTTCAATTCCAGCGAACCATCTACGGCAGGCAAATGGTTGACGCGATAGTTGTAGATCATCCAATTATCCCAGGCCGAACGCCCCATGGCAAAATCGGGGATATCGCGAAAGCCATCGCGGGGGAACAAGAAATAATCACTGCCCAAAGGCGGGTGGAATTTGCCGCGCGTCAGCGCATCCTGGCGCAGGCGACCATCCCAACCTGGGCCGAAATCGAGCAATTCGGTCACTTCTAAATCCCAGCGCGGGCCGACCATCAAAAAATCAGGCTTCCAGGCCAACAAACGACGGGCGGCGGTCAAAAATTCGGGCAACAAGATCACATCGGCATTGATACAAAGCAATAAGGAGCTGGTGCTGTTTGCGCGGGCAGTCTGGATCATCGAACTGACGAAGGGCGTCTTGGTCTCTTTGGTCAGGCGCACGTTATCGAAGTGACGCACCCCCAATTCGGCGGCGGCTTCAGCCAGGCCAACTTCCTGGCCCATGAGGAACACTTCCACATCGGGGCCGAGACTCTTCCACGATTGCACCGCATTGCGCTGGATGGTGGCGATATGCGGGTTGGTGAAGGGTTTGGGGGAGGCGAAGATGGTGAGGAGGGGCATGGGGGAGAGGGGGAAGGGGTGAAAAGGTGAGAGGGTGAAAGGGTGATCAGGGATCAGGATTTGGGTTTGCGAGTGATGGTGCGGCGTTTGTCGAGTTTGCCGTCAATGAGGTGCAGGATGGCGAGGATGGGGTGTTTGGTGAGCATTCGTGGGCCGGCATAGCGCATGACCACGCGCACCTGCTCACGCATATCGGGTTTGTAGCAATGCGTGGGGCAGTTGACACAGGTGGGCTTATCGGGCGCGTAAATACAGCGGTCGAGGCGGGCCAGGGCGTAGGAATGGAGAGCTGTGCAGGATTCACAGAGCGTGTTGCGTGTTGCGTGATGATCCTGGCAGTAGAGTTGGATCATGGCCTGAATGGTTTGCCGCTCGCGGCGGATGCGGGCAGGCTCAGCCGACGTGGAAGGCGGTTTTGTGTTCGACATGGGCGTTAATGGCGGCTAAATCGGGCTGGCGCTCGAATAAAGCGAGAACGTCGCGCCAGGTGAAATCATCTTCGTTCTCAAAAGCAGCATAAATCACACGCAGCAGGCTCAGGTCTTCCGGCGTATCCACCGTCCAGCGCAGCGCGCCATAATCGGGATCGTGATGGAGTTGGGCGATGCAGAAACCACGCGGCGAAACGGAACACGCTGCACGCCAGGGAGTGGGGCGTGTTCCGTGTTCCGTGGAAGGACGGACAGTTTCAGGGGCAACGCCTTCGTAAAAATAGGGCATGACGTGTTCGCGGTGGAAGGGCTGGTCGGCTTCGCGCCAGGCGCGTTCGAGGGCGGCAAACGTCACCACTTCCACATCCAGGCCAATGGGCAGCGTACGGCCCCAGGGCGGGGGGAGGCGCGAGGCGGCAAAATCTATCGGTTGAAGGTTGAAGGTTGAAGGTTCGTGCAGGAGGCTGATAACGCGGTTAACAACATCCGCATCCATCACGGGGCAATCGGCGGTGATGCGGACGATGGTGTTAGCATGGAAGGCGCGGGCGGCCTGATAGTAGCGGTCGAGGACGTCGTTGAGGCTGCCGCGGAAACACGGGTAGCCGCGTTCGGCGCAAAACTGCTCGATGGGGTCATCGCTGGCTTCGACGGTAGTGGCGACAACCACGTCATCGAGGAGTTTGGCGCGCCGGGTGCGCTCGACGACACGCGCCAACATGGGCTGACCGCCGAGGTCGAGCAGCACTTTACCCGGCAGGCGCGAGGAGGACATGCGGGCTTGAATGATGGCGATGGTGCGTAATTCGTTATTCGTGATTCGGGTCATAAAAGGGCGAGTTGGTAGGCCTGGAAGAGTTTGGGGAAGTTGGTTTGCCAGTTGGCGCGGGTTTCAGCGATGCGCCGGGCAGAGCGTCCCATTTCAGGCAGGCGTTCACGCTGCTCGACAGCGTACAAAATGCCAACTGCCAGCGCGTTGGCATCGCCATCGGTAAAACACCAGCCATTTTCGCCGGGCGTGATCCACTCGCGGTTACCAGGAATATCAGAAACCAGCACCGGCGTGCCACAGGCCATCGCTTCGAGCAGCGAAATGGACGAGCCGTCTGAATGGGATGTGCTGATGTATAAATCGGCCATACGATAGTAGCGTGGCAAATCGGCAAAACCGACATGGCCGGGGAAAGTGACGCGCTCTTCCATATTCCCCTGGGCAAAGATACGCCGCAACTCGCCCGCCAGCGACCCATTGCCGAGCATGATCAGGCGCAGTTCGGGGCATTGGCGGGCGGCGGTGACGAAGCCTTTGGCGAGGGTGCCTACGCCGTAGAGCGGTTCCCAGGAGCGGGTGGAAAGCAGGGTAAAAGGGGGATCAGGGATCAGGGATTGGGAATCATCGTTTCCTGATCCCTGATCCCTGATCCCCGGTTGAAAATGCTGAATATCCACCCCCCACGGGAAGGTGACAATGCGGGTGGGGTTCATGCCGTAGGAAATGGCAAGCTGGCGGATGGTGTCGCAATCGCCGAGCAGGGCATCGGAGCGTTTCAGGGTGTAGCGCGTGGCCCAATCCCACCAGCGGTTGCGTTTGGCGTCAATCAGCAGGTCGTAACCCCACGACATCGTCAGCAGGGGGTGAAGGCCAGCCAGCGCAGCCAGGAATGCCGAACGCTGCACGGGGCCAGCCTGGATCACATCGGGCTTGATCCTGGCGGCTACGCGGCGCAAATCCGCCCACAAGTGCGGGCCATCCTTCAGGGTTGCCGGGGCCTGGCCGCCCACCCACGGAACCAGTTCGATTTTCGGGGGTAATGAACGTTCTTCGGTAGCGTGACCGCGCCGTTCGAGCTGGAGAAAGTAAACTTTGTGATCGGTCTGCGCCAGGGCGGCGAGGAAGCGATGATCGTGCGGGGTGTAGTCGCGGGAGAAATAAAGAACCTTCACAACAAAATCTTGCCAAATTGCTGACGCAACAACTCAAAATGGTTCAAAACCGCCAGGCCGATGAGCGGTGTGGTGTTGGAGACCACAATCATGCGTTGGCCTCAGCGGGCAAAGCTGTAGCTGCCGCGAGTTCTTCGGCCATTTCTTGTTCAGTGAAATCAATGTAAGCAATATGATACGTGCGTAAAAGGCGCAAAAACTCGATTCGGCTGATGCTCAATAAACGGGCAGCTTTACCTGAAGACACACGCTGCTCGGTAAACAAAGAAATCACCAGCCATTCGCTCGCCCGCCGTTGAACTTCTTCCTGATCAATTCCATAATGCAACAATGGCGTTGGTACTTGAATTTCAAACACCGTTTCATTCATAGCACACCTTCTTGGATGATTATGACAACCGTTTCTGAATCGCCGCCGCCAACTGCGCCATCAACTCCCGATCCCGCTCAACATCAAACAGGATGGTATCTTACATTTCCTGCGGATACGACCACGGCCCGCCTTTACGATAGTGGTCAGGTTCGTCGGCGTAACGCGGCACGATGTGGGCGTGCAGCACCTGGTCGGAGTTGCCCATGATGGCATAGTTGATGCGCTACACGCTACACGACTCCCCCCCTAAATCGGTCCAGCGGATTTCCTGCCCATACGCCAGATCTTTCAGCGCTTTCGTGCCAATGACATTGTTAATTTGATCAGGTTTGATCGCTCCCGGGGTGGCCGGGCGCAGCACGTCAATCATCTCGCGGGTGAAAACTTCACCAGCCTTAATATCGCGGGCGGCGCGCAGGCAGCGGCGCTGCACGATGGCAGTCTGCTGTTCGTTGGCGCAGATGAATTTGTCGGAGCTGCCGAGGGCGCGTTCGAGCAGGCGGGTCTCGGCGACCATGCGCGCCCAATTTTCAGGGTTCATGGCGAATTTGTGGTCGGGGCCTTCGCGGTCGTTACGGTCGGTGAAGTGACGCTCGATGACGCGTGCGCCCAGTGTGACCGCGCCGAGAACCGGGGCCAGGGCGTGGGTGTGATCCGATAGGCCCAAGATCACGCCGGGGAACAGGCTGGCGTAGCTCTTCAATACGTTCAGATGCAGGTGATCGTAATTGTCGGGGCTGGCGGTGTAGTTGGTGTTGCACTGCATCAGCACCAGTTGCGGGTTGAGCTTGAGAATGGCGTGGACGGCCTGCTGCACCTCGCCAATGGTGGATGCGCCCGTGGCGATGAACACCGGTTTGCCCTTGCCCGCCATGCGTTCGAGGGCTTCGATCCAGTCAATCTCGCCTGACCCCACCTTGTACACCGGCACGTAGGGGTCGAGGAAGTCAATCGCGCCGAAATCGTAAGGCGAGGAGAAATAATCTATGCCCACTTCCCGGCATTCTTCCATCAGCGTCAGCGTCCACTCGAAGGGGATGGAGGCCGCCCGGTAAACTTCGACGACCGACTTTTTCCACGTCGCCTGGTGCGAAACCTGCCCGCCGCTCATCGCCTTGAAGCCGTAATCGGAGACGATCTTGGGGGCGTCGAAATTCTGGAACTTGGCCGCATCGGCCCCGGCTTCTTTGGCCAGGCGGATGAGCAGTTTGGCGCGTTCCAGGTCGCCATCGTGGTTGGCGGCGATGTCGGCGATGAAGTAGGTGGGGT
>CAZSFD010000150.1:0-5681 GCA_964606085.1 uncultured Anaerolineaceae bacterium
CGTTGGCATAACGCTGAATCATAACCGTTCCATCCCCCAACCTTTTTATACGCCCATTCTTCACCATCTCTTCACCGGTGTATTCAACGTTACCGCCCGGGCAGCCGTCGCAGGTGGTGTAGCCCACTAACTCAACTTCACAATCGGCATATTGGGCAAATGCACCCTCCTTGTTTCTCATCGCTCGCAGGCATTTCCCGCCTGCACAGGTTCGATAACGGTCGCAAATGATGATTCCAATTTTCACTTTATCGTTCATTCTTTTATCCCTTGAAAGCCGGGTACGTTTTTAATCGCCTGGCGCAGCGTGTCTACGGCCAGTTCGGCGCAATGCAGATGATCTTCAGGCAGGCCATCCAGGGCGGCGATCAAGTCTTCTGGTGTAATCTGCTGCGCCTGAATAAGCGTTTTGGAACGCGCCAACCGCGTGAGCATCGAACCACAGGCAACCGTTGCCCCGCAGCCATCCGTGATAAAGCGGGCTTCTTTGATGCGCCCTCCCATGATCTGTAAATCAATTTGCATCATATCATCACACCGGCCGCGTATCCTGGCACGCGCATCTGGATTTTTGAGGCTGCCGAGATTTTCGCGGCTCTTAATCAATTGGATCGCGATTTCAGAGAAGTATTGCTGGCTTGCACGATAACTGCCAACCAGATCGGCTGCTTTGGCGAAAGCATCGAACAAAGCAGGGATTTCCCTTAAATCAACATCTTCTATCTTCCCGGCATCGCACAGGGCCGCCACCAGCGGGTCAATTGGTAGCTGTGCCAGCAGGGGGGCATTGGCGGTCAGCGCAACTTCCTCGGCATGGCTGGGGCCAAAAATCGCATGCCGTTTGCCACAATCTGGGCAAATGAAATAGGCCATATTCTCGACAACGCCGATGATAGGCGTCTTGACCGCCTGGGCCATGTGTACGGCCTTGCGCACCACCATAGATGCCAGGCTTTGCGGGGTCGTGACCATGACGATCCCGTTGACGGGTAGCGATTGCAGGGTCGTCAGAGACGCGTCCGATGTTCCCGGCGGCAGATCGACCAACAGATAATCCAGGTCGCCCCACATCACATCGCCCCACAACTGCGTAATGGCTTTGCCCACCATCGGCCCGCGCCAGATCACCGGCTGATCTTCGTTCTCCAACAAGAGATTCATTGAAATGACCTTGATGCCGGTACGGCTGCGCAAGGGCCGAATGCCCACTGGCCCGAACTCTACCGGCCCATGCAGCCCAAACAGCATGGGGATACTCGGCCCGGTAATATCGGCATCCAGCACACCCACCTGATAGCCTGCGCGCTCCATAGCGGTTGCCAGCAAGCCCGTCACCAGGGACTTGCCCACACCACCCTTGCCGCTCATCACGGCCACTACGTATTTGACACGATTGTACGGGAGGGCCGTTCCTTCTGTGGCCTCACCAAACAGAACTTTTCTTTCCTCTTCGCTCATGGCAGTCAGGTGGACGATGACATTTTCCACGTCTGGCAGGGCAGCGATGGCGGCGCGTACATCGGCCTCAATCCGGTCTTTGAGCGGGCAATTGGGCACGGTCAGGGCGATGGTTACTTCAACCTTGCGACCGTGCACCCGCACGTCACGTACCATTTTCAGGTCGGTCAGGCTGCGATGCAGTTCGGGGTCGTAGACGTTAGCGAGCGCGTTGAGAACTTGATCGTTCGAGGGCATGGTTTTTCTCCACAAACAAATAAGATAAAGCTGTTTTGGCAGGCGCAAGGCTCAACCAAAACAGCGCTGTCATCAAGATCGCCGAACTCACGCACCAGGCACAGGTTGCCCCGATGACGAAGGGTTCTAGGAAGGTCAGGTAGATGGAAAAGAGCAGGCCAAAGGCGCTCATCCCCCACAGCGCCAGCGAGGCATAGCCGGACAGTTGATCCTGGCGGTAACGCCCGACCAGCCAGGCCAGCAGGATGGCGAAATAGCCCATCAGGGGGATGGCCCACGCCCAGGGTTGGTTCAGCGATCGGGCGGGCAGGCGCTTGAAGAAAACCGTGGCAATGATGGCGGAGGTTTTCCCCGAACCCAGGAAGCCGTTAATTAGATGTAGTTGCATGGTTATCCCTCGATTTGGCGTAATAGGCTCCCGCCGCGCTCCAGAAACCTTCACCGTAACGCATGACCATCTGGGCTTTCTGGTCAATCTGCAAATTTTCGAGTGCCTGGCGCACTTCAGGCAGCGACCAGTGGCCCAGCGCCACGCAAAGTTCCGCATCGCGCATGGGGTGGCGCGTAATAATTCCCATAATGGCCGATTCAAGATCAGTTGTACTGTGAGTGGCGGCCTGTGCAATTGCGGGTTGAACAACGACGGCAACTTTTTCTAAAATGGACTGCGCCCGTTGCACGCCAATTTCGTCAGCCGGCTGCACCCGGCTTTCAGCGGGCGGGCGCACCGGCAGCAGCAGGTGTACATGGTCGGGATGAATATCTTGAAGGGCGGTAGCAATTTCTTGCAGGGCCGCTTCTGTATCGTTCAGCCCTTTGACCAGCATCACTTCAACCCATAACTGGCCGGTATATTCCTGGCGGAAGGCGATCAGCCCTGACAGCACGGAGTCGAAGGTCAATTTCGGCCAGGGGCGGTTGATCTGGCGGTAAAGCTGGGCGTTTCCGGCATCCAGGCTGGGCAGCACGGCATCGGCGGCCAGCAGGTCGGCGCGTACTTCGGGCTGGCACAGCAGCGCCCCGTTGGTGATCACCGCCACGGGCAGGTCGGTCAGCGCCTTCACCTGGCGGATCAGCCAGCCCAGGCCGCTGTGCAGCGTTGGTTCGCCGGAACCGACGAAGGTGACCCAATCTATTTCGCCAGGTTGGTAAGAAGCCAGTGTTTGCTCGATCTCGGCGAAAATCTGCTGGCGGGGGATGTACTCGCGGCGTTCGTTTGTCAGCGGGCGGCTGCGCCCCAACTGGCAGTAGACGCAGTTCCAGTTGCAGGTTTTGAGCGGGATGGGGTCAATGCCCAGCGACTTTCCCAGGCGGCGCGATGGTACGGGGCCGAAGACGGCGCTCATTGGTTCTCCATCGCCCGTCGCAGCAGGGCCATTAGTTCGTCTGAAAGCGCCAGGCCGACGATTTCGATCTTGGCCTCGGTCACGCCTGGCACGTCGGCCACGGCCTGGCGGATGGTATCGGCGAGCGGGATGGCAATCGGACAGAAGGGCGAGGAGGGCCGGAATTTGAGCGAAACGTGGCCGTTTTCATCCACGGTCAGGTCTTCGATCAGGCGCATGCGCACCACGTCCACGCCGGTTTCGGGGTCAATCACCTGGGCGAGACGGTCGAGGATGGCTTGCTGGATGGCTTGTTGATGGGTCATCGTTTTACCAAGAAGAGCGCAAAATGAATTTTGCGTTACAGGCGCAGGGTGGCGATCAGTCCTTTGGGGTACAACAGCAGATCAAGGGCGGTCAGGATGCTGGTGACGACCACATCGGCCGCCTGGCAGGTTTGCACCGCCGCGCCCTCGCCCTGGATGACGGCAATGCCCAGGGCGGCTTCTTGCAACATCAGGCGGTCGTTGCGTCCGTTGCCGATGCTCACGCAGAGCGACTGACCCAGGCGTTGGAGGTAGGCCAGCTTGGCCTGGGCCTGGTTTTCGCCGGGCAAAATTGCCACCTGGCAAGGGATGCCTTGCAGTTCGGCGCGGGCCACGCCGAAAGTGTCGGCCGTGATGATGTGCAGTTGCAGGCGCTCGGAGAGGGTCAGCAGGCGTTCGCGCGCACCTTCGAGCAGCAGGCCGTCTTCGGCCAGCGTGCCGTTGTAATCCATGACGAGGTGGTGCAGGGTGTAGGTTTGGTCTCCGGGGATGACGATTTCGATCATCGCGTTGCGCTCAATTCACCGGCCAGGTGTTGCCAGATGGATTGGATGGCCTGGCTGGAAGGGGCATCGGGTTGGTAAGCGGTGACTGGTTCGCCGTTGATCATCGCCGCGCTGACGGCGGGGTCGAAGGGGATGTGGCCGATCAGCGTGGTGTTCTCTTCCTGACACAAGGCGGCAATCTGGGCCGCGCCAGCGGGATACAGATCGGTTTTGTTGATCACCACCCAGGCCGGGATGCGAAAATGGGCGGCTGTTTGCAGGGCGCGTTCGAGATCGTGAATGCCGGCCAGCGTAGGTTCGGTGACGATCAGAGCCAAATGCGCCCCGGCCGCGGCGGCGATGACCGGGCAGCCCACGCCTGGCGGGCCATCTACCAGCAGGGCGTCGAAATTGCCATCCAGCGCACACAGGCGGGCATTCTGCTTGACCAGCGTGACCAGTTTGCCAGAATTCTCCTGGGCGGGGAACAGCTCGGCGTGAAAGAGCGGCCCATAGCGGCTCTCGGAACGATACCACTGCCCGGCGGTCTGCGGCTGCATGGTGATGGCAGCGTCGGGGCATTGGTACATGCAGGCGGCGCAGCCTTCGCAAGCCAGGGGGTTGACCATGTAGGTGATTGGCGATAGGGGCAAAATTGCACCAAAGCGGCAGGCCTCCTCGCACACGCCGCAGCCCTGGCAGCGCTCGGGATCAATCACGGCCACCGAGCCGCCGGTAAAATCGTGCGTCTCGACGCATTCGGGGCGCAGCACCAACTCCAGGTTGGCGGCGTCCACATCGGCGTCGGCCAGTACAGCCCGCAGGGGGGCAGGGCCTTCATGGGCCAGGTGGGCAAAGGCGGCTGCCAGGCTGGTCTTGCCGGTGCCGCCTTTGCCGCTGAGAATGACCAGTTGCGTCATCGTTTTCTCGTTTTCAGTTGAAGTCCAACACCGTGCCTGCCGGACAGGGATAGACTTGCTCGCCAAAGGCTTGCGCCAGAACAGCCAGGGCGCGTTGGCCGGTGCAGTGATTGAGATACAGTTCTGGCGGACGCTGCGGGTTGATGGCGCGCAAGACAGCGATGGCATGTTCGAGGCTGGCGGCCTCCACGCTGCCCAGGTGTGTGCCGCCGATGATGGCGATGATCTCCTGTGAAAAGGAGCGCCGCACCTGCGCCAGCGTGTTGAGCAGCCCGGCGTGGCAGCAGCCGCACACTACCACTAGCCCGCCTGGCGCTTCGAGGATCAGTGACATATCATCCCGGTAGGGATCGGGCAGCCAACCGCCATCATCGGCCCGGATGAAATGATGCGGGCTGCGGCCTTCAAACTCGTTCCGCCCGGTGATTTCGCCACTTGTCCAGACGTGGGGGAATATCTCGACCGGTTCGGCGCTCCAATGCGGGGTGACGTGCTGCGCCAGTTCGGCGGGCGTGATCCGCAGGCCAATGCTGCGCTCCTGGCCGTCTTTGACGGCGAAGCGTTCCCGTACCAAATCGAGGTGGGCAAACAGCGGCAGGTCCGGGCGGCTGTGCTGGAAAAAGGTCGCCAATCCGCCGGTGTGATCGTAGTGGGCGTGGCTGAGGGCCAGGGCATCGATCTGCCCCAGGGCGAGGCCCATCTGGGCGGCGTTGTGCGCCAAAACAGCCCCGCTTTCGCCGGTGTCGAAAAGCACCCGGCCAGCGGGGGTTTCGATCACGAAGGCCACACCATGTTCGGTTCGGAAGGATGCGGCGTCGCCTGTGATGTTGTCTACCACGCAATGGAGTGTGATCGGTTTACTCATATAGCCTCCAGCGGCTTTGTTGCATGAAGATCGGATATAGGCCCAATACCCCTACCCCAGAGACA
>CAZSFD010000151.1:0-5102 GCA_964606085.1 uncultured Anaerolineaceae bacterium
TTACTCGTTTGATACCCAAGTGCGTTGCACCTCCCCAGTTTATTGAGATGTTACCTAGAAAAGACCTGCCAGGTTTTCAAAACCTGGCAGGTCTGTGCGGTTAGCCGAAAATATCCCCCGTATCCAACACCGCATCCGCGAAAGCCAGCGGAGCCACGCTTTCGCCGGGGAAAACCTTGCGCATCAACTTGTATCCGCCCGGCGAAGGCTCCTGGAAGACCTCCAATAAGTCATCCACCAAATTCACCAGCCAATACTCCCGGATGCCCGCCCTGGCGTAAAGGGCGCTTTTGGTCTGGCGGTCAAATTCCAGCGAGGAATCGGCAATTTCAACCACCAACAGGACTTCGAGCGCTTTGGGATGTGACCGCTCGTAAAAATCAGCGCGTGGCGTGAGCAGAACCAGATCGGGCTGCGGCTCTGAAAACTCTCCCAGGCTAATCGGGTTTTGGATAGCCACGACCGCACGCTCACCCACTCGTTGAGAAAGAAGCCTCGAAAATCTGTTCAATTTGCCCGAATGACGTGGATTGATTGGAGACATAGAAAGTAACTCCCCTTCGATTAATTCCAAACGGTCATCTTCATGAAAAACGCCCACGGCAATCATTTGCTGGTATTCACGCACGGTGATACGCCGCCGTTCGAGCGAAGGCGGCAGTGGCACAAATTTGCGTTGCGCCAACGGCGTTGTGAGGGTCATCGCAGCCTCCTGCTGCCAGGGAATTTGCAGCCTGGCAAAAAAATTATACCCCATCAGGCACGCGGGAACAGTTCATCGGAGATTTCGGGGGTATATTTCGCCACCATCTCCGACGTCAGGGCGTTTGCGCGGCAAATCTCGGCGTACAGGTCGGCAGAGGGGCGTTTGCGCCGGGTTTGCGTTTCCACATCCAGTTCCCACAGGCCAAAGCGCTGCGTCCAGCCGCGCTCCCACTCGAAGTTATCCACCAAGGTCCAATGGAAATAGCCCTTAACGGGCAGGTTATGGTTGATGGCCTGCCACATCTGATGGATGTGTTCGACCAGGTAGCGCGGACGCAGCCGGTCGGTGGCGTCTTCAACGCCGTTTTCAGTGACCATCACCGGCACGCCAAAACGGCTGGCCCACTGCAAGGCCTCGTAGAAGCCTTCCGGCTCATTGGCGATAAATTTCGTATCGCTCAGCACAGCCTCTTTGCGAAAAGCCCGCTTGGCAAACAGATCACCCACCTGGAACGGCGAAAAGGAGACATAATCGCGCGTGTAGTAGTTGATGCCGAGGTAATCTTGTGTGCCTTTGGCCTCGGGAATGTTCAGCACCCCCAGGCCGGTGGTCACTTTGCCATTGACCAGCACCCGCGGCGTCAACTCGTTGAAGTGGTGCGCCTGAAAACCCGTCACCCAGCCATCCAGGGGCAGCCAGCTTTTCTGCGGGCGCAGCGAACGATATTGCAGCGCCAGGCCCACCTGCGCCGTCGGCTGAATCTCATGGATGGCGGCATAGGCCCGGGCGTGGCCGCGCAGCATATTTTCCATCACACGCAAGTAAGCGCGCGCATCTTTCTTGCCCGGCGGAAAAACACCCATCTGGTAGGCCAATGCAGCATACACGTTCGGCTCGTTAACCGTACACCACCACGAAACATATTCTTGAAGCGCATCCACCGTTTTGCGCACGAATTTTTCAAACAGGGCAGGGGTTTCGGGGTTCTCCCAGGCTCCCGTTTCTTCGAGCCACAGCGGATTGCTGAAGTGGTGCAACGTGACCATCGGCAGCAGGCCGCGTTCTCGCAAGCCACGCAGCAGATCGCGGTAGCGGTCGAGGGCGTCTTCATCCCAGCGGTCTGGCAAGGGTTGGATGCGGCTCCATTCTATCGAAAGGCGGTGGGCGTTTTGGCTGGTCTCGGCGGCGCGGTCGAAATCCTCGCGCCAGCGCCCTCCCCACCAATCGCAGGCCAGGCCCGATTTGTGGTTTTGGGCAATGCGTCCCAGCTCCAATTCCCAGGCCCACCACTGATTATTTTTATTATTCCCCTCCACCTGATGAGCGGCGGTAGCGGTTCCCCATAAGAAGCCCTTGGGAAAGGCGAGTGTCACTTGCGTCATCGGAATGCCTCCAAAAATAACCTCTTGACAATTTAGCTCAAATGTTCTATATTTAACACAGAACATTCGGATGCTATGGCGAAGGAACGGTTGCGTTCCTCGCTCGATTGTTCAGGTACCTGCTGAAGATAACTCACCCGTTGTTTCTAATTCAAACCTATTGGTTCAATTTGGGCTGATTCACCGCGCCAGAATTTTGCCCTGGCAACTCAGCCCCCCTATCTTCAGGAGGTTGCTATGTCCACCTATACAAAGCTTTCTAAACTTGCCAATTTACCCATTTCTCGCTCAGCCGTGTTTGGCGGTCTGATCTTCATGGCGCTAATCGCCTTTGAACTCTTCAACTACAGCACCACCGAATACTCTCTGGCCGATTTAATCGGTAACCTCGAATTCATGGGCATTCGCTGGGCCACCATTCTGGCAATCGCCTTCTGTGGCATTGACTTTGCCGGCATCGCCCGTCTGTTCACCCCTGAAAAAGGCCGGGATGAACCCGCCGAAGTGTGGTACCTGTTTGGTGCCTGGCTGCTGGCGGCAGGCATGAACGCCATTCTCACCTGGTGGGGCGTGTCCGTTGCCATCGCCAATCACCAAACTTCTGGCAGTGCTGTCATCCCACAGGCCACATTGCTGAAAATTGTACCCGTTTTTGTGGCCCTCATGGTGTGGGTGATCCGCATCCTGATCATCGGCACCTTCTCGGTAGCAGGTGAACATCTTCTCTGGCAGGAAGACCGTCCCCGCACGCACCGCCCCAACACCGTCACAGCCGTGCCAGGGGTTTCCAAAGGGTTCAACAATTACAAGCCCCACACCGTCAATGCACAAAGCCGCCCGGCCGCCCAGAATCGCCAGTATACGCCTGCGCCCAAGCCGCCCCAAACCGATTACAACAACGGCTACTCCCGCCCCGAGCCCACCTATACCAATGCCAGTGTCGCCGCCCGACCACACTCACCACGCTCAATCAATGGGTCAAATGTACGCAGGTGATTGGGCCGCTTCACCACTTTCACACCTTCGCCAGACCGGCGGGCCATGCAGTGTATATGGCCCGCCGGTCTGGTTTTGCGCGCCAACCTCATCGCAGATTCAGGCTCGCCCCGGCAAAGGTGAGCGACAAAGGCTCAATCACCACCTGTTTTACGCCAGTTTCGACAAACCCGGCGTGAAAGGCTTTCAATCCCTGCGCAGCCACACTCGCCAGCGCCGTCGAAACCTGCCCCTGGGGAACAAACACCGCAAAACCCGCCCCCATGTTCAAACTGCCATACGCCTCGCGGTCATCTAAAGCAGCCTGTTCGGCCATGAATTGCAATACCGGCGGCACGGGCGGCAGGCTGGTCAGGCGGTAGGTAAAATCTGCCGGATGACGCATCAACTTGCGCCAGCCGTGGCCGGTGATATTGGCGCAATAATGCAGTTCCACGCCAGCGGCAAACAACGCTTCGGTAGCTGCTGCATAGAGCAGTGTGGGGTCGAGCAGGGCTTCGCCAAACAGGCGGCCATCAGCAATCGGCGTCGCGTAACCCTGCGGCAGGCGTTCGGCCAGTTTGCGAGCCAGGCTGATGCCGTTGGCGTGAATGCCGCTGCTCTCCAGCAAGAGGATGGCATCACCGGGTTGCAGCTTATTGCCCAGGGTCAGGCGCTCTTTGGGGCGGATGATGCCCACGCACGAGGCCGCCAGGTCAATTGCGCCAGGCTGCACCACGCCAGCCAGGCTGGGCGTCTCGCCGCCACCCCAGGCTGCGCCGCTGGCATGGCAGGCCCGCTGCCAACCATCCACCAGATCGCCCATCCGCTGCTGATCGGCAAACCAATCGCTGCCGCCAGTGGCCCAATAAGCGTGGATGCTCAACGGCCTGGCCCCAACCGTGATGATGTCGTTGACGGCCATGGCAATCGTATCCTGGGCGATCTGGTCATAGTAGGTTTTGCCGGTGAGGGGGCGCATGGCATCGGCTACCAGCGCCTTGGTGCCCAGGCATTCGGTGATTGACGCCAGGTAGAAATCGCCCATATCCATCACATAAGCCGATTCGCCCCGGCTGGCTTCAATCTCGCGGAAACCAGCCGCCTGCAGATTGCCGGCAGTGGCGCGGGCAGCCTGCTGGGCCAATACTTTCAGGGGGTCAATCTTGCTGTAATCAACGCCTGATTGTTTGTAGGTAAGAGGAGTGTTCAATGAGATGATTCCTTTGCGTTAGCGCTGTTTGCCGCCGGGCAGGTCTTCTTCAGGCGGCCTGTTGGCAGGCCGCCTGCCTGAAAGCTGCCAGCACCTGCGCCACGGCGTCATCGTCAATCCAGAAATGCGTCACCAGGCGCAGGCGGCGTGGGCCATTGGGGACGATCAGAATGCCCTGGGCCTTGAACTGCGCCGCCAGGGTGGGGGCATCGGGGAAGAAGCCCTCGGTCAGGTTGAGGAAGATCATGTTGGTATGCGGGCTGCCGGGGTCTAGCTGGATGCCGGGGATGGCTGCGAGACCTTCAGCCAACTGACGCGCCCGGCGGTGATCGTCGGCCAGGCGTTGCGGCATGGTTTCGAGCGCCACGATACCCGCCGCCGCCAGCACACCTGCCTGGCGCATCCCGCCACCCACCATCTTGCGGATGCGCTGCGCCCGCCGGATGAATTCCCCCGACCCACACAGCACCGAGCCTACCGGCGCACACAGGCCCTTGCTCAAACAAAACGTGACCGAATCGGCGGGGGCGGCCAGTTCAGCCGCACGCACACCCAGGGCCGCGGCGGCATTGAAGATACGCGCCCCATCCAGGTGCAACGCCAGGCCGTGTTCGTGAGCCAGTTCGCCAACGGCACGCGTGTATTCGGCAGTCAGCGCCACGCCGCCGCAGCGGTTGTGCGTGTTCTCGAGGCTGATCAGGCGTGTGGGCGGGAAGTGCTGGTCATCACCACGGATGGCGGCGCGCAGATCATCCAGGGTGATTGTGCCATCGGGCTGGTTGGTCACCTGATGCGAGTGGACGCCACCCAGGGCGGAGATGCCGCC
>CAZSFD010000152.1:0-4853 GCA_964606085.1 uncultured Anaerolineaceae bacterium
CCAGGCCAAATCACAGATTGTCTGATAAACTTGTATGTGGTTTATGCACCTACTGTTTTAGAATAGTCACCAAACGATCCGCTGGTTCTTCGGGAGTTACTGGCTCGAAGCGAAAATAGATTACCCCGACAGGAACAGGTTGACGTTGGCGATAGATCAACTCACCATAATCACGATCGAAAGTTAATAAAATACACTGTTCTTGCCTGGCCCGCGTGAGTACAAGCATATCTTTTGCACCAGGCATTTCTTCGATTATAGCGATAACATCGTATCCCGCTTGCCGTAATCGCCTGATGCTGGCTAAGGGAAAATTCTCGTTTGCCAGAAAACGCATCAAGCCATCTCCGGGATGTTGAAGAGCGATTGATCACGCATACACTCTACGGCATAAGCAAAAACGGCCTGTAAAGCCTGTGGTGTCAGCGTAGGGTAATTTTCCAGAATTTGTTGTTCACTCCAGCCAGCCGCCAGGAGGCCCAAAAGAAAATCTACGGCCAGCCTGGTGCCTTTGACAACCGGTTTGCCCAATAAAATCTCTGGGTCAGAATGAATGTAGTTTTGCCAGTCCATAATCACATCCTTTCACACCCATTATACAGCCCAAGCACAAAGACTTCTGTCAGACTTCGGAAGTCTTGATAGTACCAGTCCAATCACCCCGCGATTTCACCTGGGTCAGCAATCTCCCCTTTGATGGCGCTGGCTGCCACCACCGCCGGGTTGGCCAGGTAAATCTCGGCTTCCGGCTGGCCCATGCGGCCCTTGAAGTTGCGGTTGGCCGAGGAGATGCACACTTCGCCGGGAGCCAGGATGCCCAGGTGATTGCCCATGCACGGCCCGCAGCCCGGCACGCCGATCACCGCCCCCGCTTCGACAAAATCCTGAATATAGCCCAACTTCATCGCTTCCTTCAAAACTTCCGACGAGGCCGGGATGACGACCATACGCGTGCCACTGGCGACCTGCTTGCCGCGCATCACTTCGGCGGCAGCGGCCAAATCTTCCAGGCGGCCATTCGTACACGTTCCCAGGAATGCCTGATCCACCTTCTTGCCGCGAAATTCCGAGAGCGGCGCGGCAGCATCCACCCGGTGCGGGCCAGAAACCATTGGTTCGATGGCATTTCCATCGTAGGTATATTCGCTGGCGTAGCGGGCGTCGGGGTCGGGGATGAGGGCGTTATTCGATAATTCGTTAATCGTTATTCGACATTGGTCATTGGTTCGGGCATCGAATAACGAATTATCGAATACCGAAAGCTTTCTTCTTGCTAAGCGCGCTTCCAGCCACTCAAATACTTTCCCATCCGGCACCAAATACGCATTCTTCGCCCCAAATTCCGCCATCATATTCGGGATCACCATGCGGCTTTCGAGCGAGAGCGCCTGAATGGCCTCGCCGTGGAATTCGATGGATTGGTACAGCCCGCCGTCTGCGCCAAGCTGGCCAATGACGTACAGGCACAGGTCTTTGGAGGTCACGCCGGGCCGTAATTTACCAGTGACGGTGATCTTCATGCTCTCCGGTACGCGCAGCCACAGTTCGCCGGTAGCCCACAGGGCGGCCACTTCCGTGCGGCCAATCCCGGCCCCAAAAGCGCCCATCCAGCCGTAGTGGGTGGTGTGCGAATCGGCCCCCAAAATGGTCTGCCCCGGCAGCACGACCGCTTCCTCGCTCAACACCTGGTGGCAGATGCCGCGCCCGACCTCGAAGAAATGTTTCACGCCCTGCTCTCTCACGAATGCGCGCACCTCGGCATGGTTCTGGGCGTGCTGCGGCGTAGGGGCCGGCACGGCATGGTCGAGGGTGATCGCCATCTTGTCGGGGATGACCACCTTGTCCAGGCCAATCGAGCGGAAAATTTTGGCAATGGCGGCGGTGTTGTCGTGCGACAGCACCACATCGGGCCGGGCGTCCACCACCTGTCCGGCAACGGCTAATTCCAACCCGGCAGAGCGGGCGAGGGCTTTTTCGGCGAATGTGTATCCCATGAATACCTCAAGTTGTATAATACGATTATGTCCGAAGAAATCAGCCTGTATATGAATGCGGCAAAAGACGATCTAGAAGCCGCAACCAGCAATTTGAAACTCGGCTATTTGCGCATTGCGATTTCGCGAACTTATTATGCCATGTTCTATGCTGCCAGCGCCCTGCTGGCAAGCAAAGGCGAAACTCGCAGCAAACATGGCGCGGTCATTGCTGCTTTTGGTTTGCACTTCATCAAAAGCGGGCTGATAGAACCTGAATACGGTCGTCTCTTAAGCCAGGGGTTTGAGCAGCGCCAGGATAGCGATTACGATCTGACCTATTTTGCTGATCAAACGGAAATTGACGAAATGCTCCAAAACGCCCGGCGCTTTGTGGCCCGAATGGAGAAATATCTATATGAAAAAGAGCCATAAACTCAAACGCCTATCGCCTTTGGAGCAATCTACCTTGCGGGCCTTTCTTGCGCAATTAGAGCAAATGCCTGAAAAACCGCTTTCGGTCATTTTGTATGGTTCGCGTGCTCGCGGCGACGCTCAACCAGATTCGGACGTAGACCTGGCAGTCCTTATTCCGCACGAAGATCGGCAGATGGTCACGACCATTCGCAATATCGCCGCCGATCTCAGCCTGGAAACGGGTCTATATCTTTCGACACGTGTATGGAGTCTGGCGCACTGGCAACGGCTGGCGCAAATGCAAACGGGGTTGTACCGCAATATCCAGGCCGACGGTATTCCCATCGCACAATAACCTGCTGTTACGTGAAACTTCCGGGCATCGAAGCCCGGAAGTTTTTATCTCAGTGCCTTATTTCCCGCAAACACGGGCTGAGCGCTGTGACCGTTGCCGCTGACCGATTTTTCACCAGCCGAATCGAGCCGCTGGACAATCTGGGCCGTGGCGGCTTCGGGCAGTACCAACTGCGCCAGCTTGAACTCGTTGCGGGCAATATCCACCAGAATTTCCTCAGGGGATTCATCCGGTTTCATCGAATACACGCGCTGCTTGAACACGGCGGCCACTTCTTTGGCGGTGGCGTCGTCAATCTCGAAGTAGCGGATTTCTTTCAGGAAGTAGTGAATCACGTTCCAACCCGAAAGCGGCCCCAGCAAAATGTCCGATTCGCTGACGCCAAATTGATCGAGCGGGTGCGCTTCGTAAGCGCTGGCGCTGCGCAGCACGGCGTTTTGATGCACGCCCGCCGTGTGCGTGCGGTTGGTCAGGCTGACGGGTTCTTTGGCAGGGACGAGTTTTTTCAACTTATCTGAAAGCATCACATTAAGCGGGTACGAGCGGCGCAGGTGGTAGCCTTCCACCTTGTCATACTCGCGGTCAATGAACAGGTTGAACAGCAGCGCCGTGACCGAGGTGATGCCCGAACGCTCACCGATGCCGCAGATGGTGGTGTTCATGTAGCGCATCCCGCTCCTGATCGCTTCGAGCGAATTGATCAGCGCAAAGCCGCGGTCATCGTGGAAGTGGCCTTCAAAATCCACGCCGGGATAGCGTTCGCGCAGCAGTTTCAAACGCCCGGCGATCACCGACGGCGTGGCGACGCCGACCGTGTCGGGCAATCCCAGGCGGCTCACGTACGGCACGATCTCGTCATAAACGCGGAACAGGTCGTTCAGGTCGGTGCGGAAGGCGTCCTCGCCCGAAAAGCGCAGGATCAGTTCCGGATGGTTGCGTTTCACGTCTTCCAGCAAGGGACGCGCCTCGGCGATGATCGTCTTCAAATCGCGCCCGTGGTTGTAGGCCCGGCTCTCGTTGGATGTGCCGATGTAGAAATTCAGCCCATCCGTGCCTGCCGCAATCGCCCCCTCCACGTCCCTGGGATGGCAGCGCACGTGCGAGAGCAAAAAGGTGTAGCCCTTCTGCGTGATCAGGCAATCGCGCACGGCCTTCAGGGCCGCGAAATCATCCTTCTCTTGTTGGCTGACAATCGGCGCAAATAACTCGACAAACTTGACCCCATATAAAATCAGCGCCCGCAAGATGTCTTCCTTGTCGGAGCGTGTAAAAAAGTATTTGTAATGGTCGTGTAAAAGGGAAGTTTGCTGGCCCTCGCGGAGAGTAGTGTCAATAATCTCCAATGGGCGGGGAATGTATTGGGTGGAACGGAAAGGTTCAGTGTCCATTTTGTGAGTAGGTGTTTGGGTGAAAGGGTGAGTAGGTGACAGGGTGAAAAAGTGACAGCGTGGGGCGATTTCGCCTTGTCACCCCTTCACCTGCTCACCCTCTCATCAGTTATCGTCTTTTACGGGTTGATTGAGAATGGCCTGGATCGTGTCGGCCACGATGTCCAGTTGTTCGTAGGAAATCACCAGCGGCGGCAAGAAGCGCAGGGTGGTCATGCCGGAGGGCAGGGCCAGCACGCCGTTTTCGGTCAGCGCCCGCAGGTAGGGGGCGATCTTCTGCTTGAGTTCGACGCCCACCATCAGGCCAAGACCGCGAATTTCGCGGATCAGTGGCGATTGGATTTGATTCAGGCGATTGATGAAATAAGCGCCCTTTTCGGCGGCTTGCTGCGCGAGGTTTTCCCGCTCAAACACTTCCAGCGCGGCCAGGGATGCCGCGGCCGAAAGCGGGTTGCCGCCGAAGGTGGAGCTGTGCAGACCTGGTTGCAATTCCTTCACCCGCCGTCCGAACAAAGTTGCCCCCATCGGGATGCCCCCGGCGATGGATTTCGCCACGCACAGGAAATCGGGCGTCAAACCGTCAATGTGCTGGTAAGCGAACATCTTGCCGGTGCGGGCAAAGCCGCTCTGCACTTCGTCCATGATCAGCATCGCCCCGTGCTGGTGGCAGGCTTCCTGGGCGGCCAGCATGAATTCAGCGCTGCCCACATGGATGCCGCC
>CAZSFD010000153.1:0-4770 GCA_964606085.1 uncultured Anaerolineaceae bacterium
TTCCATGCAGAAGGACCTTTGCCCGCAGAATCGGATTTCAGATTTGGAATTGCTGGTGTAAATTCGTGCTATTCGTGGTTCATCTTGAAACGCATCACGGTAAATCCTAGAGAGCCTGTGTTTGCCGCGCGTGCTTGTTTTGCGCTGGGGGTATAATCGCATCCAATGGAGTGCTGCGATGACTGAATACATCACCACGGTTGAAAAACGCTTCCGAATTTCTACCGACCGCGCCCAAAGCCTGCGCCAATTTTCGCAGGCCAAAACGTTGAGCGAAGATCAAATCGTCGAGAAGGCGTTGGATATTCTGTTCAGCCTGACGGAATTGCTCGATGCCCCCTCGGAGCAGCGCGGCTGGTCATTCCTTTCGGAGAAAAGTTTGCAGCGCATCTGGGATAATGATGAAGATGCCGTCTACGATCACTGGCAGGAGTACCCAGTCAAGTAATCTACTCGGTGGGGGTATTATCGCCAAAAGATTTGGCTGAGATTGACCAACGACTACGCCTGATATTGGATTTATAAATTCGTTGAGGTTGTGCTGCTAAAAAAAGCCCCGCGCCGGGGTGGAACTGCCCTTCGTGATGAAGGCAGGCCACCCAGGGCGCGGGGCTTTTGTATATTCGCCCAAACCTCACCCCTGGCCCCTCTCCCCAAGAGAGAGGGGGAATGAAGCGGGCAGGCCCACGGTCAGCCAGTTTTGCCTCGACCGCCGGGAGCTTGCCCGGACGGCACTGCTGGCGAGCATCTCTCGCCGGGAAAGCTGTGAGCGGCCACCACCCGAAACCCGTTGTTGTGCCATTCGTTGTCTGGGTGATTGTTGTTGCGCTCGGACACACGGGCGTTATCATGGTGATTGTCCCACGAGCCGCCACGCAAGCCTCGTTTGACCGCGGCCCGGTAAACAGACCAGCAAGCTGATCTGCGCTACCCTTGCTTGATCCACGCCCCCAGCAGGCGGCCCACTTCGCTGACCAGCCCGGCGGCGTGTTCATACTGACGGATGGTGATGATCTGCATCTCGCTGCACAGCCGCAAACTCACGCGTAGTTGCTCCAACTGCACATCGGCGCGGCGCAAAAAAGCCCGGCGGTCGTTACCCTGGCTTTTACCCGCGGCGATCAGCGAATCTTGAAATTGCAGGGCGAGGCGCTGGATGTGTTCAGCCAGCGTAAAGCGATAGGCACGCGGGAATTTTTGCACCTGTGGCAGCAGCCACAAAAGCAGATCGTAAGTGCGTACAAAAACGGGGGATTCGTTCATCGGGTGATCCGTATCTCGTGTAATACCGCCCGCCGCAGCCCCCAGCTATCGGCGTAGCGCACATGGTTGATCCAGGCGCGTACGCGCACATCGAGAGCGGCGGTGGCGGCTGCCGATTGTCCGGCGATTTGCACCCAGGGCCGGATGCGCCGCCGAAAATTGATGGCATTGCGCCGCTTGACCAGCCGGTGGGTGGGGTAGACGCGAAACCCCAAAAAGGGGATGCCGGTTTCGCAGGGGAAAACCTGCGCCCGGTTTTCGTGCAATTTCAGGCGCAAGACGGCCAGTCGTTCGATGACCGCCTGCCGCCAATCGTGCAGGCAGCTTTTGTCGTTACCGAACAGTAGAAAATCGTCCACAAAACGCAGATAAGCCGGGACGCTCAACTCGCGTTTGATGAAGTGGTCGAAATCGTTGAGATAGACGTTGGCCCAAAACTGGCTGGTGAGGTTGCCAATGGGCAGGCCGCGCGGTCGCAACGCAGAAAAAAGGTCATCCCCCGGGAACCAGGCCATTTCGTAATCATCGGGCCGCACGCTCAGGCCGGAGGCCAAAATTTTGCGGCACAACGCCAGCACCCTTTCATCGCGGATGCGCCGTGACAGCACCGCCAGCAACAGGGCGTGGTCAATGGAAGGGAAGAACTGGCGCAGATCACATTGCAGCACATACTTGTAACGCCGGGCAAACTGCTGGCAGCGGTCAATCGCCCGGTGCGTGCCTTTGCCTACCCGGTTGGCGTAGCTATCGGCGATGAAGAGATTTTCCCAGATGGGGGTGATGTGATTGCACAGGGCATGATGCACCACGCGGTCTCGGAATGGTGCAGCGGCAATCAGGCGGAGCTTGGGCTGGTGAATGTAAAAGGTGTGGTAGGGTCCGGGCTGGTAACTTTCTTCGCGTAGTTCGCGCTGCAAGGCCAGCAGTTCATCTTCCTGGCGGCGGATAAAATCGGCCACGGGTGCTTTGCCGCGCTTGCCGCAGCGGGCGGCGCGGTAGGCCCAATAGAGGTTTTCAAAATCGTAGATTTGCTCGTAGAAGTGGTCGTAAGTTTTCATACGGAAGATGTTGCAAGAAACGTGCCTGAAACCGGTGTGGGGCAGTTTTTTAAATTTCGCCCCCCTTCGGGGGGAGGGCGCGCCGCACGACACGCACGCGCCCTGAAACGCACAGGAACAGGACACAGACAACAGAACACAGGAATCAAGTGAAACTGGGAGCGGCCACCACCCGAAACCCGACGTCGTGCCAAGCGTTGCCTGGGTGATGGAAGTTGCGCTCGGACACACGGGCGTAATCATGGCGAGAGTCCCACGAGCCGCCACGCAAGCCTATATAGTCCAGGTCTTTATCGTAAAAATTGCTCTGCCAATCCCATACATTGCCGGCCAAATCCCACACGCCCAGGGCGCTTTTTCCAGCGGGGTAGAGGTCTACCGGGGTGGTGCGGCCAATGCCGCTTTCATTCACATTGGCGCGGCGCAGGATGGCTTGCAGGTCTTGCATGGCCTGGCCGGGGGCATCCCACGGGTAGCGGCCGGCGGGGTCAATGCCGCCGGCTGCGGCGGCCCATTCATCTTCGCGCGGCAGGCGGATGGTAAAGGGCGGGGTCAGGCCAGGGTTGGCGGCTTGCCAATCAGCGCAAATGGGCGCATCCCAATTGGCTTGCAGCCACTGGCAAAAGGCGCTGGCATCATACCACGTTATGCCCACTACCGGCACGGAGGGACGGGCAATGCCGAAAACGGGGTCGTCCCAATAGTACGGCTTTTCGCGGCGGTACTTACGGCCATCCACCGGCGGCAGGGGTTGGTATTCGGGCGGCGGGCCAAATTGGGGCAGGTTTTGCCAGTATTGGTCGGCGGCGTAATCGGGGGCGGCGAGGAAGCGGGCGTATTGGGCGTTGGTGATGGGGTAGCGGGAAATGTGACAGGTGATCGGGTGAGAAGGTGACAGGGTGACCGGGGCAAATTCGTACAGGTCAGGGGGCAGGTGGCCGAGGGTGTCGAGGGTGTCGGCGGCGGCGGCAATTTCTTTGATCGGCAGATGTTTTTCCACTACCAGGCGGCGCATGCTGGCCTTGATGGGTTCTTCATGGCGGGATGGTTTGGGGAAGGCACGCCGGTAGAGCGTCAGCAGGTCGCCGGCCAGCCACACCGAGCGCCAGTCGGTTTCGGTCATGGTTGCAGGCAGCGGGTGTGGGGCAAGCAACTCGAACAGGCCGTTCATGCGCCCGGTGGTGGTGCGCACGAAACACAGGTATTCACCGAGGAAGATCATCACCTCGCGCCAGCGGTCGAAGTTCTGGCGCAGCAGGCCGCAAATTTTCTCCTCATCTTCTTCGTCTTCGGCCAGGTAAATGGCGGCCAGGTATTCTTCAAAGGTCAGGTGCGGAAAGGCGTACAGGCGGCGGGTGGTATCGCCGCGCCGCGAGGTAATCGTCCCTTGCAGCATGAGCAGGCCGTTGGCGCTCTGGCAGTATTCGAGGAAGGTATCCACCTTGCGGCCATCTTGCAGGGCTTCGGCCAGCACGCCGCACAGCAGGTCGCCGGTCAACTGCACGCCGCCGTCGCGGTCGAGCTGGCCTTCGCGCCCCTGGTGGGCTTTGAAGGCCACTTCGCGCAGCGGCTTTTTGATCGTACCGCTGGAGATGCCCAATTCTTCGAGCAGGCTGCGGCGCTCGATCACATTGCCCAACGAGCGTTTGGTCTGCCATTTTTCGAGCAGCAAATCCACGCATTTCTCATAGACCTGGGCGCGGCTGTCGGGGAGTTCGTAGTTGGCATGGACGACCGCCATCACGGTCAGGATGATCGGGTAGGGGGCCACTTCGTACAGGCGGCGGCGGTCGTCGGGCTGCAGGGCGGCCAGCAGGCGGGTGCGCTTCTCGGCGTAGGTGTGGGCGCGGCCGGGGTCAATCTCGGCGTGCTGCTTGTACCAATCGGCCACAAATTGCTCAATTTGCTCCCGGTTGAGCAGGGCCAGTTCGTACTTGGGCCAATCGGTGAGTTGCCATTTAGGGTCGGTGTACGAGTAGGTGCGGCAGGTGACGAGGAAGCGGCTATGAGCGTGGACGCGGGCATATTGCGTGGTGAAATCCTCGACTGCCTGCACCACCAGCGGGCGCAGGGTCAGGTCGGCGACTTCGTCCAGTCCGTCGAAGAGCAGCAGACCGCCGCGCTCTTTGATCTCGGCCAGCAGGTGCGGGGCAAAGGCAGCGGTGCGCTCGTCGGCTTTGAGGGTGGCGAGCAAAAATTCTTCCATGTGGCGGGCGGCGCCGCGCTGGATGTTGGCGGGCAGGCTTTCAGCGAAACGCCCCAGCGAAACCGCCACCGGCAAAAGCGCCTGGCCGGGCCAATCGAGCTGGCGCGGCAGCCCCAACAACTCCTGGGCCAGGCGCAAAGAAAGGTAGCGGATGAAGGTGGATTTTCCCGTCCCCGGAAAGCCGACCAGCACCATGCGGCGGTCTTTGGCCTGGGTCAGGGCTTCAAGGGCGGTCAGCGGGCG
>CAZSFD010000154.1:0-4732 GCA_964606085.1 uncultured Anaerolineaceae bacterium
GCGCCCAATGGACAGGCGTTGCTGCATCCCGCGCGAGAAAGTGCGCACCAGGTCGCGGCGGCGGGCGGTCAGGCCCACCAGTTCCAGCACCTCGCCCACGCGCCGGGTTTCGTCGGCCAGGCCGTACAGGCGGGCGTAGAAACGCAGGTTCTCCTCGGCGGTCAGGTCGCCATACAGCAGCGGCTGATGCGAGACCACGCCGAGCAGTTGGCGCACCTGGGCCGCCTGGGCGGGCAGCTTGTGTCCGGCCACGCTCACTTCGCCCAGGGTCGGACGCGACAAAGAAGCCAGAATGCGCAGAAAGGTCGTTTTGCCCGCCCCGTTTGGCCCCAGCAGCGCCACAAACTCACCCGGCTGAACGCTGAAATCCAGCCCGCGCAGCACGGCCTTGAGTCCGAAGCGTTTGGTGAGTTTCTTAACGGTGATCATGCGAGGGGGCAGGGGAGAGAGGGAGCTAGGGAGAGGGGGAGCGGGATGTTGTGGGGCGAGGGAGCAGCCAGGGATCGGGGCATGAGATGATGTTGACGAGTTTGCCGATGATGTGATCGTAAGTTTGGTGCAAAGGTTGGGTTTTATCGGCGGGCAGGTAGCCGCACGCTTGGGCAAAGTCGAGCCAGGTTTGGGTTTCGGCGGCTTCAGCTTCACAATCGCTGAGTTTGGCGATGAAAGCGGCTTCATAACGGCGTTTACGCCAGGCTTCGGCCAGGTTGCTGCACACCGAACGTGAAGAACGCCGGATTTGATCAGTCAGCGAGTAAGTTTCTTCGCGTGGAAAGCGTTTGGACACTTCAAAAATCTCCATCGCCGCATCAAACGCCATCTTATAAACATCCAACTCCCGATGACTCTGAATCCTGCTCATCTTTTCACCCCAGCTCCCCAGCCCCCTTGCTCCCTCGCCCTCGCGCTCCCATTGCCACTGCAAGCAACTCCTTCAACTCAGCCCGGCGGCGCAAATAAGCATCTTCGGGGATTTGCCCGGTGCGGTACTGGTCGTCGAGGGCGATGATCGCATCCATCAGGGTTTCGGCGTCGGCCAGGGCGGGTTCGGGCTGGACGGGGGCGGCAGGCGTAACGGGAGCCGCGCCGCGCGTGCGCAGGTAGAACCAGCCGCCGATGGCGATCAGCACCGCGCCGAGGGCGCCCAGGCCAATCGCCAGGTCGCGACGGGCGGTGGCGGGCGTTTGGTCGGCGGGGGCGGCGCTGGTTGTGGTGGTTTCGGGCTGGCCGGAGATGGCAAACGTGACCGCCTCGCCCGGAAGCAGCCCGGCGGCATCGAATCGGCGGAAGGGCATACCCTGGAACACCCCGCCATCGGTCAGCCGGTCGCTGGTCAGGTTCAGGCCGCCTTCAGGCAGCAGCACCGTCAGCGCCTCGGTGGTCAGGTAAATCGGTTGGGAAAATTCGAGACCGGTTCCATAAGGCAGCGTGTATTGGAACGAGACCTGATACACCCCGCTGCCGGGGTAAACCGGTTCGGTATCGGCGAAACCGCCCGGCACGGAGAGAAAGCGGTCATCCAGTTCGCCGCTTTCGAGCAGCAGGTTCGCCGCGCCGTCGGGCAGCGGGAAGGTGATCACCGCCTGGCCGGGGGCGCTGGCGGCCACCGTCTTTGCGCCGGGGTTCGAGATGGCGTACATCTCCATCACCGAAACCGTGCCGGGCGTGTCGAAATTGAAGATGATGTGATGGCGATCCACCACCAGCCCGGCAAGCTCCTGCGTCACCGCGTAAGCCTGAATCGCCAGGGCAATGACGCTTTCGCTCCCGGTCACATCGGCGGCCTGCGAGCCATACAGCACGTTCTGAAATTCCACCGCCGCGCCCAACACCTGCCCGGCCTGCCAGGGCACCTCCGCAAAGGAGAACGCGCCGCCCGGGGTGGTCTGCGTGGTCAGCGTGAAGGCCAGCACGGGGTGAGCGTCCATCTGCTCGAAGGCGTAGAGCGTGACGGTCAGCCCGGCGGGGATGGTGAAATCGCCGCTGCTGGTCACGCTGCCGCTGACCTGCCCGCTGCCTGTTACGCTGACGGCGGGTTCAGCCGTGGCCTGGGCAACCGCCGCAGTGTTATCGAAACTCAACGAGCGCACATAGGCGGTCAGTTGGGCCAACTCGGTTTCGGAAAAATCGGCCAACGCCTGCATTTTGCCTTTGCCGTTTACGATGGTATCGGCGATCATGGCGGCAGTGAGTTTGGACATACGCGCCTGATCGGTGAAGACGACTTCTTTGCCCGCGACGTGGCATTCGGCGCAGTGGACCTCATACAACGACTGCCCGGCGGCTACGTCCTGCGGCGTGCTGCTCAAGGTCAGGGCGTAGGCCACCACGTCCCAGCGTTGGGCGTCGCTCAGGCTGCGGAAAGGCGGCATGAAGCGCTTGAGATTGCCCTGCGTGACCACGCTGTACCAGCGTTCGGGCGAGCCGAGGCGGGCATATTCGGGCAGGCCCAGGGCTGGCACAGGGATGTTCTGATCGCGCAGCGTGCCGGCCTGCGGGCCGTCGCCCAGGCCGGTTTCGCCGTGGCAGGGGGCGCACTCGGTGGCATAGATGACCGCGCCACGCGCCGGGCTGGGCGGCTCAGCAGGGTAGAGCGGCCCTTGCAGCGGCGGGTCAGTGGGGCGCGGCGTGGGCGTCTTATAACCGGGCGGTGGCGTCACATCGGCGGCGAGGGAGCAGGCGGTGAGCAGGAGGGCGAGGAGGGCGAGGGGGAGGAGGCGTTTCATGGGGGAGAAGAGCAGGGGAGCAGGGGAGCAGGGGCGAACTTTCAACTTGCCACCTGCCCCTTGCCAACTTTCAATGGAGCGCTGCGCCGCACTTGGGGCAGAAGCGGTCGGTTTTTTGGACGGGTTTGCCGCATTTGGGACAGAAACCGGCTGATTGGCCCTGGTGATCGCGGCGGCGGGCGGCAATGGCGACTTCGAGCGGGTCGGCGGGGGTTTGCAGTTCGGCGCGGCGGGCAGTGATGGCGGCTTCGAGCGGGTCGGCGGGAGGCGGCAGGGATGGTTCGGCAACAGGGGGCGTCGCGCCGGGGGCGAGGCTGTCTAGCTGGCGCAGAACGTCCGCCCCGCGCTGCAAGAGGGCGGCGCGTTGGGCGGGGTAATCAGCTTCGGGCACTTTGCCGAGGGTGTGGTCGAAATCGAGTTCTTGCAGGGCGGTCAGCAGGCGGTCGCGTTCGGCCAGCAGCGACGAGCGCTGATGCTCTTCAGGGTTGACAGTTTGGACGGCGGCATGGCGCACGTCCGTCTCGATGAAGGGCCGGGCGATGAACCAGGCGACGAACAGGGCGAGGGCGAGGATGAGGAAGAGGGAGGCGAAGTCCATGGGGGAAGGGGGAGCTAGGGAGCGGGGGAGACCTGAGTCCTTGTTTCTTATTTTTCCAACAATGGATCAATGGCGGCTTGAATTTCGGCCACCGAACTGAAAGGGCTGAATTTGGCGTAGGCCAGCACGCCGTCGCGGCCGATGATGAAAGTTTCGGGGACGCCGGTGATGCGGTAGGCTTGCGAGGCGCGCGTGCCCATGTCGGGGGCGTTGGGGTAGGTGATGGCGTATTGGGCCAAGTATTGTTTGGCTTTGGTGTCCATATCAGACCAGGCGATGCCCAGGAAGACCACATCACCGCGGTCTTTGTAGAACTGCCAGGCGGCTTCGAGTTCGTCGGCTTCTTCCTCGCACGGGATACACCACGAGGCCCAGAAGTTGACCACCACCACCTTGCCGCGGTAGCTTTCCAGCGAGACGGCTTCACCGTCGAACGTGGTCAGCTCGAAATTGGGCGCTGGCTGGCCGATGCCGAGCGTGCCTTGCTGGCGTTTCATCAGCACCAGGCCAACGATGATCAGCAGAAAAATCAGCCCACCCCAAATGAGCAGGGCAGGCCAACGGCGGGGGGACGAGGGAGCGGGAGCAGGGGAGGCAGGGAGCATGGGGGAGACGGGTTAGGATGCAGGTTGAAAGACAAAGGTCACGTGTCACGCATCACTCGTCGCGAGCTTTGAGTTGCGCTTCGAGTTGGCGGATGTAGGCATCGTCGGAGGACGGCGGGGCAGCGTGGGCGGGTTGGGCGGCTTTGCGCCAGGTTCTAAAGACGGTGTAAAGCAGCAGCACGCCGCCCAGAATGGCTGCCGGGGGGATGAGGTAGACCAGCCAGTTGAGGCCGCGGGCGGGCGGTGCGCCCAACACGCGGTCACCGAAGCGGTCTACAAAATACTGCTTGATCTCGGCCTCGCTTTTGCCATCCATCAGCAGCAGGCGGATTTCCTCGCGCCAATCGGCGCAGGCCTTGGTCGGGCAAACGTCCAGCGGCACATTCTCGCACACCGGGCAATACACATCACGCGCCACCGCGTTTACCTCATCATCGGTGACGGGCTGCTGGGCAAACGCGGGGCGGACGGAGGCGATGAACAGCAAGAGCAACGCAGCGAGCAGCGTAATTCGCAATACGTAATTCGTGATAGGTGTTTCGTGATTCATAAATTGCGCTTTCGATCCTTCGCCATGCTCAGGACAAGCCTGCCACTTGCTACCTGCCACCTGCCACCTGTGCCCCATCCACCTTCCTCACCGGCGCTTTCACACTTTCCGGCTCGCGATCCGGCCAGGCGGCGATGAACGTGCCCACGATGAAGACCAACCCGCCCAGCCACAGCCAGTTGACCAGCGGGTTGTGATAGACCTTGAAGGTGGCTCCTTGCGTGGAGATGGGCTGCCAATCCACCAGGAGGAC
>CAZSFD010000155.1:0-4624 GCA_964606085.1 uncultured Anaerolineaceae bacterium
ACAACTCATCTTCTGAGATGCCCTGCCGCGCTGCCAGACCCTCCAGCCAGGCCATTGCCGTGGCTTCGTCGCTCAGGTCGGGCAGTTCGTCGGCGGCGGGCGGCTGTGCGACCTCGGCAGCGGGCGGCGGGGTTGGCGTGGCTTGCTGCGCCTCGAAGGCGTCGGCTTCGGCCTCCAGTTGCGTCAGCCAGTCGGGCAGGGCTTCGGCGGGTTCTTCCAGCGCTGGGGTTTCGGCCTGGGCGGCCTCCTGGGTGATCCATGCTGGTGTGGCCGCCGAGCGTTCCTCGGGGGCGGTGAACAACTCGTCTTCTGAGATGCCCTGGCCTGCCGCCAGACCCTCCAGCCAGGCCATCGCCGTGGCTTCGTCGCTCAGGTCGGGCAGTTCGTCGGCGGCGGGCGGCTGTGCGACCTCGGCAGCGGGCGGCGGGGTTGGCGTGGCTTGCTGCGCCTCGAAGGCGTCGGCTTCGGCCTCCAGTTGGGTCAGCCAATCGGGCAGGGCTTCTGTTGGGGCAGCAGGTGCTTCCAATGAAATGGGTGCTTCTTCTGTGGTCGTCTCTTTCAGCCAATCAGGGACATCGGCTACCTTGTCGTCTTGGCCGATGGTTTGCGGTTTGGGCGATGTGTCGAAATCACCAAGCAGGGCATCTTCTGTGAGGCCTTCCTGGTTCAAATTATCGAGCCAGGCCAGCGCATCTACGTCGCTCGCTGAGGTTTCTTGTGGGGCCTCAGATGGATGTGGTGTGGATGGCGTGGCAAAGATACTGTCCAGGAAACCGGTCACTCCGCTGGGACGCTCCGTGACGCTCTTCTCTTCATCTAGCCAGTCGGGCACATCGCTATCGTTTTCTGTATCGGATATGGCTGGCATGGCTGCGTTTTCGTCGGCAGCGGTGGGCAGTTCTGACATCCAGGCCGGGGTATCTTCCCCCGGGGCAGTGGTAAGCCAATCGGCCAGGTCATCGGCAGGTTGCTTGGCGGAGGGGGGGGCTGCTTTGGCATCGTCCAGGGTTTGCAACCAATCGGGTAGTTCATTTTCGAGCGAAGGGGCTGCCGCTTCCGTTTCTGCAGGCGAGCCTGGTGCAGGGCTATCTTGCAGCCAATCGGCCAATTCCTGTGACTCATCAGTCGTTTCGCCACCCGTTGGGGCGAGTTCGCGCATCCAATCAGGAATATCTGCCGTGTGAAGGGGCGGCGGCGCTTCAGAGGCCGATTCGCCTGGCGATAAATCTTTCAGCCAATCGGGAATATCGCCCTGGGGCGCGACAAGCGGACTGGCCTCAACAGGCAACTGACCTGCCAATCCTTCCAACCAATCGGCATCAGCAGCGCTTTCTGGAGGCGTGGCATCCTGCAGCCAGGGAACGGTTTCTTCCTGGACGGGTAAATCTGCCGCATCTGGATCGAGAGCGCCTTGCGGGGCCATATTGCGCAGCCAATCGGGTACATCGGCAGGGGCTAGTTCGCTCTCTTGAGCAGGCGAAGTTTCACCTGCCACTGGGGTATCGAAATCTACCGGTCCCTCCTGAAATTCTCCTGTGGATGGTGCCCATCCGGCTTCGCGCATCCAATCGGGGATTTCTGCCGCGCTCATTTCAACCGATTCGGCATCTTCATCGGCTTGGTCCCAAGAAAAAGGTGATGTGCTTGGAACATTGGCTTCAAGCGCCGGCAGGGCAGTTTCAGCGCCACCCTCCGTTAACCAATCGGGCAGTTCTTCCTTGTCTTTGAAGGAAACGCCCAGGGTGCGCGCCCAGGATGGTTGGCTGGCATCCACTTCGGCGGCTTTATCGCCAACCTGCCAGACGTGGCGATCAATCACCACCACCTGATCGGGCACACTTTCGGCGGTTGGCGTGGTGAGTTTCAGGTTGACATAGTAGGGTTCCAGGGCGACGACGCGCTGGCGGTAAATTTCTGCATCGCTGGCGCGTTCTGTTTCAGGCAGAATGCAGGCCAGAATGCGGTTGGCCTCGAAGCAATTGGGCAGCTTTTTGAGCAGCGAACTACTAGCTTCAACCGCCTCGACCAGTTGCCGGGCTTGAAAATAGGCACTGGCGAGAAGTACTTGCAAATCGGGGCGTTGGTTATCTTCGGCCAGGGCTGCCCGGAGTTCGGCAATGGCTTGGTGATACAAACCACCTTTGATGTACATGCGCGCCAACGCGCCGCGTGTCAGGCGTGCCTTGGATGGCTCCAAACCGTCGCGCCGTCCATAAATGCGGCGCAATTCGCCCTGGATAGCGCTGTTGTAGGGTTGTACTTCAAAGGCGCGTTCCATGTGCCAGATTGCCGCGTCCGTATTGCCTTCGTCTTCCCGAATAATGCTCATGCCTACGTGGGAGACGAAATCATCGGGCATGGCCGATAAAACACGCTGAAAAACATCCGCCGCTTCACCGTAGCGCTGGCTTTCCAGGAAAATTTTCCCCATCAGCCGATAGGTTTCGAGGTATTTGGGGTAGGTTTGTAAAATGTAACGGCAATGGGCAAGGGCTTCTTCGCTTTGGTTGCTTTCAATCAAGCCTTCAATTTCACGATGATATGCCCGTAAGGCGATCTTGGCCATGTGATGCTCCCTGATTCAAGAAAATGACCACTGGGAAATCCAGCAAGGTGATGGGAAAATAAGAATGCGATGGTTTTTGCCTGAACCTGATACGAGATTCGCCAGGATAATTCCTGTTTCCAAAACCATTCTAGCATAAGATCGCAAAAATAAAAAACACCGGCCTTTGCGACCGGTGTTTTTTATCGAAATTTTCAAGCGATGCGATGTTTATTGAATCGCTTCGACGGGTTTATTGCTGCGCATAATGGCCCAGACGGTGGCAACCAGCATGACCACCGCCACGATGGCGACGATATAGTTAATCGAACCATCGGCGTTTTGCATTGGGTACTTGACGATGATCGGCGCGGCCAACAGCGAAACCAGGTTGGCGACCTTGATCATCGGGTTGAGGGCCGGGCCGGCAGTGTCTTTCATCGGATCACCGACGGTATCACCCACCACGCTAGCTTTGTGGCGTTCAGAGCCTTTACCGGTGTTCTTCTTGAGGTCGCGCGGTTCGTCTTCGATGGCTTTCTTGGCATTGTCCCAGGCGCCACCGGCGTTCGAGAGGAACACTGCCAGCAGCTGGCCGGAGAGGATGATGCCCGCCAGGAAACCACCCAGGGCCTCAACTTGAAGCACTAAGCCAACCAGCAACGGAACCAACACCGAAATGGTCGCCAGGGGGATCAGCTCTTTTTGGGCCGAAGCAGTGGAAATGCTGACCACGCGCGAATAATCGGGGATTTTGGTGCCCTCCAGGATGCCGGGGATTTTGAACTGGCGGCGGGTTTCTTCTACAATTTCGCCAGCCGCACGGGAGACGGCGCGGATAGAAAGCGAGGAGAACAACCAGGGCAGTGCGCCGCCCAAAAGCAGACCAATGAAGACATTGGTTTCGGAGACGCGGATGGATGCCATCGCTACCTGTCCCAACTGCTCTTGCACACGGCCAACGTCGGTAATGTAAGATGCAAACAACGAAACGGCGGCGATGACTGCCGAGGCAATGGCAACACCCTTGGTAATCGCTTTGGTGGTATTGCCTACCGCGTCGAGGTCGGCCATAATCTGGCGGGCCTTCTTGGTTTCTTCGTCTTCCATGTCGTGCCAGGCCATTTCGCCGATGCCGTTGGCGTTATCGGAAATGGGGCCGTAGGAGTCCATGGCGACGTTGTTACCAGTGTGCGAGAGCATACCGATACCGATCATGGCGACGGCGTAGAGAATATAGGTTGGGCCTTGGGCGTTGTAGAGCAACATCCCGATGATGAAGCTGATCACGATCACGATCAGCGCCCACACGCTCGATTCCATACCGACCGACAAACCCGAAAGGATGGTGGTGGCCGGGCCAGTATTGGTGGCCTTGACGATTTCCTTGACCGGGGGTTTCTTGGTCGAGGTGAAGTAGGATGTCAACGGATTGAAGGCGACGGCCAGACCGACGCCGACTGCGGTGAGGGCCCCCAGACGCCAGTCGCCAGCGTAAAAGATAGCCAGTAAGAACGAGATCGCCACCGTGAATACGCTGGAGACCTCGTAGGAGCGGAACATTGACTCTTCCGCATCGTGGGCGCGGCCGATGATGGGCAGGTCGAGTTTTTCCCAGATCGGCACGGTGAAGGTTCCGATGATGGATGAAATCACACCGACGGCGCGGATGATCAGCGGGTAAACGATCCAGACCAGGTTATCGGTGAGGGCGACGAGGGCCAAGCCCAGGATCAAACCCGAAACGATGGTCACTTCGTAGGACTCGAAGATGTCGGCGGCCATACCGGCGCAGTCACCCACGTTGTCGCCCACCAGGTCGGCGATCACGGCGGCGTTGCGGGGGTCGTCTTCGGGAACGTCCTGTTCGACTTTACCCACCAGGTCAGCGCCCACATCGGCCGCTTTGGTGTAGATACCGCCGCCCACACGCATGAACAGCGCCAGCAGCGTACCGCCAAAACCGAACCCCAACAGAGCATCGGGAGCGGCTTTACCGAAGATGATGAAGATCACCGTACCACCCAACAAACCGAGGCCATCGGTGAGAATACCCGTGATGGTGCCAGCATAGTAGGC
>CAZSFD010000156.1:0-4546 GCA_964606085.1 uncultured Anaerolineaceae bacterium
TCACATCCTCAAACCGCTCAATCTTCGCCATTTTCCTATCCTCCTCAGCACCTAATTTTCCCCCCCATTATACCGCCCCCCCACCCATTCGACCATCCGACTCCCCGACTACCTGACTACTTGACTACTTGACTACTTGACTATCCGACTACCCGACTACCCGACTACCCAACGAAAGGACTGCTCTATGACTACTTTGTATGTTACCGAACCCGGCGTACAGGTTCACAAACAAGGCCAGCGCTTACTGGTGCGGCGCGGTGAGGAGATTTTGGAAGATATTCCGCTGATCAAAATAGAGCGCGTGGTGCTGATGGGCCGCGGCGTGGGGCTGACGACACCCGCCTTGTACGCGCTGACACAGCAAAAAATTGACGTGCTCTTTCTCAACAGCCGCGGTGGTTTCGTCTCGCGCATGATGGGGCGTGAGCACAAGAATAGCAAATTGCGTTATGCCCAGGCGTTAGCTGTGGCTGACCCCAAGCGTATGATGGCGGTGGCCTACGCAATTGTGTGCGGTAAGGTGAACAACCAGCGCGTGTTGGTGCAGCGCCATGCCGAGGGCGCACCCTGGGCCAGGCAGGCGCTCGACACGATGGCACAGATGATGCGCCAGGTGGAATCGGCGCGTACGCTGGACGAGGTGCGCGGGCATGAGGGCCTGGCTGCCAAAGAATATTTCGCCATCTTGCGCGCCCTGTTCCGCCCGCCGCGCGATGGTGATAGTTGGGGCTTCGAGCGCCGCGAATATTACCCCCCACCCGACCCGATCAACGCTCTGCTTTCGTTTGGCTACACTTTGCTGCTCAACGACCTGCTGACGGCCTGCCAGGTGGCCGGGCTGGACCCCGACCTGGGCTTTTTCCACACCGTAGATTTTGGCAAGCCTTCGATGGCGTTGGATTTGGAAGAAGAATTCCGACCGATTATTGTGGACTCGGTGGTGCTGACGATGGTCAACCGCCCGCTGATCGGCCTGGCCGATTTCGAAGCTGGCCGGCCAACCCGTTCTGCTGATGCCGATAGCGACGATGATGCCGGCAACGGCAAAGTTCGCCCGATTTCGATGACCGAAGATGCCCGCAACCGCTTCATTGCCCTGTACGAAACGCGCCTGAACGACCAGGTGTATTACCCCCCGCTCAACGAAACCACCACCTACCGCCGCATCCTCGAACTGCAAGCCTACATGATGGCACGCACAATCATGGGCGAGATCGAAAATTATGTTCCGTTCGTAGTCAGGTAGCCGGGTAGCCGGGTAGTCAGTTAGTCGGCTGGTCAGGCAGTCAATTAGTCGGGTAGTCGGTTAGCCCCCAGGTTGGCGTTTACCCCGCTCGTAAGGTACTTTTACGGTGATGTCATTCATTGGGTAATGCTGCGTGTTGCGCGTGTGAAGGATGGCCCCGTTTAATTGCGTTGTGGCAGCGATCAGTGCATCACCCAGATCGAAACGTTGTTTGGCTGCATACTGGTTGAGATAACTTCCAGCCAGGCGCGCAGTGGATTCATCGGCTGCGATGATTTGAAACAAGGAGAGCAATGCCTCGGTTTTGTCTTCTTCGCCGGGGCGCATGCCCGCCAGAATTTCGGCCACCGTAGCGACGGAAATGCCCAGCGTTTCTCCGCTCAACAACGTCTCACGGATCAGATTTTTGGCCGCTTCGTGACCGTGAAAATGATCGATCAGAATGTCAGTATCCAAAAGGATCATGGTTTGACGATCCCCAGTTCTTCCAACCGATGCCCCTGGCGCAACTGGTTGACATATTCGACCCCATCCGAGGGGACATCGGTACGGCCCTGCCACATCCCGGCGGTTTGTTCCAAAATTTCATCCACCCGGCTGGCCGGGATGAGCAAAATCTGCCCGGCTTTGTTGACAGTGATCAATAACTCATCGCCTACATGCAGCAAACTACGCAACGAATTGGGAATAGTCACCCGATAATCTTTTTCAACCATTGTCCGTAACATCTTTCACCTCCGCTATCCTACTCGGCTCAAAACCAACCAATCCTGCCGAAATTATACCCCACCAGAATAGTCGGTTAGTCAGGTAGTCAGGTAGTCAATTTGACCAACTGACTATCCGACCAACCGACAATCTGACCACTCGACTACCCGACTAGCCGACTAAATTATGAAACAATTCACCATCATTTCCTATGACATTTCAGACGACAAACGCCGCAGCAAGGCTGCGAAAACGCTGGAAGATTTTGGCACGCGTGTGCAGTACAGCGTGTTCGAGTGCCGTCTGGAACCAGCGCAGTTACAACAACTCAAAAAACGCTTGCAGCCCTACGTGAAAGAAACGCAGGAAAGCGTGCGCATCTACCACATCAGCGCCGATGACGTCAGCCGCATCGAAATTATCGGCTCCGGCCAGGTGACGCAGGATAAGCCCTTTTACCTGAAGTGATATGCTCCCTATCGAAGTGATCTTCAACCTGTTGTGCGTTTGCCGGCGCGGCCAGGCGGGTTCAGCCCAGGTGCTGCGGCGGGCCATGCAACGGCGCGGGTTGTTCTATGGGCAGTTCGATGATTTGCCATCGCTATCCTTCTGGCTGCGCCTGGCCCAAAGCGTTGGCTTGCTCGATGAGCAGGGCATGTTGCGTTGTGGGCTGCCCACATTGCTGGCCGATGAATGGTTTTCGTGGACACTCGGCGAGCAGTTGGCATCCCTGTTGAATGCTTGGTTGGCGATGCCCAATTCGGAACGCCAACGAGAAGCACGCTACAAACTACTCGAAGCTCTGCGCACAAACACTGAGCTAACGCCCAGCCTGGTGCGCGAACTGCCTGGCCTGTGGGCATTGGGCATCTATGAAGCGGATTCGTTAACTGAAATTGGAATGCTGCTGCTGAACGGTCAGGCTGATCCGTTAGAAAACGAACCTGCCTGTCCCTGGCAACTGGCATCTGCCCGCCTGACGGTTCCGTACCCGCCAGCCTGGGGTCTGCTGTGGGAATTGGAGAAATTTTTGGATGCCAGCGCACCGGGGCGTTATCCCCTCACACAGGCCGCCATCCGCCTGGCGCTGCAACGCGGCGATAGCGGAGCGTTTATTCAAGTGTTGGAGATAGGCCTGGGCGATGCCCTGCCCGAAGCCTGGCTGGACAAAATCCTGCGCCAACCCACCATCCGCCTGCTGCCCGGCCAGGTGTTGGAATTCAGCGAAGCCGAAGAATTGCTCCGTTTGCGCCAAAACCCGCCCCTGCGCCGCGACCTGGACGAAATGCTTTCGCCACGGCATGTACACTTGCAACCCTGGCGCGCGCCGGTAGTGATGGCCCGCCTGGAACGCATGGGCATGTTGGTGCTGCCCATTATTCCACCTGAAGACGAAGTAGTTTCGGTGTTGGATGAAGGTGAAACGCGTTCCCTCGATGTTGTTCGGCTCTCCAAAGCAGAACGCACTCACCTGGCTGCCCTGTTGATGCTGGCCGAGGGGCTGCCAACGGTGAACCTGGCCGCCCCCGATGGTTTATGGCGTAAGCTGACCCAGGCTATCGAAGATGATCTGTTGGGCGCAGCAGCACGCCGGGCCTCGCGGGCTTTGGCCGCTTTGGCGCCGCCGATGGATTGGACGCCGGAAATCGAGCCACCCCTGCCGCCAGAAGAAGAAGTGATTGCCTTTCTCGAAGCTGCCGTTCAGAAGATGGAAGCGGTGGATGTCTGGTATCATGTGCCCCGGCGTCCTGCACCGGAACTGCGCCACATCACGCCACTGCTGATTGAACAGCGCGGACTGCGCTGGTATGTAACGGCCTATTGCCACGATCGGCGGGCCAACCGCCTTTTTCGGATTGACCGTTTACGCCTTGTAAATTGACCCGCGAAACGGCGCGAAAACGACCCGAATACCCTTCGCAAACCGCGCTTTTAGGGCGCACAGATGCGCTGGGATGCGCTGGCGAGAGCTTTTTTCGCGGGGAAAACATCACGTTTTAATCTTTCGAAGGCCATTTGATACGCATCCCGCGTACCCTTCGCAGACCTGGTACAAGCGAGCGCTGAGCCGTGGTAGAATGAGCCAGGAAGCGCTGGAGAGAGCAAAAAAAGATAGTCTTCACCCCCTCATGCCGCGTCCAAGCGGATTGAAACTTATCGAACTCAAAAAAGATACCTTTTACCCTTTCACTTCACCCCCTCATGCCGCGTCCAAGCGGATTGAAACTTGAGTCTGGACGCCAGGAGCCGACCAATCAAACTTCACCCCCTCATGCCGCGTCCAAGCGGATTGAAACTTCGGAGTAGTCCGCGGAACCGCGGTAGAACTTCTCACCCTTGGCTTCACCCCCTCATGCCGCGTCCAAGCGGATTGAAACCTATCGGGAAGGACTTCGAACGATGACACGTAGCAGGGAGCCTTCACCCCCTCATGCCGCGTCCAAGCGGATTGAAACAAAATCAACGCTGGGCCGGTTTTGGTGGGCAATTTTCTTCACCCCCTCATGCCGCGTCCAAGCGGATTGAAACCCAACTGCCCTGCCAGGCAGTCGTGACTGCAGGGTGCGGACGACTTCACCCCCCCATGCC
>CAZSFD010000157.1:0-3695 GCA_964606085.1 uncultured Anaerolineaceae bacterium
CGGCGTGAATCTCATCCTGCGCGCCGATGCGGGTGAAGATGCGATCCACCAGCCCGATCAGGGCCGAGGCCGCCGGCACAAAGCTGCCCATCTGCGCCATGAGCGTGATGATGGCCGTTTGGCGCAGATACGTCGATTTTCCGCTCATATTAGGCCCGGTCAGCACCTGCACACGCTCGCCTGCGGCGAAAACGGTGTCGTTGGGTACGAAACGCTCGCGATCAAGCATTTTTTCGACGACGGGATGGCGGCCATCGCGCACTTCGAGCGTGTCGGCGGCGGTGATTGCGGGGCGCACATAACCGCCCAGGGCGGCCACTTCGGCCAGCGAGGCCAGCACGTCCAGTTCGGCCAGGGCGCGGGCGGTGGCCAGCAGCGTGGCGGCGCTCTTCGCCAGTTGGCCGCACACTTCGCGGAACAGGCGCGTCTCGATCTCGTGGATGCGCTCCTCGGCGTTCAACACGAGCGTTTCGTACTCCTTCATCTCCGGGGTGATGTAACGCTCAGCGTTGACCAGCGTTTGCTTGCGGATATATTCCTGCGGCGCCAGGCTGCTGTTGGCGTTGGAGATTTCGATGTAGTAGCCAAAAACCTTGTTGAAGCCCACCTTGAGCGATTTGATGCCCGTGCGGTTACGCTCAACGCCTTCCAGGTTGGCGATCCACTCGCGGGCATGTTTCGAGCGCTCCATCACGCCATCCAGCTCGGCGGAGTAGCCGCTGCGGATGATGCCCACGTTGGCGAGGGTAGCAGGCGGGTCGTCGGCCAGGGCAGATTCGATGAGGGTCAGTTCAGCGGGGCAGGGAGAGAAGTTGCCAGTGGCAGGGGGCAGGTTGTCTGTTTCAGCAAACAGGGTTCTGACGGCAGGCAGTTTTTGCAACGTTGAACGCATCGCCACCAAATCGCGCGGTTGGGCGCTGCCGCCCACAATGCGGGTGGTGATGCGTTCGAGATCGGCCAGCGGTTTGAGGGCGGCGCGCAGTTCGGCGCGCAACAGGCCATCGTCGAAGAAGAATTGCACGCCCTCCTGCCGGGCGGTGATGGCGGCCACATCGAGCAGCGGCTTACTCACCCACTGCGCCATCAGGCGCTTGCCCATCGGCGTCACGGTGTGATCGAGGACGCCCAGCAGCGAGCCTTTGACCTGGCCGCTGCGGAGCGTCTCGGTCAGTTCGAGGTTGCGGCGCGTGGCCGCATCGAGGGTCATAAATTCGTTGAGGCTGTAGGTGTTGAGGCTGGTCAGCAGGCCGAGGGCGGCGGGCTGCGTTTCGGCGAGGTATTGCAAGATGCCCCCGGCAGCGCGTTGGGCCAACGTGAGGCCGCGCAGCCCGAAGCCATCCAGCGAGGCAGCCTGGAAGTGACGCAGCAGGGCCTCCTGGCAGCGCCCCGGCTCGAAACGCCAGGCCGGCCAGGGGGTGCGGTGGCCGGGCATCCCATCAGAAAGTGAGGCATTATCGGGCAGCAACACCTCTGCCGGGCGCAGGCGCACGAGTTCGGCGCGCAGGGCCGTCAGCAGGTCTGCGCCTTGCAGTTCGGTGACGGCAAATTCGCCGGTGGAGATGTCGGCGTAGGCAACGCCAGCCAGGTTTTCATCCACCACCACACAGGCCAGGTAGTTGTTCGCGTCGCCGGGCAGCAGGTTGGGTTCGATCAGCGTGCCAGGCGTGACGACGCGGGTCACTTTGCGGGGGAAGATACCCTTGACGGGTTCATCGCCCACCTGCTCGCAAATGGCAACGTGATAGCCCTTTTCGATCAGGCGCGCGAGATAGTTTTCGAGGGCGTGGTAGGGAATGCCGGCCAGCGGCACGCGCATGCCTTTGCCCACCGGGCGCGAGGTGAGGACAATATCCAGTTCACGAGCTACCGTCTCAGCGTCTTCGTCGAAGGTTTCGTAAAAGTCACCCAGGCGGAAGAACAGCAGCGTGGTGGGATATTGGCGCTTGATGTCGAGGTATTGTTTGCGGACGGGGGTGAGGTCATCGGTGGTCATAGGTAAAGATTTTATCATTTTCCACACACTGGATATGAAAATAGCCCCGTGGCGCAAGTCTCTGACTTGCGAGCGTTGAGTTGCGCACGCTGAATTGCGCACGCTAAGTTGCGCACGCTAAGTTGCGCACGCTAAGTTGCGCACGCTGAATTGCGCACGCTCGCAAGCCATAGGTTTGCGCCACGACAGCCAGCCTGGTTTCATCCGTCGGGGTAGCGCCATGCGGTTAATTCATCGTGAACGATAACGAAAAAGTGATCTTTGTCACATGACAAATATGACATGGTGCGGCTATAATGCAACCACTATATCCCCGCAAGCCGAGAAAGGAGAAAAATCTTATGGCAAGCGTTACATTTGATCATGTTTACAAGCGTTTTGGTGATGTGATTGCGGTGAACGACCTCAATCTTGAAATCGCCGACAAAGAATTCCTGGTGTTGGTTGGGCCTTCGGGCTGTGGCAAGACCACCGCGCTGCGTTGCCTGGCCGGGCTGGAAGAGATTTCTGATGGCCGCATTCTGATTGGCGATCAGGTGGTGAATGACGTGGCCCCCAAAGACCGCGACATCGCCATGGTGTTCCAGTCGTACGCTCTCTACCCCCACATGAGCGTGTATGACAACATGGCCTTTGGCCTGAAACTGCGCAAGGTGCCGAAGGACGAGATCAAGCGCCGCGTGAACGAAGCCGCCCAGATGCTCGGCATCGAAGCCCTGCTCGACCGCAAACCCCGCCAGCTTTCGGGTGGTCAGCGCCAGCGCGTGGCGGTGGGCCGCGCCATCGTACGCGAGCCGAAGGTTTTTCTCTTCGATGAACCGCTCTCCAACCTGGATGCCAAGCTGCGTGTCGAAACGCGCGCCAACATCAGCAAGCTGCACCAGCAACTCGCCACCACCTTTATCTACGTGACCCACGACCAGGTGGAAGCGATGACGATGGCGACCCGCATCGTGGTGATCAACAAAGGCGTTTTGCAGCAGGTGGATACGCCGCAAAACCTGTACGACCGCCCCGACAACCTGTTTGTGGCTGGCTTCATCGGTTCTCCGGCAATGAACTTCTTCAAAGCCAAACTCGAAAAATCAGACGGCAAGCTGCTGGTAGATGGCGGCCCATTCCGCGTGGAAGTACCTGGCGACCGCAACAACGTCTACGCCCCCTACGTGGGCAAGAGCGTCATTTTGGGCGTGCGCCCCGAAAACATCCACGACCCGCATTACTGCCCGCCAGGTATTTTCGGCCAGCCCGTCGAAGGGAAGATTGAAGTGACCGAGTTGATGGGTAACGAAATCTTCCTCTACGTTTCGGTAGGCGAACACAACTTCGTCGCCCGTGTTGACCCCCGCACCAGCGCTCGCATGGGCGACCGCACACAGGTGACGTTCAACATGAACAATATGCACCTGTTCGACCCCGATACCGAACGCGCCATTCGCTAAACCCGCAGCGCCCTCGGTACTCAAAATTCACCGCCCCGGCAGGAGAGCAGTCTCCTACCGGGGCGGTGTCGTATACAAAAATAAGATTGGGGCGGGGATGTCAATGTGGAATTATCCGATCAACATCGCATCGCCAAATGAGTAAAAGCGGTAGCCCTGGCGAATGGCGGTGTGATAGGCGTGCAGCACGTTCTCCCGCCCGGCGAAGGCGCTGACCAGCATGATCAGGGTGGATTTGGGCAGGTGGAAGTTGGTGATCA
>CAZSFD010000158.1:0-3406 GCA_964606085.1 uncultured Anaerolineaceae bacterium
GTGCGGCGCAGGTAATCCTCCTGATCGATGGTCTCCATACGCTCGACGGAGCCGCCTTCCTCGTCTTCCAAGCGGTCGTTGAGCGAACAATTGCAGAGCCGGTAATCCCGCAGGCCGGCCTTCCGCGCCTCGATGATGGTGGCGATCTTGTGTTCCACCACGCGGGCGATGAAGGTGTTGCGTTGGGCGCGGTCGGGGTTGTACTTGGGCAGGCGTTGGAGCAGGTCCATCAGCATCTCCTGCTCCAGGTCCTCGCGGTCGGACTCGGTGAAGCCCACCCGTCCGACCAGTTGTCTCGCCTTGTACTTGATGATCTGAACGGCATACTCGTCGATTCCTTCGTAGCGTTTGTCGAAACCCATCTGAGCCTCCTCGGGGCCGAGGAGGAGCTCGTGTGGGTGTCGACCTATGCCGGGACGACCGCTCTAAACGAAGCGAGCGGAGGTGTTGCGAGTACGCCGGTATCGGCGACACCCACAACGACCTCCGCTCTGCGGCCAGTCTGTTGTCTGGTGATGGACCGTGCTCTATGGCCGGGTCTGAATCAGATCCGGACCGCGTCCGCCACGGTCATGCGGACGGGCAATCCGTTGTCGATCATGAGTTCCTGGATCGAGAGCGAACGCTCCCGGTCGAAGACCTCGAACAGCTCCGCCACCTTCTTTTTCAGAGCGAAGCCGTCGTTGCCGCGGGATTCGTTCGGCCCGTTGTCCTTGCCGAACAGAAACAGCCGCAGCACGGTGGGCGGGGGATCGAAGACCGGCTCGCCGTTTTGGACGCGCAGTCCCTCGATCCGTCCGTAGTTGACCTCCTGCATCAGCTCGACCAGGCGTTTCCTGGCAGGAGTCAGGGCCGCCTTTGTCACGACATCCGTCATACCGGACCTCCTTTCGCGCACTTTGGCGCATCAACGAAAAGCCCCCTGGGAGGCGGGTCCGGCGAATGGACCTCCCAGGGGGCGTTCACCCGGATCATCCGGGCGTTTCTTCCAGGGTGAGGGTCTCGCCGGACCGTCACCCCTCTTTGGCGAAATTTCGATGAGAGGGGCGGGACGGCCCGGCGTGTCGATGGTGAATGACAGGAAAATGCGGAGATTTCAGGCGGATGCCTGGGCTACGGAGGGGAAACTTTTTTTGATTTTTTTTCCGGAGGGCCAGTGAAATTTCGCTGGTGTCGTTAACGTAGTGGTTTGGCAGCAGGCGTGGGAGAAAATGAAAAGGCCCAAACCATTGGATTGGTCGGGGCCTTGCGTTCAACAGGGTTCGTCAGGAATCAATAGTCGTCGTCCCCCTCGGGGAGGATACGAAAGCGACATCGATAGGCTTTGCCGTCTTTTTCCCATTCGATGGGGTCATCGCTTAGGTGAAAGAACTCAGAAAGACGTTTGGATAGGTGCTCCTTCTGTTTTTTCCAACGAAGGTTCGCTTCAGAGGAGGACCAATCCAATCGACCACGCCCTTTTGCGAAGAGCCCCAGCAACTCCCACTGTCTTGTGAAGTGGCCGTTCTTCTTGTTTGCCATTCCCATCTGAGTGTAGTTGAATCGTCCCACCTGGTCTTCCGCCCAAATAGTCACTGTGTGCCCGTCGAAAAACCTGATCTTGATGTTTTCCCACGTAGTTCCTTTGGGAGTTGGAAAGAAAACCTTGGAACTGGTCTCTTCCTCAGACGGAAGATTGGTCCCGCGGAATTGCGCCAGGATTTCATCGAGTGGACGAAGGAGCCGAAGTTGTCGCTTGTCACCGATGGCAACGCTTTCCGACAGGGACACGAAGCCCGACCGCTTGTCGGTCAGCCGCTTCTCTGCCTTCGTGGAGCAGAGTTCCCGTGTGGGAGACAAGAGAATGAACGGCGTGCCATTCCTGCCCAGGAGACCATCCACCGCCTCATTGAAATCATCGGGCTCGATTTGGATCGCCAGGTAGACCGGGAAACGGTATCCGGCGTATGGAGAGTAAACGCCGATGCGCGTCGTTCCGGGAAGGTCGGTTCCCGCGTCGGTTTCTTCGATCAGGTCGAAGACCTTGGCGAGCGCCGTGTCGAGAGCCGGACGATCCAGCTCATAGGCCACGATGTCGGATCGTCGCAGGGCAAAGGTCTCGCATCCACGCTCGCACCTGCAGACAGCCACGATATCCTCTGAATCGTGCACGACTACTTCGTGCTCACAGCCGCAGCCGCGATGAACCATGCAGGGATGTGAAGATGCCAGTTTGCCGTTCGGGCGAAGGAAGGCCTTCGCCGTCCCATAATCGTTCCCGCACCGGGCTTTCCACTCGGCATCCACCGCGGCCGCGCCGGGGACGGCTTCAAGCGCCTGCCAGAATCCGGTCGATCTATTCCTCATCGTCTTCCTGCTCGGCAAGGATGAATCCGCGCTTCGTGAGCCAGTCCTCGACTACGGCGGCATCGCTGTCCCTGGTGTACTGCGCGATATTTGAGGGACGGATGGTCACGATCCGTGCTGCATTCGAATCCGTGAACTTCACTTGAAAGCTCGCCCGGATGATCCGCGCTTTCTGGGGCATGGCGCGCCCGCGCCCGGCGTAGGCGGCGAACACGTCGTTGGCCTTGCGTATCTCGGTCTCCTTTTCCGCGCCGCCCCAGAAGAACTGAATCTCCTTGAGCCGGACCCATTCCATGCCGTCCACGTCGGTGCAAACGATGGATGTGTCTCCGTCGTTTCGAAGTGGTTCGAGCGTGTACTTGCCGGTCTCAGGAAAGAAATCCTCCTTGTTGAACACATGGCGGCCGAACTGCCGGCGGAAGAGGTCCTTTTCCCCTTTTCCGCACGCGTGCATTCGAATCTCGCCGATGGTCGGTTCGTAAACCAACACATCGTATTTCTCTGGACGGTAGAAGACGCTTGAAGCCTGACCGCCGTCGAGGCTGCCCTCACGCCGCAACGGATCACCGTGACGCACCAGAAACCACACGGAATCTTTCCTGGGGTAAACGAAGACCTTCGATCCCCGCCCGCGCTTTTTCTTCTCGAACCAGTCGTCGAGGTCCTTTTCGAGGGCGGAAAGCACTTTCGCTGTCGGCTGTTTGAACTTGGGGATCGGATGCGTGTCGGTCTGAAAATACTCGAAGGACCGGGGCTTCATGAGATACTGCTCGGCGTGCTTGCGCTCGAGAAGCTCCTTGTCCTGCAGATAGATCTGAACGGCCACGTCCGCCGCGGTGGGGTCGGGGTTCCCGTCGAGGGAGATGCCGTTGTTCTCCGCCTCCTGTATGAGAACGTCCATGGCTTCGGGCGTGGCCATCTCATGCACGAAGTAGAGTGTGTCGAGCAGTCCCTTCGGCGTGTCCGTATCCGGGTTCATAAGAACATTGACGAGTTGGTCGTAATCGATGCCGTCGGAGGCGGATGGCGGTGGCAACGTCAATCCTCGGCCGTCGAAGTA
>CAZSFD010000159.1:0-3281 GCA_964606085.1 uncultured Anaerolineaceae bacterium
GGCGCAAACCACCGACCCCCAGGAAGAACTCGCCATCCGTGAAGTGCGCCTGATCAGCGATGCCCAGGTAATCGTAGACATCACTTCGCGCTACCTGTTCGAGAAGGAAGTTTTCGAGCGCCGCGAAAAGGCCGAACTTTCTGCCGATGACCTGTGCGACATCATGGAACGCGCCCAAAAAGCCACCTACGGCGACGGCCTGGATGAGAACGTCTTGCACAAATATATGTGGACGTGGAAGCCGCATTACTACTACGCCGGGCTGTCGTTCTACAACTTCCCCTACGCCTTCGGGCTGCTCTTCGGCATCGGGCTGTACGCCATCTACCAGCAGCGCGGCGCGGCTTTTGTGCCTGATTACAAGCGCCTGCTGGCCGCCACCGGCGAAGGCCGCGCCGCTGACCTGGCCGCCCAATTTGGCATTGACATCCGTTCGGCCAAATTCTGGGAAGACAGCCTGGCCGTGATCGGCAAGAATATCGAGCGTTACTGCGCGTTGTAAACATTATGGACGAGAACGAAATTTTCGATTTCCCGTGTATCTTTCCCCTCAAAGTAATGGGGCATCAGGCCGACGATTTCGAGGCCTTTGTGGTGGGTATTGTGCAGCAACACGCCCCGCAGTCGGCCTACAACACCAGCCAACGCACCAGCAGCAACGGCAAATACATCTCCATAACGGTGACGTTTGTGGCCGAGAGCCGCGCCCAGTTGGATGGCATCTACCAGGATTTGAGCCAGCAGCCGCGTGTGCTGATGGCTTTGTAAAGAGGCAATTGCAATGAAAATTCTCGTTACCGGTGGTTTGGGGTTGGTGGGGAAATCTGTGGTGGCGCGCTTGCTGGCGAGTGGTCACGCGGTGAAGGTGATTGACCGCCTGGCCGAAAGCACGCTGGAGGGCATCGAATACGTGTGCGGCGATGTGAACGATTTTGCTGCCGTGCGCCAGGCCGTACAGGGGCAAGAGGCCATCATCCACCTGGCGGCCATTCCCCATCCAGGCGGCCCGCCAGGCCACGAAATCTTCCGCATCAACTGTGCTGGCACGTTCAATCTGTACGAGGCCGCCGCGCAGGAAGGCATCCGGCGCATCAGCACGGCCAGTTCGATCAACTGGCTGGGCTTCTATTATGGCTGCAAAGAGTACGAGGTGAAATACCTGCCGATTGACGAAGATCACCCCAACTTCACCACCGAACCCTACTCGTTTTCCAAGCAGGTGACGGAGGACATCGCAGCGTACTACTGGCGGCGGGAGGGCATTTCGAGTACCTGCCTGCGCCTGCCCGGGGTGATCGAACCCGACCCCGAATGGCTGCCGCGCGTCAAAGAATGGCGCACACACATGCTGGCCATATACCAGAGCTGGTTCGACATGCCCGAAGACGAGCGCCAGGCGCGCGTGGCGCGCATGTTGGCAGAGGCCCAGGCATTGCGCGCCCAGCGGGTGAAGGAGTTGCCCATCGAAGAACAGCAGCAGCGCGGCATAGATGCCTTCTCGAATGGCGACGTGCGCCTGGAAGGGTTTCGAGCCAATTTTTGGGCGCTGGTAGATGCCCGCGATGCGGCGCAGGCGTTTGAAAAATCGCTGCTGGCCGATTTCGAGGGCTTTCATCCGCTGTTCGTCAACGATGCCATCAATTCGGCGGGCATCGAGTCCGAACTGCTGGCGCGCACGTTCTACCCCGCGGCCGGGCGCAGCCGGCCCTTGGTGGGCAGCGAAGCCTTGATCAGCATCGCGCGCGCCCGCCAGTTGATCGGCTTCGAGCCAGAGTTTTCGTTTGCAAAGCTGTTTGAGGGCTGAAAACGCGTATCATGTCGCTGCTCTCTCAAGCCCTCCACTTCACGCCAGCCTACCGTGCGAAATTCAGTTGGAAGTGTTGCAGCGCATGTTGTATTGAAATTGGAGAAACGAGAAGCCGAGTTTGAGCAACTTTGTTTTTGGGTAACATCTCAATCTTTTGGTTGCGGCCGGAAGCCGCGCTATCGAATGCCCCCCACATCCGAGTTGATGCCCAACTCGGATGTTTGTTTTTCACGCCACATACGGGATCGTCACCGGGCCTTCGGGCAGCACACAGATGCGCGCCGCCGGGCCGTAATGCGCCACCAATTCGGCCAGCGTGCCAGCCAGTGAAACGGCTGGTTTGAGCAATGCGCGGCGAATTTGCGCCTCGCTCAGGCCGCGGCAATGCAGGTAGACATCGGCCTGCAACTGCACCAGCGCCTGAATTTGCGCCTGCCACTGATCCTGCTTGAGCAACCCTGGCTGATGGATGAGGTGCAGCACGCCCTGGGGACTGCCGCCCTGCTCCAGCAGTTGCCCGAATAACCCATGCTCGGGGATGCCATCCCAACATTCGGCCACGGCGATGATCGCCCCGCCCGGCTTGACCACGCGGGCGGCGGCGCTCATGCCCTTGACGGTCTGGTACAGGTTCAGGTCGAGCGGGTAGCCCGAATTGGTGGTGACGACGATGTCGAAGGGGGCATCTACGGCGGCCATGGCCGTTTCCTTGACGAAGGCGCAGCCCTGGTCGTGGGCGGTGGGCAGGTCGCCGGCGAAGACGCCCGTGATGGCCTTCGCGCGGTTGAGCGTTACATTGAGCAAGAAGGCTCCGCCGGCCATCTGCGCCACTTCGCGCACTTCCTCGAAGATGGGGTTGCCCACGGTCTCGCCCCAACTGGCCCTGGGATTGCCGATGTTGGCGGCGTTGTGGTTGCGCAGCACCGTGGGCTGGCCGGCCATGCCCGGCATGATGGCCTTGCCGCCGCCCGAAAAGCCGGCGAAGAAGTGCGGTTCGATGAAGCCGGTGAGGATTTTGAGCGGGCAGGCCATCAGTTCGCGGTTGATCTGCACTTCGTTGCCGCGCGCCGTGACGCCAATCGTCACCAGCGTTTCCGGGTTGAATGAGTCGTTCTGCACGATGCGGAAGCTATCCACAATGTCATCGCCCAACATGCCGCGCAGTTCAGCGTCGGTGTTGGGACGGTGCGTGCCGAGGGCGTTGAAGAGGATGATGTTCTGGCGAGGAACGTGCGGCAGTTCGGTCAGAATGGCTTGCAGCATGAGCGGGCTGGGGGTGGCGCGGGTGATGTCGTTGACGATGATGGCGATCTTCTCGTCGGGCCGGGCCAGTTGGGCCAGCGGCGGGGCGGCGATGGGGCTTTGCAAGGCACAACGCAGCGCACCGAGGGGGTCAGCCACGCCTGGAATGTAGCGTGGTTCGACCACCTGGACGTTCCAGGCGGGGTCGGCTGCAAGGGTCAGGCCGGTCTTG
>CAZSFD010000160.1:0-3086 GCA_964606085.1 uncultured Anaerolineaceae bacterium
GCAGCAGCAGGCGCGCCAGGCTGATTTTAGCGGCAAGTGTCGCCGCCAGATCATGGTGTTCTTCATGGAGTTCAACCGACTCTTGCAGGTATTTTTCTGCGGCAGACAAGTTGCCCTTGTTTGCTGCGAGGTTGCCCAATTCATCTACCACACTGGCGCGAATCGCTGGCAAATCGGGGTCACAGGTCAAAGCCAGTGCTTGCTGCAAGTAGGTTTCTGCCTCGTCCAGTTTGCCAGAGAGATTCAATACCCGACCCAGGTTGTTCAGATGAGCAGGAAGCGCCGCTGCATCGGATTCCTGTTGCGCTTTATGAATCTCTTCTCGCAAAATTTTTTCTGCTTCTGCGTAATGGCCCAACTCGGTATGCAGCATGGCGATGTTCCCGCGGATGAACAACATCTGCGCAACATCGCCAAAGCGATTAGCCAGCTTGAAGGCATTATCATAGTCCGTGAGCGCCTGATCCAAATTGCCCTGATCGGCGGCAATAATACCGGCCAGGTTATAAGAACGCATCAGAGGCATTGCCCAATCAAGAGAAAGCGTGTCGAGGCTCTGTGTCCCCAGGCATATTGCCACCGACTGTTCCAGCGCTCCCAGGGCTTTTTGCAATTCCCCTTCCAGATAATAAGCCATTCCCCGGTAACACAGTGCAGTGGCAATGCCGCGCTTAAAGCCAATTTTTTGCGCTACCAGCAGGCAATACTCGCTGCATTCTTTTAAGAAGACCACATCGGTGCGACGCAGCGCGTAGGCCTTATCCAGCAAGATTTCAAGCTGATGTTCAGGCTCGGTAATTTCGTGTGCAAAGTTCGAAATTTCATCATCGAGGTTCATAACAAAAAACTCTCCCTCCAGGTTCTTGTGATAGTTAAGATTATACAAGAAATTATGGCGAGAGAGCGTTTTTCAGGATGCGGAGCAGGATATACTCTACTGCCCCGCATCTCTCACCTGATGGTACTGATCATACAGATCGCCCAGTTCGTGCGCCACCAAATCTTCGGCAAACGCCCAATAATCAAACCATTCCACTTTGGGGATCAACCCGGCGCGCACCATTGCACCCTGCGTCAGCCCCCACAGCGTGTTGAAAATGGTGCGGATATATTTCATGCCCAGCAGACGCTTGCGCTGGAAGGCGGTCACTTCGCCAAAATACTCGGCCAGTAAAACATCTTCCAGGTCTGGGGGAATGGGGCCGATGTCGTCATGGGTGTAGATGGCATACGCCAGGTCAAAGTAGATGTCGCCCACGCCCGCAAATTCCCAATCTAACACCACCAGGCACTTATCAGCCTCAACAAATAGATAATTCCCCGAGGCCAGGTCATTATGGCAAAAACGCTGCCAATCTGCGCGATCACGCCGCTGATCGGCTTCGATGGCATCTACCACGGCCAGAAATTGGTCGAAATTCTCTGGCAGGAGCGCGTTCAGACGACGCGCCGTTGCCACATAGGCCCACACCCGCCGAGACATGGAGACGGTCTCCTGGCCCTGGGTGGGCAAGCGATGAATGCGCCGCAGGGTCTGCGCCATCAGGCGCACATTCTCTGGCGTGCGGTACTCATCCGCCTCCCAGTGCCGCCCATGCACCCACCGCGTGACCAGGTGTCCCTCCGGCTGGAGGAAAGCGATCACCTCCGGGCCGATGCCAGCCGCGGCGGCCGCTTGCAGGGCGGCCAGTTCGTTACTGCGGTTAATGCCCAACTGTTCCGTGTTTGGCCCGCTGACGCGCAGCATGAAAACTTCGCCATCTACGCTGACCCGATAGTTGACGTTGGTCAGGCCAAAGGAGCGTTCATAAGCAATATGGCGGGCGTTCTGCCAGGCAGGAATGCGGTTGAGGATGGGTTGGATGTTGTCCATATTTTTGTAGTTGGGGCAGGTTAAGGATTCCGCACGAATTTTTGGATTTCATTCGTGAAAATTCGTGTTATTCGGGGTTTATTTTGAAGCGTATCTTATTTCAGCCTCGCCTAAGCTTATCGCACTTTACCGCGCCTGTCACGCTTTCGGGGAAGGGTATAATCCTTTGCAACCATTCCATGCCATTCACAGGTCAACAGCACACAAAAGGAGAAAAATCACATGGAAATCCGCCATTGCATGAAGCGGAACGTATTTTTCATATCCGACAAAGCGTCCATTCGCCAGGCCGCGGCGCTGATCGCCGAACGCCATATTGGTTTGCTGCCGGTGGTAGATGACCTGGGTAAGCCCATCGGGGTCATTCGCCTGGCCGACCTGCTTTCGCTCGAACTGCCCGATTTTTTCAATCTCTTGCCCGATCTCGATTTCGTCCACGATTTCGGCGCGGTCGAAACCACCCGCCCCACTGCCCACGAACTGGATTGCCCGCTAACAAAGCTGATGCAGCCGGTCACTTTTGTGCGCGAAACTTGCGGGCTGTTGCGCGCCTACGCGCTGATGGTCAAACACAACCTGCACGATTTACCCATTGTGGGCGAAGATGGCGCTTTGGTGGGAATCGCATCGCGGGTAGATATTGGCGCGGCCATCCTCTCCACCTGGCAGACCGTGGAGGGGCAATGATGGCTCAGGCGCTGACAATCCTCATCTTTTTAGCCTGTTTATGGCTGATCTTTTCAGAAAAACTTAATCGAACCATCACGGGCTTCGCGGGCGCGGCGCTGATGGTGGGCGTGGGCAAATGGCTGGGATTTTACGACGAAAGCCACGCCGTCGCCGCGGTAGATTTCAACACCCTGGGGCTGCTGCTGGGGATGATGATCCTGGTGGCGCTGCTCGAACCGACGGGCTTTTTTCAATTCCTGGCGGTGTGGGCGGGGCGTTTCTCACGCGGCAAGCCGGTGCGCCTGCTGATCCTGCTGGGCAGTGTGACCACCCTCGTCTCGATGTTCCTCGACAACGTGACCACCGTGGTGCTGATTGCCCCCGTCACCATCCTGATCTGCGAAATCCTCGGCATCAGTGCAACGCCCTATTTAATTGCCGAGGCGCTGCTTTCCAACACCGGCGGTGCTGCCACGCTGGTAGGCGACCCGCCCAACATGCTGATCGCCTCGGCCACCGGCCTCACCTTCACCGACTTTCTCAC
>CAZSFD010000161.1:0-3081 GCA_964606085.1 uncultured Anaerolineaceae bacterium
TGGACATCTACGGCGAGGACCCGCTCGGGAAAATCTGCATTACCCGGGGCGGGATCGCCCAAATCGGCGCACGCATCGCGGCCCTGGGCCTGCCCACGCTAATCGTCATGGAAGGCGGCTACAACAACGAAGCCCTTGGCGAAAACATGCGGAGCTTCCTGGATGCGTGGGCGTCACGATAAAAAACGCCCCGCGGGTAGTTTTCGCGGGGCTGCGGTCTATGCGTCAAACTTATGGGGCAATCGCCTTATAAAAGAAAAAGTCTCCCAAGTCATAGCGCAGGATGGTGACCGGCTTGCGCGGATTTCCGTTATCGACGTAATCGATCAACCCTGAAACGCCCTCATAAGGATTCAGCGCCAGCAATCCCTGCCGGATTTGGGTCGGGGCAAACCCGCCCTGCTGCCGGATGGCCTCAAAGATCAACTGGAAAGCGTCATACGTCAAGCCAGCTCCATCATTGGGCAGTTTATTATAGGCGTCTTCGAACGCACTTACAAAAGTCCGGTTTTGCTGGGTATCCACCTTGGGAGAATATGTAATCGACGAGTAGGCGGCCCCGCTAAACGCCGGCAGTTTGGCAAGCACCAGGGAATCCCAGCCATCGGCGCCCAGCAAAAGTCCTTCAAAACCGGCAGAGCGTATCAGGTTACCCTGAATGATGATATCCGCCGGGTAATTCGGCAGGAAAATTACATCCGGCTCCGCCGCAAGAATTCTTTCAACCTGTTCTTCCATGTTTGGGTTACCAGACTCGAAATTTTCAGAGGAAACAATCTTTCCACCCAGGTTTTCGAACTCCACGCGGAAATATTGCGCCAGGCCAGTCGAGTAAGCGTCGGCGGCGTCGCTCAACAAAGCGGCTTTACGCAAGGACAGGTCATTGTACGCGAAACGGGCCAGGGCCACCCCCTGGAAACTATCGTCGTAAGCCACGCGAAAGACATAGGCGCGGCCCTCGGTCACGGCAGGGTTGGTGGCCGTTCCGGTCAACAGGGGCACCTGGAGTTCGTCTGCAACGGCCCCAACAGCGATGGTATCGCCGCTGTATTGCGGCCCGACGACCGCCACAACCTGATCGACTTCCACCAACTTGCGAAACGCGGTCATCGCCTGTTCCGCATCATTTTCGATCGATTCAACCACGATTTCCACCTGGTAAGACTGCGCGCCAATGCGCACGCCTCCAGCCTCATTGATTTCCTTGATCGCCAGGCGGGCGGCGTTCAAGGTCGGCGTCCCTGAGGTGGCAATTGCCCCTCCATCGCCTTTGAGATAGGCAATCACGCCAATTTTTATAGTTTCCTGCGAGCGAAACTGGCACCCAGTCATAACAAATGCCAACAGTAACAACAGAGTCAGCCAGCTAAGAATTATCTTATTTTTCATCGAGACCTCCTTGGAGTACTTAACATTTTAACCCGCGCGAAGGATATTTCAAGGGCAATTTGAGACCGCCAGGGTGAGGTAAAATAACGCCTTCGCGCTGATGGGAACCAATGTAAGCAAAAAACCATCTATGCACCACACGGAGTGCCTGAAAACATTCCGGAAGGAGAAAAATGAAAAAACAACACATGCCCCACTTTATTGTCCTGCTTTTGATCACAGCCTCCTGGCTGGCCGCCTGCGGAGGCGCAAGCGCCGAGGCGACCGCCACGGCCCCCAGCGTCGAATCTGTTTTTACCGCCGCCGCCCAAACCATGCAAGCCCAACTGACTGCCGCCGCGCTGGCCCAGCCAAGCGCAACTCCCACGCCCAATCCAACAGAAACACCTCCCGCCAGCGCAACGCTCCCGACTACTTCAACAACCGCCCCGGCCTACATCCCGCCTGTTTCGGGCGGGGGCAATACCGGAGCGGTGGGCTGCAATAATTCGGCCTATGTCAGCGACGTCACCGTTCCGGATGGGCAACAGTTCGCCCCCGGCGCAGCCTTTACCAAGACCTGGCGCATCCAAAATACCGGAACCTGCCCCTGGAACACAAATTACAAGGTCGTTTTTGTCAGCGGCGACCAGATGGGCGGCGCAGCCACTGCCATCAGCCAGAGCGTTGCCGCTGGCGCTACCATTGACGTTTCGGTGGCCCTGACCGCGCCATCTGCGCCAAAAACCGCCTATGTCGGCTACTGGCAGATCGCCAACGAATCCGAGCAAAATTTTGGCGCGCGCTTTTATGTTCAAATCGCCGTCGGCGGAACGCCCGTCACGGGCACACAGGGAACGACCACGCCAACCATCACACCAACCGCGGGCGCTGTCGGCTGTTTCAACTCTGCCCTCGCAGGAGAATCGGATACCAGCAAAGTGACCGCCGGGCAAACTTTCAAGAAGAGCTGGACTCTGAAGAATACCGGGACCTGTGACTGGAATGAGAATTTCAAGTTCAAATTCACCGGCGGCGAATTGATGGGCAGCGACACCACCAAGCTCCGCAAAGGCACAGTCAAGCCCGGCGCAAGCGTCGCCTTCGAAATGAATTTCACTGCGCCCAGCGCCCCCGGCACCTACATCGGCTATTGGCGACTCGAAACCGACACGGGTCAACTATTTGGCAGCGTCTTCACGGTCAAGGTCATCCTCACCGGGGCGACCTACACCCCGTCGCGCACCCCCACACCGGTCACGCCGACGAACACGCCGATTACGCCAACCAATACCCCCGTCACACCGACCGAAACCCCGGTCACTCCCTCTGCCACGCCAGAAACGCCCGGTCCCTAGCAGCAATTGCTTGGGAACAAAAGTGACAGAAGAACGGTCATTCGTCACTTTTGGAATTCAAAAAAGAAGAAGTACAATACCTTGTGGAACCCATCCACAAGGTATTTTTATCCCCTATCAGAGGTCACGCATTTGCAAATGAACTCAATGCACCCCGCATCCCACCCGCGCCGATTGTGGCCGGTTCGTATTTTGTTGGTATCTATCCCTGTGCTCTTGTTAACCCTCCCGCTTTTCATGGTGGCCGAAGCCGGCCCGGCCTCGCAGGGCATGCCCGCACCAACTCCAACCCCGCTGATGAGCGGCCTGGTCGAGCCATTCGTGCCCGAAAACCCCATGAGAGCCGAGCGCGGCG
>CAZSFD010000162.1:0-2693 GCA_964606085.1 uncultured Anaerolineaceae bacterium
GTCCAGCCAGTTGGTGTTGAGCGAGGGGACGCCGCTTAACCTCGCCGAACAGATGGAAGTGGAGCAGGGCCTGGGGGTGAATCCTGAATTGGGGGAAAGCCTGGTTAATGCTTTGCGCATGGCTTTGCAGTGCATGTTCATTTTCTTGCCCCTGGCCGTCATTTATCTCCTGTTCACCAAACGCGGGCGCAAAGACCTGGTGCTGTTGTTGATCAATGGCTTTTTGTTATTCCTGATGGTCAATGCCTTGCGCCAGGTACTTCCACAAGAGTTCACTTTGCCCACGCCAACCCCCGGCGGCGAGGAGCAATTCGCGCCGCCATCGGGCTTGTTGCCTACCACAGAGGGCGGCGAAGTATTCGCCGCACAAGCCCCTGAGTGGGCCGTGTGGTTGGGCAGCCTGGTGCTGGCCGTGCTTTTCGCGCTGGTGGTGATCGCCGCCTATGTACGCTTCTTTCGCCGCCAACAGGAGGCCCAGATCCTCGAAGAGCTGGCCGAGGAAGCGCAGCAGGCTATTGAAGATATTCAGGCCGGCGGCGATCTGCGCCAGATCATCATCAATTGCTATCGCGAAATGATCAACGCCGTCAAGAAATCGCGCGGCATCATTCGCGACGAAGCCATGACCCCCGAAGAATTTCAACGCCTGCTGGCGCAAAAAGGCTTGCCGCCCGGCCCCCTCGAACGCCTGACGCAATTGTTCGAATCGGTACGCTACGGCAACCATCAGCCCCGTCCCCAGGAAGAACAGTTAGCCATCTTGTGCTTGCAGGAGTTGGTGGCCGCCTGCCAGCGCGAGGAGCGTGCCAAATGAAACGCCGGTTACGTTGGCTGGCGGCCGTCTTGCTGCTCTCGGTGCCGTTTTTTGTCATCGTGTTGTTCCTGTTACGCGATTTTGTGCGCGAACGCATCGTCATCCCGCTGATTTATGTCTTCTGGATGGCGGGGATGATCCTCAATAGCGTGCCGCATGTTGTTTATTTGTTCGGGCTTGTCTTGCTGGGGGCGTTGCTGGCCGTGGGCAGTTTGCGTTACCTGCTGTACGCCTCGCGCCTGCCCACCGAGCCACCCAAGACCACCGATGAGCCGACCCGCTATCAATTTTGGGATCGCCGCTGCCGCAAAGTCAGTTCGAGCGCCTTTTTTATGACCAGCCTGGGCATCGAACTGCGCCGGTTTGTGTTGATGGTGATGGCCTACCAGGAACACCAGGATATGTGGGATTTGGAACGCCAGATTTCCAACAAGGAATTTGACGTGCCACCGGTGATCTACGACCTGGTTTCACAGCGCAACCTGGGAGAAGAAATCTCCGAACGAAGCCTGTGGCAAGCGATACGCCAATGGCTGTTCGAGCCTGCGGAAGCGCAAACAGCCGTGGATGCACCTTTGCAACAACGCCTCGATCAAATTGTCAAATTTATGGAAAACCGCCTGGAGGTAAAGAATGACCGAAGAGACTCGTGATGTCCGTTGGGCCGCCGATTTGAGCGCCAAAGTAGTCGGTGAAGTGGAGCGCGCCATTGTGGGCAAGCGCGCCGTGCTGGAAAAGATCATGGCCTGCATCCTATCATCAGGCGGCCACGTGCTGCTCGAAGATTACCCCGGCCTGGCGAAAACGTTGATCGCCAACAGCTTCGCCATCGCCCTCGGCATGACCTTCCGCCGCATCCAGTTCACCCCCGATTTACTGCCCGGCGACATCACCGGCGGTTACGTCTACGACCGCGCCGAGAACAAATTTGTCCTGCGCCAGGGGCCGATCTTTGCCAACATCATCCTAGCCGACGAGATCAACCGCGCCTCGCCGCGCACCCAATCGGCCTTGCTCGAAGCCATGCAAGAATACCAGGTGACGCTCGAAGGCGAGACGATGAAGCTGCCACAGCCATTCATCGTCATCGCCACGCAAAACCCCATCGAATACGAAGGCACTTTCCCCCTGCCCGAGGCCCAACTCGACCGCTTCCTGGTCAAACTCTCGGTGGGCTATCCCTCTGCCGAGGACGAACACGAAATGCTGCGCCGCCGCCGCGAACGCAAACACGACGAATTTGACCTCAAGCCCGTGACCGACGCCGCCGGCCTGCTCGCCATACGCCACGTGGTCGAGGCCATTCACATAGACATGGATTTGGAGCGCTACATCGTCAACGTCGTCGCCAAAACCCGCAGTCATCACCAGGTGACGGTTGGCGCCAGTCCGCGCGGCACCCTGGCTTTGCTCAAACTGTGCCGGGCGTGGGCGGTCATCCAGGGCCGCGATTATGTCCTGCCAGATGATGTCAAGCAATTCATCCGGCCCGGTCTCGGCCATCGCCTGATCCTCCAGCCCGATTTGTGGACGACGCCCAACGCCGCCGAACGCGTGTTGAACGAAGTCGCTGCCTCGGTTGCCGTCCCCGTCATTCGATGAGCCGCATGTCCAATCACCTGTTCGTGCTGGCTGCCCTGATCTTTGGCCTGGTGCTGCTGGGCGTGTTAACCCTGCGCGGCGACATTCTGGCGTTGGCCCTGCCCTTGCTTATCTACCTCGGCGCGGCCCTGTGGTATGCCCCCGAAGAAGTGAAGCTGGTCATCCGCCGCCAACTGGATGTGGATTGGGTCGAAGAAGGCACGCCGGTGACCATGCAACTGCGCATCGAGAACACCGGCTCGATGGTCGAAGAACTACTGCTACGCGACCGACTGCC
>CAZSFD010000163.1:0-2411 GCA_964606085.1 uncultured Anaerolineaceae bacterium
CAGCGCGGCGCGCACCACCAGGCCATATTGACCGCCGGTATGCGTGCTGTCGCCGAGTTCGGCCACCAGCTTGCCGTTGATGTAGAGCTTGAGTTGACCGCCTTTGTGCCAGATGCCCAGGCGGTTCTCGGCATTATCCCCGTTTTTGATGTCTTTGCTGGCTGTCCAGTTGATCAGGCCGACATACGTACCGCCATCCAACCGATACAGGCGGTACATGCCATCGCACGAAACGGTGAAGATGTAACCGCTGTTGTAAGCGCCATTGGCATCGGCATTGGTCTGGATGATCAGGCCGTAGCTGTCTTTGGCTTCACAGCCTTCGCCAGCGACGAAATCAGCCTGCAGGTAGAGGTCGCCGGTTTCGGTCAGGGCGTTGACCCGCCACTGATCGCCAATGGGGTTGAGGGCGGTCATCACCAGGCTACCATCGGCGATGTCGTAACGCAGGTTGTCGTCATCGTCGAGATACCAGGCATACCCTTCGGCATCGAAAGGTTCGACTTCGGTCGGGTCGCCCAGGCCGAGATCGTTGACGGAGGCCACGACTTCGATCTGCACCCAGAAGGCTTCATCGGCGGCTTTGCCCACGCCAAACTCGTTGCCGGCAGCCGAGCGCAGCTTCCAATCGCCCTGGTAACTGCCGGGCGTGCCGGGGGCGGTCAGGTTGACAGCCAGTTTGACGGTCTCGCCGGCATTGACGGCCTGGGGCAAAGGCATACTTTCGGCTGCGCCCATCGCCTCGCCTGCGACGAAGATCAGGCTGTATGCGGTCGTCCAGGTGCAGGAGCCGTCGTTTTGCAGCGTCCAGGTCTTGACGAAGCTCTCTTTGCTGGCGAAGGTGCTGCCATCGGGAATGGTTTCTTCGACGAATTTGGCCTTGTTGGTGCAGTCTTCGGTGACGGGGGTGGCGGAGGGCGTGGCGCTGGGTGCGATGGTGGCGGTGGGGGTGGCCGTCGGTTGGGGAATGGCCGTGGCCGGGGCTTGTGTTTGGGTGGGAACAGCCGTAGCGCTGGGTTGGCTGACGATGGCGGTGACGGTGTTGGCGGCGGCCATGGCCGTTTGCGTGGTGTAGACCACGTAGGCCAATTCGGTGGCATCTATGGTGGGGGTGGGTGGTGCGCCTGCGCCGCAGGCCGCCAGCAGCAGGGCAAACAAAATGGGAAGGAATGAGCGACGGAACATAAGATTCTCCTTGATCAAGATGAAGATGGGTTGATAATGCCGGTAACGCGCCCTGAAAGCCTGGGTTCCCGCGCGTGATTGTATCATTGCCTTTTGGTTGTAAACTTGCGCCATGACTTTCGACATTCCACAACTGTATCGTCAATTCGATGCGCCCATCGCCGCCTTTGACTGCGGCGAGCGCTGTGCGCCGCATAACCCAGGTGGCAAGCCTTTCTGCTGCGACATCTGCCACGCCGTGCCGGCTGCCTTACACGCCGAGTGGCGCTATTTGCAGCCCCGCACCGACCTGTGGCACATCTGGCGCGGCGACGAGTGTGCAGCAGACCCCGAAGACCCTGCCCATCTGCGGGCCGAGACGCCCGAACACATGCTGCTGCTGGCCTGCCTGGGCCCCGCCCAATGTCAACGCGACTACCGCACCCTGGGCTGCCGTCAGTTCCCCTTCTTCCCCTACATTGCATCCGATTTGCGCTTCCTCGGCCTGGCCTACGAGTGGGAATTTGCCGCCGTTTGCTGGGTGATCAGCCATCTCGACCAGGTCTCTGGCACATATCGCCAGCAGTTCATCCAGACTTACGATCACCTGTTGGCTGTTTCGCCTGCCGAATTGAAGGGATATGCGTTGCGCGCTGAAGCCATGCGCTACCACTTTGCCACACGCCGCCGCCGCATTCCGCTGCTGCACCGCAACGGCGCGGCGTACCTGATCAGCCCCGTCAGTGAGCGTATGGAACGCGTCTCCCCAGGCCGCCTGCCCAAATTTGGACCCTATGGCAACATTCCCCCGCCCTAACTGCCGCTGTAGATTTGGAATTGCTGCGCAAATCCTCTTGACTTGGAGTCGACTCCAGGTGATACACTGTTTGCGGAGGTGAAAATGAAAATTGCAGAAGTCAGTGAACGTTACGGCCTATCGTCCGACACGCTGCGCTACTACGAACGCGCGGGCCTGCTTCCGCCGGTCAACCGCAGTGAGAGCGGCATTCGCGATTACAACGATCTCGATGTGCGGCGGGTCGAATTCATCAAGTGCATGCGCAGCGCGGGTCTACCCGTCGAAGTGTTGATTGATTACATGGCGCTGGTGCCAAACTCACGCCAGATGAAATCGCTCGGTTGGAAGAACCCTATCGGCCTCATCCGGTAATTGCCCACTCGTAAAACTTTCGGCTCTCTGGGATTTGCCGTGATGCGTTTCAAGATGAACCACGAATAGCACGAAT
>CAZSFD010000164.1:0-1923 GCA_964606085.1 uncultured Anaerolineaceae bacterium
GTGAACTGCGCCTCGATGGCAGGCGGGACGAAGGGCGTCAGCGTGTTGGTCGGCGTATCGGAAATCGAGGGCGTGTTGGTTGCCGATGGCGTCAGCGTGATCGTCGGCGAAAGGGTAATGGTCGGGCTGAGGGTGATGGTTGGCGTCAGGCTGGGCGTTTCTGAAGGGGGAAAATAGGTATACGCCGTCGGTTCGCCAAAGCGTCCAATCGCGTAAGCGAGCAGGATGAGCAACAAACCGGCTCCAATGCTGCGCCAGCCGCCTGCCACGCGCTGCTGGCGCAGGCGGTAATAGGCCAATTTGCGGCCAGAGCGAATCGATTGCGCCCCCGACCAGACCAGGAACAAGGCCCCCAACCCGGCCAGGAAAACAGCAGTGGAAACACCAGCCTTGATGTCTATATCCATCGGCGGGATTATAACCCAAGCGCGCTGGTTTATAATCGAGGCATGAAAGAATTGGTTTTCATCAAACTCGGCGGGTCGCTTATCACAGACAAAGCCCGGCCTTACACGCCTCGCCTCGAACTCCTTGCCCAATTGGCGGCTGAATTGGCAGAAGCCCGGCGCGCGTTTCCCGGGCTGGCCTTGGTCCTGGGCCACGGCTCCGGCTCGTTCGGGCACACCGCCGCCAAGGAATATCGCACCCGTAACGGCCTGCCGCCAACCGGGCCGGGCGAACAGGCCCGCTACTGGTTGGGCTTCTCCGAAGTGTGGTTCCAGGCCTCGGCGCTGAACCGCTTTGTCATGGAAGCCTTGCACACCGCCGGGGTTCCGGCCCTGGCGCTGGCTCCTGCGGCCTCCGTCACCGCCCGGGATGGGAAAGTAGCGCGTTGGGACCTGGCGCCCTTGCGCGCGGCGCTGGCCGCCGGGCTGGCGCCGGTCGTCTACGGCGATGTTGTCTTCGATGAGGCTCGTGGCGGGACAATCCTCTCCACCGAAGACCTGTTCGAGCACCTGGCGCGCCAACTGCGCCCCAGGCGCATCCTGCTGGCTGGGCTGGAAGCCGCCGTGTGGGCCGATTTTCCCCTGCGCCAACAAAAAGTCAGCAGCATCACCCCAGCCAGTTTCGAGGCCATTCGCCGGGGGGTCGGGGCAAGCCACGCCGCCGACGTGACTGGCGGCATGGAATCCAAAGTTCGCCAGATGCTGGTCCTGGTGGGCGAAATTCCCGGCCTGGGTGCGCAAATCTTCAGCGCCGAAACGCCCGGTAACCTGCTCGCCGCCCTGGGGGGCGAAACGCCCGGAACCATCCTCCACGCATGATCACAGGAGATCGCCCCCGGCGATCTCCTTTTTTGTTGGAAAATGCGCAAAAACTGCCCAGGCGAAAGCCTTTTTTATAAAGCATGTGGCTGTGTAGGTGTACAATTTGTGACATCTGTCATTATTATTTCTCGTTCATCAAAGGACAAACCATGAAACCCTTCACACCCACCCCGCTCAACCTGCGCCGCCCCGTTCCCTCCGACATCGAGATTGCGCAGGCAGCGACCCTCAAGCCCATTGCTGAAGTTGCCGAAGAATGCGGCATCTTGCCAGGCGAGTTGGAATTCTACGGCCCCGACAAAGCAAAGGTCAAACTCGACATCCTCGAGCGCCTGCAAGACATCCCCGACGGCAAGTACATCGACGTGACCGCCATCACCCCCACCCCGCTGGGCGAAGGCAAAACCACCACTACGGTCGGCCTGAGCCAGGCGCTGGGCGCGCACCTGGGCAAGAAAGTGTTCACCTGCATCCGCCAACCCTCGCAAGGCCCCACCTTCAGTATCAAGGGCGGGGCGGCTGGAGGCGGTTACAGCCAGGTCATCCCGATGGAGGACTTCAACCTGCACCTGACCGGCGACATCCATGCCATCACCGCCGCCAACAACCTGCTGGCCGCCGCCATCGACGAGCGCATGTACCACGAAAGCGAGCA
>CAZSFD010000165.1:0-1887 GCA_964606085.1 uncultured Anaerolineaceae bacterium
AGAAACCCAATGTATGCCAACGCCTGGCTTCTGCCTTAGCTTGATGCCTATGGGGTTGCCCCGCCCCTCGTGAAGAAAGAAGGTGGTCAGGGGATGGCGGCCACATCACCCGACCCGATGATCGTCTGCTGGATACTCGGCGAGCCGGTGTAGCGCACGTTACCGCTGCCGGTGATGCGTACGTTCAGGCTCTCGCTGACGGTGATGTAGCTGTTGCCCGAACCGGCAATGGTGATGTGGGCGGTTGCACTGTCGAGATCGGCGGCGCGATAATCGCCTGAACCGGCGATGCGCACGGCCTGTTCGTCGGCTGCGCCTTGCAGTCGGCACGTGCCAGAGCCGGTGAGGGTGGTCAGCAGTTCATCGGTGGTCAGGTCATCCAGCCGTATATCGCCCGACCCGGCAATGGTGATGGTCACGTCATCGGCAGTCAACATCCCCAGGCGGATATTGCCCGAACCCAACACGGATAATTCCATGCGCTCGCCGGTGAGGGCCTCGGCGGTGACATCGCCCGAACCGGCGACCGTGATCGCTTCGAGGTCGGTTACGGAGACGTAGAATTTAATCGGCTGCGTGGGCCATACGGAAACGAATGGGGCCGGCGGGCGCAGGCTGAGGGTGAGCGTGTCGCCGCGCACTTCGGTTTTGATGTAGCGCAGCAGGTTGTCGTCGGCTTCGACGGTCAGCGAGACTTCGTCGCCTTGCGTGAGGATCACTTCGCCGATGCCGGCCAGGTTGATTTTGTCGAAGCGGCTGATGGGGCGGGTTTCGCTTTTCAGGCGGCCTGAGCCGCGCAGTGCGCCGCAGGCGGAGAGCGCCAGGGCCAGTATGAACAGGGGGATGAGGACGAGTTTTTTCATGGTCAAAATTCCTTATTTTTTAGGGGGCTTTTAGGATGCCTGCACCGTGCGGCGGGGTAGCAGGCTGGCAGCCAGCAGCAACACGCCGAGCAGGATGATCAGCGCCGGGCCGATCAGTTGGAAGAACAGGCCGCCAAACGAGAGCAGCGCTGTCATGCCGAGGAAGGCCATCGCCGCGAAGCTGCAAAACAAGCCGCCAATGATGCCGACAGCCACCGAGCGCGTGGCGTAGGCGATCAGCAAAAAGCACAGGCCCAGCGCCAGCGGTTCCACCGTCCACAGCACCGACCACCATTCCCACAGCCCGGTGAAGTTGCAGAAGGCCAGCACCAGCCCGTTGGCGCCGATCAAAATGGCCGGGATGCCAAACCAGATGACGCGGGTGAAAATGGCTGCCAGCACGAAGCCCAGCGCCAGCGAGAGAATTTCTGCCGGCCACAACCAGGCCCACAGATCCCACCAGTTGAGCAGGCTGTTGAGGGCGAGGATGCCGCCAGTGGTCAGGATGGGCAGCCCCGGAATGAACAGGATACCCAGCCCCGGCGTGCGGAAGCCGACCACAGGCGCGAGCGAGAGCAGCAGGCCAAGCCCGACGATGAAGAGCGGCCAAAAGCGCCAGAACTCCCACCAATAGAGCGGTGAACCCAGCCAGGAGAGGGCGAAATTACCCACCAGGCACAAGATGCCAAAAGCGATCAGACCGACACCAAAAAGAATGGAAAGCGAGCGTTGCATAGGAACCTCCAAGAACAGACGCGTTGAACCAGGCCCAGGGAAGTTGTTCCCAGGGATGAGCGAGAAAGAACGAAAGTTTGGTTTAGAAACCGGGAATGAGCAGGCCGATGAAAGAGTGGATCACTACGCCACCGATCACACCCAGGCTGCATAGCACAGACAGCGCGGCCAGACCGTAACCGATGCGCCGTACCAAAGGCAGGGCAGGTTCACCCCGCCCCCCCAGCGAAACCCCGCCCGCGGTGGACGCACCGACGATCAGCGGCATCACCGGCCCGCAGAATGTGCA
>CAZSFD010000166.1:0-1829 GCA_964606085.1 uncultured Anaerolineaceae bacterium
CCAGTACTTCGCATCGTCAGTGTCGGCGTTTCAATCCACGCTCCCCGTGGGGGGAGCGACCGTCCACATTAACGGAGATCGGTACGGCTACACGGTTTCAATCCACGCTCCCCGTGGGGGGAGCGACCAGGTTAAACATTACGGCATCACGATCCCCCTAGTTTCAATCCACGCTCCCCGTGGGGGGAGCGACGTAGGGAGGCGTACTCCCTAACAGGGGAGATTGGAGAGTTTCAATCCACGCTCCCCGTGGGGGGAGCGACAACTTACACTCGATGGGGGTTCTGGAGCAGTATACGTTTCAATCCACGCTCCCCGTGGGGGGAGCGACGGGGTGCAGTATTAAATTCGGAGGGGTGGGCCTCCGTTTCAATCCACGCTCCCCGTGGGGGGAGCGACTCTGGGAGATAGGCGACAAATTTACCGTCCTTGTGTTTCAATCCACGCTCCCCGTGGGGGGAGCGACTTTACACAAGCACAGAATACGTTCCACAAGTACTAGTTTCAATCCACGCTCCCCGTGGGGGGAGCGACAACTCCACGTTGACCGTTATCACGACCGAGTGATAGTTTCAATCCACGCTCCCCGTGGGGGGAGCGACATCGGCCCCATCTCATCCTTGACCGCGTCCCAGGGTTTCAATCCACGCTCCCCGTGGGGGGAGCGACTTGCGCCATCCCAGGGCGGTGTCCTGTTCATGGAGTTTCAATCCACGCTCCCCGTGGGGGGAGCGACAACCTACATTCGATGGGGGTTCTGGAGCAGTACACGTTTCAATCCACGCTCCCCGTGGGGGGAGCGACGTGAGCGGTGGGAGCGTTGATAACAGCGCGAGCGTTTCAATCCACGCTCCCCGTGGGGGGAGCGACCTGATTGAGGCGCTGGGCTGGCTGCCTGGCGAGACGTTTCAATCCACGCTCCCCGTGGGGGGAGCGACGCCTGCACTTCTTCCGCCTTACCGGCTATATCTGCGTTTCAATCCACGCTCCCCGTGGGGGGAGCGACGATGAGAGCGCATTGCAGAGCAGAGAGCGGCGCAGGTTCAATCCACGCTCCCCGTGGGGGGAGCGACCCGGGTAGGCGGTCAGACCCGGCAGGAGTAGAAAGTTTCAATCCACGCTCCCCGTGGGGGGAGCGACGGAGACAGGTCAATGCACTGCACAGCTATTGCTAAGTTTCAATCCACGCTCCCCGTGGGGGGAGCGACTAGATTGTCCCAGTACCCTGCATCGCCGGAGTACTCAGTTTCAATCCACGCTCCCCGTGGGGGGAGCGACGGGTCTGACCAACCTACCCGGCGAGGGCTAACGTGTTTCAATCCACGCTCCCCGTGGGGGGAGCGACCCCAGCCAGAAGAGCTTGAGCATCTGCTCATCGCTCGTTTCAATCCACGCTCCCCGTGGGGGGAGCGACTAGGCCGACTTGCCGGTACTGTTCATACGCGTTTCAATCCACGCTCCCCGTGGGGGGAGCGACATGTAGGGCAGACCGACTCAGGGCATACTTGATCAGTTTCAATCCACGCTCCCCGTGGGGGGAGCGACATACCAAGCATCCCACATACGCTCGATATCGTTGTTTCAATCCACGCTCCCCGTGGGGGGAGCGACCGCTGGATCAGGGTGACGATGATCAGGCATTCGTGTTTCAATCCACGCTCCCCGTGGGGGGAGCGACCTGCCGACACTGCGTGCCAGTATCCAACGGCTCGTTTCAATCCACGCTCCCCGTGGGGGGAGCGACATGCCCTGAGGCGAGTATCTGGCGGGATACCGGCATGTTAAAATCCAGGATCCCGGGGGGGGGTGCGACGTGCGCGGGCTATGTG
>CAZSFD010000167.1:0-1765 GCA_964606085.1 uncultured Anaerolineaceae bacterium
CCCCGGCGCTCGCGAGAAGTTGACCACTTGTGCTTGGCAGAAGTTGACCGGTTGCTGATCGGGGCACGGCGTGGTGTTCGTGATCGTGTTCTTCGTCGTGGTGGACGGTACGTGAGGTAGAGGTACTTCCGGCGTCTCCTTCGTCTGCTTCGTGTTCTTGCCGGGAGGGGGCGTGGGGGAGGTCGCGGCGCGGGGCGCCAGAGGGTCATCGGCGGCGGGGCTCGTCGAGCCGGGCGAGGAAGTCGCGCAGGGCGTGGCGGACGTGGGACGGCGCGACGGGTGGCGCCAGCGCGGCGGCCGCCGGCGGCTTGGACGCGGCGAGGACGGGCATGGGCGGCAGCGACAGGAGTTGGTGGCGAGCGCCGTCGTGGGCGATGAGGTCCTTTCGCAGGAGCCCGGCACGGGCAGAGAGGAAGTCCTCCAGGACGAAGCGCAAGATGCCGGCCAGCCGGTCGTCGCGGTAGAAGCTCATCCCCTGCCGGTCGGCCACGAGTGCGAGCAGGAAGTAGAGCAGCAGCTCGTGGTGTTCGAGCGCGGCCCAGAAGCCGTCGCGCAGGAAGCGGTGGGGGACGGCGGCGAAGCTGCCGTCGATGCGCGGCACGCGTTCGGGCCGGAGCGGCGTGCGGTCGAAGCCGGGGCGACTCATGGGCCGGGGTCCCGCAGCGTGGGGCCCTTGATCTTGACGGTGTGGCAGCGGTGGCGCAGGCGGCTCAAGAGCGCGCTGACCAGCGACGGATTGCCGAGGAAGTTGCCCCACTCCTCGTACTCCAGATTGGTGGTGATGATGGTCGGGCGGCGCCGGTACCGCTCCTCCATCAGCTTGAAGAAGATGTTCGACTGCTCGGGGCGGAGGTTGAGATACCCGAGCTCGTCCACCAGCAAGACATCCACGCGGACGAGCCGGTCGAGGAGCTTGCGGCTCGAGCGATCGGCGAGCGAGGCGTACATCTCGTCGAAGAGGTCCTGGGCACGGATGAAGAGCCCGCGGTGGCCGCTCTGGATCGCCTTGCGCAGGATGCCGCAGGCCAGGCCGGTCTTGCCGACGCCGGGTCCGCCGATGAAGACGATGTTCTCGGCCTTGGCGATGAAGTCGAGCTCGGCGAAGCCGCGGATGCTGCGCTGGGCGACGCCGGGCTGCTGCTTCCACGGGAAGGACTCCAGCGTCCAGTCCTCGGGCAGCCGCGCGCGCTCGATGCGCCAGGCCAGCGCCGTCTCCTGGCGGTGGTGCCACTGCGCGCGCAGGAGCCGGGTGAGGAAGTCGGCGTAGCTGCGCTCGTGCTTCTCGGCGTCGGCGATCTCCGCCTCGAGGATCTCGAGGATGCGGCCGAGGTGCAGGGAGCGGAGCAGTTGGTCGAGCTCGTCATTCCTCTTCATCGTCGTCCTCCGGGTCGTCCTCCTGGCTGGGCAGGACGAAGTACTCGCGACCGACGTGGCGCAGCACGAGGCGCTCGAGCCGCTCGAGGTCGAAGAGGCCGTACTCCAGCGCCGTGGCCACCGCGGCCAGGAGGGGGCCGCGCGGATAGTCGCGCAGCATGCGCAACAGGCGCCGCAGCGCGGCGCCGCCCTGGCCGGCCACCTTGCTCTTGAGCGCGGCGACGTACGGCTCCAGGCGCGGCTCGAGCTGGAGGAGCTGCTCCTCGTAGGGCGAGGTCGCGTGCGCCTTGCGCCCCTCGCCGCGGGGCGGACGGTGCTCGGGGATGCTGATGCGGGCGTCGCTCGGCTCGAGCACTCGCCGGTGCGATGCGACCTGCCGCGGCCCGTCGTA
>CAZSFD010000168.1:0-1753 GCA_964606085.1 uncultured Anaerolineaceae bacterium
GAGCACTGTGCTGATAACGCAGGGGTCAGTGGTTCGAGTCCACTCAGGCCCACAGTCGGCATATCGACTCCGTGAGGAAGCATTTGTCAGGGCAAGATGTGGTGATTCCAGTCGAATAGATGGGGTTGGCTGATCATCTGGTTGTGTGCGCCCGGTGATGAGCCGGGCGATTTTGTGCCTTACTAACTGGGTGGGATGGGTGGCTGGCCGGTGGGCCCGAGGAACACTCGGGGACACCCGCTAGCGACGCATCATGGCGATGGGTTCGCTATGCCGGCGGAGGCCGGTGGCACCTTAACAACTGAGCGGAATAGCAAGACGCATCAAGTGTTGCCGTCTCGCGTGAATTAAGCTACTAAGAGCATGCGGTGGATGCCTTGGCGCCAAGAGCCGATGAAGGGCGTGGATGGCTGCGATAAGCTCCGGGGAGCTGTCATCAAGCTTCGATCCGGAGATACCCGAATGGGGGAACCCACCCGAGCAATACTCGGGTACCACTGGCTGAATCTATAGGCCAGTTGGGGGGCACGGAGGGAACTGAAACATCTAAGTACCTCCAGGAAGAGAGATTATTCCCTGAGTAGTGGCGAGCGAAAGGGGATCAGCCCAAACCTGTCTTGTGTGATAGCCGGCGGGCGTTGCAAGATGGGGGTTGTAAGGCCCAGCGGGATCTTCTGCCGGAGATCCGAGAAGTTACCAATCCAGTTGTTAGCTAAATGGCCTGGAAAGGCCGGGCAAAGAGAGTGACACCCTCGTAAGCGAAAACGACTGGACTTCTGCTGGTGACCTTGAGTACCACGGGGCACGCTAATCCTGTGGGAAGCTGGGAGGCCCACCTCCCAAGGCTAAATACTCTTGGCGACCGATAGTGAACTAGTACCGTGAGGGAAAGGTGAAAAGCACCCCGGTGAGGGGAGTCAAAAGAACCTGAAACCGCATGCTTACAAGCAGTCGAAGGACCATGCCCATCTGGGCAAGTCTGACGGCGTGCCTCTTGGAGAATGAGCCGGCGAGTTACTCTCTGTGGCAAGGTTAAGCCAGTGACAGGCGGAGCCGCAGCGAAAGCGAGTCTGAATAGGGCGTTCAGTCGCAGGGAGTAGACCCGAAACCGGGTGATCTACCCATGGCCAGGCTGAAGCGGGAGTAATGTCCCGTGGAGGGCCGAACTCACTAATATTGCAAAATTAGGAGATGAGCTGTGGGTAGGGGTGATATGCCAAACGAACCCAGAGATAGCTGGTTCTCCCCGAAATAGCTCTAGGGCTAGCGTCACGCGTTCAGTAACGGAGGTAGAGCACTGGATCGGCTAGGGGGCGTATAGCTTACCGAACCGTACCAAACTCCGAATGCCGATACTCCAAGCGTGGCAGTCGGTCGGTGGGAGATGAGTTTCATCGGCGAAAGGGAAACAGCCCAGATCGCCAGCTAAGGTCCTCAAGTGCAAGCTAAGTGGGTAAGGATGTGGGGTTACTGGGACAGCCAGGAGGTTGGCTTAGAAGCAGCCATCCTTTAAAGAGTGCGTAATAGCTCACTGGTCTAGTGATCCTGCGCCGAAAATATACCGGGGCTCAAGCTTGCCACCGAAGCTGCGGGTTCGCCCCTCTAGGGGTGAGCGGTAGGGGAGCGTTCTGTAGCGTTGAAGCCTGACCGCGAGGACAGGTGGAGCGATCAGAAGTGAGAATGCCGGCATGAGTAGCGATATACATGTGAGAACCATGTACCCCGTATGTCCAAGGTTTCCGACGGAAGGTTA
>CAZSFD010000169.1:0-1695 GCA_964606085.1 uncultured Anaerolineaceae bacterium
CTCAAGGCGCTCCTGGCAGACCGCAGGCCGCAGGCTGAAGGCTGCAGCAACAACTCGAGCTCGTCCGAGTCCGAACCTGCAGCCTCCAGTCTCCAGCCTCCGACCTACAAGGGCGAGGTCTTCGAGGAGACCGACCACTACTACGTCATCGACCACCGCGGCCAGCCGGTCGTGATCTCCTCGTTCCAGATCGAGCCGCGCCAGCGCATCCGCTTCGAGGACGGCGAGATCATCGAGGCCGACCTCACCACGGATCGCGGCCGGGTCTTCCGCGGCATGCGTTTTCCGCGCGAGGCCTGGCACTGCAAGCGCAACCTGCTGCGCGAGCTCGGCCCGGTGGACCTGCAGTTCACCGGGTCCGACGAGAACGTCCAGGGCATCCTGCGCCTGGTGGCCTCGCGCCAGGTGCCCGAGAAGCGAGGTACCCGGCTGCTCGGCTACGTGGACACGCCGAACGGCCCGCGCTGGGTCACGCCCGACGGCATCCTCGGCCCGCTCGGCGTGGACGCGAGCGGCGAGGACCTGGTCTACGTCTCGTCGGGCGCGACGCTCTCGGAGTTCGTGCACTACAAGCAGCCGAGCGACCCGCGCGTCGAGGCCGTGGCCGCCTCCCAGCTCCTGCCGACCCTGCTCGAGCTGAACGCGCCCGAGGTGATGCTGCCCATCCTGGGCTGGTTCTTCGCCGCGCCGCTCAAGCCGCGCATCCGCGAGGCCCTCGGCCACTTCCCGGTCCTCTTCGTCTGGGGCCTGCCCGGTTCGGGCAAGTCGACGCTGCTCCAGGACGTGATCTGGCCGCTCTTCGGCGTCACCGCCGAGGTGCCCTACAGCGTCACCGAGACCGAGTTCGCGCTCATCAAGCTGCTCTCGGCCACGGCCTCGGTGCCGGTCGTCCTCGACGAGTACAAGCCGAACGACATGCCCAAGCACAGGCTCAACACGCTCCACCGCTACCTGCGCCGCATCTACGGCGGCGAGCGCGAGGAGCGCGGCCGCGCCGACCAGACGATCGTCTCGTACCGGCTCGACGCGCCCCTGTGCGTGGCCGGCGAGAGCCGCCCCCAGGAGGCCGCGGTCATCGAGCGGTCGCTGCTCGTGCGCACCGAGAAGAACAGGCTGCAGAAGACGCCGTCCTTCCAGGCGGCGCTTGCGCGCGCGGCCAAGGTCGACCCGCGCCTGCTCTCGGCGGGCATCGTCCGCTTCCTGCTCGGCCGGGACACGGCCGCGGATCTGGCGCTGGCGCGCGAGGTCACCGATCGCCTCATCGGCGACCACGAGCTGCCCTACCGCACCCGCGACAACCTGCTGGTGATGGTGCTCGGGCTGCACCACTTCGAAGAGTACGCGGCGCACATGGAGGTCGCGCTGCCCGAGCTCGACGTGGAGACCGCGGTGGCCGCGATCCTCGAGGACACCCTCGACGGCGGCACCCAGGTGAAGACCGGCTTCGACTACTTCATCGAGGAGCTGTCGGTGATGGCCATCGCCGGCACGCTCCAGCACGGCAAGCACTACGTCTACCACGACGGTCTCTTGGCGCTGCACTTCCCGGTCTGCCACGCGGCCTACGCCGAGCACTGCCGGCGCACCGACTACACGGGCGAGGTGATCGACCGCAAGGGCATGCGCCGCCAGCTCGTCGAGGCGAAGCTCCGGGGCGACATCGTGCGAGAGCTCGACGCCCACGTCTGTTTCAAC
>CAZSFD010000170.1:0-1616 GCA_964606085.1 uncultured Anaerolineaceae bacterium
ACAGTGATCGGGGTGTTTTGGTTGATGCCGCCGCTCTCGCAGATGACCACCGGCCACTTGGGCCTGCTTATGCTGGCCATGATCGTGATCGCCATCATGATGGGCTTTCCCACCGCGTTCACGCTGATGGGCATGGGCACGATGTTTACCTTTTTTTTCTACTACAGTGTAGATCCCTCGACAGCGGTGACGCGCACGCTCGATCTGATGGTACAGCGCGCGTACGCGGTCATGAACAACGACGTGCTGATCTCGGTGCCTCTTTTCGTTTTCATGGGCTATCTGGTCGAGCGCGCCAACCTTATCGACCGGCTTTTCAGGAGCCTGCACCTGGCGACCTCAGCCATCCCCGGCTCGCTGGCCGTCGCCACGATCGTGACCTGCGCGGTTTTCGCCACCGCCAGCGGTATCATCGGCGCGGTGGTGACCTTGATGGGCCTGCTCGCCTTTCCGGCCATGCTCAAGGCGGGTTACAACATCCGGCTGGCGGCAGGTTCGGTGACCGCCGGAGGAACCCTTGGCATTCTGATCCCGCCCTCGGTACTTCTGATTCTCTATGGCGCCACGGCCGGCGTGTCGGTGGTGAAGCTCTATGCCGGCGCTTTCTTTCCCGGTATCATGCTGGCGACGTTCTACGTTCTTTGGGTAGTTCTCAACTCGAAATTCAGGCCAGGCATCGCACCACCGCTGTCAGAGGAAGACCAGCGCGTAGACCTGCCCAAATTCGCAGAGATCATCTCCAGAACACGTAGAACCGTCATAACAGGGCTGATCGGCGCGATCAAGGGACCACGCAACATCGACGTCCCGCTGCGCACCCTGGTCAACCACTTGGTGATTGCCTTGCTGCCCGCGCTGGCAGCCGGTTTGTTCATGGGCTCAATCTATCTGTCCGTGACAGCTCCTGACTACGTGGTGCCTGAAGAGTTGCAGGAAATGGGTTTCGAGGCTGGACAGGAACAGGGCAGTGATCTGGAGGAGCCGAAAGAAGAAGCCGGCGGACTGCGGGAACCCCCGGGAGCAGCAGAAACGGCAGCCGATGGCCCGAAAGCGGCAGTCGAGGCGGTTCCGGAAAAGCCCAAACCGGTGGAGGTCGAAGCGGGCGAGCGCAAGCCGGCTCCCACGGCCTACTGGGTTGCACTTGGGATCGTTGCGGCCGGGCTTGTGATTTTCTATGCGATCTTCACTTTCGTCCGGCTCGAGGTCTTCAAGATGCTGCTGACCTCCTTTTTCCCGCTAGCGCTTTTAATTCTCGGAGTGCTGGGTACCATCGTCGTCGGCCTGGCGACGCCGACCGAGGCGGCGGCGATGGGATCCTTCGGCGGATTTGTGCTGGCGGCCGCATACCGGCAGCTCACGTTCGAGCGGGTCAAAGAATCCGTCTTCCTCTGTGCCAAGACCAGCGCCATGGTGTGCTGGCTCTTTGTCGGCTCGGCCATTTTCGCCGCGGCCTTCGCCCTGCTCGGAGGCCAGGAGATCATCAATGCCTGGGTGAAGTCGCTCAACATGACGCCGATACAGTTCATGATCCTGGCGCAGGTGATCATATTCCTGTTGGGCTGGCCGCTGGAATGGACCGAGATCATCGTCATCTTCATGCCGATCTTCATCCCGCT
>CAZSFD010000171.1:0-1592 GCA_964606085.1 uncultured Anaerolineaceae bacterium
TTCTTGGTGCGCCGGGAAAGGATCTGGATGAGGCGCAGAATCTCGTTATCACGGCCAATCACCGGGTCGAGCTTGCCCTCACGGGCCATTTGGGTCAGGTCGCGAGAATATTTTTCCAGGGTACGATAGCGTGTTTCAGCCTGCGGGTCGGTCACGCGCTGCCCGCCGCGCAGTTGCTGGATGGCGTCATAAGTACGTTCACGGGTGATTCCCGAAGTTTCGAGGATGCGCGCCGCTGGCGTGTTGCGCTCGGTCAAAATTGCCAGGAAGATGTGTTCGGTGGAAATGTATTCGTCTTTAAGCCGATTGGCCTCTTCGTTGGCGAGGTCGATGATTCGTTTCACGCGCGGGGTGATAAAAATCTGCCCGGCTCCACCGCCAAAGATATTTGCCTTGGGGCTGGCGCGCAAGGTGGCGTCTAGGCGGTCGGCCAAGGCCTGGGCATTGACATTCAGGCTTTCGAGGATTTGGGGTATCACCCCGCCAGGCTGTTCGATCAGCGCTAACAGGATGTGTTCGGTATCGATCTGGTTGTGACCATAGCGCTGGATGATTTCCGCAGCGCGTTGGGCGGCTTCTTGGGCTCTCTCGGTCAAATCGCATCATAAGCTAGGATCCTTTCGACAATTCAATCGGTGCGATTATAGCAAAGCGCGGCTTGGCGGCATGACAGAACGGCATTAGAGATGTATATGAGTCTTTTTTCAGGGCTCGGACGTAAACCAAAAGGCCCTGGCTGCGCCAGGACCTTTTGGAGAATCTATGCCTGTTTTTCCTGGCGGAGCGGCACCTGCAGGAAGAAAGTGCTGCCGCGCCCCAATTGGCTTTCGAGCCAGACCTTGCCGCCATGCCGCTCGGCAATAGATTTGACAATGGCCAGCCCAAGGCCCGAGCCCTTCTGCTCACGCGCTTCGCGCTGGCCGCCGCGATAGAATTTTTCGAACAGGCGAGGCTGATCAATGGGCGCAATACCGATGCCGGTATCTTGTACCTCGAACAACATACTATCTCCAACCACTTTCAAACGGACATTGACCCGCCCGTCCTGCGGAGTGTATTTGATGGCATTTTCTACCAAGTTGTACATGGCCTGTTGGAGCAGGGCCGGGTCAGCCTGGACAAGCGGCGAGGTGTGTTGGGGCAATTCCACATTAAGTTGGATATTTTTCTGCCCCGCCTGGGGTTCGAGCAGACCCGTAACCCGTTCTGCGATATCAATCAGGGGGGTCATTTCCAGTTGCAAACCCACGCCCACGTCGATGCGCCCCAGGTCGAGCAGGTTATTCACTAGGCGCGACATGTTCTCAACGCCGGTGATCATCTTCTTGATATAGCCTTGTTGTTGTTCGTTCAACTCTCCAACCATTTCAAGCATGGTGGCATACCCGCGCATCAAGGTCAGTGGGGAACGCAGGTCATGGCTGACTGTATTAACAAACTCGGTTTTCATCGTGTCGAGTTCTTTGAAATAGGTCACGTCGCGCAAGATACAGACGCGGCCCACCGAGCGAGTATCAGCCACCACCGGGGAGGCGGTGGCAAGGTAAACTTGGCCATTGGGTAAGACCACTTCGGCAGAAAGTTTTTCGGGG